>CAZFCA010000006.1:0-70607 GCA_964517415.1 uncultured Rhodospirillaceae bacterium
GCCTGCGGCAATTGCGCTATCAGAGATTATTTTAAACAATCCTATATCGCCCGTGCGCTCCGCGTGCACGCCCCCGCAAAGCTCTACCGAGTAATAGTCCTTCCCGCCCACGGGGTTTTCCTCGCGCCTGCCCATGAAAAGCACGCGCACTTCGTCGCCGTACTTTTCACCGAATAAAGCTCGCGCTCCCAACGCCACAGCCTCCTGCGGCGCCATCAGGCGGGTCAAAATCTCGTCATTCATGCGGATCCGCCGGTTCACCTCGTTTTCCACGCGCAGCAAAGACTCCGCCGATATCGGGTTGGGCTGAACAAAATCGAAGCGCAATCTGTCCGGCGCGACCAGCGAGCCTTTCTGCGCCACATGGTCGCCCAGCTCCCGACGCAAAGCCTCGTGCAGCAAGTGCGTGGCCGAGTGGTTTGCGCGTAAAGCAAGGCGGCGCGCCTGATTGACTGCCAGAGTCGCAGCGTCGCCCGTTTTGACGACGCCTTTTTCGACGCGCCCGTGATGTACGATCACATCGCCCGCTTCCTTTTGCGTATCCGTAATGGCGATAACGGCGCCTTCCGCCGTCGTGATCGTCCCCGTATCGCCCATCTGGCCGCCGCATTCGCCATAGAAAGGCGTCTGGTTCGCGACAATCTGAACCTCCATGCCTTCCTTGGCGTCGGCCACGCGCGCGCCGCCGCGTAAAAGGGCGGTTATCTTTCCCTCCGCTTCCTCGGTCGTGTAGCCAAGAAATTCCGTCGCGCCCAATTCCTCGCGCAATTCCAGCCATATCTTGGCGGTGCCGACTTCGCCCGAGCCTGCCCACGAAGCGCGGGCGATTTCTTTTTGTTTAGCCATCGCGGCATCGAAACCGATGGTATCGACCTTTTTTCCTTGGCCGCGCAAAATATCCTGCGTCAAATCCAAGGGAAAGCCAAAAGTGTCATATAATTTAAAGGCCACCGCGCCCGGGAGGCAACCGCCTTGCTTTTTGGCTTCCTCGTCCAGCAATTTCAAACCGCGGTCGAGCATCGTCTTAAAGCGCGTTTCTTCCTGCTTGATCGTCTCCGCGATCATGCCTTGGTCCCCAGTCAATTCGGGATACGCCGCGCCCATTTGCTTCACCAGCTCCGGCACAAGGCGGTGAATTACCGGCTCGCGCGCGCCCAGCATATGCGCATGGCGCATGGCGCGGCGCATGATGCGGCGCAATACATAGCCGCGCCCTTCGTTGCTGGGTAATACGCCGTCGGCGATCAAAAATGACATGGCGCGCAAATGATCGGCGATCACACGGAACGAAGGCGTTTGCGCTCCCGCCGGATCGGCCTTCACAAAGTCGGCAATCGCGGCAATTAGGGTCTTGAATAAATCAATCTCGTAATTCGATGTCACGCCCTGAAGAATCGCAGCGATGCGCTCCAGCCCCATGCCCGTGTCGACGGAAGGCTTTGGGAGGGAAACGCGCGTGCCGTCCGGCAATTCCTCGAATTGCATAAACACAAGGTTCCAGAATTCCAGAAAGCGGTCGCCATCCTCATCGGGGCTTCCGGGCGGGCCGCCTTGCAGTTTTTCGCCCTGATCGATAAAGATTTCGGAACACGGCCCGCAAGGTCCTACATCGCCCATGCGCCAAAAATTGGCGTCGGTCGTGATTCTGATGATTTTATGATCGGGAAAGCCTGCGATCTTTTTCCAAAGCGAGGCCGCTTCTTCATCCTCATGATAAACGGTCACCAGCAACCGGCTCTTATCCAAGCCGAAACGCTTCGTCACAAGCTCCCAAGCGAATTCAATAGCCTCGGCCTTGAAATAATCGCCGAACGAAAAATTGCCCAGCATTTCGAAAAAAGTGTGATGCCGCTGCGTATAACCGACGTTTTCCAGATCGTTATGCTTGCCGCCCGCGCGCACGCATTTCTGTGCCGTAGTGGCGCGCGTATAGGCGCGCTTTTCCGCCCCGGTGAAAACGTTCTTGAACTGCACCATGCCGGCGTTCGTGAACATCAGAGTCGGATCGTTTCTCGGCACAAGCGGGCTGGAAGCGACCGGCGTATGGCCTTGGGAAACAAAATAATCCGTGAATGCGGATCTTATGGAGGAAAGCGATTGCGACATCATTAAAGCCTTAAAGTGCGATGAGAAACGAATAGCATATCTTTCTTCCCAGAAAACAGGGATTTCAAGGTATTTGCCGCAATTTCACAGTGTTTATTAAAAAAAGCCCGATAATCTGCGTCTTTTAAAATGCGCGGCTTTGCTTTAAAACGCTTGGGTAAATTCAGGGCGAATCACGCACCGTTAAAAGTCAGTGAAAGATACCTATTCGAATGGAAGACCCCCAAAAGAAGAAACAACCCGAAAAGAACTTGAACCCCTCGCAGGAAGAGCTGGACATTATCATCCGGCGACACGAGGCTTTTGTGACCGGCCGCAAGGGCGGCGTTAGGGCGAATTTGTGCAACTGCAACCTGAACGGACTTTCCTTCGCGGGCAAGAAGCTGTGCGACGCCGATTTTATCGGCGCATCCATGCTTGAGGCGGATTTTTCCGGCGCGCATCTGGATCGCGCCGTTTTTTACTGCGCGGATCTTCGGCGAGCCAATCTTCGCGGGGCCAGCCTGCAAAACGCAGACCTGCGCGGGGCGTCGTTGCGCGGCGCGAACCTCGTGGGCGCGAACATGGCGGGCGTCGATTTGCGCGAAGGCTCTTTGTCGCGAACCGACAAATCCGGCGAACTTAGGGACGCGCAACAAGACCAAACCATCGTGGACAAGGGCGGCGCGAATCTTTCCGGCGCGAACCTGAACGGCGTCAAGATGGCGGGCGCGGTGGCTTCGGGCAGCAATTTCAGCGACGCGATGATGAAGGGCGCGAAGGTCAAGAAGGCCAGCCTTAAAAACGCCAATTTCAGCGGCGCGAATCTTGAAAATGCCGATTTCAACGATTGTGACTTAGAAAACGTCGTCTTGCGCGGGGCCGTTTTGGCGGGCACCGCCATCGATCTAAGCGGCGTTCCCGAGGAAAACCTTCAAGGCGCGCTGACAAGTGCGCCGGTGGGCAAATCGGCGAAGGATTTTTCGGTTCCGTTGGAACAGCTTTTGCAGTCGCATAAATTATGGGTGGATTCCGGCGGCAAATCGGGCAAGCAGCTTGACGTTAGCGAATTCGATCTGCGCAACTCGATGAATTTCAGCGGCTTCTGCCTCTCTCTTTTAAAGGCGACGAAGGCCGTTTTATACGGGCTAAATTTCTCCAAAGCCCAGCTGCAAGGCGCGGATCTGCGCAAGGCGGACCTGCGCAACGTCAATTTCAGCGGCGCGGACATGCGCGGCGTTCAGCTTGCCGAGGCGCAGTTGCAGGGGGCGAATTTTCAGGGCGCGCAATTGAATCCCATCGTTCTTGCGGGGGGGCAGGAACTAGCCACGGATATGTCGGGCGCATCCCTCAGGCACGCCGATTTGACGAAAGCGAATTTGAAGAAAGTGAAATTCAAGAAAGCCGATTTAAGCGACGCCGATCTGCGCGGCTCCGTTTTGACGGCCGCAAACTTTGCCGAAGCCATTTTGGATGGCGTGCAGATGGATCCGGAATCAGTGATAACTGATCACTAAATTCTCGACAAAGCGATACTCGCTGCGACGACGACGTTCAAACTTTCAACGCCCTTGGTCGGTATGCAAATACGCGTCGGGAATTTATGAAAGCCGAATCCCGGCCCTTCCTCGCCCACCAGCAATATGCCGCTTTTTGGCCACTTGAACTCGTCAATGGGCGTGCCGTCCGTGTCAAGCGCGATGCAGCTTTTCGGAAAGGCCGCCAAGGCAGGACCTTTCGCCATCGGCACGCGCAAAACGCTTCCCGCCGAGGCCTTGACCGATTTCGGCAAGAAGGGATTGGCGGCTTCCTTCGTAAGGATAACAAGCGGCACGCCGAAAGCTTCGCAGCTTCGAAGCAAAGCGCCCAAATTCCGCGGATCGCCCACAGGCGCGGCAAGCTCTATTCCGTTCGGCCTGTAGGATCGCAGATCCGTGGCCGATAAAACAGGAAAAGAAGGCTGCTTTAAGACAAGGATGTTGAAATATGTTCCCAGCACATCGATTGCCGCAAATAAAGCCGCCGACAAATTGACGGTTGTCGCGTTCGTCAATGGTTTTTGATCGGGACACGGAATTTCGTAAACAATATCCAGATGAGGATTTTTCAGGAATTCGCGTATTAGCTTTTCCCCAGACAGAAGAAAAAAGCCTTCCTCCCGCAATCCCTTGGACGTCGTTAGGCCAAGCAGCTTACGATACGTTTCGTTATGCGGGCTTTCGATGATCATTTTAAAATATTCATGGCTTCTTCGGCCAAGCTCCTTGCGGCGGCGACGACGAATTCGCCGGAAAAACCTAAGTCGACAGGATTTAAATTCCAATCTCCCGCGAAACCGCCCGCGCCTGTGATTATCGGCGCAAGCCCTGCGACATCGTGAATTTTCAAATCGCGCTCGACCACAAGGTCGCAGCATCCCATCGCCAGCAAGCCGTAGGCATAGCAATCGCAGCCGTATTGCGGCCATTTTACCGAGCGGCACAAGCGCAGGAATGTATCGAAGGACGCGCCACCGAACATCTCATGCGCGCCCGTATATAAACGGGCGTCTGCCAAAGGGCAGGGGGGCGAAACGCGGATTTTGTTGCCGTTATAGGTGGCGGTTTGCGAAGCGATGCCGAACCAGCGTTCTTTCGTGAACGCCTGATCGATGCATCCCGCGATGGGCTTGCCTTCATGCATCAAGCCGATGATTGTGCCGAACAAAGGCTTGCCCGTCATGAAAGCCCGCGTGCCGTCGATGGGGTCGATCACCCAAACGAATTCAGCCTCTTCGTTTTCGTTACTGAATTCCTCGCCGATAATGCCGTGCTCGGGAAACGTTTTCGCGATCATATCGCGCAAGGTTCTCTCGATCAGGCGATCTGCCTCGGTGACAGGCGATTTGTCGGACTTTTGATCGATGGGCAAGGACGTGCGGAAATAACGCAGCGCGATTTCACCGGCAGCATCGGCGGCCTCATGAAAAAAGGGCGTAAAAAGCCGTTCGTAATCCGTCATTTTGCCCGCGCCCTTTGATGCAAGACTTTTAAAACGTCCGTAAAATCGGCGTCCGAGGCTTCAAGCAGCACAAGCAAATGATAGATCAAATCCGCAGCCTCCGAAGCCAAAGTAGGGCTGTTCGTGCTGGCGGCAAGCGCGACTTCAACGCCTTCCTCGCCGACCTTCTGCGCCATGCGCGCCATGCCCTCGGCGAACAGTTTGGCGGTATAGCTTTGCGACGAAGGATTTTCGTGGCGATCATGAATGACTTCGGCAAGATCGGCTAAAACGGAAAGGTCAATGTCGTCCGCCTCGCCAAAGCATGTGCGCGCGCCCGTATGGCAAGTCGGCCCCTCAGGCTTTGCGGTAATCAAAAGCCCGTCTCCGTCGCAATCCGCCTTGATATCCACTAAATGCAGCACATGGCCTGACGTTTCGCCCTTTTGCCAAAGACGCTGCTTGCTGCGGCTGAAAAAGGTGACAAGTCCGGTCTCCATTGTTTTTTCAAGGGACTCTTTCGTGACATAGCCCAGCATCAAAACGCGCAAGGACGCCTGATCCTGCACGATGGCGGGGACCAGCCCATTGCCTTTGTCCCAGTTGATAGCGGAAAAATCGAAGTCGCAAATCATAGATTTCCTTCAGTAAGATCATCAGAGATTGATCCGAAATATACTCCTCATAAATCGATAGTTGAAACAGAAAGAATTCCCCTTTTGCGGGAGGGGGCGCAGTTTTTTTTACTTTCCCATATTTGCCTATTTATGCTCTTCTCGAATCTGCTTCTTTCAATATGGCAAGCCAAAGAGGAATTAAAAGCGTAGATTTTCAGGCAAAAAATCCGTAACTTGGCTCGTTATGTCCTATGATTCTGCACGCCGATGAACACTGAAAAAGACACCATTCTTTTTGACCGCGAAGGGGAGCCGGCCGATCTGGTCGTCTCGCTGGACGGCTTTGAAGGCCCCATTGACCTTCTGCTATCGCTTGCGCGCGATCAAAAAGTCGATCTGGGCGGCCTTGCCATCCTGCCGCTGGCCGAGCAATATTTGCGCTATATCTCCGAAGCCCGCCGCCTTCACCTTGAAGTCGCCGCCGATTACCTTGTCATGGCGGCGTGGTTGGCCTTTCTGAAATCGCGCCTTTTGCTTCCCGCGCCGGAACAGCCCGCAGAGGAAGGCGATCCCGCCCTTTTGGCCGATGCCCTTCGGTTCCAGTTGCAGCGGCTGGAAGCCATGCAAAAAGCCGCCAAGCAGATTCAGGAACGGCCACAGTTGGGCGTCGATGTTTTAATGCGCGGCGTTCCGGAAGCCATCGACATCGCGATAAAGCCCATTTATTTCCTGCCCATTCACGATCTTTTAAACGCGCTTTGCGCGCCGCTGCGCCGCCGTAAGCCGCCCACATACAACGTTTCCCAGACGCGCCTTTACAGCCTTGAGGAAAGCGTGACGCGCCTGCGCCGTCTGATGGGCTATGTGCCGAGCTGGAGCGAGCTTGAAGCCTATTTGCCCGCCATTTTGAATCCGGAAGAAGCGCTGGAGGTGCGCTCCGCATTGGCATCGACCTTCGCGGCAACTTTGGAATTGGTTAAAAACGGCGAGCTTGAGCTTCGGCAGGACGGCACGTACGCCCCTATCTATGTGCGCCGCAGACAAAATAAAGAAGAGCAGACGAGTGAAAAATGACTGAACCATTGACATTAGAACACCGCCTATTGGAAGCCCTTGTTTTCGCGAGCGGCGAAACCGTGACGCTGGATATGCTGGCCGAGCAGATGGGCGTGGACGTGAACGTCCTTGAGCTTCTTCATGATTTGAAAAAACACTATGAAGGGCGCGGCGTGACCTTGGTCGAGACCGACGGCCAATGGAGCTTTCGCACCGCCGCCGATCTTGCCCCGCGCATGAAAATCACGCGCCAGCCGCGGCGCAAGCTGCCCCGCGCCGCCGCCGAGGTGCTGGCAATCGTCGCCTATCATCAGCCCATCACGCGCGCCGAGATCGAAAATATCCGGGGCGTGGAGACAAGCCGCGGCACGCTGGATATTCTGCTGGAACTGGGCTGGATTCGCCCGGGGAAACGGCGCGATACGCCCGGGCGGCCGCTCACCTGGTTCACGACGCCCGATTTCCTGAGCCATTTTAATTTAGAGACGCTGAAAGACCTTCCTGGCATGGAGGAATTGAAAGCCGCAGGTATGCTGGACTCGCGGCCTGTTTTGGCAACCATGCCTCGCGAAGGCGAGGACACGCATGCCGTGGGGGATTCCGAGGAAGAAAACGAATTCGCCGCTTGGATCGCCGAAGACGCGGAGGATGCGGAAGCCGTTTCGGAAAAATGAATGTAAACCGAAATTGTTCTAGTTATTCTCTGCGAGCCATTTCGCCACCGCTTCTTTTATCTGCTCTGCCGGATCTTCCTTATCGTCGGGCAGGGGCAGCGCCTTTCCCGTAATCCTCTCGTAAGCCGCCAGATAGGTCTTGGCTGTTGCAACCCGCACTTCGTCAGGAATGGGCGGGATGGGTTCTTTATAAGGATCGCATCGTTGCGTTACCCAGTGGCGCAGGACATCCTTGTCCATGGTTTCCGGCGCCTTGTCTTCGGCAAGGCGACTTTCGTAAGACGATTTCAGCCAATAACGGCTGCTGTCCGGCGTATGGATTTCATCGCCCAAAACAATCGTTCCGTCCGGCAGCGCGCCGAATTCGTATTTGGTGTCGGCTAGAATAAGTCCGCGCTTTTCGGCGATTTCCTGTCCGCGCTTGAAAAGCGCGAAGGCGTAAGACGCGGCCTTATTCCAGGTCGCTTTGTCTAAAATGTTTTCCGCCACAATTTTTTCAGGCGATAAAGGTTCGTCATGCGCGCCCATTTCGGCCTTTGTCGTCGGCGTGATGATGGGACGCTCCAGCCGCTGATAATCCCGCATGCCTTCGCGAAACGTCGCGCCATACATCTGCCGCTTGCCCGCCCTGTACATTTTTAAAATCGACGTGTCGGTCGAACCCGCCAAATAGCCGCGCACGATGAACTCGACCGGCAGCATCTTCAGCTTTTGGCAAACCAAAACATTCGGATGTGGATAGGCGATGACGTGATTGGGGCAGATATCCTTTGTCTCCTCGAACCAGTAACGCGCCGTTTGGGTCAAAACCTGCCCTTTAAGCGGTATGGTCGTGATGTTTTTGTCGAACGCGCTCAGCCGGTCGGTCGCGATGATGATCTTGCGCTCCCGAGGCGCGTCATAACTCTGCCGCACCTTGCCCGTATAAGGCGAGGCAAGGCCAGGAATATCAATTTGATCGATGGTCTTGGAAAGAAGGGATTCAAGAGCGGCCATGGGAGGGTCTTTACTTGTTAATGTCAAAACAAAACCAACGTCCTCTCCGCTTTCGCGGGGATGACGCAAAATAGTTTTAATGATTATAGCATACAGTTCCGCAATGGGAATTCCGATTCCTTTTCCCTGAATCCCGAATCCTGAATGCCGTTTTTACGCGCAACCAGCGACGTCGATCATCGAGGCGGCCATCGCCTCGCTAGGCCGTTTGCCGCCCCATATCACAAGCTGGAATGCCGGATAGAAGCGTTCGCATTCCGTCAGCGCGATTTCGACCAAATCCTCGAGCGATTGGATTCCCGGGGAACGGCCGCCGCGGGTTAAAACGGTATAGCGGAAAAGGGGTGTATTCTGCTGCATGTCGAGATTGAAATGGCCGAGCCACAACCGATCGTTCAGCATCGCCAGAAGATCATGCACGTCGTTGCATTTGGCGGGAGGGACTTTCATGTCGAACTGGCACGAAAACTGGAGCGCGCCGATTTCCTTCTGCCAGACAAAAAACATCCGGTAATGGCACCAGCGTCCCGAAAGCTCCACAATCAATTCGTCGTCGTTCGCTCTGTCGAACAGCCATTCGTTTGCAGTAACGATTTCCTCTAGAATATCGAGAGGGTTGGGAAGAATCTGTTTTTCGAAAGCGGCCTGAAACGACATGGAAAAGCCCCCGTTTTTGAACCCATAAAGCGTACCAAAAAGCGGAGTTGCGCCGCAAGAGTCTTGCTCGATTTGCATACGATACGGAAAACGGCCGTGCTTTTTGAGTCACAGGGCACGGAGGCGTAACGATCATAAGCGCGCATGAAGGGGGCTTCACCTAATAGATTCAAATTGCACGTTTTCCACAAGGAATAGGAAGAAGACTCTATTTCTTCCTGCGGCGAGCGATGCGTTTATCTTTAAGAATTCGTAAATTTTGTTTTTGCTTCTTTACCGATTTTGGAAGAGCCAAATGCGCCTCGATTTTGGCCAGACGCGCCGAAAGGTCTTCCTGCATGTTGCGAATTTTTGCCAGCATGGCAAAGGCTGCGTCGAATTCGTCTCGTGTCACAAGGTCGAGTTTACGCGTCAGCGATCCGGCTCGCTTTTTCGCTTGCGACTTTAAGTCGTGCCGCGCATCCATCAGGCTGCCGAACACATCGCGGCCAAGGGTCAGAAGGTCTTCGAGAAAGGGATTATGAGGCATGGCTGCATAACGGGCTATGTTGATCAGTGAAGAATGACACACCGCATTTAAAAAGAAAACAGGGATATTGGAATCGCGCTTTCATGCTTTTTTTGCCCATGTTAATGATAAACTCGGATCCGAATCCAAGGTCTTCTAAACAATGTAAGATCCGCATTGGATACAAGACCGTCATTTTGGAACCTGCCACAATTGGAGCAATGCACTGATGAGTGAGTGGCAGGTTGCGGAATGACGACCTCTTTATGTAGCTTCTAATTTCATCCTGCCATGGCTTTCCCCGATATCGATCCTGTCGCTTTTTCCATCGGCCCCTTGGCCATCCGCTGGTACGCGCTTGCGTATCTTGCGGGCATCATCGGCGGCTGGAGGCTTTCCATGGCGCTTGCGCGGCGCGATCCAACCGCGCCGAAACCTGTTTATTACGACGAATGGATCACGTGGCTTGTCATCGGCATCGTCGTGGGCGGACGCCTTGGCTACGTTCTTTTCTATAACTTCGGGCAATACATCGACCATCCCCTTGAAGCCCTCAAGCTGTGGCACGGCGGCATGTCTTTCCATGGCGGCCTTATGGGCGTTATCGTGGCCGCAATCCTTTTTACGCGAAAGCATAAGATTCCGTTTTTCTCCTTTATCGACATCATCGCTTGCGTCGTGCCTATCGGCCTTGGCCTCGGAAGGCTTGCCAATTTCGTCAACGGCGAACTTTACGGGCGCGAAACCTCGTCGTCTTGGGGAATCATTTTCCCACGCGGCGGTGACGCGCCGCGCCACCCTAGCCAGCTTTACGAAGCCTTTGCCGAGGGGCTTGTTCTTCTCATCATCATGCTGGCGATGCAGCGCATGCCGAAAATTCGCGAACGTAAAGGCTTTCTTTCGGGAGCCTTCCTAGCGCTTTATGGAGTTATGCGCTTTTTTATCGAATTCTTTCGCGAGCCCGATATGCAAGTCGGCTTTCTGTATGGCGGCGCGACGATGGGACAGTTGCTCAGCCTTCCCATGATCGCTGCGGGAATTGCCATTATTTTTTGGTCCGGCAAACGAAAAAATAATGTCCCCTCTTGAGAAACTCATACGCGGCATTATCGACTCGCAAGGGGCGCTCTCGCTTGCGGCCTATATGGAGCTTGCCTTGCAGCATCCCCAATATGGCTATTACAGGACGCGCGAACCGATAGGCCGCAAGGGCGACTTCATAACCGCGCCGGAAGTCAGCCAGATGTTCGGGGAAATGATCGGCGTCTGGTGTGCAGAAGCGTGGCGCAAATTGGGTCGGCCTTCGCCGTTCGCTTTGGTCGAACTTGGCCCCGGGCGCGGCACGATGATGCGCGACGCTTTGCGCGCGACGGCGCATGTGAAAGGCTTGCACGATGCGCTGAACCTTTTTCTTATGGAAAGCAACGCCGCGATGCAAAGCGCGCTCAAGGAAAATCTGGGCTCTTTCGCGCCGAGGTATATAACGAACGGCTCGGAACTCCCGCCCATCCCCTTGCTTATTATCGCGAACGAATTTTTCGACGCGCTGCCCGTTCGGCAATTAGAAAAAACATTCAACGGTTGGCAAGAGCGCATGGTCGGCGTTGAAAACGACGCGTTGGCGGTTGTTTTGCGTCCCTTAAGCGATGCCGAAAACAGCCTTATCCCCCCCGCGCTGCAAAAGGCCTTGCCCGGAACCGTGTTTGAATTCTCGCCCAAAGCCGAAGCGCTTATGCGCGAATGGGCGTCGCGCCTTGCCGCTTGCAAAGGCGCGATGCTGATCGTCGATTACGGCTATGCCGCACCGTCAGGAACGGCGACCGTGCAAGCCGTCTCGAAGCACGCCTTCACCGATATCTTGGAAAACCCGGGCGAGATCGATCTCACCGCGCATGTGGATTTCGAGGCGCTGGGAAAGGCGGCCAAGGCCGCGGGCTGCGCCGTTTCGGCCGTGATGGGGCAGGGGGAGTTCCTTGAAAACTGCGGCATTCGGATACGCGCGGAATTGTTGAAAAAGAACGCTTCGGCTTCGCAAGCGGCCGAGATTGATAGCGCCCTTTCCCGCCTTCTGGACGAAAGCCAAATGGGAACGCTGTTTAAGGTGATGGAGATAGGCGGGAAGGAACTGGGGGTTAGGGGTTAGGAACAATACACGATTGAAATAAATTAAAACAAATGATGCCGTCATTCCGCAACCTGTCACTCATTTTCCAGCGCCGCTTTTATCCTTTCGACGACATCCTCCCAATTTCCTGCATTCTTCTGCTTAAACAGCCGCGCCGATGGATACCACGAGCTGGTATCGCCGTCTTCGATCCACCGCCAATCCGGCTTGGCCGCAAGCATCAGCCAGCAAGGCCGCCCCATCGCGCCCGCCAGATGCGCCACGGCCGTATCGACGCTGATGACAAGATCCAAGGCATATATGGCAGCGGCGGTATCCGAGAAATCCCGAAGGCGGGGCATGAGGTCTTCGATGGGCAAGCCCGCGCGCTTCATTTCCTGAGCGGCCGGTCCGAATTGCAGACTAAAGAAGTCCACTTCCTTCACATCAAAAAGCGGCTCGAGGCAAGAGAAGGCCGCGCTTCTGTTTTGATCGTTTTTGAACGCCTGATTTCCCGCCCATGCGAGGCCGACGGCTTTGCGGCCTTCCTTGCGCCCGATGTCGAAAGCCTTTCCTGCCTTTAAATAGGGCTTGCTTCCCGCAGCGCCGGGCGCGGGCATTGAAAGCCGATGCGGAAGGCTTAAGAGCGGCGCCTGCGCGTCGACCTGAGGCAGGGGGTCCGAAGGGCCAAAGGCTTTTGCCACGCCGGGCGCCGTGGCTGCCAGCGTTTTAAAATTATCCTGCACAAGGACAAAAACTTCGCAGCCCTTTGCGGCGAGGAATTGCGGATAGCGCAAAAACTGAATCGCGTCGCCGATGCCCTGATCGTTCCACAGCAGAACGCGCTTGGCGGTCGAGCCTGCGACCCAGGGCGGCGCGTCGGTGGGAAGCCTTAGCCAATGAGGCAAGTTCAGCCGCCATTCGTATTCGCGCCATGCGTTTTTCCAATCGCGCTTCCTTAGCAAAATATGCGCGAAGTTCCAATGCGCGACGGCGTTCGCGGGATCAATCCGGAACGCCTTGCACAAGAGGGATTCGGCCGAACCAAACTCGCCGCGATCGGAAAGCAGCTTGGCAAAATTAATCCAGCCGCCGATGAATTCCGGGTGCGCTTCGGTCAGACGCATATAGCATCCTTCGGCTTGGCGGTCGTCTTCTTGCCGCAGCTTCATGTTGGCGAGATTGAACAAGGCTTCCCGATGGACGGGATTTTGCGCGAGGACGCGATGATACATCTCCTCGGCATCCTTTTCGTTGCCCGAAGAAGCCAGCGCGACTGCCATATAATAAAGCGAGTCCTCGTGGTCGGGGCTTGTCTCAAGCGCGGCCTTCCATTCGTCCATGGCCTTGCCAAGGTTTCCGGCCTGCTGTGCTTTGACTCCGCGCGCGCAAGCGTCATCCGCATCCGATAAAGAGAGGTGTGTCATAAGAAGGGGTTGTGATTCTTGAATATTTCCCTTGCCTTATACATAAACGCAAATTTGCTGCGCAAGCCGGAATGCGGCGGTGTTCAATTGCTTGACTCCAAGGAAGAACCAAAGTAGAACATTCATGTTTTGTTCCTTAGGGGGAAGCACATGCTAACGCGCAAGCAAAAAGAGCTTTTGTTCCTGATTCGTGACCGACTCGCCGATGACGGCGTCTCTCCATCGTTCGACGAAATGAAGGAAGCGTTGGGGCTGAAATCGAAATCCGGCATTCATCGCCTGATCACGGGGCTGGAGGAACGCGGGTTTATCCGCCGCTTGCCGCACCGCGCGCGCGCTCTTGAAATATGCCGCCTTCCCGAAGGCGGCGACTCTAAATCTTCGCGTAAATCGCGCGGGGATATTCCGTCCGGCATGCCCATGCCCGATATGGCGGCTATCGCCGCGGCGCAAAGCCTTTCCATTCCTTTGTATGGGCGCATTGCGGCCGGCACGCCGATTGAAGCCTTGCGCGACCCGAACGGCAGCGTCGACGTTCCGGCTGGGCTTCTGGCCTCCAGCCGTGGGCGCGCCGACGTGAAAAGCCATTATGCCCTGGAAATTTCCGGCGATTCCATGATTGATGCGGGTATTCTTGACGGCGACCGCGTGATTATTCAGGCGTGCAACTCGGCCGAGAACGGCGCCATCGTTGTTGCCTTGATCGATCAGCAGGAAGCGACGCTCAAATACCTGAAACGCGAAGGCGGGGTTATCGCCCTCGAACCCGCGAATAAAAATTACGAAACCCGCCGTTTTCCGTCTTCAAGAGTTGAGGTGCAGGGGAAGCTGGTTGGCTTGATGCGCCATTATTAAGAATTCAAACGATCTTGGGCTGCAAAACGCTCTTTTTCAAAATTTTGATGCTCACGTACGTTTAAGTACGCTGCGCTCAAAATTTTGAAAAAGAGACGTTTTTCGCCGCAATCTTGTTTGAATTCCTTCTTTATTCCCCTTTTTTAGCTTTCAAAAAATGCCATAATAGCCTTTCCATAGAAGCAACAGGCTTTTCATGCGCGAAGAAAAAGACGCCCTCGGAAAACTAAAAATTTTTAAAGACGCGCTTTGGGGGATTCATACCGAACGCGCGCTTGGTAACTTCAGGCTTTCCGACCGCCGCGCGCCTTTTTCGCTCATCGCCGCGCTGGTCACTGTGAAACATGCGGCGGCAATCACGAACGGCGAACTTGGTTTCCTGCCCAACAATATTGCGGAAGCCATCGGTAACGCGTGCGAGAAAATCGTCAATAACGAAACAGAGTACTCGGCCTGCTTTCCGCTCGACGCGCTTCAAGGCGGGGCGGGCACGTCCACGAACATGAACGTGAATGAAATCCTTGCCAACATGGCGTTGGAATCGCTCGGCCATAAACCAGGGGAATACGCGGTCGTGGATCCGCTCGCCCACGTCAATCTTCATCAATCGACGAATGACGTTTATCCCACGGCTGTGAAAATAGCGGCTATCGCGGGGCTGCGCGCGCTCAGCGACGCGCTGGCCAAGCTGCAAGGAGCGTTTCAGGCCAAGGAAAAAGCCTTCGCGGACATCATTAAAATGGGCAGGACGGAATTGCAGCCGGCAGTGCCCATGACGTTGGGACAGGAATTTTCCGCCTTCGCCGAAGCGGTCGCCCGCGATAGGTGGCGGGCGTTTAAATGCGAAGAGCGGTTGCGCCTTGTGAATATCGGCGGCACGGCCATCGGCACGGGGCTGACGGCGCCGCGCGCCTATATCTTCCGCGTGATCGAGGTTTTGCGTTCGCTCACCGGCATGGGGCTTGCTCGCAGCGAAAACGTGATCGACGGCACGGCGAACGCGGACGTGTACGTCGAAGTGTCGGGCATTTTCAAGGCTGCCGCCGTCAACATGGCCAAAATCGCCGCCGACTTGCGGCTTTTGCATTTTCTCGGCGAAATCGCTTTGCCGCCCATGCAGGCGGGCTCGTCCATCATGCCCGGCAAGATCAATCCCGTCGTTATGGAAGCCATTATGCAAACGACGCTTGTCGTTCGCGCCAACGACATGATCATCGCCGAATGCGCCGCGCACGGAACCCTGCAAATCAACGAATTTATGCCGCTGATCGCGCATGCGCTTTTAGAATCCATCCAGTTGTTGAAGACAACCGCGTTGATGTTCGCAAGGCATGTGGACGGCCTGACCGCCGATCCCGACCGCTGCCGCGAATTCGTGGAGGACAATCCCGCCATCATGACCGCGCTTTTGCCGCATATCGGCTATGAAAAGGCGCACGCGCTGATGAAGGAATTCGCCATCGCCAAGGCCAAGGAGCCTAAAATCGCGCTGAAGGACTTTCTTTCCGCGCAAATCGGCGAGGATGTGACGAACGCCGCCCTCTCCGAATGCAACCTCATCGGCTTGGGGTATACGGGGGAATAAAATAAAAGGGTTATGTGTCAGAAGACAGGAATCAGTAGACAGTATCCGGAATCTGATTGTTTTCCTTTTTCAAAAGGAACCAAATCAGATTCCGCATTTCTTCTGTCAATCGCTTGGCTTCTTTGTTCGACGATTTAATTAATCTTTTGTTAAATTTAGATTGGGATAATTAGCATGGAGATTTTTATCAGCTTATGGAGAGTAAAGAGATGCTCCGCTGTATTCTTAGGCCGTTGTTAATTTCCGCTTTTGTGTTTTGTTCGACATCCGTATTTGCACAAAAAAATACACCGGGTGTATGCCAAGGCGCTTCCGATCCAGATACCTGCGAATATACTGTTATGAGCGGAGAAGAAGCTCCGGGTTCTGAAGATAAAGGCTTAATTAATGGTCGATCCGACAAGGTAAGCAATGGCGTTCGGCTTAATGAGGGGGTTAGTGCGGCTTTTACAGCTTACTATGGGCGAGGCATGGGGAGGTTCGTTACCAATCCAATCAGCTACGGCCGCGCTGTTTTTGTCCCCCAAAAAAAACCTGAAGAATTTGCAGCCTTTTTAAATAGCGGTCTTTTCTCAACCGGAGGCTTTGTACACGACTTTGCCATCCCGAACTTTAGTGTCAACGTGTCGTCGCAATGTCAGGGACTGGAGTTCGGCTTCAACCAAAGTTCTATTGCAGTGTTGCTCGACGGCACATCGTTCGGGTTAGTATCATCCAAACCATCGCCAGGCTACTCAAGAGTTCCCGAAGACAAATTATCAGCAAATTATACGAAAGGCACAACAGCTTACAATAGTCCATATTATTTCGATAAAACAATACCTGGATATTCTTATACAGTGGACAGAACAGACACATATTTTGAAAAAGGGGTTAAGAAAACAAAAATAGTTAAAGATACGATCTATGTGCCCCCGGTTTATTTCCGCCAAAGCATCAAAATAAATTTCAAAACGGAACAGATCAAGGGCGATCATGGGTTTGATTATAGATGGTTTTATAATCCGGAAGAAGAAACCGCCACGGAGGCGGCGCTCTATCGGAATGGGGTTTTCGTCAAAAACTGCACGCTCACCACTCCTGCGTCCTCGCCGATCAACGGAGAATGCGCAGCGGAGAAAGGGCTTTGCTCTGTGGGCACACCCTCAACGCCCATGAAAGATTCTTCTGGAGCTTGGACTTGGACTTGTTCCGGGACAGACGGCGGGTTGGACGCGACCTGCGCGGCTGATACAGGCGCCGAATGCGGCAAAGCTGTAGAACACTATTACGCTACAAAACCAGAGCCGACCGACCTTTGCTCTTCCGGCAGCGCGTCAGAGCCAACAGGCGGAGTTGGGACGACCCCCTTCTCTTGGACATGTACCGGCTCTGCTGGTGCTTCTGTTGCTTGCCAAACAAAGGCACCAAAGCAATGTGTTAAATTCATCTATCAATCAGGCAGCTATACAGTGCCTGATTATGTCTTTTTAGGAGGAAAGTATTCGATTGAATATAAAATAAAAGGAGGAGGCGGCGGCGGACCGGGTGCGGGCGGTGCGCCTGGAGGCGGCGGAGGGGCTACGTCGATAACGATTAGCGGAGGTAATCCTGTCATTGCCGAAGGCGGTATGGGAGGAGGGGTCGATCATGGAGATGGCGGCTCAATACAAAATCGATATGCTAGACAGGAACACTTAAGCTACAGATCCTGGGGGTCTATAAACAGAAATTTTAGTCTTATTGTTGGAGGCGGCGGCGGTGCTGGCGGTGCTGGGTTAACTGCTGGGGGCGGCGGCGGCGGCGCGGGTACTATCGGCGGCGGCGGCGGAGCTGGTTGTGAGAAAAAAGATGTGCTCCATGGTGGCGGGGGCAATGGCAATGGTTGGAGCGACCCCAATTACTATGGGGGACAGGGACAACCCGGGCGCCACAATACGCGCTCAGCTTCTGGTCTCACGCCTTCCGCTCTCGATGGATCATCCACCACCAGCGGTGCTGGCGGATTCGGCGGCACATGTGTAACGGGTGGTAAAACCTATGGTTATGGAGGTTCTGGCGGTTCGGCTTCAAGCGGAGGGGCCGTAGGCCGGACATCCAATGGTGCTATGGGCGGTGGCGGTGGCGGTGCTCAAAGCAGTTTTGGAGGGGATTCGGGTAAGATCGGCACTACTCTCAAGGTGCTACCGCCCAAAAGTTCAATCGCAACGGCATACGGTCTTATAGATTCTATTGTAGATAAGGATACTGCCGTTGGATCTGGTAAAGGTGGAAAGCCCGGCGGAGCGAAGTTTTACTACTGGGCTCCGGAATGCAACTGGTAGGGCATGATCTTTAATGCCTTACTCTTAACTGGCCGATATTTCAGGAAGGCAAGTGATTGCCTGTTTATGAAGTTTTGGTTCGTCTTGGGTGCCCTCAACCACTTTCCATAGCCTTGCGCTGTTGATTTAATAAGTCATTTATCGAAAAGCTGACGAGGGTTTTTTTATATTCTGAATTTAAAAGTGCCTTCTCGATTGCCTCTTTGAAGCTCATGTTATGTTTTTTCTTAAACCCATCCTCCCCGCCCGCCAGCTCCCTTAAAATCTCCAAAGTCATGATCGCGCAGCCGGTACGGAAATGATCGCCCAGCACGGTCGTTCTCACGGATTGATGCGGATCGACGTTATTGCCGACATGCGGCGAAAGGGGCGCCATGATGCGCTTGAATTGCGCCGCTTCCCATCGCCGCGCAAAGCGGATCAAAATGTCGCGCATCGCCGAAAGATCATGGGGAAACAGGCCGCTTTCGCGCATCGCGGAAAGCGTTTCGGAAGGGGTCAGGCGCTGGGCGATCAGCATCGACTCGATGAATTGCGACTGGCGGTACGTGAAACCCAAATCCAGTTCGTCCGTTTGCTCGACCTCGCCTTTTTGCAGGCGGCGTAGCTCCGCCGTTGGCGTTTCGCGGTTGATCCAGTAAAGAGAGGGCAGGGGCTTAAGTCCTGCGAGGCCGCGCTTTTCCAAATAGAGCAGCGTGTGCGTGATCGCGTGCTTGGGAATGCCGCCGATAGGGTTCGCGCCGCCCATGTGCAAATCGCCGCCCGCCGTCGTATAGCCCAGCGCGGCTTCGGACTCGTTCGATGTAGTGAGTGGAATTTTGCCTTCGTAGCTCGCAATCGTCCACGGCAAGGGCTGGCGGCTTCGCGCCTGCAGGTTTTGCAGATTCAAATCATCGTCTTTATTCGCCCACGAAGGGAGAGGATGAACGCACGCGGCCTTTACAAAATCAGGCAAAGGCGGCTTTTGCCCGGGCGCGGCGTTCACATAATCCATAATCTTTTGCAAAAGAGCGGCGCGCGCCGCCGTCCGCTCATCGTTCAAAAGCGCGGCATGCCGCTGACCGAGGATTTTTTCTGCATGCGCCGCCGCAAGGGCGTCAAGATCAAGCCCCGTAGAGGCGGCAAGCATTTCCTCGAAAACACGCTCGACCGGCGCGACGATCAATTTTCCGCCGATGCCTTCGACCTGGCTTCCATCCGGCAACGCGCCGCCTTCGATCAAAAAACGCGCGGCGTTCAGCGTGCGCGAAGAGCTGATGTCTGTCGGCAGATAAACGCAGGTCAGCATCTGGCTTTTGATAAATTTTTTCGCCGGCGCCTCGCCTTTTTCCTTAAAGACCTTTAAGGCCGCGTCGCGTATCCGCAAATGCTTAAAGCGGGCAAGGAATCCGTCGACGCCGTTTTCGGCGATATCCAAATCGATCATCGTGGAAACGGCCAAGGCGCCATACGCGGAATCCTTGCCGCCGGAAAGAGAGATCACATAGCCTTGCGCGAAAGCGGGCTTGGCCAGATAGTCGCGCAGCCAAAGGGAGGCGGAACGTAGATATTCTTCGTAAGCTAGCTCTTCCGAAGACAGCTTTCCTTCGGCATACGCTTGATCGAAAGCGGATTCTCCGCCGGTCTTTCCGAAGGCGTGGTTTTTAAATACGTGCCCCACCACCGCGTCGGGCTTTCCGCGCATTGCGACGGGCACATCCGCTGCAAGGCTGCTGTAGCTCATAGCCTTGAACGTATAGCGTTGCCCGTGATGCGCAAGCGCGCCGTTCTGTGCGAAGATCTGGCCGCCTTCCGCCGCATAGATGGCCGAGGCCGAGCCGAGATAATTTGTATAAACATAAAGCCCGCAGTGGCTGGAACCCGTGAGGCACAAGCCTTCAATCCTTATTTTTTCTTTATTGATGCAGGGTTCAGGGCGGCTCGCGCTTGAATTCAAAATAATCGACAGATCGTTGTCCTTCGCCAGCGCGACGATAGTTCGCGCCTCGATCTGTTCGCGCATATTGACCGTCAGATCGTAATAAACGCCCGGCCATGCTTCGGCGCAGATTTCATTCGTCAGGCTGATAACGGCTTCGCCGTCGGCAAGGTGAATAAGGGGTTTGCCGAAAGGTATATGGCTCCCGTCGGGCAAGGCTACGGTTATCGTCCCTTTCGCCAGCGGCCAATGATTGAACTGGCGCGGCTCATATTCCGCAGGCCCGTCGGCAAGAATGGATTTGGCCAACATGGCGACGACGCGCCCGCCCGTCAGCACGGCGTGGACGTTAAAGGGGCGGTTGTTGATGTTGTATTCGGGGTCGTTGGCGGGCTTGCTTTTGTCGGCGTAATGCCATGGCGCGCCTACCGTCACCACAAGGTTGGGGTCTTTGTCCGCCGCATAGCGAGCGATGTCGGCAAGACATGTCCAGACGTTGTCGTTATCCTTGTTCCATTGATGATAATCGTCGGCAGGATAGCCGACGAGCGAAAGCTCCTCGGTCGCTAAAATATCCGCGCCCTCCGCCGCAGCCGTGTCGATGGCGCGCTTGATGTTGCCGACGTTCGCCGCATAGTCGTAAACGACTTGGCTGAGGCTGGCCGAGGCTACCTTGACTCGTTTTGTCGGCTTGTCCGGCATTTTGTTATTTGCACTCGGCTCCCATCCGCTCGCTGCACAAATCGCGTTCTTTCTGAAGATACGTTTGCCACGGCATATCGTCGATATACAGCATGTCGTAGCTCATCACTTCGCCTTCCAGCATATGCACTTCCATCGTCAAGGCGTGCCCTTCAGGGTGCGAAAAAATTCTGTCCATCTGCGCTTTTCCGTGCGGAATATAATAATCGTGGTATTTCTGATCGGGCATGTCCGGCCCCACGAAACGAAATCGCACGTAATCGCCGTTCATCGGAGCGAGCTTGTCGTAAGTCTCGACGGGGATGCGCATGACATAGCGCAAAGGCCGGTTGATCTGGCCGTGGGCGGCCAAGCCAAACGCGCCGAGTACGGGCAGGGAAAGGCACAGCGCCAGAAGGACGGGGCGCAGGAACGCGGCGATTTTATCCTGCGGCAGCCATTTTTCCGTATTGAAGGCGGGGATAGCCTTGCCCAAATATTTTTCCGTGTATTTGCCGACCAGCTTGTCCGCGTATTTCAAGGCGAGCTTGGGGGCGACGGCGATGAGCCAGATAAGGGACGACAAAAGCATCTTCCGCGCCTTTTGCTGGTTGTTCGCGAAGGCGATCCAGAAGGGCAGCATCAGGCATAGCCAGAAAAAAAGAACCGTGAAGGCCGACCAGTGCATGCGGAACGTCGCGTCGATCAGCGCGATAAACGTGAGCGTCAGCGTCGAGGCCAGAGCCATAAGGAATTTAAAGCGCGCGGAATCGCGGTCGCCCTTTTTCCACATAAGAAACATAGCGACGACAACCCAAGCGTTCACAAGCGCGTGAAGGCTGATTTTGAGGCTGTAGGGGATATGCCGCCAATTCGCGACAAGGACAAACAGCGCGCTTAAAACGACGGTGGCAAACCCAATGCCCAAAAGAAGATCGGAAACGCTGGGTTTCCTGAATCGCTTGGCCAGTTTTTCTGCCGTCGAGGGAGCAAGAACCCCCGCCCTAGCCAGCAAAGCCATATTTTCATCTATATTCATGAGGTTTTCCCGAAGACTAGCTGTACGGAATGCTGATACAGGCACCATTCATAGCGATATTTAAGCGCATTTTTAAGGGATTCGATAGGGCATTTATTTAAGGATCGGGCTTGTGATATACGCTATTCCAAGAAACGAGGAAGATCGATGATGTTTCCGCCTTTTTTTTACATGAGCTTGAAGGCGCGGTTGCTGCTGGCGCTCGTTTTATGCGCTTTGATCGCCTTTGTCGCACGCTGGGCGATGGGATCGTAGGGACGCATGGCCGACGCGGTAATCTTAGAAAACGTCAACGTTCGCTTCGGGCGAAGCATTGCCTTGCGCGATATTTCGGGCGTTTTTCTAGAAGGCTCGCTCACCGCCATCGCAGGCCCCAACGGCGCCGGGAAAAGCACGCTTTTAAAAGCCATCACCGGCACCCTAAAGCCGCAGTCGGGCGAAATTTTTGTCGCAAAGGGGCTTTCCGTCGCCTACCTGCCTCAAGCCTCTACGTTAAACCGCGATTTTCCCCTATCGGTTTTGCAAGCGGTTTGCACCGGCTTTTGGGGGCGCATCGGGAACGCGAAAGGCATATCGCATGAGATGCGCCAAGAGGCTTCCCAAGCCCTTGCCGAAACGGGGCTGGACGGTTTCGAGAGCCGCCAGCTTTCCGATTTATCGGGCGGTCAGTTTCAAAGGCTTCTTTTCGCGCGCCTGATTTTGCAGGATGCGCGGCTGATATTGCTGGACGAGCCGTTCGCCGCGATAGACGCGGAAACGACAAGCCGCTTGATACAGATGATTTTACATTGGCATCAACAGGGGCGCACGGTCATCTGCGTGTTGCATGACCTTCTGATGATCCAAAAATATTTTCCGGATTCCTTCGTCATGGCGGGGCGGTGCCTTGGCCACGGACATACGCACAAAATGCTTGAGCAAAAACTGCTTTCCTTCGATCTCGACATGGCCGAGCTTTGCGCGGGCCGGGAGGATAAAGCGCATCACAGGCACGTCCATGATTGTTGATTTCCTTCTCGATCCGTTTGGCGATTTTGCTTTCATGCGACGCGCGCTGGCCGCCTGCGTCATTCTTGCCGTCGGCGGAACGCCGCTGGGCGTCTTTATGACTCTAAGGCGCATGACCTTGATGGGCGACGCGCTTTCTCACGCGCTTTTGCCCGGTATCGCTGTGGCCTTCGCCGTTGCCGGGCTTTCGCTTGTGCCTTTGGCGATAGGCGGGCTTGTCGCGGGCGTTTTGGTGGCCATGGTCGCGCTTTTTTTGACGCGGTATACGCTGTTAAAAGAGGACGCGAGTTTTACAATGCTTTATTTGTTGTCTCTGGCTTCGGGTGTAACGCTGATCAGTCTGAACGGAAGCAATGTCGATCTGCTTCATTTGCTTTTCGGGAATATTTTGGCCGTCGATAACGCCTCGCTGTTTTTGATGGCGGGGGTTTCCTGCGCGACGCTGCTGACGCTCGCGGCCTTTTACCGCGGCCTCGTAATCGACTGCTTTGATCCTGCTTTTGCGCAATCGGTTTACATGCCGCGCGCTCCGGCATCGGCGGTTTTTTTTATTCTGCTAGTGATCAACCTGATCGCCGCGTTTCAGGCCTTGGGAACGCTTATGGCATTGGGGCTTATGATCTTGCCCGCGCTTGCCGCGCGGTTTTGGACGCGAAATATCGACGCCGCGTTGCCGCTCAGCATTTTATTCGCGATTGCGGCCTCGGTGGCGGGGCTTTTGATTTCCTATTATTCAAAAATTCCTACAGGCCCCTCGATTGTTTTGACTGCGGGGGGGCTTGCGCTGCTATCGGCTCTTATCGGCATCGTAGGCAGCATCGCGGCCTATGTGAAAGAAAGGGGCTAAAAAGGCTTTAATATTATCGCTTTATCGGGCAGAATGAAGGCCTAACTTCAAAAGCGTCTATTCCGTTATGACTGTTAAACCTTATACGCTCACCGATATCGAAGCGGCGGCGGAGCTGGCCGATTTGGCGCGGGAGATCAGGCGGCATGATGCGGCGTATTATCAAAAAGACGCGCCCGTTATCTCCGATGCCGAATACGATGCGCTGAGGGCAAGATATAAAACCCTGCTGGCGGAATTTCCGCATTTGCGCCCGAAGGACGATCCTGAATCGCGCGTAGGATCGGCGCCCGCCGCCGGATTCGGCAAGGTCAGGCACGCGATCCCGATGCTTTCCCTATCAAATGCTTTTACGGACGAAGATATTACCGATTTTGTCCAGCGCATTCGCCGTTTCCTGCAATTGCCGGAGGATGCCAAGCCGGAATTCGTCGCCGAAACCAAGATCGACGGCCTTTCGGCGTCGCTGCGCTATGAAGGCGGCGCACTGGCCGTCGCTTCGACTCGCGGCGACGGGACGACAGGCGAAAACATCACGGCGAATGTGCGCACAATTCATGATGTGCCGGGACGCTTGCATGGCGCATGTCCAGATGTTCTGGAAATTCGCGGCGAAATTTATATGAACCGCGACGATTTTATGAAATTGAACGAGGCGCGAACTTCGACAGGCGATGACTTGTTCGCCAATCCGCGCAACGCCGCAGCGGGCAGCGTGCGCCAACTCGACCCCTCCATTTCGGCTTCTCGGCCTTTGCGTTTTTTCGCATACGCGCTTGGCGTGAACGGCGGTCGCTTTTTTATATCGCAGCAAGAAATCCGCGCCCATATCAAGGCTTGGGGCTTTCATCTGAACGAGCCTTCGCGCCTGTGCAAAGGCGAAGGGGAATTGCAGGCATTTTATCGCGAGGTGGAGGCCAAACGCCATGCGCTGCCGTACGATATCGACGGCGTCGTATACAAATTGAACCGCACGGATTGGCGGGAACGTTTGGGCTTTGTCAGCCGTTCGCCACGCTGGGCGATTGCGCATAAATTCGCGGCCGAGCAGGCGGAAACGAAGATCAACGCGATACTTATCCAGGTCGGCCGCACGGGGGCATTGACCCCCGTGGCCGAGCTGGAGCCCGTGACTGTTGGCGGAGTTGTCGTCAGCCGCGCGACTTTGCATAATGAGGACGAAATCCGTCGCAAGGACATTCGCGTGGGCGATGTCGTGCGCATCCAAAGGGCGGGGGATGTGATCCCGCAGGTTTTGGAAGTCGATCTGAAACAACGCCCAAAAAATTCAAAGCCTTTCGAATTCCCCGCGCATTGCCCCGAATGCGGCTCTATCGCGGTGCGCGAAGAAGGCATGGCCATTCGGCGCTGCATGGGCGGGCTCATTTGTCCCGCGCAGGCGGTAGAGCGGTTGCGCCATTTCGCCAGCCGCGAAGCCTTTAACATCGAAGGTTTGGGCGAGCAGCGCGTGCGTGAGCTTTGGCAGGATAAGCTCATTCAGGCTCCTGCGGACATTTTCCGCCTTAAGGCGCATCGCGAAGCGTTGGAACAGCGCGAAGGCTGGGGCAAGAAATCCGTCGACAAGCTGTTGGACGCCGTTGAAGCGCGTCGCCAAATTCCGTTGGATCGCTTTATCTATGCGCTGGGCATTCGGCAGGTGGGCGAGGCGACGGCAAAACTGTTGGCGCGGCAATATATCACTTTTGAAAACTGGCTTTCGGCTATGAAAGCGGCGAAAGAGGAGGAATCCCTTGCGCGGCAGGATTTGCAAAATATCGACCAGATTGGGCCTTTGATCGCGCAAGACATCGCCGATTTTTTTATGGAAGAGCACAATCTCGACGCTATCGGCGCATTATCAACAGAGCTTTCCATTCTGCCTTATGAAAAGCCGAAAGGGATTTTTTCGGTGCTTTCAGGCAAGACGGTTGTTTTTACCGGAACGCTGGCTATGATGAGCCGTGCCGAGGCCAAGGCGAAAGCCGAAATCTTGGGCGCGAAGGTTGCGGGATCAGTATCCGCAAAAACGGATTTTGTGGTTGTGGGCGAGGATGCAGGAAGCAAAGCCGAGAAGGCGCGCGCACTGGGCGTCACGGTTTTGAGCGAAGAGGAATGGGTGAAGGTGCTTGAGGCGCGGTGAGTATTTTTTGAAAAGGAGTGCCTTTGATCGCTGATACAGAAAAGTTGAAAGCGCGGGAATGGTCTCGACTGGCGATACAGCGCCTTGAGAAACATGATCTTTTACCCACGCCGCAAAACTACAACCTATATTATGAATATTCTTCGGGGCGGAATCTTGCGCTGAACGCCGCGCTGGAAGGCGCTGCGGCGAACGGGAGAATTTCGCAGGAGCAGTGCGACGAGATTTATTTCAGGTATATTCTTGCCAGCAAGGAAATCGCGTTTCTGAACGACGCCGACAGCGTGATCGAAAAGGAATTGAAAAAGGTCATGGACATCCTGATGGCCTCCGCCAAGGGAACGGGCGACTTCGGCGAGCAGCTTGACGATTTTTCAGGCAAGCTGAACGCTTCCCATTCCATCGAAGTGCTGCGCGAAGCCGTGGCGAAGATTACCTCGGAAACGCAAATTATCTCCGAGCAAAACAGCAGGCTTCAGCAAGATCTTGCCGACACAACCGTTCAACTTTGCGAAATCCGCACCGATTACGACCGCGTGCATCGCGAGGCGCAGAACGATCCTTTAACGGATGTCGGCAACAGGAAATATTTTGATGAAAAGATCGTCGATCAGATAAAAATTGCGGACGAAGATAATGATCCCATGTCGCTTTTGATGGTCGATATCGACCATTTCAAGGATTTCAACGACAAATACGGACATTTGGTCGGCGATCAGGTTTTAAGGCTTGTTGCTGGGACGTTGGTTAAAAATCTGAAGGGGCGCGACGTTATCTGCAGGTATGGGGGCGAAGAATTCGTCATCATCCTGCCGCATACGCGCTTGCATGATGCCGATAGCGTCGCCAACCAGTTGTGCGAGACCCTCGCTAGAAAGCATATCATGCGCAAAGGCTCGAGCGAGGATTTAGGCGCGGTGACGATCTCTATTGGCGCCACTCAATACCAAAAGGGCGAGGATAGCGAAGTCTTGGTCGCGCGCGCCGATGCCGCGATGTATAAGGCCAAGGAAGCCGGGCGGAATAGGGTTGTGAGCCTCCCTATCGAGAATTCATGAAGGAAGTTTTATGTCCGATTTGTCATATCCCCTCCTGTTTTTTAGATGCAGTGGATTTTAATAAATCTTGTTTGGAACAGCATGGCCAATACGCGGAACGTTTAGGCGTTACCGTTGATTACTTTCTTTGCCCTCATTGCGGCTTTTGCTTTTGCCCGGATATGGGCGCGTGGTCGAAGAAAGAGTTTGAGGAAAAAGTCTATAATGCTGATTATTGCATCTTCGATCCTCAATATCTCGAAGAACGCCCCAGACTCTATCTAGGCCTGCTGACTTCCATGTTTGGATCGCACAAGAAGGACATTATGCATCTGGATTACGGAGGCGGCCAAGGCCTTCTTTCCAAGCGTTTGCGTGCGGAAGGATGGATCTCTGATAGCTATGATCCTTTTGTCGACACCGAAGCTGATTATAAAAAATTGCGCACCTATAATTTTATCACCGTTATTGAAGTGTTCGAGCATGTTCCCGATATTAATGCTTTAATGATGGCTATGCAGTCACTACTCGTGCCGGATGGCATTATTTTGTTTTCGACGTTGCTTTCCGATGGACGCATTCATAAAAATCGGAACCTCGATTGGTGGTATGCGGCGCCAAGAAACGGGCACATTAGCCTTTTTTCGAGAAACAGTCTGGAACTTATGGCTCACAAATATGGCTTTAACCTGGGCAGCTTTAGCGACGACTTGCACTTGCTTTTCACAAATTTGCCGGCTTGGGCGTTGCATCTTATGGACGCAGGCGCATAATTGAGGCTGGCTCTACTGATCTTTTTTCACCATGACTGACACAGCATTACCGTTTGAAAAGGAACCCCTTTATATGCAGGGTCTTAACCCCGCCCAGCGCGTGGCGGTGGAGGCTTTGGACGGGCCTGTGCTTGTGCTGGCAGGGGCGGGGACAGGCAAGACTCGCGTTTTGACGGCGCGGCTGATCCATTTGCTTGCCACAAACAAGGCTTTGCCTTCGCAAATTCTTGCCGTCACGTTCACCAATAAAGCAGCGGGAGAAATTCGCGCGCGCGTGTCCGATATGCTTGGGCGCTCGGTCGAAGGCTGGTACTTGGGCACTTTCCATTCGCTTGCCGCGCGGATGCTGCGACCCCATGCCGAGCTTGTGGGGCTGAAGCCGAATTTCACGATTTTGGACGAAGACGATCAGATCCGCTTGATCAAGCAACTTTTGGAAGCGGAGAATATCGACGATAAAAAATCTCCCGCTCGGCTTCTTGTGGCCGTGATTAGCCGATGGAAAGACCGCGCTCTTTTGCCGCACGACGTGGCGCACGAAAAAGGCAGCCTTGCCGACGGGAAACTGCCGAAAATATACGCGGCGTATCAGCAAAGGCTTCTGGAGCTTAATGCCTGCGATTTCGGCGACCTTTTATTGCATCATCTGACTATTCTTAAAAAGCATCCCGATATTTTGGCCGAAGCGCATAACCGCTTTCGCTATATCCTTGTGGATGAATATCAAGACACGAACACCGCGCAGTATTTGTGGCTGCGCCTTCTGGCTCGGGGGCATAAAAATCTTTGCGTCGTGGGCGACGAAGATCAATCCATTTACGGCTGGCGCGGCGCTGATGTGGGCAATATCTTGCGCTTCGAGCAGGATTTTCCAGGCGCGACCGTCATTCGGCTCGAGCAGAATTATCGCTCGACAGGGCATATCCTCGCCGCGGCCGCGCATGTGATCGCGAATAACCAGATGCGCCTCGGCAAAACGCTTTGGACTTCTTCGGATATGGGCGAGCCCGTGCGTCTTCAAAGCCTGTGGGATGGCGATGAGGAGGCGCGCTGGGTGGCCGACGAGATCGAATCTTTTCAGCGCAACCGCCATTCGTTGAACGATATGGCCGTGATGGTGCGCGCGGGCTTCCAGACCCGCGCTTTCGAGGAGCGTTTTATACAGCTCGGTATTCCGTATAGGGTTCTTGTGGGCGCGAGGTTCTATGAACGCGCCGAAATCCGCGATGCGATGGCCTATATGCGCCTGCTTGTGACGCCGGAAGACGATCTGGCGTTCGAGCGAATTATCAACGTTCCCAAAAGAGGCATCGGCCCCGCGGCCTTGCAACAGCTTTACGGCTTTGCCCGAAGCGAGCGCATTTCTTTGATGGAATCCGCCGCGCGGCTTGTGGAGACAGACGAACTGAAGCCAAAACTGCGCCAGACGTTGCGGGGATTGGTCGAAAATTTCGCGGCATGGAAAGGCTTGCTGCAAAATCTCCCTCATGCGGAAGTGGCGCAGATCGTTTTGGACGATTCCGGTTATACCGGCATGTGGCAGGCCGATAAATCGCCCGAAGCGCCCGGAAGGCTAGACAACCTGAAGGAATTAATCGGCGCGATGGCGGAATTCGATACGCTTCCGGCATTTCTGGAGCATGTCAGCCTTGTGATGGAAGCGACCTCGAATACCGAGGGAGAGCAGGTTAGCCTGATGACGTTGCACGGCGCGAAGGGTTTGGAATTCGATATCGTTTTCCTCCCCGGCTGGGAGGAGGAAATTTTCCCCAGCCGCCGTTCCATTGACGAAAATGGCACAGCGGGTCTGGAGGAGGAACGCCGCCTGGCCTATGTGGGCATCACGCGGGCGAAGAAGCGGGCGATGATTTCGCATGTGGCGAACCGCTTGCTTTATGGAAGCTGGGTGAACGCCTTGCCCTCGCGTTTTCTCGAAGAATTGCCGGATGCGCACGTTTCGCGGCATTCGACTATCGGCACGGGCGCGACATCGGGCATGCGCATGAACCAATCCCGCGACGAGGACGGCCACGGCCGTAAAAGTCGCATCCCGCCGCTTTGGCAACAGATACAGGCGGGGCAGGGGCGGCGCGCCTTCGGCGACCGGGGTTTTGTGCGGAAAAGCCCGAAACAGATCGAAGGCAAGGCGACGGTTGTTGAGGCGCCGCATAATCCCGACGGCTTTAATGTTGGCGAGCGCGTGCGGCATGAAAAGTTCGGGGTCGGCACCATACGCCGCGTTGACCACGACAAACTTGAAATCGCTTTTGAAAAGAAAGGCGTGTTGAAGGTGATGGCGAGGTTTGTGGAGAAGGATTCTTGATTAGAGCAGCACGGCGGGAATAATCCGCGCTGACATCTGGATGGTTTGTAACACAAGTTCGGGATGCATGCAAGAGGCTTCGTGTGAAACATCCGTTATTTTTTGGGTATGGTTAAGAAGGAACCAAATGGGGACCACGGAATTTGGTGTAGAAGACCTTATCTCTAAGGATTTTGTATATTTTGCGGTATTTCCATACCTCAGGCGCGTTTTGAAGCGCGTTTTTCAGAAACCTCGCAAAGAAGTTTTTATAACCCCTTGAAATTCAATGATAACACGCCAAGCCAATGAGGTGCAAAAATGAGGGCGAAAAACATTTAGGTCTTTGAAAAACAAAAAATATATTCCTTGCAATCCTTTTTTAATACCTTCATATATCCGCGACAATTTGCTTAAAAAAGCAGCAACTGCTCAGCGATTCGGAGAAATTCCCTCCGTATCGTCGTGTGGTTTTGTTCGCTTTTTTGGGCATGAATTTTTTGGTCCGGAGGACCGGTAAGGGGGGCTAAAAGCCCCCTAACACGAAGGGGCAGAGATAAAGCCCCCCTACAAGAGGACAGGCAATGGCGACTGGCGCAGCATCAAGCATCAATCACAACAACAGTTTCACGGGACGCAAGCGCGTGCGCAAAAGTTTTGGGCGCATCGACGAAATAGCGGAGATGCCGAACCTGATCGAGGTTCAACGGCGCTCGTATGACGACTTTCTGCAAATGCACATTCCTGCGCCGAAGCGCGAGCGCAAAGGTTTGCAAGACGTTTTGATGTCGGCCTTCCCGATATCCGATTTTTCGGGCCGCGCCGTTCTTGATTTCCTTTCGTATGAATTGGAGCAGCCGAAGTACGACGTCGAAGAATGCCAGCAACGCGGCGTCACTTACGCCGCGCCTTTGAAAGTCACTTTGCGGCTCACCGTATTCGACGTCGAGGAAAACACAGGCGTCAAGTCCATCCGCGATATCAAAGAGCAAGACGTTTACATGGGCGATATGCCCTTGATGACCGCGAACGGCACGTTTATCGTCAACGGCACGGAGCGCGTGATCGTCAGCCAAATGCACCGCAGCCCAGGCGTTTTCTTCGATCACGACCGCGGCAAAACGCATTCCTCCGGCAAATATCTGTTCGCTGCGCGAGTCATTCCCTATCGCGGCTCTTGGCTGGATTTTGAATTCGACATCAAGGATCTTGTGTTCGCGCGTATCGACCGCCGCCGCAAGCTGCCCGTCACCTCGCTGCTTTACGCGCTGGACGGCGCCGAAACGCAGAAGCTCCGCGCCAAACGCGCCAAGGACGGCAAGACTCTCGAGGTTCATGAAGTTCAAGGCATGTCGAAAGAGGAAATTCTTTCGTCGTTCTACACGACCGTTTTGTTCAAACGCGCCAAAAACGGCTGGTCCACCGCTTTTAATCCCGAAATGTTCAAGGGGCATAAGCTGCTTGACAACCTTGTGGACGCCAAGAACGGCAAGACTCTTGTCGAAGCGGGCGCGAAATTCACGCCGCGCATGGCGACAAAGCTGGTGGAGCAGGGCGTCAAAGACATTTTGGTTCAAAGCGAGTCGCTGGTGGGGCGTTATCTCGCCACCGACATGATCGACGAGAAAACGGGCGTCGTTCTTTTCGAGGCGGGCGACGAAATCACCGCCGACGCGCTTGAAAAGCTGAACGAAGCGGCGGTTAAAGAGCTGCCCACGCTTGGCATCGACCATGTGAACATCGGTCCCTATATTCGCAACACGCTTATGGCGGACAAAAACGCCACCCGCGAAGAAGCGTTGATCGATATTTATCGCGTCATGCGCCCGGGCGAACCGCCGACTTTGGAATCCGCCGAAGGCTTGTTCAACGGGCTCTTCTTCTCGCTCGAACGCTACGATCTGTCGCCTGTCGGCCGCGTGAAGATGAATTCGCGCCTTGGCTTCAAGACGGACGACCAGGTTCGCGTTTTGCGCAAGGAAGACATTATCGAGATCATCAAGATCATGTGCGACCTGAAGGACGGCCGCGGCGAGATCGACGATATCGACCACTTGGGCAACCGCCGCGTTCGCTCTGTCGGCGAATTGATGGAAAACCAATACCGCATCGGGCTTGTGCGCATGGAACGCGCCATCCGCGAGCGCATGAGCTCCATCGAAATCGATACGGTGATGCCGCATGATTTGATCAACGCGAAGCCGGCCGCAGCCGCCGTTCGCGAATTCTTCGGCTCGTCGCAGCTCAGCCAGTTCATGGATCAAACGAATCCGCTTTCCGAAATCACGCATAAACGCCGCGTTTCGGCTCTTGGGCCGGGCGGCCTGACGCGCGAACGCGCGGGCTTCGAAGTGCGCGACGTGCATCCCACGCACTATGGCCGCATTTGCCCGATTGAAACGCCTGAAGGTCCGAATATCGGCCTGATGAGCTCGCTCGCGACTTACGCGCGCGTCAACCAGTACGGCTTCATCGAAAGCCCGTACCGCCGCGTTAAGAACGGCAAGGTGACGTCCGAGGTCGTTTATCTTTCGGCTATGGAAGAAGGCAGGTACGCCATCGCGCAAGCCAACGCCGCGCTGGATAAATCCGGCCGCTTCGCTTCCGAGCATGTGAACGTCCGCAAGGCGGGCGAAAACATCACTGTTCCGGGCGATGCTGTCGATTTCATCGACGTTTCGCCGAAGCAGATCGTTTCCGTCGCCGCCGCGCTTATTCCGTTCCTTGAGAACGACGACGCGAACCGCGCTTTGATGGGTTCGAACATGCAACGCCAAGCCGTTCCGCTTTTGCGCAACGACGCGCCGATTGTCGGCACGGGCATGGAAGGCACCGTCGCGCGCGATTCCGGCGTCGCGATTGTGGCCAAGCGGGCGGGCATTGTCGATCAGGTGGACGCCACCCGCATCGTCATTCGCGCCGATGAAGACCATGACGCTCACGCGCCTTCGGTCGATATTTATAATCTGTTGAAGTTCCAACGCTCCAACCAAAGCACCTGCATCACACAGCGGCCTTTGGTCAAAGTGGGCGACAAGATCGCCAAGGGCGACATCATCGGCGACGGCCCCGCCACGGATTTGGGGGAATTGGCCTTAGGGCGCAACGTGCTTTGCGCGTTTATGCCTTGGAACGGCTATAACTTCGAAGATTCCATTCTGATTTCCGAGCGCATTGTCAAGGACGACGTGTTCACGTCGATCCACATCGAAGAATTCGAAGTCATGGCGCGCGACACCAAGCTGGGACAGGAAGAAATCACGCGCGACATTCCGAACGTCGGCGAAGAGGCTATGAAGAACCTCGACGAAGCCGGTATCGTTTATATCGGCGCGGAAGTGAATCCGGGCGATATTCTGGTCGGCAAGGTCACGCCGAAAGGCGAAAGCCCCATGACGCCCGAAGAAAAGCTGCTTCGCGCGATTTTTGGCGAAAAAGCCGCCGATGTGCGCGACACCAGCTTGCGCTTGCCGCCGGGCGTGACGGGCACGATCGTCGAAGTGCGCGTGTTCTCGCGCCGTGGCGTCGAAAAGGATCAACGCGCCATCGCCATCGAACGCAGCGAAATCGAACGCTTGGCGAAGGATCGTGACGACGAACGCGCCATTCTGGAGCGCAATTTCTACGCGCGCCTTCAAAACATTTTGTTGGGCAAGAAAGCCGCCGCCGGGCCCAAGAATTTCCCGACGGGCAAGGCGATCACGCCCGACATGCTGGAAAGCTATTCGCACGGCCAGTGGCGCCAGATTAGCGTTAAGGACGAAAAGGCGATGGCGCAGATCGAAAACACCGGCAAGGTTTTCGACGAGCAGATCAATGCTCTGAAACGCCGCTTTGAGGACAAGGTGTCGAAGCTGCAACGCGGCGACGAACTGCCCCCTGGCGTCATGAAGCTGGTCAAGGTTTTTGTCGCGGTCAAGCGCAAGCTGCAACCGGGCGACAAGATGGCCGGCCGCCATGGCAACAAGGGCGTCGTTTCGCGTATTCTGCCGGTGGAGGATATGCCGTACCTAGAGGACGGCACGCCCGTTGATATCGTTTTGAACCCCTTGGGCGTGCCTTCGCGCATGAACATCGGGCAGATTTTGGAAACGCATCTTGGGTGGGCTTCGGCCAACCTGGGGCGTCAGATTGGCGCGGCTTACGATGCTTATTTGGCGCAGGTTCGGCAGGACAAAAAAGCCAATATCGGAGATTTGCGGAATCAATTGAAATCGGCCTACGGCGATGACACCTATAAAGCGAACGTCGCGCCGCTTTCGGACGACGAGATTTTGGAGCTTGCCGGCAATTTGCGCGGCGGTGTTCCGATTGCGACGCCCGTTTTCGACGGCGCGCGCGGTCCGGATATCGAGCGCATGTTGTCTCTTGCGGGACTCAATACGACAGGCCAATCGACGCTAGTCGACGGGCGCACGGGCGAACAATTCGATAGGCCAGTGACCGTTGGGTACATCTACATGCTCAAGTTGCACCATTTGGTCGACGACAAGATCCACGCGCGTTCGATCGGTCCTTATTCGCTTGTGACGCAGCAGCCTTTGGGCGGCAAAGCGCAGTTCGGCGGCCAACGCTTCGGGGAAATGGAAGTCTGGGCGCTGGAAGCCTACGGCGCGGCCTATACGCTTCAGGAAATGCTGACCATCAAGTCCGACGACGTTTCGGGCCGCACGCAGGTTTATGAGGCCATTGTGCGCGGCGAAGACAACTTTAAGGCGGGCATTCCGGAATCCTTCAACGTTTTGGTGAAGGAACTGCGTTCGCTCGGCCTGAATGTCGAGATGGACCAGCGAAAGCAGAAAACCATCGAAGACGCGACGACCAACGATAATGCGCTCGAATCTTTACCGGACGCCGGTTAATCGGCGGCATGCCAAAAGAGACTTATGCAAGCGGGAGAATGACGAATTATGAACGACCTTATGAACATCTTTAACCAGCAGAACGCGCCGCAGACTTTCGACCAGTTGAAAATCTCGGTGGCGTCGCCTGAGCGCATCCGTTCGTGGTCATTCGGCGAAATCAAGAAGCCGGAAACGATCAATTACCGCACGTTCAAGCCCGAACGCGACGGCCTTTTCTGCGCGCGCATCTTCGGGCCGATCCGCGACTATGAATGCTTGTGCGGCAAGTACAAGCGCATGAAATATCGCGGCATCATCTGCGAAAAGTGCGGCGTCGAAGTCACATTGCAAAAGGTTCGCCGCGAGCGCATGGGGCATATCGAGCTGGCAGCGCCCGTGGCGCATATCTGGTTCATGAAGTCGCTGCCTTCGCGCATCGGCCTTTTGTGCGATATGACGCTGAAGGAATTGGAACGCGTCCTTTATTTCGAAAATTACTGCGTGACAGAACCTGGCCTTACTCCGTTAAAGCTGAAACAGCTTCTCTCCGAAGAAGATTATCTGAAGGCTCAGGAAGAATACGGCAATGACGCTTTCACGGCCATGATCGGCGCCGAGGCGATCAAGCACATGCTTTCCGGCATCGACTTGCATGAGGAAAAACTTCGCCTGCGCGAGGACATGCTCACGACGACTTCCGACGCCAAGCGCAAGAAGATCGTGAAGCGTTTAAAGGTGATCGAGGCCTTCATCGATTCGGGCGCGCGTCCCGAATGGATGGTTCTTGACGTCATTCCCGTCATTCCGCCGGAATTGCGGCCGTTGGTTCCGCTGGACGGCGGCCGTTTTGCCACCTCGGATCTGAATGACCTTTACCGCCGCGTGATCAACCGCAACAACCGCTTGAAACGCCTGATGGAGCTTCGCGCTCCCGATATCATCGTGCGCAACGAAAAGCGCATGCTTCAGGAATCCGTCGACGCCCTGTTCGACAACGGCCGGAGAGGGCGCGTTATCACGGGTGCGAACAAACGCCCGCTGAAATCGCTATCCGATATGCTGAAAGGCAAGCAGGGACGCTTCCGTCAAAACCTGCTCGGCAAGCGCGTCGATTATTCGGGGCGTTCGGTCATCACCGTAGGGCCGGAACTGAAATTGCATCAGTGCGGCTTGCCTAAGAAAATGGCGCTGGAGCTGTTCAAGCCTTTTATTTACGCCAAGCTGGAGCTTTACGGCATGGCCTCGACGATCAAGGCCGCCAAGCGCATGGTCGAAAAGGAACGCCCGGAAGTATGGGATATCCTTGAAGAGGTTATTCGCGAGCATCCCGTGCTTTTGAACCGCGCCCCCACGCTTCACCGTTTGGGCATCCAGGCGTTCGAGCCGATTTTGATCGAAGGCAAGGCAATTCAGCTGCATCCGCTGGTTTGTACGGCGTTCAACGCCGACTTCGACGGCGACCAAATGGCCGTCCACGTTCCGCTGTCGCTTGAGGCGCAGCTGGAAGCGCGCGTGCTTATGATGTCGACGAACAATATCCTTTCGCCCGCGAACGGCAAGCCGATCATCGTTCCGTCGCAGGATATCGTTCTCGGCCTTTACTATATTTCCATGGGGCGTGAAGGCGAGGTCGGCGAAGGCATGGTTTTCGCGACGATTTCGGAAATCGAACAGGCGTTGGCGAGCGGCACCGTCACGCTGCATGCCAAGATCAAGGCGCGCTATCACGACGTGGATGCCGAAGGCAAGCCCATCGTTACGCGCGTGGAGACCACGCCCGGGCGCATGCTTCTTTCGGAGATTTTGCCGCGCCATCCGAAGATACCGTTCAGCATCATCAATCGCGTGTTGACGAAGAAGGACATTACGAACGTCATCGATCTTGTCTACCGCCATTGCGGCCAGAAAGAGACGGTGATTTTCGCCGACCGCATGATGGGCATGGGCTACAGCAATGCTTGCAAGGCGGGCATTTCGTTCGGCAAGGACGATCTGGTCATACCTGCCGCCAAGGAAACGCTGATCAAGAAGGCGCAGACGCAGGTGGACGAATATGAACAGCAATATCAGGACGGCCTGATCACCCGCGGCGAAAAATACAACAAGGTGGTGGACGTTTGGTCTACCTGCACCGAAAAAGTCGCTGAAGAGATGATGAAGGGCATTTCCGACACCGGCAAAGGCCGCATCAATTCCGTTTATATGATGGCGCATTCCGGCGCGCGCGGCTCCGCCGCCCAGATCAAGCAATTGGCGGGCATGCGCGGGCTGATGGCCAAGCCGAACGGCGAAATTATCGAAACGCCGATCATTTCCAACTTTAAGGAAGGTTTGACGGTTCTCGAATACTTCAACTCGACGCACGGCGCGCGCAAAGGCTTGGCCGATACCGCGCTGAAAACCGCGAATTCGGGCTATCTGACCCGCCGCCTTGTGGACGTGGCTCAGGACGCCATTATCACCAATCTGGACTGCGGCACGGAAACGGGGCTGAACGTCAAGGCGGTGATCGAGGGCGGCGAAGTTATCGCCCCGCTGGCAGAGCGCATTTTAGGGCGTTCGGCTTTGCGCGATATCGTGAACCCCAAGACGAAGGAAGTCATCGTCAAGGCCGGCGAGCTGATCGAGGAAGTGCAGGTCGATCTGATCGATAAGGCTGGGATCGACGCCGTCGCCATTCGTTCGCCCCTGACCTGCAAAAACGAAGTCGGGGTATGCGCGAAGTGTTATGGACGCGATTTGGCGCGCGGCACGCCCGTCAACCTGGGCGAAGCCGTCGGCGTTATTGCCGCGCAATCCATCGGCGAACCCGGCACGCAGCTGACGATGCGCACGTTCCACATCGGCGGCGCGGCGCAACGCGGCGCGGAGCAGAACTCTATCGAGGCTTCGTTCGACTCGAAGATGCAAATCAAGAACAAGAACGTCGTGGTGAACAGCGAAGGCAGCTTGATCGTCATGAACCGCAATTGCGAGATCGTTCTGCTGGACGCGGACGGGCGCGAAAAGGCCCGCCACCGCTTGCCCTACGGCGCGCGCTTGTTGGCCAAGGAAGGCGAGATGGTCAAGAAAGGCCAGAAGCTGGCCGATTGGGATCCGTACACGATGTCGATCATCACCGATCGCGAAGGCACGGCGCATTATGCCGACCTCGTGGAAGGCTTGTCGGTCAGTGAAGTCATGGACGAAGCGACAGGCATTTCCTCGAAGAAGGTTATCGACTTCCGCCAGCAATCCCGCGGCGCGGAACTGCGCCCGCGCATCGTCTTGCACGACAAGAAGGGCGAAATCATCAAACTGTCGAACGGCCTTGAAGCGCGTTATTTCCTTCCCGTGGACGCCATTCTCAATATCGAGAACGACACGCACGTGAAGGCGGGCGATGTTCTGGCTCGCGTGCCCCGCGAAGGCACCAAGACCCGCGACATCACGGGCGGTCTCCCGCGCGTCGCCGAGCTGTTCGAAGCGCGCCGTCCGAAGGATTTCGCGATCATTTCGGATATCGACGGCCGCATCGAATACGGCAAGGACTATAAGACCAAGCGCCGCATTATCGTGCGCCCTATGGACGAGTCCATCGAGCCGCGCGAATACCTGATCCCCAAGGGCAGGCATATCGCCGTTCAGGAAGGCGACATGGTGCAAAAGGGCGACCTTTTGATCGACGGCAACCCCGTGCCGCATGATATTCTTTCGGTGATGGGCGTGGAGGCTTTGGCCGACTACATCATCAACGAGATTCAGGAAGTTTATCGCTTGCAGGGCGTCAAGATTAACGACAAGCACATCGAAGTGATCGTGCGCCAGATGCTCCAGAAGGTCGAAATCACCGATTCCGGGGATACGACGCTACTGGAAGGCGAATTGCTCGACCGTACCGATTTCATGGCCGCCAACGACAAGGCGGTTCTGGAATCCCTGCGCCCGGCTCAAGGCAAGGCGGTGCTCCAAGGCATCACCAAGGCTTCGCTGCAAACGCATTCGTTTATCTCGGCCGCGTCGTTCCAGGAAACGACCCGCGTGCTGACCGAAGCCGCTGTTTCCGGCAAGGTCGATACGCTGGAAGGCCTGAAGGAGAACGTGATCGTCGGCAGGCTCATACCCGCCGGCACAGGCTCCGTCGTCAACCGTCTGCGCCGTATTGCGGCCTCGCGCGACCTTGAAGCAGACAAGCTGGATGCCGAAAAGGCGGCGGCGCAGCAGGCTGCTCTTGCCGTTGTCGTCGAAGAGGAAGCGGAGGAACTGGCGTAAGCGAGCATCCGGGATTCAGGGAGTTTGTCATTCCGTGGCGAGCCAAAGCGATAGCTTTGGCGAGAGCACGGAATCCAGACGTCTGTGAAGATTGATATGGAGGTTGGATGTTTGGGAGTCGTATTTGCGGCAGGAATAATCCGCGCAGTCATTTTCTTTTTTCATCGCAGCCTAGATTCCGGACTCCGCCGCTGCGCGGCGGATCCGGAATGACAACTCTTATTTTTTCTGAATCCCGAACCCCGAACCCCGAATCCATCTCCTAAAACATATCCAACTGCATTCGCGCTTCGTCGGTCATGCGCGATTTGTCCCAAGGCGGGTCCCAAATAAGATTAACCGTCACTTTGCCGACGCCATCGGCGCGCGCGACTGCTTCCTGAACGCGCAAGGGCATTTCTTCGGCAATGGGGCATTGGGGCGAGGTGAGGGTCATGTCGATGGCGACGTCGAATTTACCATTATCTTTAGGCGTTACGGCGATTTTGTAAATCAGTCCCAAATCATAAAGGTTCACGGGAATTTCGGGGTCGTATACGGTTTTGATATTCGCGACGATCTTTTCCTCCATCGAAGAAACCGTTTCCTCGGTTTGGGTCCCGTCCGTCGGATTTTCTTGCGTTTGTGCGCTGTTTGTATTGCCGTTCATCGTTATTCCGTTGTCGTCTTTTCTTCGTTTTTCAAGGCCGCCTGTAGCGTGTGCCACGCCAGCGTTGCGCATTTAACGCGTATGGGGTAATCGCGCACGCCGGAAAGAGCTTTGATATGCGCTACCGCGTCCTCGTCCAGCCCTGTTTCATCGGCATTTTCGCCCGTGCAGGCCTTGTGCATATAATCAAACAAACGTGCGGCTTCTTCTGCCGTTTTTCCCTTCAGCATTTCCGTCATCATCGAGGCCGAAGCTACGGAAATAGCGCAGCCGCTTCCTTGGAAAGAAACGTCCTTAATCACGCCTTTGTCATCGACGGTGGCGAAAAGATTGATTTTATCGCCGCATAGCGGATTATGCCCCAACGCCTGCCGGTTCGCATTCTCGGCGGCGCGAAAATTTCGCGGATGCTTGCCGTGGTCGAGGATCAATTCCTGATATAGGTCGCGCAAATCGTCGCTCATCCAAAAATCTCCTTTACCTTGGTGATGGCTGCAACCAGCGCGTCGATATCCGCCCGAGTTGTGTACATGCCAAACGAGGCGCGAGCCGTCGCCGTAAGTCCGAGATGCTCCATCAACGGCTGTGCGCAATGATGCCCTGCGCGAATGGCTACGCCCTGCCTGTCGAGAATGGTGCCGATATCGTGCGGATGCGCCTGATCCATGATAAATGAAATGATGCCGGATTTTTTCGGGGATGTTCCGATGATCTTGAGACTATCGAAGTTTAAAAGTTTCTCTGTCGCATACTTAAGTATATCGTCCTCATAAGCGGCGATGTTTTGAAGTCCGACGCTCGTAACGTAATCGATAGCCGCGCCAAGGCCGATAACTTCCGTTATCGGCGGCGTTCCGGCTTCAAAGCGATGAGGCGGCTCTTTGAATGCCGTTTTCTCGAAGGTGACGGAAAGGATCATATCGCCGCCGCCCTGATAAGGCGGCATGCTTTTCAATATGTCGCGCTTTCCGTAAAGCACGCCGATGCCGGTCGGACCATATAATTTGTGCCCCGAAAAGAAGTAAAAATCGGCGTCCAATTCGCGCACGTCTATCGGCATGTGGGCGACCGATTGGCAGCCGTCGACAGCGGCTAATGCGCCTGCCTGATGCGCCAGCGCGACGATTTCTTTGACCGGCAATATCGTGCCTAACACATTGGAAACATGGGCGAAAGCGATCAGCTTTGTACGGGGCGACAAGGCGGCCTTCACCTCTTCAATCCGCACTTCGCCTGCGGGGGTAACGGGTATAATGCGTAAAACGATGCCTACTTCGTCGCGCAGCATTTGCCACGGAACGATATTCGCGTGATGCTCAAGCGCCGTTAGAATGACCTCGTCGCCGGCTTTCAGGAATTTCCGCCCCCACGTTTGCGCGATCAGGTTTGCTGATTCCGTCGCGCCATGCGTGAAAACGATTTCGTCCGCGCTTTCCGCATTGATCAGGCGGCGCGTTTTTTCGCGCACGTCTTCGTATTGATCGGTCGCGCGTTGGCTCAACTCATGCACCCCGCGGTGAATATTCGCATAATCGCGTTCCATAAAACGCGTCATGGCCTCGATCACGACGCGCGGCTTTTGCGCGCTTGCGCCGGTATCAAGATAGGCGAGGGGGTGCCCGTGGAATTCCTGCGCCAAAGCGGGAAAATCGTTGCGGATTTTTTCTATGTCGTAGCTCATGCCGTTCCTATTTTAACCGCGCGATGGAAAATATCGCGCCATACCCCGATTTGAATTTCGTCGATCATCTCGCCTACGAAGGCTTCGATCAGCAATTCGCGCGCTTGCGCCTCGCTTAGGCCGCGCGCGCGAAAATAGAACAGCGCGTCCTCGTCCAAATCGCCTATCGTGCTGCCGTGGCTGCATTTCACATCGTCGGCGTTAATTTCCAGCTCCGGCCTCACGTCCATTTCGGCTTGGTCCGATAAAAGCAGCGCGCGGCTCAGTTGATAGCCGTCGCTTTTTTGCGCATGAGGCGCGACGATAATTTTGCCGTTAAAGTCCGCGCGAGATTTGCCGTTTAGAACGCTTTTATAAATCTGTCGGCTTGCGCAATGCGGCGCGATGTGTTCGACGCATGTGCGCATTTTTGCCTCTTCTTTTCCGTTTAAAAGCATGAGGCCGTTGAGCGCCGCTTGCGCTTCTTCTCCGTTCAAAAGCACATGCATGTCATTGCTCATGCATAGGGCGTTGTGTAGAAGACAGAAATTGCTGTAATATCCGCCCATTGCGACAGAAACTTCATGTAATGCTTTATGTTTTCCGTCTGCGATTTTGCCATGCACGAACTTGGCGCGTTCCTGCAAATTGATTGCGCTTTCCATGCGCACGGGCACAGAGCAACCTTCAAAATTTTCCAAAAGCGTCAGCCTTCCGCTTTTTCCGATGTGATAAGCGAATTTTATCGCTATTTCTTTTGGCGCATTTTCGTCGCTTTCAAAAACCAATTCGATGGGCTGGGAAATCAGGCATGTTTGTTCGCCAAGCGTCAATTCGTAGCCGGACTCCAAATCTCCCATGAGAATGCATGAAGGAACGGAGCCGAAGCGGGAAAGCTCCGGCCGCCAAACGCCGTTCAGAAAAACAAGCCGCGACTTATCGTCCCGCCATTCAGCGGCGGGAGAGGGGGCATCCTTGAGTTTGCGTTTCGCCGTTTTCATTTTGCGTTCTTGCCCTTGTCGGAAGCAAAAACGTCCAGCGCGATGATCGGCAGCTTATGCAGGCTTTGAATCAAAAAATCCGGTTTCATTTTTCTGAGGCGCGTGGTCGAGCACATGCCGTCGGTGATGGCCACCGTCACAAGGCCAAGCTCCCGCCCGATCTCCACTTCTTCTTCCGTATCGCCAACGATGATGCCCGCCCGCGCGGGATTCTTTTTCAAATAGCGTTCCAGTCGTTCCCCCTTGCCGCGTTTGCGGAAAGTCGCGTCGCTTTGATGGAAGGCGATAATTTCTTCAAAATGATCGCGCACGCCCAAGCGCCGCGCTTGCTGGTCGATGCGTTCGGCTACGTAGTTGCTTAAAATAATGGATTTGAACGAAGCGCGGCAAAGCTGGTCGAATGCAGGCTTGGCGCCGCGCCGAAGGCGGATGGCGTTCGATTGATAGGTGTCGTGCCACAAGGGGTGAATCTTTTTCTCGTGCTTCTGAATCGCTTCAAGCGAGACGCCCATCGCATGATACAGATCGATAATTGGCATGGTATAATGCTTTTGATAATGGGCGCGGGTTATTTTGGGGAAGCCCATTACCTTTAAAACGCGGTTGGTCGCATGGACGCACGCGGTCGTATCGGCGATGATGGTGCCGTTCCAATCGAAAACGATCAGATTGTCCGACCCTTTTTTCATCACGCGTCCTCGCTTGCGAAACCGGCATAGCCTTCTTTTTCCAGTTCGCGCGCCAGTTCCGGCCCGCCGCTCTTTCGGATTTTGCCGTGCGCCAGCACATGCACCTTATCCGGCGCGATATAGTCCAAAAGCCTTTGGTAATGGGTGATCAAAATCATCGACCTGTCGGGGGAGCGCAGGGCGTTCACGCCGTCGGCCACTATTTTCAAAGCGTCGATATCAAGGCCGCTATCCGTCTCGTCCAAAAGGCACAAGGAAGGTTCCAAAACCGCCATTTGAAGAATCTCGTTACGCTTTTTCTCGCCGCCCGAAAAACCTGCGTTGACGGCGCGTTTTAGCATATCGTCGGATAGGCCGATTTTCTTGGCTTTTTCGCGCAGCAGTTTCAGCATCTGCATGGCGTCCAACTCGTTTTGTCCTCGCGCTTTACGGACGGCGTTTAAGGCGGTTTTGAGGAAAATCATGTTGCTGACGCCCGGAATTTCGATGGGGTATTGCATGGCTAGAAAAACGCCTGCCTGCGCGCGCTCCTCGGCGTTCATTTTCAAAAGGTCTTGGCCCTTATAGGTTACGCTGCCTTGCGTTACGGTGTACCCGGCGCGGCCCGCAAGCACATAAGACAACGTGCTTTTGCCGGAGCCGTTCGGCCCCATTATGGCATGCACTTCGCCTGCGGGCACGGCAAGATTGATGCCTTTCAGTATTTCTTTGCCTTCGATTGAGGCATGCAGGTTATTGATTTCAAGCATCATCCCACGCTTCCTTCCAAGCTCACGCCGACGAGCTTTTGCGCTTCGACGGCGAATTCCATCGGCAATTCCTGCAATACTTCCTTGCAAAATCCGTTCACAATTAAAGTCATCGCTTCCTCCACATTCAAGCCGCGCTGCTGGCAATAGAACAGCTGATCCTCGCTGACTTTCGAGGTGGTGGCTTCATGTTCCAATCGCGCCGACGGCTGCCGCGACTGAATAACCGGCACGGTATGCGCGCCGCATTGATCGCCGATCAAAAGGCTGTCGCATTGCGTTTTGTTGCGCGCCCCTTTGGCCGTGCGCATAACTTTAACAAGCCCGCGATAGGTATTCTGGGCGCGCCCCGCGCTGATGCCCTTGGAAATGATTGTGGAGCGCGTGTTTTTGCCGATATGGATCATCTTCGTGCCCGTATCGGCTTGCTGGCAGTTGTTCGTCACGGCCACTGAATAAAACTCGCCCACCGAGCCGTCGCCCTGCAAAACGCAGCTTGGGTATTTCCATGTAATAGCCGAGCCGGTTTCAACCTGTGTCCACGAGATTTTGGAATTCTTCCCGCGGCATGCGCCGCGCTTGGTCACAAAATTATAAATGCCGCCTTTGCCTTCCTTGTCGCCCGGATACCAGTTTTGTACCGTCGAATACTTTATCTGCGCGTCGTCCAGCGCGACAAGCTCCACAACGGCGGCGTGAAGCTGATTTTCGTCGCGTTTGGGAGCCGTGCAGCCTTCCAAGTAACTGACCGAGGCGGCTTCGTCGGCGATTATCAGTGTGCGCTCGAACTGCCCTGTGTTTTCGGCATTGATGCGGAAATAGGTGGAAAGCTCCATGGGGCAGCGCACGCCTTTGGGGATATAAACAAAGGAACCATCCGTAAAAACGGCGGAATTCAAAGCGGCGAAGAAATTATCCGAAGGCGGCACGACGGAGCCCAGATATTTTTTCACAAGATCGGGGCGCTTGAGAACAGCTTCGGAAATGGGGCAGAAAATAATGCCGTGCGATTCCAGTTCTTTTTTATAGGTGGTGGCTACCGAAACGCTGTCGAAAACGGCGTCTACGGCAACGCGGCGTTCTTCGACGCCTGCCAATACTTTTTGCTCCTGCAAAGGGATGCCGAGCTTTTCGTATGTTTTCAGCAGTTCCGGATCGACTTCTGATAACGACTTCGGCTTTTTCTTGGCTTTGGGCGCGGCGTAGTAGCAGGCGCCCTGATAATCGATCTTGGGATAATGCACTTTCGCCCAGTTCGGCTCTTGCATTTTGGTCCAATGGCGAAAGGCTTTTAATCGCCAGTCGAGCAGCCACTGCGGCTCGTCTTTTTTTGCGGAAATAAAACGGATAATCTCTTCGTTCAGGCCAGAGGGCGCTATTTCCTGCTCGATATCGGTTACGAAGCCGTACTTGTATGAATCGCCGATCAAATCCTTGGCGCGCGTATATTTGTCCATGCTCATGGGCATTCCTGCGCCGCAATTCCGCCTTCGGGAAAGGCGAGGGAAGGGGATACCATTTCCGCCAAAGACACGTCGTTCAAGGCGTCGCGGATCGCGCCGTTGACTTTGTTCCAGCCGCCGCTCATGGCGCAGAAATTCTTGATGGCGCATTTTTGCGCGCTTCCGTGGGTGCATTTTGTGATCGCTATGGGGCCGTCCATAGCCTCGATAATTTGCGCGACAGAAATGCAGGAAGGCGCGCGCGTCAGTTTATAGCCGCCGATTGCGCCGCGCTGGGCTGAAACAAGGCCGCTTTTGGCCAGAACCTTTAAAACTTTAGCGACGGTGGGCAGGGGAAGGCCGGATTTTTCTGAAAGTCCTGCCGCCGTCCATAAAGCGTCGCTTTCGTTGCCCACATACGAAAGGAGGGTGATGGCGTAATCGGTCAGGCGGCTCAGGCGTATCATGGCCGCAGATTAGCAATTGGGACTAAATAAGTCTAGATTAAAGTGGGCACAAAAAGAGGCTCTTTGCAGGCCATTGATCCGCTTTTCTTACGACTTATTCACGATGTACTTGCTGCGCGGCGTGTAGGTCGTATGCAGAAGCTCGTGGCTCTTGTGGCCGCAGGGGCCTTCGGTCAGGAACTCCTTATACAGGCGCAAGACAGCCGGATTCTCGTGGCTCTTGCGGATGCCATAGGCTGAATCTTCAGAGTAGATCGCCTTCGAACGCGCTTTGCGGATTTCGGGGCTTGTCGGCACCGGTTGCCCGCCGCCGCCCACGCAGCCGTCGGGACAAGCCATGACTTCGATAAAGTGGCAAGTGCTGAAAACGCCTCCGGCCGCCACGTCGTCCAGCACGCGGCGCGCGTTCTTGATGCCGTGCGCGATGCCGACCCGCATGGTCACGCCCGCAAGCCAGTTCCAGTTGGGAACCAGATGCTTGATGATATCGGGCACAGGGCCGACTTTCTGGGGCACTTTCAGGTCAACATAACCCGCGCCGTCAATGCCGCGCACGGGAATGATGTCGGCGTGGGAGAAAAGCGTTTCCACTTTCTCTCCCGTCACGAATTCCAGAACGCTGCGAAGCGCCGCTTCCATCACGCCGCCCGTCACGCCAAATATGACGCCCGAACCGGTGGCCGTGCCGAACGGATCGTCGAAGTCCGACTTCGGCAGGCTTGGAAGATGGATGCCCGCCTGCTTGATCATCTTGGCGCATTCGCGGGTCGTCAGGACGTAATCGACGTCCTTGAATCCGCTGTCGCGCATTTCCGGCCTGTTGCACTCGAACTTCTTGGCCGAACAGGGCATGAGGGATACCGACACGATATTCGCCGGATCGATATTGTTGATTCCCGCGTACCACGTCTTCATCAACGGTCCGAACATTTGTTGTGGGCTTTTTGCGGTCGAAACGTGTTTGAGCATTTCGGGATGCGAATGCTCGAAAAACTTGACCCAGCCCGGACAGCAGGAAGTGAACTGCGGCAAGGGCATGGAGTTGTCTTTTTCAACGATGTTTTTGTAGAGGCGTAAAATCAGCTCCGTGCCTTCTTCGATGATGGTCAGGTCGGCCGTGAAGTTGGTGTCGAACACTTTGTCGAAGCCGCACATGCGCAAGGCCGAGTTCATTTCCCACGTCAAGGTATGCCCCGGTTCGATGCCGAATTCTTCGGCGATAGCCGAGCGCGGCGCGGGCGCCGTTTGAATGACGACATGCTTGGTCGGATCGTCGATGGCGGCCCAAACTTCGTCGGTGGCGTCGCGTTCGCGAAGCGCGCCTGTGGGGCAGCGGTCCACGCATTGGCCGCAGTTGATGCAGCCCACTTCCGCCATCGGCTTGTCCAGATAGGTGCCTATCGTGCGCGTATCGCCGCGACCTACGGATTCGAAAACGCCGATGTCCTGAAGCTCTTTGCAGGCGCGGACGCAGCGGGTGCATTGAACGCATTTGTCCATGTCGCGAATGATTGAGAAGCTGGATGTGTCTATAGCGTGCTTCTTTTCCTTTGGGTGGCCGAAGCGGAATGAGGTTACGCCGTAATCGGCGGCCAGCGTTTGCAGCTCGCAATTGCCGTTTCGATTGCAGCTGTAGCAATCGCCGCAGTGCTCGGAGAGCAGAAGCTCGACCGTGTGGCGGCGGGCTTGCCGGATGCGGGTGGACGTTGTCTTGACCTTGATCGGCGCGGTGACTGGAAACGCGCAGCTTGCCGTCAAAGCCCGTTGCCCTTCGATTTCGACGATGCACAAGCGGCAACCGCCTGCGGGCGTCAAGTCGTCGTGGTGGCAAAGGGTAGGGATATGGAAGCCGTTCTGCCGCGCGGCCGCAAGGAGCATGGTGCCAGAGGGAACGGATACTTTCTTATTGTCGATAACGATATCGATCATTTTGGCGTTTTTTGTTTCGCTCATATCGCTTTCCTCTTGCTGGCAGTGGTATCGTCAGACTGGGGACGCCCCAGAACCTCTCCCTTAAAATGCTTCAGGACCGACAGGAACATGTTGGGGCTGGACTGCCCAAGGCCGCATTTGGAGGCGGCCTGCATGCTAGCGCCAAGAGCGCACAGCTCTTGCATGTACTTGGTCGTGCAGCGGCCTTCCTTCAACATCTTAATGCCTTCGAGCAGCTTCATGTTGCCGACGCGGCATATCGTGCATTGGCCGCAGGATTCGTCCGAAAAGAATTCCTGAAAATTCTCCATGATGTCGAGCAAATCGCGGTCCTTGCCCAAAACGATGACGGAACCGCCGGTCGAAACGTCCTCGAAGCAGATCGAGCGGCTGAATTCCTTGGCCGGAACCAAAACGCCCGAAGCCCCGCCGATGACGGCGGCTTTCGGGTCGGTCGCGCCTGCGGCTTCCAGAATATCGCCGATTTTCGTGCCCATCGGGAATTCGTAAACGCCAGGGCGTGACACGTCCCCTGAAATGCTGAGCAGCTTGAATCCCGACGATTTTTCGGTGCCCACATGTTTGAACCAGTCCGGTTTAAGAGCGAAGATTGCCGCCGCCCAAGCCAGAGTTTCCACGTTGTTGACGACGGTGGGCGCGCCGAACAGCCCCCTTGAAACGGGAAAGGGCGGGCGGTTGCGGGATTCGCCGCGCTTGCCTTCCAAAGATTCGATAAGGGCGGATTCTTCGCCGCAGACATAAGCGCCGCAGCCCATATGAATGTGGATGTCGAAGGAGAAACCGGCCTTGCCGAGAATGTCGGCTCCCAGCCAGCCTTTTTCGTGCCGTTCGGCGAGTTTATCCTCAAGATGCTTGCGCAAATAGGCGTATTCGCCGCGCAGATAGATAATGCCCAGCGACGCGCCGATGGCGTAGCCCGCAATCGTCATGCCTTCAAAAACGAGATCGGCCCATTCGGAGAAAATGACGCGATCTTTAAAAGTTCCGGGCTCGCCTTCGTCGGCGTTGCAAATAACGACTTTATTCTTTCCCGGATCCTCGGCGGCGAGCTTCCATTTCATGCCCGTGGGGAATCCGGCGCCGCCGCGTCCCCGAAGGCCGGAGCGGGTTAGGTCTTCGATCACCTCGGCAGGGCTTTTGGCAAGCGCGCTGGTCATTCCGGCCTGAGGGCGGATCGTCGCAAACGTTATGTTATTTCGCATGGTCATTGTGATGCCCTCTTTTTGATAAGTCCGGCGCGTTTTCGTAAATTCTCTCGCAGGCTTCGATGATCTCGTGCACCTTTTCGGGCGTGACTCTCGTAAAGACCTGCTCGTTCACCAGAACGGCTGGGCCTTGGTCGCACATCCCGACGCAGTTGGCCCATTCAAGAGAAAATTTCCCGTCGGCGGTCGTTTCGCCGAACTTGATGCCCAAATCGTTTTGAAGCTGGCGAGCGATGGCTTCCTTTCCGGCCATGTCGCAGCTAATCGTGCGGCACAGGCGGATGATGAACTTGCCGTGATACTTCTCGTGCAGGAAAGAGTAGAAGCTAACGACGCCATAAACATCCGCTGGGCTGATGGAAAGGCGGTCGGCGACGCACTGCATCGCATAGCTGCTGATGACGGAATGGCGTTTCTTGATCTCCTGAAGAATGGGAATCAAAGACGTGCGTTCCGTTCCCCATTGCTCGCTAAGCTCGTCAATCTCGTCTTGCAAGGAATTGAGTCTGGATCCCAGTCTGTCTGTGGTGGCAGAGCGCGTCTGCGGGCGAGGTGTAGTGGACATTGGAAGCCTTTGTGAGAAGTTTAACATCAGAGAGAAGGGCTTTGGGAGCAATGACCCCGACATTCGTTACGCAAGGCAAAGAAATGCGCGGATATGCATTGAATCATCCTCGGGCGTTACAATTAACCATAACGGCTGTCTTTGGCAAGCACTAAAAAGTTGTTACCAAAGAAAAATAACTCTAAAATCAATGAGTTATTGTTCTCGGTTATAAAAAAGGCGGGTCTTTTAATCCTCTTCAACCAGAGCCAAGCCCTCCTTGCCGTAAAAGAAGCCGTTAATATAAGACGCATCTGAGGTTATTTTCTTCAACTTAGTTATGGCGGCGTCGGCCTCGGCGGGCTTTCGTAAAACCGAACGGTAAAGAGCAGCGACCTTGACCATATCCACGTTTTGCGGCGAAAGCCTGAAGTGGGTTACCCCCGCCTGTCGCATCCGTTCTAGCTCTTTCAGCAAAACGACATATCCATGGGAAAGCGTTTGCGAACCGCTAACGGTCAAAATGGGCTGTCCGTCTATGGTTTGCACGGGCAAGCCGTCGGGGTCTTTTTCGCAAGCGAAGCGGCAACCGTCCTTGGTCAGCTTCCTTGATCTCGCATGATAGCAGCGCATAGCCACCGACAAAGGCTGGCGGCCGAAAACCAGCGTTTCAGTCTCCGCTTTGCTTTTGCCTGCAAGGATTTGGATCGACTTAAACGGCGCTTCGACAGGGAGGACGATGCGCTTTGCCTGATTTTTTATCAGATAATTCCGTGCGCTTTCGTTAAAGACGTTGATAAAGGGGCCGATCACATGCGGGTTGCCTTCCAAAGCCTTGAGGCAGGCGACATCGTTGGCCTCTAGCATAAAGCCTTGCTTGGCGCGTTCGGCGATGGTTTTCATTTCCCGCTCGGAAGTCACAAGGGCAAGCGTCGAAAGAACGATTTCTTTTTTCGCCTTTTGCAAGCGGTCTATAACTTTGGAAAAATGCGGCGCGAAAAAAGGTTCGCGTTTTGAACAGACGACCTCGCCGAGATAAACGACGTCGATTTCCGCCTCGTCGGCGATGCGGTAGTAAAAATCGCGGCGTTTTTCGGCGGGCCAATGGAAAAACAGGGGGCCGAGAGTCAGCTTTGCGGTTTTGTTTGCCGTCTTTTTCATCGCCAACCCTTTTTATAAGCGCCGAAAGTCTCGCGCCCGCCTTCGGCGACGTTTTTCAGGGAGTTGGAGGACAGAGGCTTGCCCGCCGCCAAGGCGTCCAAGGCTTTGCGAAACGCGCCTACGACCTCGGCGACATAAGCGCGCCCCCGTTGGCGGCCTTCGATTTTAAGCGCGGTGACTCCCGCAGCTTTCAATTGGGGCAGGATGTCGATGGCGTTCAGTCCAATGGGGTCTTCAAATAAATACGAGGCTTTGCCATTCGTCACGTAACGCCCTTTGCAGGGCGTGGGGTAGGGTGCCGGCTCACCTTTCGAGAATTGATTTAATGTGACGCAGCCAAGGCAGGATTTAACGCAATCGCCTTCTTCTTTGTAAGAGATGTGGCTCGCGGGGGCGCAAACGCCCTCGGTGGTGGGAGAAAGACCCGTCATATAGGAAGACAAAAAGCATCGTCCTTCGGACATGGGACCGACCGTGCCAAACGCGAAAACCTCGGTTTCAAGGCCGGTCTTTTTAATAAGAGCGGCGATTTCCTCAACCGACAGAACGCGGGGCAAAACCACGCGCTTGATATCGAAATGATCGCGATAGAAGGCAACGGACATGAAATTGGCCGCGGAAGCCTGAACCGATAAATGTCTTCTAAGTTTAGGATGCTTTTTTGTCGCATAATCAAGAACGCCGATGTCCGCCAGAATAATGCCGTCGGCTTTGGCTGCGGCGGCATTGTTAACCGCCTTATGCCATGGCTTTTCATCCCCGGCGCGTGGAAACGTGTTGATGGCGATAAGTAGTTTTTTGCCGCGGTTATGCGCGTAAGCGGCTCCTTCGATCATTTCATCCTGATCGAAATTCAGCCCGGGATAATTGCGGGCGTTCGTGCAATCGCGGAACCCGCAATAAACGGTGTCGGCTCCTGCGTCGATGGCTGCCTTTAGCGACGCCGGCGTTCCCGCGGGGCAGACGAGTTCCAGATAAGAAGCAGTCATCGTGCCCTTTTCCTTTGCCCCTCGATCTTTGCCAGACGCGCTTTCAGTTCCTGAATCTCTTCTCTCAGTTTTGCGGTTTCAGCCCGAGCCATATCCTTCGCAATTATTTTCATATTTTCTTCGCTGATTTCCGCGATGCGATCCCGCGCATGCCGCGCGACGCTTTCCAAAAATCCTGTCGCCAACTGCGCAGGCTTTGCAAAGGGGCCGAGCGGCGCCGTCATGTCTTCAAGCAGATTCATTTCCTCGCGATCCAGCGTGTTGCGCAAAGCGACGATTACGCCCGTGTCGCCGGAAATCTCTAAATCGCGGGAGAAAAAAAGTTTGTCCCCGTCCGCGCGGCCTTCTAAAAGATTTAGCAATCCTTCAAGCGAACCTTTTATGCGCGCATCAAAGTCGAAATCCTCGTCGTCTTCCAAAACGACCAGCGATACGCCTTTCTTTCCGTAAGACAGCTTGAAACGATGCGCAAGATCGGACGGAGCGATAAGAACGGCCGCCGCCGGAAGGCGTTTGAGATTTTTGAAAAGCATAGGATGGCCGTCGCGCATCGTCCCGAGCAGCGCATCAATCGCTTTTTGGATCAAAGGCGCGGGCGCCCGCCGCAAAGCGGCGCGAAGAAGAAGGGCAGGGGGGCGGTCAAAAGTCATTTTTTGATCCAAGTTGAATAATAAGTCTCACGAGCGATTAACGCCTCGGAATTGCTCGTGACCCAAACGAGTCATTTCATTGCGCCGTTGGTATCATAGAATCGTGAACGCGCAAGCTGACAACCCTTTATCATGGATCCGCCCTTTTGAGGAATTAGTGGGTAACAGTCCCGTTATCTACTATTAGTAGAACAAATTATCCAATGAATTTAACCTGTTGCTAAACGGTTTTAAACTTCTTTTTAAGGATAACGCGCTATTGCTGAGAGCCTCGCACGAAAGGATATTTCCATGCCAAGCGCACAAAAGGCTACGACTCTCCTTGATCGCACGTTTGACGAAGGGGTCGCTTTGACTCAAGAGGTACGCAATTACATTGCCTATCATGAACAGGCTGACCGCCGCGAATTTGAATTATCCCGCTGTCTTCATGTCGGCTATCACCATACGCGCGTTTCGGCGCGTTTGATACAGGTGATGACGTGGCTTTTGGCCATGAAAGCGTTGTTGGCGGGGGAAATCTCGCCAGAACAGTTTACGGCGCCCCAATATGCGGTGACCGAAAGCGACGAATGCTCCAGCGATAAGGGCGAAGACGATCCCAACATCCCTGCGGGTTTGCGTGACCTTCTGGTTCGCAGCCATGCTTTGTACGCGCGCATTATGCGCTTGGATGCGATGGTTAAGACAAAGCTGGAAGCCGGAGAAGTGCCGAATTTCGCGATGCTTTCGGGGCCGAGCATTTTTCCGCTAAATTAATGGGTTAATGAAGGCAGGATTAGCTCCTCGCAACCCATTCATGACCCATGCAGTCATATCATTGGGCGATTGATATGATCTTTTATCCATATTTTTTTGACAAAGAAGCTATAGCCTCTGCGCTCAAAACGCTTTAAAAAGAAGCATGGGCGCGAATCCTGAAAAGTCGACCCCTGCGCGAGACAGGGAGGCTCACCTTGCCGCCGCCTTGCGCGAAAACCTGCGCAAGCGCAAGCGGCAAGCCATGGCGCGCGCACAGCAAATTGCGGAAAACGAAAAGCAGAAGTAGGCATTTAGACGAGGCAAAATTTATGGACAGCATTCGCATCGTTGGCGGGCGGGAACTTGAAGGCAAAATTTTTATTAGCGGCGCGAAAAACGCGTCCCTGCCTTTGCTGGCCGCCTGCCTTTTAACGGACGAGACGCTGACGCTCAGCAACGTGCCGTATCTGGCCGATATTGTCACGATGTCGAAGCTGCTTGGACAGATGGGCGTTCACATTAGTTTGAACGGCGCGGCAGGCGGCAAGCAAGGCGGCCGTGTCGTCGAATTAAAGGCCGCGAAGATTGCGGACATCACCGCGCCTTACGATCTTGTGCGCAAAATGCGCGCCAGCATTCTTGTGCTTGGACCGCTTCTCGCCCGCGCAGGCGAAGCGCGGGTTTCGCTTCCGGGCGGATGCGCCATCGGTTCCCGCCCCGTCGATCTGCATATCGGCGCGCTTCGTAAACTGGGCGCGAAGATAGAATTGGACAACGGCTATATCCACGCCTCTGCGCCCGGCGGCCTTCGGGGCGGCGAGATTATTTTTCCAACCGTTACCGTAACGGGCACTGAAAACGTCATGATGGCGGCCGCGCTTGCCAAGGGCGAAACAACCATCGTCAACGCGGCGCGAGAGCCGGAAGTCGCAGACCTTGCCCAATGCCTTGCCTCCATGGGCGCGGAGATCGACGGCATCGGTTCGGATCGCTTGCGCATCGTCGGCAGAGACAGGCTTTTGGGCGCGACGCACAGCGTGGTTCCTGATCGTATCGAAGCGGGCACGTTCGCGATGGCGGCCGCGATTACGAACGGCGAATTGGAGCTTGTCGGCGCAAAGCTCGAACATCTGAGCGGCGTCGCGACCGTTTTGGCGGAAGCGGGGGTAGACATGGCCGAAACGGCGGACGGCCTGCGGGTCACTTGCGCGTCCTTGGTGAAAGGCGTCGACGTGATGACCGAGCCGTATCCCGGCTTCCCTACGGACTTGCAGGCGCAGATGATGGCTTTGATGTGCGTGGCGGGCGGCGCCTCGATGATCACGGAAACGATATTCGAAAATCGGTTCATGCATGTGCCGGAGCTGCGCCGCATGGGCGCGAACATCACCGTGCACGATTCGTCCGCGCTTGTGCGCGGCGTGCCGATGCTGAGCGGCGCGCCTGTGATGGCGACCGATCTTCGCGCTTCCGTATCCCTTGCTCTTGCGGGCTTGGCCGCGCGGGGAGAAACGACGCTCAATCGCATTTATCATCTTGATCGCGGTTACGAACGCCTTGAGGAAAAGCTTGCGGCTTGCGGCGCGGAAATCGAACGCATAAAGGATGCCGCATGAGCGATGAAAAGCTGAAGCTTCGCGCCAAAGACGTCGAGGACATTCAGGTCATCTCGGCTGTGCTTCAGGATTCCGTCGTGCCCTTATGCGACATGGCGTTTCAGAAGGAATCCAATCGCTTTGTCGCTGTCGCGCAGCGCTTGCGCCGCGAGGGGGGGGAGGCCGGCGCAGCGGAGCGAATCTGCTGTGCCTTAACTATAAACGGCGTAAAATCCATTCGCACGCATGGCATAGACCAGCACGACGGGGAGCGCATTTTAGATCTTTTGGCGATTCTTTTGGCGCCGTCCGGCAGCCAACTAACCCTGGTTTTTGCGGGCGATGCGGGCATTCGCTTGGAAATTGAAAACTGGGGCGCGGTTGTGGAGGATTTCGGGGAAAGTTGGCCTTCGGTATGCCATCCTTGCCATGAGAATGGGAACATTTAAACGATCTTGGCTGTTTTTCGCCTCAGCTAGTTAAACGCTATCCTTTATTATCAGGCCTTTACGTTCGCCGTAAATCCTGTTACCTCTCTCCCAGCCGAATGTGGCACATTTAACCCCGCTTAATAGTATGGCAAAAGAAGATTTATTAGAATTCGAAGGCATCGTATCCGAAATTCTGCCCAACGCCATGTTCCGCGTCACGCTGGACAATGGGCATCAGGTGCTGGCGCACACGTCCGGCAAGATGCGCAAAAACCGCATCCGCGTGCTTCAAGGCGACAAGGTCAACGTCGAAATGACGCCGTACGACCTCAGCAAAGGCCGCATTACCTTCAGGCATAAATAACTAGAGGCCAGACCTCTTCCGTGTATGCCCCGGGCCTTCGCCGATTGTGCGCCCGATAAGAGAAATTCTGCCTTCGGTGCAAAGAGCGCATTGGCCAGTGTCCTCGTCAACGCAAGGCTTGTTGGGATAAAGCAAATATTCGCCCCTGTATTTCTGCGGCGTGTTGTTGGGCATAAACACGTTCGCCCCGCGTTGAAGAACAAGATTGCGCCCTTCGTGATTGGGAAAAACGGCGTCGAAAGCCGTTGTCGCGGGGATATGCGCATCCGGATTGAAAAGCCTTAAAACCGCCACCGCTACGAAAAACATGTCCTTGTCGTTTTCGTAGGCGTTCTTTTCGTTCGCAAAAGGCGTATCGGGATGAGGGATAAAGGGGCCGATGCCGATCATGTCCAGATCAAGCTCGCGGCAGAGAAGAATATTGTTCGCCAGTATATCCAAAGTTTCGCCCGGCACGCCGATCATAAAGCCGCTGCCGACCTGAACGCCCAGTTCGCGCAAAGAATGCAGGCAGGCTATGCGTTCCTCCAGCGTGCAGTCGGGATGCATTTTCGCGAAGAGGGCAGGGTCCGTCGTTTCAAAGCGCAACAGATAGCGATCCATGCCCGCTTCGCGCCAACGCGCGTAAACCTCTTTCGGGCGGTTTCCGACCGACATCGTTACGGCCAAGGGAGTCTCTTTTTTAATGCGCCGGATGATGTCTTCGATAAAACGGTTTTCCTCCGGCGAATTCGCTTCGCCCGATTGTAGAACGATGGTTCCCTGCTGCCATTCGCCCATTTTATGGGCGATGGCCATGATTTCATCCGCGTCCATATGATAGCGCGAAATGTTTTTATTCGGCGCGCGAATGCCGCAATAATGGCATTTGTTGGCGCAAATATTCGAAAACTCGACGATGCCACGCAGAAAAATATCGTCGCCCATGTTTTCAGCGCGAACTTTATCCGCGCGTTCGTAAAGCGCTTGCCGGTTTTCGGGCAGCGTTGAAAGCTCTTTTAAAATAGCGCGTCGCGCGTCTTCCCTGTCGCGGTGCAGCATCGATTTTTCCTGATAAACATGGACAATGGGGGAGTTCAGCTTTATGGTTAATCTAAATCGCCTTGATTGCAAAGCATCATTTGCTTTGTTCCATTCTAAAGGGCGACAATTTTTCAAAGAGGTGTTGCGTATGGTTGAGGATCCAAGCGACCTTTCGGCGCCGTGGCTCGACGCGGAAGAGATCAGAGCGGCGATGGCCAAATATCAAAAGGAAGACGCGGGCAAAATCAGGGAGGTTCTTGCCAAGGCCAGAGAGCTGAAAGGCTTGAATATGACGGACGTCGCGGCGCTTTCCTATACCGCCTCGCCCAATCTTGTCGAGGAGTTGTACGCGACCGCCAAGGATATCAAGAACGAGATTTATGGCCGCCGCATCGTTTTCTTCGCGCCGCTTTATGTTTCCAATACATGCGCGAACGAATGCCTTTACTGCGCCTTCCGTAAAAGCAATCCAGGCATTTTGCGCCATTCGCTGAATCAGGCGGAAGTCGCGCAGCAGACGGAAATTTTGATCAAACAGGGGCATAAAAGGCTTCTGATCATCGCGGGCGAAAACTATCCGGGCGGAATTCAGTACATCATCGATTGCATCAACACGATGTATTCCGTGAAGGTTGGCAACGGCGGCGAGATTCGCCGCATCAACGCCGAGCTTGCGCCCATGAGCGTGGAGGATTTCAAGCGCCTGAAGGCAGCGCAGATCGGCACCTATATCTGTTTTCAGGAAACCTACGACCGCGATGTGTACAAGCAGGTTCATGTGCGCGGCAAGAAGGCCGATTTCGATTGGCGCGCTTCGGCGTTCGACCGCGCGATGCTGGCGGGCATCGACGATGTGGGGCTTGGCGTCCTGTACGGCCTTGCGGATTGGAAGTTCGATTTGATTGCCGTGATGCGCCATGCCCAGCATTTGGAGGAGCGTTTCGGCGTCGGCTGCCATACCATCAGCTTCCCGCGCATTGAACCTGCGAACGGGTCCGCGATGTCGATTGATCCGCCGAACCGCGTGAGCGATGAGGATTTTAAAAAGATCGTAGCCATCACGCGCATCGCAGTGCCTTATACGGGCATGATTATGTCTACGCGCGAGACGCCGGAAATTCGCAAGATCACGATGGATTTAGGCGTGTCGCAAATTTCGGCGGGCAGCCGCACCGATCCGGGGGGCTACAACGCCGACGGCTCGCAGGACAACGGCCAGTTCCAGCTTGGCGATCACCGCACGCTGGACGAAGTGATCCGCGAGATTTCTAAAGACGGATGGATTCCCTCGCTGTGCACCGCGTGCTATCGCGTGGGCCGCACGGGTTCGGATTTCATGGATCTGGCGAAGCCTGGCATGATCAAGCAGCACTGCGCGCCGAACGCCATCAGCACCTTTGTGGAATACCTGATGGATTACGCCTCCGAGGAAACCAAGAAAGAGGGTTTCAAAGCCATCGAGCGCGAGATTTCCGATCTCGACCCCGCCACGCAAAAAGTCGCGGAAGCGATGGTGAAGCAGGTGAAATCCGGCAAGCGAGACGTGTTTTGCTAGATAGGAAATCTCAATTACGCGCATCATTGCTTTTGGCTGTTATGCAGCATGCTGGTAGACCATATATGCGTTTATTATTACACAAAAATGCCTGCGTGAGCGCCGACCATTTTAATGATTAAAAAGTTATAAACCATTGATTCTTCTATTTACTTTCATTTTTTTGTAATAGTATTTTCATTGCATTTAGAAAAACGTTCATTTTATTAAAATGAAAAGCAAAATAACCTATTACGATTTGCTTCTGGATGAAAAGCAAGTTTTATTGCTTGCGGAGCAGGATGAGGTTCGTGAGTTTTTGGCTTTATCGCATGATATTCGAGACACTAACATTTATCGGCGTGCGGTACTTACGCAGTCAAAAGAATTGACAGCAATTGCGAAAGAGATCGTTGAATTTAAAGCGGATGTTGGTGAAGAATATAGGGAACAAGCACAAAGATTATGTGATCGAGCAATAACAATGAAATCCTATACCAAAGAAATGGATAGCGAGTTGGTTGCCGATTTGGAAAAACTAGAAAAGAAAAGGGACAGGAAAAGTTTTGATCCGATTAAAACAATAACATTTGTAGGAGGCATTCCAACCATTACTTATACTTTGTGGAAATTTGCCGTTGCCTCAAATCCTGAAGTGCCAACAAGCCTGATACAATTAAGCGTAGCATTAGGAGTGCTTCTCGCATTGAGCAATCACATACCCATAAAGTGGGAAGAAAAAATGTCGGAAACATTCAAAGGAGGCGCTGAAAAAATCTGTTCAACGAGTAAGGACTTTTTTAGAAAAACAATAAAGCTAAAACGGAAAAATAGTGGGGAAAGAGCGAGTAGATTGGATTTATGATTTACCAAAAATTTTTTTAAAAGGTTCTGTTTTACTCTCCGGCCGATATGCTTCTCGAATGCCTCTTATTGCCGCACCAATAGCCGGCCTGCATGCATAAAGGGCGCAGGCTCCGAAGATAATAGAAATTGCTTGTCCCTCCGGCGTCGTGAGCAAGATGTTCGGATCGATAGACATTATTGATCTCCAGTGCCCAAAGATGTTATCCAAATCTTCAAGATATTCAAGATAATCAAAATACTTTCATAATTTTAACCTTATAAAGATAGATAAAGTTGAATTAAATCATCTTCTTCGCTGAAAGTTCCTGCTTCAGGTAGGCGTAGTAAATAGGCGCGGCGACAAGGCCCGAAAGGCCGAACGCCGCTTCCATGACTAGCATGGCGACCAGAAGCTCCCACGCGCGCGCGCGAATGCGCGTGCCGATGATGCGGGCGTTGACGAAGTATTCCAGCTTGTGAAGCAGGATCAGGAAGATCAGCGCGCCGACGGCTGCCGTTAAAGAGACGCCAAGGCTGACAAGGACGATCATCGTATTGGAAATCAGGTTTCCGATAATCGGCAAAAGCCCGACGATAAAAGTGACGGTGATAAGAGTCTTCGTGAAGGGCAGGGGGGCGCCAAGCGCCGGAAGAATAAGTCCCAGAAATATGCCGGTTAGAAAGGTGTTCAGCGCCGATATGCGCACCTGAGAGAAAACGATCTGCCTAAAGCCGTGGCTTAGCATCGTGGCGCGATCCGTCAGGGCTTCGACGAATTCCGTTCTTGATGCGTCCCCGTTATGCCTAGAGATGGCGACAAGGCCGCCCACGATCATGCCGATGATAACGTCCATAAAAAAGATGCCGATGCCGCGCCCCAGCGAACCGACCTTGCTGGCGTTTTCGCGCAGCCACTCGGACGACGCCTGCTGCCATTCCGCCAGAGTGGCGGGGAGGTATTCCTGCGCCCATTCGGGCATGTGGTTGCGGGCGGAATCGAGAATATCCGCCATGCTTTGCAACAAGGCCGCCATGTTTCCATGCTTGCCCATGATCTGCGTCGTAAAGATCGTGATGCCGAAGCCCACCGAGCCGACGATGATCAAAGTGACGAAAAGAAAAAGCAGAATTTTGCCTGTCAACGGCGCGACGCCCGTTTTGCGGACAAATGCTGGCGCGCCCATTTCCACAAGCTCGAACACCAAAAGGCCGGAAAGAAGGGCTGGCAAGAGGCCGAGCTTGAGTACCGCGACAAGCGCGGCGGCGGCCAGTAAATAGGAAGCGACTTCCGTTTTTCCGGTATGGGGCATATCAGACTCAAGGCAAAAGGGGACGCATGCGCGGCATCATAGGCAGTTTTAAATCTTGGGAACAGCGTTTTTTGGTTAGCCCATCGATCCCGAATCCTGAATCTCTTTAGGCCTTTTTTGCCTTTTCGATTCGGCGGAGGGGCGGCATATAAAGGAGCAGGGCGGCGGCGACATAGATCGACGAATACGTGCCGATCAAAATGCCAAACGTTAGCGCGGCTGAAAAATTAATAAGCGTTTGCCCGCCCATAATCAAAAGCGGCAACAAAGCGATAAGCGTCGTTCCTCCCGTCATGATCGTTCGCGATAGCGTTTGGTTGACCGATGCGTTTATAACGGCGCGCAGATCGGTCGCTTTCTGTCGGCGGAGCGTTTCACGAATGCGGTCGAAAACGACGACGGTGTCGTTGATCGAATAGCCCGCCAGAGTTAAAAGAGCCGCGACGGATGTCAGGTTAAAGTCCAGCTGCAAAACGGCGAAAAGACCTACCGTCGTAAACACATCGTGAAACGTGGCGATCAGGGACGCAAGCCCGAATTGCCATTCAAAACGCACTCCTACATAGACGGCAATCGCCAGTATCGCGAAACCCGTCGCCAGAATGCCAGCGCGAAGGAGCTCGGAGCCGACCGTGGGGCCAACGACTTCGACTCTGCGGTATTCGTAAGAAGCTCCTAGCGTATCGCGTACTGCCTGCACCGCCGTCATTTGCGCGGCTTCGTCGCCTTCCTGCTTTTGGATACGAATTAAAATCTCGTTCTGCGAGCCGAATTGCTGAAGTTCGACCTCGCCCAGATTAAGATTTGAAAGTGTGTTGCGCACCTGACTTATATCGATGATCTGGGGCGCTTTCGCTTCGATGGAAATGCCGCCTTTAAAATCGATACCGAGATTTAGCCCCTTGATGAACAGCGCGGCGATGGTAACTAGCATCAAGACAATCGTTACGCTAAACGCCCACCAGCGCAAAGCGACAAAATCGATGTGGGTATCGGTTGGGATAAATTGGCGGGGACGAAGGAGCATTGATGTTTCCGGTTTGAAGGGAGTGTGTTGCTAGTTATATATCGAAAAAAGCACCGCCTATAAAGGCCGTGGGGATTTCGGGCTCCGTCGTCGCGACGTCCCCCGAATAACGCGATTGTTAACGCCCCGCTGGCGGGACTGCGGCGTAGACGACGCGGGCTTGCATAACCAGCTTTTGCGCGCGTTCCTGCGCAGGGGCGGATTCGGGCATAGGCGCCGCCGCCATGAGCATGGCGTTATCCATGCCTTTGGCGCGATAGCCGCCGCGCATAGGCATAACCTGCGGGTCGAAAGAAATATTGGCAATGCGATAATTTTTTCCCGGCAAAGCGGCGTTGACTGCCGTTAGTTGATCGGCTGCGGCCTTCATCAGCTTGGCGCGAAGGGCGGCGCGAACAGCTTCGGTTTCTTCGAGCGTCGGCGAGAAGTCGACATCGGCGACGCGAATTTGCATGCCAGCTTTGCTGGCTTTTTTGGCCGCATCGGCGAGGCCGCCGAGCGTGGATTCCGGCAGACGGGATTCAAACGAGACGCTCCATCTTTCCATACCTGTTTGGTCTTGCGAGCGGTTGAATTCCGTGAGCCGCCAATCGGCCTTTGCGGCGTCGTTTACGGCTTTGGCCATATCTGTGCGCATGGCGCCCGCATTGGAAGACGTGACCGAGGCCTCGACGCTAAGGGTGACGCGCGCGGTTTTCGTGGTCACCCAGTCTTCTGCGTTGATGGTATAGGCGACGGTATCGTCGCGCTTGGGTTCGTCGGCAAAAGCGGAAAACGTGAAGGAGGCGAGGAAGGCGAGGGCAAAAATAAGAAAGCGCATGGAAAGGCACTCCGATAGGGTGAATTCATCTGACCCTATTGATTACTGCCTTTCCCTTTTCCCCGCAATCCCTCATTAACCTGCGCCGCGGATTTGGCGATATGGGCTTCGACTATTTCAGGCAGTTTGACCGATTCGAAATCGACCTCATCGCCGTCCGAAGCCGCGGGAACAATTGCCGACATGTCGGCGTCCGTGCCCGCGAAAGCGGGCGTTTTTTTGGCCTGATAGCCTTGGGGATGCTCGATGTCTTCAAAGGCGAATTCATCGCCTTCCAGCATGGGGGGAAGGCCATTTTTCTGGCGGTGTTCGTGGCCGTCACCGTCCATTGGGGCTGAAAGGGGGGCTTTGCCGGCCGCGCTGGCCGCCTTTGGCGCGCTTTGCACGCTTGCGACCGAGGCGACGCCTGCGATGCCCATTTCAATCGGCGCAGATTTCGATGAAACGGCGGCCTTGACGGCCGCGGCCATGGCCGCGATTTCCGGTGCTTCCTTTGCCGGATTGGCGGCTTTGGCCGCCGTCCATTCGCCGTCTTTCAGGCGCGAGACCATTTCCAAAATCACGCGGTCGCGCGCTTCCGTCGACTTGTTCGTTCCCGGAACCGGCAGCAGGCGGTGCACGCGCATGGCCTTGGCTTTTTCAGGCACGGCATAGAACATCTGGCACTTGTGAGCCCAGTCGTTGAAGATCAGATGCGCTTCGCCTTCGCGCTGGCCGCGCAAGTGATCGTAGGCGACGCGCTGGCGCACTGTGTATGTGGCGCCGCGATCGTCCGCGAACGGCATGTTCATGAACAGGCTGCTGATGGAATTGTTCGACGCGGTGAATCCTTTCGTTTCCATAACCCATGATTGGCCGCCGTGGTCTTCGACAAATTTCTTGGTGTCCGTCGGGTCTTCGATGCGCCCGAAGATTTTGAGGTTACAGTTGCCGACGATGGACTTGGCCTCTTGCTTGACGCGTTTTTCCATCGACGGCAAATCCTGCGCCGCGAAAACGAGCGAAAAGCCCAAAGAGCGCGCTTGCGCCGCCATCACGGCCATGCCTTGCGCGGTATAATAGCCGACTTCGTCGAAAACCGTCATAAATGACGAGCTGGAGCGGGTCTGCTTGCTGCCGACCGTGTTTTCCCAGCTGCCTTCGACGGTATTGCCAAGCGTTGCGCCCATCATGCCCTTGAAGCAGGCGGCGACGATTTTGCCTAAGTTAGCCGCTTCGTCGCCCGATTTTTCAAGCGCGGGAATAAGAACGACAAGGATGCGGCGGTTCAGCACGACGTCGAGCACGTCGATATCCGCCAGCTGAGCCTTGAAGATATAGCCGTATTCGTCGGCCAAAGACTGCATGGCGCGGGTGAATTGCATGGACAGATAGCCGTGTTGCTGCCGGGCAACCTGCAAATCGTACATAGGCTGGTCGGGCGAGGGCGGCCGCTCGTTGCCTTCGTCGTCGAACGCCGCGTCGACATAGCCAGGCAGCGTGTTCAGGTAGCCTCTCAGGCCGTGAATAATGCGGTCGGGCAGGGTTTGGTCGCGCGACAGGCGCACGATGGGCTGAAGCTCCAGATGGTCGCGCACGACGCCCACGTCCAGAAGCAAGCCCTGCTTGTCGCGCTTGAAAGTCAGCGCGGGCATCAACGCGAACATCAGCGCGACGGCGCGTTCTTTCCACATGGCGTTGTCGCCGCCCGCTTCCGGCATCAGGTTGACGACAAGGTTCGCAAGATACGAGGCCGAGCCGTTCGAAAACGGATTCATCGAATTAGAGGTCGAGCCGTCGTCAGAATTGCCGGTCATGTAATTGAGAACCAAAATATCGTCGTCGCGCCCGAAACGGCGAGTCAACGAATAAAGGGAAGCCCACAGGTCCGTGTCGGCTTTGCCGTCGGTGTAGGCGAAGCCCGAGCCCCAGCACAGCGCGTTCGTGACCATGGATTTCAGGCCTTCGGTTTTGCCTGAACCCGTCGTGCCGATATAAAGGATATGCGTGCGCGCGTCCGTATTCGTCAGCCAGACTTCGCGAGAAAAATTATCTTCGTCGTCCTTGTCCGAAACGTTGCCCAGATAAAGAATGCCATCGGACGGCCCGGGGCTTGACGTGCCAGGCCGCGGATTATGCGGGTCCGGCAAATGCGCAAAGCGCGGGAATTTGAAAGGCATCGCGAACGGTTTTTTCAGCGCCCACTTGAAATAAAAATACATAGGGACGGCAAAAATATCGGCAAACCCACGTGGCCACCACGAAGGCCCGAATAAAAGCGCAACGCATCCGACGGCAATGGCCGTCATGATAATCGGCTTCGTCAGAAAGAGCCGCACGCGCACGGTCGCGGGACGCACGTCGCGGAACATCTGCCGCTGAAGGACTTGGTTCTTTTCAAGAATAACAGGCATTTATTTCGCCCTGATCCGCTTTCTTAAAGACGCCTCTAAAATCCTCATAAAAGAGGAGAGGCATTTTATACGAAAAACATAGGGAAGTCTTGTCTGATATCGTTAGTAATTGGTTAATTTCAAGGGTTTTTGAGGCTTTTTGGGATTCGTGATTCAGGATTCGGGATTCAGGATTAATTCTATTCATATATTTCTGAATGTTTTGGCTGGAAGGAAGAGAATATCTTCTTCCCCGAAATCCCCAATCCTGAATGACGAATCCAACGCCTTAAATGCCCACGACAAAAAGGCCTTTTTCGTCGGCCAATTCTCTAACCTTATCGCGATCGATGATGAGGCTGCGGGCGGCATGCACGGCGATGCCTTGAAGTCCGGCGGCGGCTGCCGCTTTGATTGTGTCGGGGCCAATGGCGGGAAGGTCGAAGCGCGTGTCCTGCTGGGGCTTGGCGCACTTCACCAAAACGCCGCCTTTGCCGCCGCGCTTGAGGGGACCGCAGCGCGCGATAAGGGCATCTGTTCCTTCGATGGCTTCGACGCCAAGGACAAGCCCTTGCTGGACGACGACCGACTGACCGATGTCCAGTTTGCCTAGTTCCTTCGCGACCTCAAGCCCGCGCGCGATGTCTTTTTCCGCGTCGGCGTCAGGCGCATGCTTGCCCAGCTTGCCTTCTTTCATAAGCACGCCGCCCAAAATATCCTGAACGCCAATGACGCGGACGCGGCACTCTTCCTCGATAGTTCGGCTGATAGAACGCAAAAGCGCGTCGTCGCCCAAATGAAATCCGATTTTCGTCAGCACACGAAATGACCCCCAATCGGGTTTGATTTCCTTGAGCGATGGTCTGCGGACGTGGCCGATCATAAGGATTTCGCCGATTTTTTCTTTTTGAATAAGGTCGTAAAGTTTTCCGAATGCGCCCAAATGAAGCCACGCGTGAGGAACGCTTTCATCCGGCGTGTCGGCTTGGCCTTCGAGGAAAAAAACGAAGAAATCGCGTCCCTGCGCGCGGCAGGCTTCGATCACTCTTTGCGGCGCCGAGCCGCCGCCCGAGATGATGCCAAGCCTTGGTTTCGCGGCCCCATTCATCAGAGGCCGAAAGAGGAGATCGGCACATGGAAATATACGCCGGCGGCTTCAGCGCCTGGATTTCTGCTGCCAAGTCCGGCGTTCGAGGTGTGGCTGAAATAGCCGGTCACGCGCATGCCGTTTTCAAAACGCGCGCCCAGTTCGATTTGCGAACGGAATTGAAAGACGGTGCCCATGTCGGTTCGGTCGCGCCCCTGAATAAAGCCGCCGACGGCTTCGCTCCATGAAAGGATGCCCATTTCGGAAAAGGGAATGTCCATGACAAGGCCGCCGCTGCCGTAGAACGCGCCGCGAGTGTTGCCTTGGATGCCAAGCATCGGATGAACCTGAAAAAAAGATTCAACGCTGTTAAAGCTGTCGGATAGGTGGGGAAGAATGGAAAGTCCCCAGCGATATTCGACCCTGTAGTCCATAGATTCGCGCTTCGCATCTTTTGTCGGATTGTACATGCCGAGGCCGAAGGAAACCAGATCGAGGTAGTTTCTATCGAACGCGGCGGGCGTCGCCAAAGTCGGCGAAGCGACCGAGGGGTATTTTTTCGCCGGATATTCTTTTGCAAAGGCAAAAGCGGGGAAAAGGGCGAAAGCCAAAAGCGGTAAAAGGATGCGGCGGGACAAGGTACACCATGAGGTTGGTTGAATTCGAAAAGCGAGCCGATAGGGACATTATCCTTTCAAACTCTTGCTCACAACCTCCGAAGTGTTGCGTGATAGCTTTTTATGGGCATTGATGCGTTTTAGCTGCACATGCATCAGTTGCCGCCTTTTGGGGGTGTAATCCAACCAACGGGCGAAGTTTTTAGCAATTGACGCTGCGCTAAGAGGATTAACTGAATCGATCTTTAAAATCATATCGGCAATGAAACGATACCCCGCGCCGGTTTCCGAATGGAATCCAAGGCCGTTGGCGGCAAAAGAGCCGATCAAGGCGGAGATGCGGTTAGGGTTTTTAATGGTAAAGGTGCGATGTCTCATCAAAGCGCGAACGGTTTTCAAAACGTCTTTTTGCCTCGCGCTGGCTTGAACCGCGAACCACTTGTCCATCAGCGTAGGCGTCGATTTCCATTTTTTTTCGAAAGCCGCGAGGGCTTTCTTGCGCAAGGGCGCGGCCGCCCCAAGGCGCGAGTCCGCAAGGATGCCCAGCGCGGCGATGGTGTCCGTCATGTTGGCCGATTTCGTCGCTTGCGTGAAAACGGTCTTCAGAATTTTTTGATCGCCCACTCGCGCGAGATACGAAAGGCATAAATTCTTTAAACTGCGTCGCCCCATCGTCGCGCCGTCGGCGGCCGTGTCCTTCACAAGACGGGAAAGCCGTTTATGCTCTTTTTCAAAATCCTTTTTCAGTTGTATGGCGATGCGTTTTATCAATTGGCTTCGTGCTTCGTATAGCGCGTCGGGATCGATAAAGCGGCCTTTCGTTTTCTGGGCGAGTCCCAGTTCCGCTTCGGTCGGCAGCGTCAAAACCATTGCCTTGAAATCCGCGTCTAAGCACGGATCGCGCAACGCCTCGCCAAGCGCTGCGATAAAGGCGTTTTCGCTTTCGGGACTGGGATCGAGAAGAAGTTGCGTCGCCAATTTGAATCCCGCTTCCCATCGGCTGAAGGGGTCGCTGTCGTGTGCAAGGAGGAACAACAATTCCGCTTCGGTGTAGGCATAATTCAGGCGCACAGGCGCGGAGAAATTGCGAAGCAGCGAAAGGACTGGTTTTTGCTTGATATTGCTGAAGGTATAGGTTTCAAGCGGCTTTTTCAGCGACAACACGCGCGTGCCGACAAGGTCTTTGCCGCGCCGGCTTAAAAGGCCGATGGCGAACGGAATATGCAAAGGCTTTTTATGCGGCTGGCCGGGTGTGGGCCTGCAGGATTGGCGGACGGAAAGCGTCAATTCTTTCGCGTCGGCGTCATAGCGGCTTTCGACATCGAGCACCGGCGTGCCGGCTTGCTTGTACCAGCGCATGAATTGTTTCAGGTCGATTTTGTTCGCGCTGCTCATCGCCTTGACAAAATCCTCGCACGTGACGGCTTGCCCGTCGTGGCGGCGCACATAAAGCGCCATCCCTTTGTTGAAGCCTTTGACGCCAACAAGCGTTTGAATCATGCGGGCGATTTCTCCGCCTTTGTCGTACACCGTGCAGGTGTAGAAATTGTCGATAGCCGCATAGCGGTCGGGGCGCACCGAATGCGCCATCGCGCCCGCATCCTCGGAGAACTGGCGGCGGCGAAGGTCGCGCACATTATCAAGCCGTTCGACGGGGATGCAGTGCGCGTCGCCCATGTATTCCTGCTCGCGGAATATCGTCAGCCCTTCTTTAAGGCTGAGCTGGAACCAGTTTCGCAGCGTGATGCGGTCGCCCGTCCAGTTATGGAAATACTCGTGGGCGACGCAGCGTTCGATGAACGAAATCGTCGCGTCGGTGGCGGTATCGGTGCGGCCCAAAGCGCAGGCGTCGTTGAAGATGTTCAGCCCCTTGTTTTCCATCGCGCCCATGTTGAAATAGGGCGTCGCCACGATCATGAAGCGGTCGAGATCGTATTCAAGGTTGAAGCGTTCTTCGTCCCACCGCATCGCTTTTTTCAATGCAGCGAGGGCGAAATCGGTTTCGCTTAGTTTTCCCGGTTCCACATAAATTTCGATGCGGACTTTCCGTCCTTGCCGCGTGCGATAGGAGCTGGCGCGTTTGTCCAGCTTTCCGGCGACCATGGCGAAAAGGTACGAAGGCTTGGGGAAGGGGTCTTCCCAAATGGCGTAATGGCGGCCTTTTTGCTTTTCGTTGCCCGCGGCGATCAGGTTGCCGTTGGAAAGCAGGACGGGGTATTTCTTTTTATCCGCGCGAATCGTGACGCGGAATTTTGCCATCACATCGGGGCGGTCGGGATAATAAGCGATGCGGCGGAAGCCTTCCGGCTCGCACTGCGTCGAAAGCATGGAGCCTGAAGCATAAAAGCCCGACAGGGTCGTGTTTGTGTAGGGATTATGCGTACTAATGACCTCGACCAAGGCGCGGTCCGGCATTTTGGGAATGGTGAGGCCGTGGGGCGTGAACGCGTATTCTTTTTTATCGAGCTTGCGCTTGTCGAGAAAAACGCCGACTAGTTTTTGCGCCTCGCCGTCAAGGAAAAGCGGCTCGTTTTTGCTTTTGGCTTTCGGATTCCGGCGGACTTTGAATTTGATATGCGCGCGCGCGTGATCGGCAAGGATATCGATATCCAGATCGACACTTCTGATAAGAAAATCGGGGACCTTGTAATCGGAAAGCAGGATTTCTTTTGGGGGCATTTCTGTTTTTCTAAAGCAGATGATTAAAAGATGGATCCCCGCGTAGGCGGAGATGACGCTGTGTGTATATGGTGATGACTATCTCCAAATGCAGTTAAAAAATGGTTTTAAAGAGATAGATTAAGAATTTATCTGTAAAATGGCCATTTTTCACCGCTTTTCCTTTTGTTTTGGGATGCTAATATCCTTTTATGCCCGCTAATCATCCATCCCTTGCCATCTTTGCCACCAAAGCCTCGGAGACGATGGGGCGGCTTGTCGGGGAACAGCCCAGCGCGTCGCGCACGTGTTTTCAAAGGGATCGCGACCGCATCGTGCACTCGGGCGCGTTCCGGAAGATGCGCAACAAGACGCAGGTGTTTATCGAAAGCGAAGGCGATTATTACCGCACGCGGCTGACGCATACTTTAGAGGTCGCGCAAATCGCGCGGTCGATCAGCCGCGCTTTGGGATTGGACGAGGATTTAACCGAAACCATCGCTTTGGCGCACGACCTTGGCCACACCTGTTTCGGCCACGCGGGAGAGGAGGGGCTGGGCGAGGCGATGAAGCCCTATGGCGGCTTTAATCATAACGAGCAGACGTTTCGCATTGTGACAAAGATTGAAAATAGGTATGCGCGTTTCGACGGCTTGAACCTTTCGTGGGAGACTTTGGAAGGCATCGCCAAGCATAACGGGCCGGTTGATGTTGCAAAGATGGGCGCGACGCTGCGCGACTTTAATCGCCTATGCGATTTGGAATTGACGACCTATGCGGGGCCGGAAGCGCAAGTGGCCGCGCTTTCCGACGATATCGCCTACAACACCCACGATATCGACGACGGCTATCGGGCGGGTTTTTTCCGCATGGAGGATTTAAGCGAATTGCCGCTTTTCAACGCCACATTGAAAAAAATGTGCGGCCTTTATCCCCAGGCGGAGCGGTCGCGCGTGATGTACGAGGTTGTGCGCGAGGTGATCGGCCTGATGGTCGAGGATGTTTTGGCTGCCACAAGGCGGAATTTAAAATCGCTGAAGCCAAAATCCGCAAAGGATGTGCGGCATGCGTCGCAGGCGACTGTTGCTTTCAGTGAGGAGATGGCGGGGCATGTCGCGATTATTCATTTGTTTCTGCATTCGCGCATGTATCGGCATGCGTCGGTGAACGAGGTTTGCGCGAAGGCGCGGCAGATTGTGCATGACCTGTTCGGTTTTTATATGGAGAAGCCGGACAGCATGCCGTCCTCGTGGAGCGAAGCGTTTAAAACCGAGAGGGAAACAAGCGCGAAAGCGCGTATTGTCGCCGATTATATCGCGGGCATGACGGATCGCTATGCTATTAAGGAACATAGGCGATGGTTTGAGACGGAAGTGGTGATTTAGAAATTTAAAATTGCTTTTTTCAATTTATGGGAATGTGGAGATATGGTAAAATTGATGAAAACAAGGGGAGGGCAAAATGACCGACAATAACGTACCCGAAGACCAAAAAATTGGAGATTTGATCAATTTGGCGAGGGCGGCCGCACGCGATGGAAGGCCGCTTGATTCAAGCTGGCCCAGCTATGCCGTGGATGCCTATCTTGCCGAAAAAGCGGCGCGGGAGCAGGGGAGTTAAGGGCATTTTTTCTTTTTGTAGGATGCCGTGGAACACGAACGAGGTGTCTTGAAAGTATTTAATTTTTTTGTCTTCTCGTAACCTTTTGTTATTAAAGCAAATTCGTGAATTCAACAGCCTTTTTACTGTTTATATATAAGCGTATAATATAATTATGATGATAATTTGGGAGGACATGTGAAATGTCGCAATATGATATGGAAGCCATGATGGCAGCGAAAGCAAGAGAGGATGCTTGCAGTCAAAATGGGACTCCTACCTCAAACGATCCTGTTTATATGAGGTACTTCAACGAAACGGCTGCGTATGCAAATAACAAGCCGAGTTCCGAGCCGCAGTCGGGATACGATTATGAAGGAACTATGGCGCAGCGGGCGCGGGCGAATGCTTGGAGTGGCGGAAATCCAGAGTCAAGCGATCCTGTATATATGAGGTATTATCAGCAAGAGAAAGTCGCGTACGATAATTTTAAGGCATACAACAATCCGCCGGTGAAAGATTCACAGTAAGCGGATTTCTAAAAAATTTTTTTTAGGACAAGAATGTCATTGCGTATCGAAGCAATGCTATGCATTGCTTCGCACGAGGATGACGCAATTTTTGATTCAGGAAAGATTTTCTTGGCTTGTCACCTGAAGTCCGTGCTTCGGTGATAAATAAAGGTCATAAAAAATTTGTCATTCCGGAAAATTTGCGAAGCAAATTTGTCCGGAATCC
>CAZFCA010000007.1:0-10477 GCA_964517415.1 uncultured Rhodospirillaceae bacterium
GGAACGGGCGCAACGTGAACGGCGGGCGCCGGAGCAGGCGCGGCGGCGGCAGGTCGCGCGGAAACATGCATCGCCGATACGTTCGCTTTGGCCTCAGGCGGCGGACGGCGGACCGCAAGAACATGGCTGCCCACAGGAAGAACGCCGGTTTTCTCGATCACAGCGAGGCGCGGTAAAATGTCGTCGATGTGCTTGACCAGCGCTTCCAAAGCCTGTTTTTTCGGCGCTTCCGCCATGCCCGACGACGGATTAAAATACGCGGCGTAATCGCTGGCTTGCCCGTAAAGCGCGGATATTTGACGCGCGAGTTCCGAGCCCAAAAACCCAAGCCGCCCCACATAGGCCTGATAAAGCGTAGCACGAAGACGCGGCCACGCGGCCGTGCGGTCGTCCATATCATCCGTAATGCTTCGCGCCCGCCCCACGCAGACATAACGCATGGAGGTCACCTCTCCCCGCAGCGCGGCGGCCAAGGCCTTCAATTCCTCGCGCCGTTCCTCGTTCCGCTGCCGGCGCAAAACAGCCAGAACGCTCAGCGCGGTGAGAAACGCCAAAAAACCGGAGATCAATATTTGATAGCGCTCGAAGAAGCCTCGCTCGATCCCCGCCTCGCTGCCCATTTCGTCGAGGCGCGACTGCTCGGAAAGCACGTCGGCGGCGATCTTGGCTTGCGCGTCGGCATCGACCTTTGCGGCCGTTATATCTTCTTTCTTCGCCTCGGCCGCTTCGGGTTTCGGCGGCGCGACAAGCGAGGACGAGACGGGCGGCGCGGAAGACCCCAACCATAAACCAGTTTTTTGCGCTTGAGCCGCTTGCTCGGCCGCCAGATAAGACGAGGCCAGTTCGGTATCGGCAATCGAGCCCCGTGCGGCAACGGCCAAACCGCGTTTTAAAAGCTCGAGCGCAAGGTCGTTGCCGGCCGCATTGGCGCATGTGGCTAAAAGCCACCCATCGCGATCGCGATCGCGAATTTGACACGACACATTTTGCCCGGCGGCCAGCGCGTCCAATTCGCCGCGCGCCTGCGGCCCAAAACTGGCGGAAAGCTGCGGCGGAACAACCCCGAAAAGGCGCACATTCGTTTCGCCGATACGCAGTTTTTCGCCGTCGATCACGGCGGCAACCCCCTTTTTTTCGCGGGAGGCCGGCATAGGGTCGCGCGCCGAATAAAGATATTCGCGGCTTACGGGAACGCGCGGCATCTTGCGCGGCGGCGGGGCTTCCTGCGCTCCTGCCGAAGCCGAGAGAAACATTGCGCCGAAAAATAAAAGCGTTTTTTTCATGCTAAAATCCCGAGGCTTTTGCCAAAGAGCCGTTGATTTCGCCGATGCTTTTGGCGACGGCTTGGCCGATCAGATCAAGCCGCGAAACCTGCCTGATTCGCGCCTTAGCGAAGTCCGCCTCCTTTGGAGTCAAAATCTTATGGAACAGCCCGCAGGCTTCGGCAAGGGCAGTGAGCATGATCTCGCGAGGGGCAGGCACATCGTCGCCAAGAACGATGCCCAAAAGGCGCGCGCGGACATCCCGCGCTTCTTCTTGTTCCATCAAGGAATGCTTGCGCTTTCCCAATATCCAAAAAACGCCCGGCGGGCGGCGCGAAAGAATGCCCCGCTCTTTCAAGCGCGCCAAGGCCTTCTCCCTCGCAAGGGGGGCTTGGTCGGCTACTTGGCGAAGCCAATAGGCGATAGGATACGGCGTTAAAACAGGAGCCAGCGCGATCATTTGCAAGGCGTGGTCAAGGATCGGGTCGCCCGTGGGGGTCGCGTCGGACATGAACATATCCCGCAAATCATTGTCGATTCGATTGCGCTGGGTCAGATCCATTAAAATGGCGCCGGCGGTGGCGCAGTCCAGCGTCCCGTCGTCCATCGCGCCCAGATATTCCATCCTGTCGTCAAGGGACAGAAGAAGGAACTCCTCAAGCAGGGACAAGGGGGGGAAAGACAAAGGAGCAAGTGTCATAAAAACAAACTACCAAAAGCAAAGGCATGGTAAAAGAAAGAAATGCATGGAAAAAGGGGCCGGAAGAAGGTATTTTTGCCATGGGTGAAATGATACGAAAAGATACGAGCCCGAAAGAAAGCGTTGCCCGATTCGCCACGGAAGAAGCAGATGGCTGGCGGTTTTTGCGCGCGCGAATCAGCGGGCTGCGCTGCGCCTCATGCGCCCTTGCCATCGAAGACGCCCTGAATGCCGAGCCGGATGTCGACGCGCGCGTCCATCTCGCCACAAACCACCTGTCCCTTAAATGGAAAGGCGATGCGCGCCGCGGACAGGCCTTGTTGGATAAAATCTCTGCTCTTGGCTATTCCGCCGCGCCTTTTGGGACTGAACCAGACGCGAGTGCCGCAGAAGGAAGGCGGCTGCGCCTGTCATTAGGGCTTTCAGGGGCTGCCTCTGTTCTTCTTATGCTGCTTTCGCCTTATACGTCCCTGCAATGGCTTTCCGCAGCGATGGCTATTCCCACAGCGCTTTTCGCGGGCATCCCCTTCTTCCGATCCGCCTATCGGGCTTTGCGCTCCTCGAAGACGAACATGGACGTGCCGATAAGCATCGCCGTGCTCATGGCCATGGCCATGAGCGTCTTTGAACTGAGTCGAGGCGGCGCGTATGTTTATTTCGACTCCGGAATAATGCTTTTGTTCCTATTGCTGATCGGAAGAACGCTGGACTTTCGCACACGCCGCAGGGTTAAAAACGCCGCATTGGAGCTGCTGAACACGATTTCCGGGACCGCAACGATCCTTGATAACGGAAACCGCCAAAAGCTGCCAGTCAGGGAATTGCAGTCCGGCATGCTTCTAAGCGTCGCGGCTGGCGAGGCGATTGCCGCCGACGGGGTTGTGGAATCCGGCGAATCGGAAATCGATTCCAGCCCGATAACAGGGGAAACGCTGCCGCAGGCCGTTGCAAAAGGAACGCAGGTTTTCGGCGGCATGATCAATGTCGGCGCGCCCATAACAGTGCGCCTGAAGGCGGCCAGCAAAGACAGCCTGCTCAGCGAAGTGGTGCGCCTAATGGAACGCGCCGAGCAAGGCCACGCCCGTTACGTCCGCCTTGCAGACCGCGTTGCGCGCGCCTATACGCCCATGGTTCTCCTTTTGGCGTTGGCGACGTTTATTCTTTGGAATCCCCTTTGGGGGAGACCCTGGCAGGATGCGCTTTTGGCGGCGATGACGGTATTGATTATCTCTTGCCCCTGCGCCCTCGGCCTTGCCGTTCCGGCTGTGCAGGTTCTCGCCAGCGGTCGCCTGTTCAAGCGCGGGATGCTTTTGAAATCGGCGGACGCGCTGGAACGCCTTGCGAAGGTCGATACCGTCGTCTTCGACAAAACCGGCACATTGACGCAAGGGCTTCCCCGCCTCGCCAACCCGGCAGATATCGGTTCCGTTAATATGCAGATAGCGGCATCGGTTGCTTCTCAAAGCAAGCATCCATTGGCGCGCGCCCTGCATGATATGTACGGCGGCAAACTTTTCGATCTGAACGTCTCCGAGTTTTCAGGCAAAGGCCTTGAAGCGCAGCATGACGGCAAGCGCATCCGATTGGGTCGCCGCGAATGGTGCGGCGTTTCTTCCGCGCCGTCAGACAACAGCCCCGAATTGTGGCTTTGCGTCGATGGCCGCCCACCTGTTCGCTTTGTTTTTAGCGATTCCCTGCGGCGCGACGCCGCGCTGACCGTTGCCGATCTGAAGCGGCGCGGCTTTCGGGTCGTTGTTCTTTCCGGCGACCGCGAACAGGCCGTAGCATCAGTGGCCAAGGAGTTGAATATTCCTGAATACTTAGCTTCCGCGACGCCAAGGGATAAAACGCTTAGAATCGAGGCGTTAAGAAAAGAAGGCCGGAAGGTTTTAATGGTGGGCGACGGATTAAACGACGCCCCCGCCCTTGTCTCTGCCGATGTGTCGATGTCGCCTTCCGCCGCCCTCGATATCGCGCAAAACGCGGCCGATATCGTTTTTCAAGGAAGCAGTCTGCATGCCGTCGTCGAAGCTCTGATGCTTGCGCAGCGGGCGAAAAAATTGGTGAAACAGAATTTCTTTTTATCCTTCGCGTATAATATTATTGCCGTGCCGCTGGCTATGGCGGGCATGGTTACGCCAATGATCGCCGCCCTCGCGATGGCGCTGTCCTCAATTTTTGTCGTTCTTAACGCACAACGCATTGCACGGAAAAGCGGAGAAGGATAGTCTCCCTCCCCATGCCTCCTAGCGTCCCCCCTTGGTCCAGCAAACTGCGCCGCTTGATGCGCCGCCTTTTGTATCGCGACAAGTGGATGATCGGCGTGATCGACCAGCCCCTTGCGAACGTGCTTAAATGGAAAAAGCCGCCGCTTGTCCGCTGGATAGAACCTGACAAAAATCGCTCCCTGTGCTGCCCGTTTCCGTGGCCGGGAAGCGGGGATACCTTTGTGTGCGAGTCGGCAGATCTAACAACGCATAGAAAACAAATAACGGCGATCAAAATCGACGATCAGAGAATCGAAGCCGAAGTCGCCCTCAACCTGCCGCTGCCCGAGCCTTTGGCTTTTCCGTTCCTTTTCATGCGCGAGGGCGTGGTTTATCTTTTGCCGGACTCCAGCGCCTCGGGACGGCTTGAGATCCTCCGCTGGCAAGAGCAGGAAGGCCTTTGGGCGCCGCATGCCGTCATTTACGAAGACAAGCCCGTCGCGGGCGCCGTCCTTTTCGAGAAAGACGGCTGGTTCTGGATTTCCTATACGGATTTATCGAAAACCCCGCGCGACAATCTGCACTTGATTTATTCTTCCCGCCTGACGGGGCCTTGGAAGCTGCATTCCGCCAATCCAGTGCAAACAGGCCGCAGGGCGAGCCGCAACGCGGGAAGCGTTTTTCGTGTCGGAAAAAAGCTCTACCGAACCGCGCGCGACACCTCGGAATACCGCGATTCGCTGAGGCTTATGGAAATCGTGATGTGCACGCCTTTGGCTTACGAAGAGCGGGAAGCCGCACGTTTGCCGCCTCCCGATGCTTCTTTTCCAGAGGGCATTCGCACCCTTTCGGCTTGGGGAGACAAATGCCTGATCGACGGCAAGCAGCAGGTCTTTTCGCTTGCGGGGGCGTGGAAGAAGATTCACAATCGGGTTCGCCCTGCGAAATTTTAGACTCCTTAAATCCCGCCTGATAGGTCCTATGTTTGCGACATCCTACCGCCTCCTGACAGAAATCGGCGCGCCATTCGTCGGCCTTTTCCTGCGCCGCCGCCGCGCCATGGGAAAAGAAGACCCCGTTCGTTTCGCAGAGCGTTTCGGCCACCCCTCGCTGCCGCGCCCCATGGGGCGCGTCGTCTGGTGCCATGCGGCAAGCGTTGGCGAGGCAACGTCTCTTTTGCTTTTGATCGAAAGAATCCATCAGGCGCAGCCGGATATCAGCTTTCTTTTGACGACCGGGACAATAACGGCCGCGCGCACCATCGGGGCGCGCTTGCCTTCTTACGCTTTTCACCAATACACGCCTGTCGACCTAATGCCCTGCGTTTGCCGCTTTCTGGAATACTGGCGGCCTATGCTGGCGCTCTGGGTAGAATCCGAGCTATGGCCGAATACGCTCTTCGCCTTGCGCCGACGGCGCATTCCCACAGTATTGCTGAACGCGCGCATGTCCGAAGCCTCTTTCCGCCGCTGGCGGTGGGGGAAAAAACTGGCGCGTGAACTTCTTTCCAGCTTCGCCTTATGCTTTGCGCAAAGCGAAAGCGATGCCGAACGATTCCTCGAACTTGGTGCCTTTCCCGTGAAATGCGTCGGGAATTTAAAGTACGCGTCCCTGCCCCTGCCCCTCGACGGGCAAGAGCTGATGCGGTTGCAGAAAAGCACGGAAAACCGACCTCTTTGGCTGATGGCCTCGTCTCACGCAGGAGAGGAAGCGCTTGCGCTCGACGCGCACGAGGCCTTGGCCGCCCACGGAAAAAACATTTTGACCATTATCGCGCCGCGGCACGCCGTAAGGGGAGATGAAATTGCCGCATTGATCGAAGAACGCGGCCTTTCTTTCGCGCGTCGCTCGAAGGGCGAGAGCATCCAGCCTCAAACGCAGATCTATCTGGCCGATACGATGGGGGAGATGGGCTTGTTCTACGCCCTTTGTCCCGTCGCCGTTCTGGGCGGCTCTTTCGCGCCCATCGGCGGACATAATCCCATCGAGCCCGCGCAATCAAGCGCGGCGATTGTTTTCGGTTCTCACATGCATAATTTCGACGTCATCGCGCGGGATTTCGTCGCGGCGGGCGCCGCGCTTCAAATTTGCGGCGGCGCGGATATCGCCTTCGCCGTCAGCCGCGTATGGGAAGATAATGCTTTGCGCCTCGGGCTTGTCGAGAACGCCAAAGGCTTGGCCAACAGCAGACGCGCCGTTCTGGACAAAATTCTGGACGCGCTTGCCGCATGGATCAAAACGCCATGAAGACTCCGTCCTTCTGGTATCCGCAAAACGCCGAAAACAACACGCTTGCGCCCTTTTTGCTGTCGCCTCTTGCGGCGCTTTTCAAAGCCGGAACTCTTTTTCGCCGCTGTGCGCACCCCCGCCCCTTTCGCGCCCGCAGTCCCGTTGTTTGCATCGGCAATGCCGTGGCGGGGGGCGCGGGCAAAACGCCGGTCGCGCTCGCGCTCGCAAAAATTTTGAAAGCGCGGCGACAGAACCCTATTTTCGTAACGCGAGGGTACGGCGGCGACGGAAACCTAAGGCGCGCGACAGCAGAAAGCGCGTTCGCGCAAGTCGGCGACGAGGCTTTGCTTCTGGCGCAAGAATCGCCCACATGGGTATGCAAAAATCGCGTTAAGGCCTTGAAGGCGGCCGAGAAGGAAGCCTCCGTCATCATCATGGACGACGGCCTTCAAAATCCCTCCTTCGCGCCCTCGGCTTCGGTTTTGGTTATCGATGGAGAGGTCGGGCTTGGCAACGGGCGGCTGATTCCCGCAGGGCCTTTGCGCGAGCCGTTCGACTCTGTTCTGAAAAGAATTACCTGCGCCGTCATTATCGGAGAAGACAGGCAAGGGCTTGCGCAAAAAATCAAGGTTCCGGTCTTCCGCGCCCGCCTTGAGCCGCAAAGGCCAAACGATTTTCCTTCCGGAAAATTCTTTGCCTTCGCGGGAATCGCAAGGCCTGAAAAGTTTTTCACGACGCTTAAAGGAATGGGGCTTGATGTGGCGGAAGTCCGCGAATTTCCCGATCATCATCCTTTCAACGCGCAGGAAATCGCGTCGCTTCGGGAAGGCGCCGCCGCCGCTGGGGCGCGACTAATAACGACCGAAAAAGACGCCGTGCGCCTTCCCGCAGCCGCGCGCAAAGATATATTCGTTCTGCCCGTGCGGCTTGTTTTTGAAAACCCGCAAGCAGAAGAACGGCTTGCCGCCCTCGCTTTGGATTTTATTCCGGCTGCAAAATCTTAAATAAAATTTAAACCGTATGAGCAATAAACTTCCGCAGGTGATGCCAACCGCCCAATGTTCGGTCCGGCAAGCAACAGGCGAGGCGCAGAGCGAGTGAGGTTCGGCGATGTCGATGCTTTCACTGATTGTTCATATAGGAGACAAGGCGTATGCGCGAAAATAGGCGCCGTTATTTCATCGAGCTTTATTTAAGCAACGGCGAAGTCCCGCGAAACCGCGAGGCCGAAGCGCGCCGCGCCGACGCCTTGCGTTTCATCGGCCAGATCAAGGAGTGGATTGATCACGAATCCCTGAACGATAAAGTTTCTTCGGTGGCCGTGACCGCTTTGGGGCAAGTGTTGATTACCTGCGACAACGATATTATCGCGCATTTGCGCAAGGACGAAAGTTTGAATATCGCCGCGATCCGATCAAGCGTTCCGCTTTCCCATACGCTTCAGCGCGTCGGAGGGTGGGCATAGCTCATAAGAAAGCACCGTAAGGGGTCTATGCCCCCCGCTTTTTTGGCGCTGACTGCCAGTGCGCCCTCTAGCGCGGCGGCATGTTTAGCGGCAAGCAGGATTGCCGCGTCGATGGCGGTGTCGCAGTCGTTGGCGCGATCCGCCTTGGTCAGCACGATTTTATAAGGAACGGCCACGCGGTTTAAAAAAGCCATCATATCCAGATCATTTTGCTTGGGCGCGTAGCTGCTATCCAAAAGCAGGCAGATGCCTTTCAAATTTGGGCGGTGAAGCAAATAGGCCAGCGCCAATTCCTCCCATTTTCCCTTTTCCGCCTTCGGCGCTTTCGCGTGCCCATAGCCGGGCAAATCGACGAGCATCAGACGATTTCCCAAATTGAAGAAAATGATCTCCTTCGTGCGCCCGGGCGTTTTGGAAGCGCGGGCCAGATTTTTGCGGCCTACCAGCGCGTTGATAAGGGAGGATTTGCCCACGTTCGAGCGCCCGATAAAGGCGACTTCCGGCAGTTCGCTTTCCGGAAAATGGCGCGCCTCTGCCGCTGCGAGAACAAAATCGCATTGTTGCGCGAAAAAGCGGTGGGCGTCTTCATGAGCGTTTGTCATGGCGCGGGCGGCTTTCTTTTTTTCAAACCCAGCAAATTTTTGCCTTCGACCAGCTGCCAAACGACGAGCCCCGGCGCGTACACAAGGATATCGCGGCACCGTTTGATAACGGCCAAAGCCGCCGCGATGTCGTGCGGCAGTCCCAGCATGCCGCCGAAGACGATGATCCCCGCCTCCTGCACGCCCAGCGCCCCCGGAACGATAAACCCCGCGCTGACCGAAGCCTGAATGAGCGCTTCGATAATCATCGCGTCCAAAAGGCCAACGGGATGCCCAAGGAAATACAGAGCCAACCACACTTCACCCGCGCCAAGCGTCCACTGCGCGTATTGAAAAGCCGTGCAAACCAAAACGCGCGTTTTCCGCAGATAAACGTTCCGCACCGCGCGGTCGATCCGCTCGGCGTCGATGCCCAAAGATTTCCACTTGTCACGGAAAACAAGTCGGAAAAGCCGCGAAAGGAGGCTGAAAAGCCCTATCCGCTGCACCACGGCGACGATGGCCAGCAAAGGCAGAAATAACAGCAGTCCCCAAAGCAGCCGCGAGACAAGGCCTTCATCGCTGACGCGCAGCGCGAACAGGACGACGCCGACGAAAACGAAGACAAACACAGTGGCCATCGAAAGAGTCAATTCAGCCACCGTCGATGCTATCGCCGCGCTTTGCCGAATCCCCGAAGCCGTCATCAAACGCACGGCCGCGATCTCGCCGCCGATTCTGGCAACCGGCATAAGGTTGTTCACCGCCGCGCGAATCCACATGAAATAAGTGAACAGCGGCAGATCCTTAAGTTTTTTGCCCGGGATAAGAATTTCCCATCCGGCGGCCGAGGCTATGAGGGGAGCGAAGTGATAAAGCGCGACAAGAACGATTCCCCATCCGGCTTGCCCCAGCGCGACAAGGACTTGATCGATTCCGCTCCAAATAATAACGCCCGTGGCGATGGCAAGGCCTATAAGGCCAAAGATGGCAGTCCATCGGTACATGGGACTCCTTTACAAAGCGCCAAGCAATCAATATTTCATAATACCAAAGAACCAATGAACGTATCGATATTGCTCGACATCACTCGCTCTGCGCCTCGTCTGCCCCTTGCCGACATGAACCATTGTGATATCAAAGGCCTATTCAATTCGGCGAGGGACAGGCTCCTCGCAACCGCTCGTGACCCGGAAGGGGTCACTTCATGCGCGGCGTGGTATAACACCATATAGCGTCCTTTTTCAATCAGCGGAAATCCCTTTTCCGTATAAGCGATAGCCGCCCCGCATACTTTAGAGTTCCGACTCAATTAACATAGGCCCGTCAGGCGAGGGGAATGCGAGGAGCAACGGAGCGCAGGCCCGCCCGCAATAAGTCAAATGGTTTCATTCAAACGAGCTTGAGGCGAAAAACGCCTGTTTTTCAAAATTTTGAGCGCAGCGTACTAATACCAAAGGACCAATGAAACTTGACAGTGGATTTGACTTCACTCGCTCTGCGCCTCGCTTATCTCTTGCTGGGCGTCACTATGGATTCCAATGGCTTACGATATCCAGCGAGCGACAAGCTCTTCGCAACCGCTCGTGACCTGAATGAGTCACTTCATTGTGCCGTTGGTATTAAACGTACGTAAGCATCAAAATTTTGAAAAAACGTTTTGCAGCTTTAAACTAACCCGCTTGGGCGAGGGGAATGCGAGGAGCAACGGAGCGCAGGCCCGCAGCGTACTTTGACGTACGTGAGGAGCCGAGCATCCGTTGCGACGAAGCAGTCACCCGCCCAAGTCGGGTTAGTTCCAAAAAAGAAAGGCGGTGGGTTTTACCCCACCGCCTCTCACTTTGCTTACTTCCGCTAAGCGGAAATCGGCTTAGAACGCCAGCTTCTGGGAAACCAGGAAGACGTAGCCGTCGTTCTTGACGTTCGACTGGGTCTTCTGGTTGTAGAAGACGCCGTCGAGGTTCGTGGTCAAGCCCGAAGCCCAGGTGTACGTGCCACCGAAGCCGTAGGCGCCGAAATCGCGAACGTAGTTT
>CAZFCA010000007.1:10577-65829 GCA_964517415.1 uncultured Rhodospirillaceae bacterium
AGCCCAGGTGTACGTGCCACCGAAGCCGTAGGCGCCGAAATCGCGAACGTAGTTTGCATCACGATCCGTGCTGGCGGGGGTAACACCCGGCAAATCCAAGATGTTGCCATAGCCTTCGCCACCGAGGTAGTTGAACGCTACGCCATACTTGTTGAACTCATACTTCACGCCAGCCTGATAAAGGGCTTGGCTGCGGTTTTGGGCTCCAACCGTATTGTAATGTCCCAAATCCGTGTACGAACCGCCGACCGTGAAGCCTTCGGCTGCCACGTTCGCGCCCACATCCCAAGCCGTGAAGTCACGAACTTTGGTGCATGCGACACCAGCCGAGTTTGGTGCATTGGCAATCCAAGCTTGGCCCACCGAGCAAGAATTGTACGCATTGCCGGTCAAGATGCCCGCGCTGACGCCGACCGTAACGGGCTTGAAGGTTCCCGTGTAGGCAGCGGCGCCCTTGATGACGTTCTTGTACGGCGAGATTTCATTGTCGCTGGTCGCGGCATCGACTGTCGTTGTGCCGCTGCCAACGTTATTGTTTTTGTACTTCACCGTGTTCGCGCCGAAGTCATAGAACTGCGGAGTGAACGTCACGCCTGCCTGCACCTTGTGCATGTCGTTGCCGACCTTGGGCGTGAAATAGGTGATGTTCGTGCTGTGATCGACGCCGTCGATGTTCGTCACGAAGTTCTTCGCGAACGCATAGGTATCGAGGAAGTCGATATAGCGACCATTGGCCTGGCCTTCGCCGACCGAGGGAGCGCGCAGGAACAGATCCGTCGCACCGCGCGAGTCGCCGAGGACGACCTTGCCGTACGTGCTGGACAGGAAAATGTTGGCGTCCGTGACATACAGCGACTGGTTGTTGGCGGTGCCGAACAGGTTCGAGATGTCATGGAAGTTGTTGAGGCTGAGCTTGCCGCCGTATTGGACGTTGCCCATTTTGCCGGCGACGCCGAAGTTCAGTTCATACAGCGTTTCGAAATCGTCGCTGTTCTGCTTCATGCCGTTGACGGCGACGGTCGAGGCCTTCGATTGATGGAAAGCGCCCGCAACGAAGTCGGTCGAACCGCCGATGGTGACTTCGAGCGGCGAAGTCGCGGCGTGTGCGGCACCAGCGACCGCAAAACCGACGAGAGCCGTCGTCGCCAAAAGAATCTTACGCATGTTATCCCCCTTGGGTTGTTATGGATTGGTGTTACTAAAGACTTGGACGGGACGAATGGCCCCACGGGCATGAATTTGAAGCCTCGGGCGTGCACAAACAAGGATGAAATGACGTTTTGGCGTACTCACCTTTCGGATGTTGCATTCGGGCAACAATCTGTATAGGAGTGAGGCACATTAACTCCTTGATATTATTGTCTTTCACGTTTGGATTGATTCATATAAGTAAAAAAATCTTTATCCACAGGACTGGCAAAACAACCCTGTTTTGGGCGTTTATGACGGTTTTTGCCGCCTTAATACCAACGGCACAATGAAGTGACTCATTCGGGTCACGAGCGGTTGCGCGTAGCTCAGCGCTCGCTGGACTTAATAAGTCATTGGAATCCATAGTGACGCCCAGCAAGCGATAAGCGAGGCGCAGAGCGAGTGAAGTCAATAGGCGTGGATATATTCATTGGTGGTTTGGTATAAGTCACAGGAAAACACCCGGCGCCGCTTCCTTCTTGCAATCTGCGCGGACTCTGCCTTAAATAGGTCTGCAGAATCATCCCCTTCTTCTTCCGGAACGCTATGAAAGCCCCCTTTTCGCTTGTTTGCGCGTCTTTTGCGGTTCTTTTCGCCGCCGCGTGCGCCGATGTGTCGACCGACCCGACCTACGCGGATAAGGCGCACGACGATCTATACAAAAACGGCAGCCTTCTAAGCGATAAAGGCGGATGGGATATTCTGGGCGGCGATAAGAAAAAGACCGATCATACAGGAATTAGCGTCAACGGATTCCTGTGGCGCGCTGCTTTAGACACCATTTCCTTCATGCCGATAGCGTCCGCCGATCCCTTTGGGGGCACCATCCTGACCGATTGGTACAGCCCGCCCGAGGCGCCGAACGAGCGCACAAAACTCAATATTTTCATCCGCGACCGTGAATTGACCGCGGGCGGCGTCAAGGTTTCTGTGTTCCGGCAAACCAAGGATTCCAAAGGCAATTGGGCCGACGCCCCCGTTGCCGCCGCGACGGCAGGGTCGCTTGAAAACGCCATTCTAACGCGCGCGCGCCAAATCCGCATGGCGCAGAAGCAGTTCGACTAGAAATTATACCAAACGACCAATGAACGTATCCACGCCGCTTGACTTCACTCGCTCTGCGCCTCGCTTATCGCTTGCTGGGCGTCACTGTGGATTCCAAGGGCTTAATAAGTCCAGCGGGCGATAAGCTCCTCGCAACCACTCGTGACCCAAGCGAGTCCTTTTATTGGGCGATTGGCATTACTTGGCTTTCATCATGGCAACAGCCGTATCGGGCATACGATTGGAAAAGCCCCATTCGTTGTCGTACCAGCTCATGACGCGCACGAAGGTGCCGTCGATCACCTTGGTTTCGTTCAAGGCGAAGATGGACGACCGGCTGTCGTGATTGAAGTCGGACGACACAAGCGGTTCGGCGTACGCGCCCAAAATGCCCTTTAACGGCCCATTTGCGGCTGCCACTATAGCCGCGTTTATTTCTTCGACTGATGTCGCTTTCTTTGGCACGAACTTGAAATCGACGACCGAAACGTTCGGCGTCGGCACACGGATCGACGTGCCGTCGAGCTTGCCCTTCAACTGCGGCAGGACCTTGCCGACCGCCTTGGCCGCTCCGGTCGATGTGGGCGTCATGTTGATCGCCGCCGCCCGCGCGCGATGCAGGTCTTTATGCATCGTGTCCACGGTGTGCTGATCGCCCGTGTACGCATGAATGGTCGTCATGAATCCATGCACGATTCCAACGGCGTTATCGATGACGTAAGCGAATGGCGCGAGGCAATTCGTGGTGCACGAGGCGTTCGAGACGATTTGATGCGCGGCTTTCAGATCGTTGTGATTAACGCCATAGACGACCGTGATATCCTCGTCGGTCGCGGGCGCCGAAATCAAAACTTTTTTCGCCCCCGCCTGAAGATGCTTGGCGGCGTCATCCCGCTTCGTAAAACGGCCGGAGCATTCAAAGGCGACATCAACGCCTAACTCGCCCCAGCCCAGCTTGGACGGATCGGGACTTTGAAGGCCTTTCACGCGAACGCCGTTGATGATGAGATCGTTGCCGTCGACGGCGACTTCGCCCGGGAAACGCCCATGAACGGAATCGTATTTCAGCAAATGCGCGTTCGTCGCGGCGGGCGCGAGATCGTTGATGGCGACGATGACGACATCGTCGCGCTTCGATTCAAAAATGGCGCGCAGGACAAGGCGGCCGATGCGGCCGAACCCGTTAATGGAGACGCGGATGGGCATGGGGTTCTCCTTCCAAAATTAATTTTGGGGGAGTTTTTAAAGCATTTTTTCCCAGATGGAAATAGGGGAGTCTGCGTCGCGATTCGCTTGATCTTTTGCCTTTATAAGCCGCCCATTTCGGCCATCTTGGTCAATCTTTCGGCATATCGGCCGCCCAAAAATTCCGTCTCAAGAAAAGCGTTCACGCAATCCAAAACGATTTCCTGCCCCACGATATGCGCCCCTAATACCAGAACATTAGCGTCGTTGTGCGAACGCGCCAGCCGCGCCATAGTGGTGTTCAAGCATAAGGCCGCGCGGATATGTTTATAACGGTTCGCCGTCATGGCCATGACTTGCCCTGTTCCACAGATGAGGATTCCCAATCGTTCCGGATGGGCGCGCAGATCGACGGCCACTTTTTGCGCATAATCGCCAGCATCGCAGCGCGTTTCGTCCTGGGGCCCGAAGTCGATAACTTCATGTCCTTTTTCTTTTAACAGGGAACAAATTAAAGTCTTAAAGGGAAAGCCGCGATGATCTGAGGCGATGGAAATGGTTGTTTTCATGGGATACCGGAAGAGGCGGCGTGGATACATTCATTGGTCGTTTGGTATAATACAGGAATAATTTTATCTTTAAAGGGCTATTAGCCTTATGGTTGTATATTAAACCCATGACTAGCTCTCTTCCCGCGCACATTCGCACACACAAAGCGCTGTATCTATATGCGGTTTGCATGGCTTTTTTCGCCCTGCTCGCTCTAGGGAGCGTATTGTATGTGCAACATCGTCCAAAAGCTTTGCCTACCGTCGAATCCAAAATGGCGCGCAAGGCGAGCATGGCCTATATCGACCTGCCGCCCGTAGCGGTTTCTCTGGGCGGCACCGGAATGTCCGTCGATCTTTTGCTTGAGGTCAAGGACAAGGACGTGAAAATCCTTCAAGGTTACGAGCCGCAGATCAAGGACAGGCTGAATCTTTTTTTCAGCAATAAATCGAAGGAGGATATCGGCTCGCCGGTGCGCCGCGACGAGCTTCGCAGGGCGCTGCTGATCGAGATCAACAAGACTGCGGCGCCCGTTCCCATTAACGATCTTCACTTCCAGCAAATCCTTCTACGATAGCTTGTATTTTCCTTTGCCCGCCCTACATCATGAGAAGGCATCGAATGAGGGTGGGACGCCATGACTTTTGATAATTTCACCGAACGTTCGCAAGGGTTTATTCAGGCGGCGCAGATGCTTGCCTTGGGCAAGCGCCACCAAATGCTGCATCTGGACCACCTTTTGAAAGCCCTTTTGGACGACCGCGAGGGCATGGCCGCCAATCTCATCCGCGCAGCAGGGGGCGATCCGCAAAAGGCTTTGGCGGGCGTCGAGGCCAATCTTGAAAAAATTCCGCAGGTTTATGCGCAAGGAACGGCGGATCAGCTTCACCTTTCGCCCGAGTTCGCGCGCTTTCTAGGCGTCGCGGGCGAAATCGCCAAGAAGTCCGGCGATAGTTTTGTGTCGGTCGAACGCCTGCTGCTGGCTATCGCTTTGGCAACCGGTTCGCCCGCGCAAAAAGCGCTTGCCAGCGCCGACGTCTCGCCCGATGCGCTGAACCGCGTGATTGATGAAACGCGCAAAGGGCGCAAGGCCGACAGCCCGCAAGCCGAAAGCGGTTTTGACGCTTTGAAGAAATACGCGCGCGATCTGACGGAAGCGGCGCGCGCGGGCAAGCTCGACCCCGTGATCGGCCGCGACGAAGAGGTGCGTCGCACGATTCAGGTTCTGGCGCGGCGCACGAAGAATAATCCCGTTTTGATCGGCGAGCCGGGCGTCGGCAAAACTGCGATTGTCGAAGGCTTGGCGCAACGCATCGTGCGCGGCGATGTGCCGGAAAGCTTGAAGGACAAGCGATTGCTTTCCATCGATTTAGGCGCGCTCATCGCGGGCGCGAAATTTCGCGGCGAGTTCGAGGAACGCCTGAAGGCCGTATTGCAAGAAATCGCGGCGGCGGCGGGGGACATTATCGTTTTCATCGACGAGCTTCACACGCTTGTGGGCGCAGGCCGCGCCGATGGCTCGATGGACGCCTCCAATATGCTCAAACCCGCGCTGGCGCGCGGCGAATTGCATTGCGTGGGCGCGACGACCTTGGACGAATACCGCCAGTACATTGAAAAAGACGCCGCTTTGGCGCGGCGTTTCCAGCCCATTTTCGTTTCCGAGCCGTCCGTCGCCGATACGATTTCCATTCTGCGCGGCCTTAAGGAAAAATATGAAATGCATCACGGCGTGCGCATCACCGACGGCGCGATTGTCTCAGCCGCCACGCTTTCGAACCGCTATATCACCGACCGGTTCCTGCCCGATAAGGCCATTGATTTGATCGACGAGGCGGCCGCGCGCTTGCGCATGGCGGTGGACAGCAAGCCCGAAGAAATTGACGAATTGGACCGCCGCATCATCCAGTTAAAAATCGAGCGCGAGGCGCTCAAGAAGGAACAGGATCCCGCTTCGAAAGAGCGGCTAAAAAATCTGGAGAGCGAGCTTGCGGGACTTGAAAAGCAATCGGGCGACCTCACCTCACGCTGGACGGCGGAGAAAAAACAATTAGGCAGCGCGCAAAAGCTGAAGGAGCAAATCGAGCAGGCGCGGCTTGAGCTGGAAGCGGCGCAACGCGCCGGCGATTTTACGCGGGCGGGCGAGCTGACCTACAGCCTCATTCCCGAACTGACGCGCAAACTGCAGCACGCGCAGGCGCAATCGGAAAACGCCATGCTGGACGAAGCGGTGAAAGAAAGCGATATCGCCTCGGTCGTAAGCCGGTGGACGGGCATTCCGGTCGACAAGATGCTGAGCGGCGAGCGCGAAAAACTGCTGCGCATGGAAGAGCATCTGCGCCAACGCGTGATCGGACAGGACGAGGCGATCATCGCCGTCTCGAACGCCGTGCGCCGCGCGCGCGCCGGTTTGCAAGACCCCAACCGGCCGATGGGCTCGTTCCTTTTCCTTGGCCCCACCGGCGTGGGCAAGACGGAGATGACGAAAGCCTTGGCCGCGTTTCTGTTCGACAACGAACAGGCGATGCAGCGCATCGACATGTCGGAATATATGGAAAAGCACGCCGTGGCGCGGCTGATCGGCGCGCCCCCGGGATATGTGGGCTACGAGGAAGGCGGCGCGTTGACGGAGGCCGTGAGGCGCAGGCCGTATCAGGTTATTCTGTTCGACGAGGTAGAAAAGGCTCATCCGGACGTTTTCAATATTTTGCTGCAGGTGCTGGACGAAGGGCGCCTGACGGACGGGCAAGGACGCGTTGTTGATTTCAAAAACACGCTGATCATTCTGACCTCCAATCTGGGCGCGGACGTCATTGCGCAAGACGACGGCGAGGAGCTTTCGCCGAAAACGCGCGATAAGGTGATGGAGGTCGTGCGCGGGCATTTCCGGCCGGAATTCTTGAACCGACTGGACGAGATTTTGCTTTTCCGCCGCCTGTCGCGCGAGGATATGGGCGCGATTGTCGGAACGCAGCTTCGGCATTTGCATGCTCTTTTGGAAGACCGGAAAATCAAGCTGGACGTCTCGACAGAAGCCGTGAATTGGCTGGCCGAGGCGGGCTACGACCCCGTTTACGGAGCGCGGCCCCTGAAGCGCGTTATTCAGCGCACGCTGCAAAATCCTCTGGCGCAAGAGATATTGGCCGGCACGATCAAAGATGGGCAGGCTGTGTTTGTCAGGACAACGCCGGAAGGTTTAGCTCTTGAGGCTAAGAGGTAACGCTCGTTTCCGTCCCGTCTTGCGCCTTTCCTTAGAGCCGTCTATAAGTGCTTTCGTTTAACCCTAATTGGAGTTTCTTATGGCCATCGAACGGACCCTTTCCATCCTTAAGCCCGACGTGACGCGCCGCAATCTGACGGGCAAGGTCAACGCCAAATTCGAAGAGGCGGGCTTGCGCATCATCGCGCAAAAGCGCCTGCTGATGACCAAAACGCAGGCGGAAGGTTTTTACGCCGTTCATGAAGCGCGCCCCTTCTTTCAAGACTTGTGCAATTTCATGACATCGGGTCCCGTTGTGGTGCAGGTTCTGGAAGGCGAAAACGCCATCGCCAAGAACCGCGAGATTATGGGCGCGACCAATCCCGAAAACGCCGCCCCGGGCACGATCCGCAAAGAATTTGCCGTCGACGTGCAGGCGAATTCCGTTCACGGCTCGGACAGCCCCGAGAACGCGAAAATCGAAATCGCCTATTTCTTCAAGCCGGAAGAAATTGTGGGATAGCGTTCTGCATGTAGGCAGGAAATCCTCTGCGCTGACATTCTTGTTGCGCCGCTGTCTGGGGGTTTCGGGATCTCAAACAGCAGCGTCATCTTAAATAACGGCGTCATTCCTAAACAACATCGTCATCCTCGGGCGAGGCAACGCGAAGCGTTGACGAGACCCGGGGATCCAGACGGCCTCACCGCAAAAACAATCGGTTCAGAATTAATTCCCCACTCAACCATCGTCATTCAGCAACCTGCCGCTCACTCGCTTAAAGAATGTTTGAGCGTTATGAACAGCGATAGGCGAGTGAGTGGCAGATATGCGGAATCCGATTTTGTTCTTTTTTCTGCCACAACAACCCCATTAACCTTATCCATAAAAATAATGCTTTTTTCTCAAAATATATCTTGCATATTTCCCATATTTGTAGTATAAGCCTTCCTGCATCCTTCTATAAGGGATGCGGACTATACGGCTCGTCACCCAACCAAGCCTAGGATTGTGGGAACAGGGGAACCGATAGTCAAAGGCTTGTTTGCTCAGCAGCCGCGCTTGCGCTCGGCTCACATGTGGAACTTGTCCTTATTGTTGAAAAAGAGGTTACAACGAGCTTGTTTTGAAAAAAGGATATGAAGGATAAAAACAAAATAAAGAATCCGCCCGATACTATCACGCGATAAAAAGAAACCAGTTCTCGAAGAGGGAGCGGAATGATTTTTCATTCTAATTCCTGTTCCCTCCTTCTGTGTTGCTTGTCGGGGCTTTTTTGTATATACTGTACGCTTCCTTGTTTCGGAGCTTTCATTGCTTAAATCGGTTCTGCTTCTTAGATGGCGTTGACGCGGGGCGGCCCAAGGCCGCACGACCGATCAACGCATCCGCCCCATCAGGGGCTTTTTTATTGCCCGAAACGATCCCGAGACAAAAAATGACAAGCAGAAGCAAGATTAAATTAAGTCCCTTTTATATCCGACTCCTCCTTAGGCGGCGTTGACCGGGGGCGGCCATTGAGCCGTTTCCCGCCAACGCATTTCCTGACCCCTTTTCCCTTGCCTTTGGAGGATTCCATGATGATTCACAATTTCGGTTCACCTAAAGAAAAGATTGTTCTTTTCGACACCACCTTGCGCGACGGCGATCAATCGCCCGGATGGGCGATGACGCGCGAAGAAAAAATGAGAATGGCGCGCGCGCTTGCCGCGCTTAACGTCGATGTGATCGAAGCCGGATTTCCGATTTCGTCGCACCTTGATTATTGTGCCGTGCGTGACATTGCGAACCAGGTTCAAGGACCGCGCATTGCCGCCCTGGCGCGCACGGTTCGGGGGGATATTCGGCAAGCGGCCAAAGCCTTGGTGAATGCGGAAACGCCCCGCATTCACACCTTCATCGCGACAAGCGAAGAGCATATGCGGAAAAAACTGCATATGACGCGCGGCGAAGTTCTCGACGCGACGCAAAGCCATGTCACGCTCGCCCATGACTATGTGACCGGGAAAAGAAGAGTTTCTGTTGATGGAAGGTCGGTATTTTTGAAGGGGCGCAAAAACGGCGATGTCGAATGGAGCGCGGAGGACGCCTCGTGCTCGGACATCGGCTTTTTGATCGAGGCGGCAGGCGCGGCCATCGACGCCGGCGCCACGACGATCAATCTTCCCGATACGCGCGGCTATGCGCAACCAACGGAATGCGAGGCGCTGTTTAAAACAGTGATTGCCGAAATCGATCCCGCGCCCGGAATAATTTTCTCGGCTCATGTCCACAACGACTTGGGCAACGCCGTCGCCAACTCCATGGCGTCCGTTCGCGGCGGCGCGCGGCAGGTGGAATGCACCATCAGAGGCATCGGCGAGCGCGCGGGCAATGCGCAGACCGCGGCCATAATTGGCAATTTGGCGGCGCGGCCTGATCTTTATCCATTCGTCTGCAATATCAATCACAGCCTCATCAAGCCGACCGCCGACCTGCTGAGAGCGATGATTCCCTCTGCGCCCGATCCTTTGCCGATCACAGGGACTAATGCCTGCGCCCATGGAAGCGGCATTCATCAGCACGGCATGATGAACGGCGGGTGTTATGAAATCCTTGATTTTAAGGCTTTTGGCCATGAAGGGACGGCCTTTCCCCTGACGCGCCATTCAGGCGAAGCGGGCGTAATGACCGTTTTGGAATCGCAAGGCGTCGTTTTGCCCCCGCGCTTGCGGCGCGGCTTTATGACGGCCTTCAAAGATGCGGCAGGAAAAATGCTGGAAAGCGAGGGCGCGCGCGTCATTTCTGCCAAAACCGCCGCAAGGTGGGCCGTTGCTTGGGCGGATTCCCAAAAACCACAAAGAAGCTGCGACCGCGCGATTGCAAAGCCGGTGGGAGGTGGGCTAAGTTTAACCGCATGACGGATACGCTAACGCTTCTTCAGCCGGATGATTGGCACGTGCACCTGCGCGAAGGCGCGATGCTGCGCGCCGTTTTGCCTTTTACGGCCGCTTCCTTCCGGCGCGCCGTTGTCATGCCGAATTTATGCGAGCCTGTGATCACCGCCGCGCGGGCTAAAGCGTATCGCGATGAAATTCTGGCGGCACTTCCCGAAGGCAGCGCGTTCACGCCCCTCATGACACTATATCTGACGGACGGGGCGGACGCAGACGATTTGGAGCGCGGGTTCAAAGAAGGCGTCCTTTTCGCCGCCAAACTATATCCCGCGCATGCGACGACCAATGCGCAGCATGGCGTGACGGACATCAAGCACGTTTATCCCGCCCTGGCGCGCATGCAGCGCATCGGCATGCCCTTGCTGATTCACGGCGAAGTAACGGATGTCGATGTCGATATCTTCGACCGCGAGGCCGTTTTTATCGAGCGCGTTTTGACTCCTCTGCGGTGCGAATTTCCCGCGCTGAAAATCGTTTTGGAACATATTACAACCGAAGAAGCGGCTTCTTATGTAGCGGAGAACAGCCGGAGAGGAACGCTAGCGGCGACGATCACGGCGCATCATTTGCATTTAAACCGCAACGCGGTTCTGGCGGGGGGAATAAGGCCGCATTACTACTGCCTTCCCGTCGCCAAGCGCGAGAAGCATCGGAAGGCTTTGGTCAGAGCGGCGACTTCGGGCGCGCCGATGTTTTTCCTTGGCACCGATTCCGCGCCGCATGCGGACGAGGCTAAGATTTCGGCCTGCGGGTGCGCGGGCATTTTCACAGCTCCCAACGCGCTGGCTCTTTACGCGCAGTGTTTCGAGGAGGCCGGCAGGCTTGATAAACTTGAAGCCTTTGCCAGCCGCAACGGCCCCGCGTTTTACGGATTGCCTTTGAACGAGGCGAAAATCTCTCTCCAAAAAGCGGAAATGACCGGTATTAAGCCGATTTTAACCGAAGAGGGGCATACAATAACGCCCTTCGCTCCACCGCTGCCTTTGTCGTGGCGCGTGGACTAGCTCCGCAGATTTCCCTGCGGTCTTTTGGGGGAGTGTCATGCCCAAAGCGCTTGCTGAACTGCCGTTTATTGACCTTTACGTACGCCTCGACCAATCCGGGCAGATGTTTTACCGCTCCAAGGAACGGGACAAATTTTCCCTGAATCTGCCCGTGCCTGCCGACTTCGCGGATTCCGTGAGCCGCCTGGCCGAGGCGGTGCGGCAAAAGCTGGAAGGGCATATCGAAGCGTCGATCACCTTTGAGGACATGCGCTTTCGCCTGTCGCGCCTTGTCTTTCAGGACGGCAGCGTTTGGTTTTGCGCCCGCCGCATCAGCACGAACGTGCCCGATATCGAGTCTCTGAATCTGCCGCCCCTTTTCAAAAACCACATGCTGGGACTGGGCAAGCGGGACGGGCTGATCATCGTTTCGGGCGCAACGGGACAGGGCAAGACGACCACGGCCGTTAGCCTTCTTTCCTATTGGCTGAAAACGTACGGCGGCACGGCGATCACTATTGAGGATCCTTGCGAATACATCGTGGCCGGCCGGCACGGCGACGGCGGGCAATGCTATCAGATCGAAATCGAGAACGACGGCGAATGGGCGGAGTACCTGAAGCGCGCGATGCGCTGGTCGCCGCGCTATATCTACATCGGCGAAATTCGCACTCCCAAGGCAGCAGAGCAGGTTTTGGGCGCGGCCTCCACGGGACACCTTGTCATCACCACGATGCACGCCAGCACGATGGAAGAGTCTTTGAACAATCTTATTTTCCTCGCCGAGCAGACCATGGGCGCGGGCGTTTACAACATGCTGGCAACCGCTTTTACCGCCCTCATCAACCAGTCGCTGAAGGACGCTCTGAATCCCGCGATTAAGGAGGCTCAGCCGCATTTGAAGTATCTTTTTTCGGAGGAAAACAGCGTCGGCGACCCCGTGCGCTCGCTAATCCGCGAGAACAAAATCGGTATGCTTTCCACCTATATCGACCGCGCCGAAGCGCGGCTTAAAACCGCCGTTATGCCTCAACCTTTGGGAGCGAAAAAACCATGACCGTTTTAAACCTTCAGGGCCGCGAAGCGACCGGCACGAAGCTGCGCGATCTCCCCTTCATGGATCTTTACGTGCGCATCGATCCCGACGGCCGGGGCGTCGCGCGTTACCGCACGCCCGAGCGCGACTTCAGCAATAACTGGAGCCGCGTTTTGCCCGAGCAATACCGCCCAGAAATTCTTGTCATCGCAGAAGAATTGCTGAAGAACATCGCAAATCCGGACTCAGCATACAAATACGACGGCATGCGGTTTCGCCAATCGTATCAGCAGCTCGCCAACGGGCAACAGTGGGTGATTTTGCGCCGCATCAATTCGCGGGTCGCGGCTATCGAGGAGCTTTCCATCGACGACCGCGTGGCGACACGGCTGCGCAAGCTCGGTCTGCGCACAGGCTTGATTTTAATTTCCGGTCCGACGGGACACGGCAAAACCACGATGAGTTTTTCCCTTTTGGCGGATTTTTTGCAACGCTATGGCGGCGTCGGCATCACCGTCGAGGATCCCGTCGAATACATGCTGGACGGCCCCGTGGGCGAGAACGGTTATTGCTATCAGGTGGAAGTCGATAAGGAAGAAGACTGGGCGACGCCCTTGAAACGCGCCTTGCGCTGGACGCCGCGGTATCTTCTGGTTGGCGAAGTGCGTTCCCCCCGCGCGGCGGAGCAGATTTTGCGCGCGGCGACCACGGGGCATTTGGTCATCACGACCATTCACGCGGGATCCATCGAAGAAAGCTTCATGGGGCTTTTGCATCTGGCCGACCAGCATCTGGGCGGCGCGGCGGCGCACATGCTTTCGCAGGGCTTGACGGCGGCTTGGTATCAAACGTTGACGGCCACAGGCCCTTATTTGCGCTATGTGTTTACCGAAGAGAACAACAACGGGGATCCCGTGCGCTCATTGATCCGCGAGGGCAAGATCGGCATGATCAACAGCTATATCGACAAGCAGATCGCCCGCGTCGAGGTGCAACGGGGCGTCGATCCCGTGACGGGAAAAAGGACTTAATCATTGCTTTTCACACGGCTTTAGCCTATTGGCCGCGGCATGGAAAACGAAAAGCGCAATCTGATCGGCCTTGATTTAAAGGAATTGGCGGACGAAGTGGCCGCGCTTGGCTTTGAAAAATATCGCGCCAAGCAAATCTGGTCGTGGCTTTATTTCCGTGGCGCCCGGGATTTCAGCGCCATGACGACTTTCGCCAAGCCCGCGCGGGAATTGCTAGCCGCGCATTTTTGCATTGAACGCCCTGCTATTTCAGCGCATCAGAAATCCATTGACGGCACGCAAAAATGGCTGGTTCGCATGGCGGACGGCAAAGAAGTCGAATGCGTGCACATCCCCGAAGAGGATAGAGGCGCGCTTTGCGTTTCAAGCCAAGTGGGATGTATGCTGGCTTGCAAATTTTGCCACACGGGCACGCAAAAATTCACGCGCAATCTGGAGCCTGCCGAAATACTGGGGCAAATCATGCTGGCGCGCGATGCCTTATACCAAACAACCAGTGAACGTATCGATATCGCTCGACTTCACTCGCTCTGCGCCTCGCCTGCCCCTTGCCGAGCGGAACCTTTGATATCAGGCGCTCCTTCAGTTCCGCGAGGGGCAGGCTCCTCGCAACCACTCGTGACCCCAACGAGTCCTCTCATTAAGCGGTTGGCATCACATGAATGGGCAAAAGCCGACCGCAAACCTTCGGAAGGGAAAAAGCCCGCGTCAAACGACGAACGCACAATGACGAATATCGTCATGATGGGCATGGGCGAGCCCTTGTTCAACTATGACAATGTCGCCAAGGCTTTGCGCATCGTGATGGACGGCGACGGGATCGGCATCGGCAAGCGGCGCATCACGCTTTCGACTGCGGGCGTCGTGCCCTTAATTCCGAAATGCGGCGAAGAGTTAGGCGTTAATCTGGCCGTTAGCCTGCATGCCGTAACGGATGAGTTGCGCGATGTGCTTGTGCCCGTGAACCGCAAATACCCTATCAAAGAATTATTAAAGGCTTGCCGCGCCTATCCATGCAGCAAAAATTCGCGTCGCATAACGTTCGAATACGTGATGCTGAAAGGCGTCAACGACAGCCTGGCCGACGCGAAGGAATTGGTGCGTTTGTTGCGCGGTATTCCGGCGAAGATCAACCTTATTCCCTTCAATGCTTGGCCGGGCGCGCCGTTTGAATGTTCGAGCGAAGATGCCATACAAATGTTCGGCGATTATGTGAACGAAAAAGGCTATGCCAGCCCCGTTCGCACGCCGCGCGGGCGGGATATTATGGCCGCCTGCGGGCAGTTGAAGTCAGCAACTATTCATTCCTCTTAATTTTTTTTGGGGGGCAGGCTCCGCGCAGCAAAGGCGGACAGGCAGGGTGATGAGAGATTCCTTCCCCGAATCCTGAATGCCGAATCCTGAATGCTTTTTTTAAAGGGCGGGAGATTGAGCCGAAAATTGTGCTTTTTCCAAATTTTGAGCGCAGCGTACTAAAGGTACGTGAGCATCAAAATTTGGAAAAAGCGCGATTTGCAGGCCAATATACCGCCCTTGTTATTATCGGCGCATAAGGGTTGAAGGATCCTGCCGCGCAAACGTCGTTAGCTCCTTGGCCATTTCGTCGACGACCACGGCTGTCGCCGCCGATTCGATCTCGCCGCGCTCGGTCAGCATCACGACGCGCCGCCGAATCTCCTGCCGCGCCGAGCCGCCCGGGAAGTACCGCGCCAGAGTATACCGCGCGATAGGGCCGCCGAGGGTATCGTAAAGGATGTTGCGCAGCGAAACGTCCTCGACCGATGTCGAGAGCGCCCACAACTCCACGGGACCAAGCGTATTCACGAGATGCTGTTCATAGCGGCCTTCGTTGGTCGAAAGCAAAAGCAGGAACGGCGCTCCCGACGAGCGCGGCCCTGTAAGCCTATAGCGCATGACGAGGCGCGCCGTTTCCGAAAGGCCGAAACGCTCCGCCGTGTCGCTTACCGCGCGTTCCGATATCGCCGTGCCGCAGACCCACACGCCCGTGGCAAGATCGACCATGTCTTTGGTGAAATCGTCCAGCAATTGGGAGGCCAGCACGATCTGCACGCCCCATTTGCGGCCTTCGCGCACGTCCCGAATCACCTGCGCGCGCACGGCGTTCGTGCAGCTTGTGCGGTGGAATTCGTCGTAGCAAAGGCGTTTAGGCGTCTCACGGATGTCGCGAATGCGCAGTTCGTGATAGGGGCGGTATTTTTCCGGAACGGAGCGGAGCATATCGACGCCCAGCCACCACGAACGCACCATCGTTTGGCGCGCCAGCATATACATGATGGCGGTTTGCCGGTCGGCCGTCGCATCGCCTTGGGGAGAGACCTCTTGCAAATCCATGGCGACCACGCGCGCGCCGCCGACATCGAATCGCGTGACGGACGCCAGAATCGGGAATTCGCGGATGGCCGAGGCGATCATGCGTTCAAAAGCGTGAATGACCGTTTCCGCCGAGGGACCAATTTGCGTTTCCTCTAAAAGCGCGCGAATTTGAGGACGGCGCGCGGCAGTGACCGCATCGACAAGCGTTGGCGTCGCATGGCGCTGGGCCAGCATGGCTTCGTGATACGCGCCTTTGTCGAAAAGGGCGTCGACGACGTCCCACCAATAGGGATCGGGCGGCAGGTGGACGTTATATTTGGCGACGGCTTCGTCGACGGCGTATTCGACCCGCACCAAGTAGGGGCGCGGCTCGGTGTTCGCGCCGCTGTCGTCGCGCCAACGGAACATTTCGTCGATGCACAAGCCCACAAGCTGGGTCATGCCGTCGTAGGGTTGTATCTGACCGGGCGAGGTGCATAAAAGAGTCACAAGCTCGGTAAGATAGGAACGCTCTTCCGGCAGGGGATAGCGGCAGCCCAATTGCGTATCGAAGGGATTGACGGCATATTCCGGCGTCATGCGCAGCTTGAAGTGCAGCGCTTCGTGGCGCCTTTCGAGAGGCAGAGCGTCGCGGATAAGGGAGATCAGCCCCGCCGAGGACGGACCGATATCGAGAATGGCCACGTAGGGCAGCCGCGCCGTGCCCGCGGAAAGAACGGTGCTGAGATTCAGCGCGTTCATCAACACGGATTTGCCTGCGCCGGGCTGAGCGAAGATGAGGTCGAACCACAAAGACGTGAGCGCGGAACCCGTTTGATAAGGCCAGATGCGCCCGTCGGGCGTCCGGAAAATAACCGAGCCTTCGAGGAAGGGCGACGACGCGCGCTGCCACGGAAGCATTTTGACCGTTTCGTGGAACGGCATAACGACGGAAGGCGCCGTGGAGGCGCAGGCGACCCCAAGCGCCGACGACATGACGACGGCAAGAGGATCGCCTCCCGCGGAAGAAGCCTGGCAGTAGCCCCACGCTTCAATCGCCTGCGTCATGGCGGCGATGCGGATTTCCATGAGCTTGCGGTTGTTTTGCGGCGCGAAGGTCGCCAAAGACACGCGCATTTTAACAATCGGCTCGCTTTGCGACAGCTTTCGCAAGGCCTTGAGAGATTCGCGAATCTGCCTGTTCACCTGATTGGTAAAGCCGATGACGCCCGCCGCAAAGGCGCGGAACATCGTGCCATGCGTGCCGCCGCCTTCGATCAGGAAGGACAGGCGGAACGGAACGTCGTTATCGATCAGGCGGGTGAGAATTTGGGTGAAGGGGGTCGGCACCGAAGGCGCGAGCGTCATATCGACGCCGCCCCACAGCATCGGCCCGATGCGCACGATGTTGTTCGAAAGAATGACCGCATCCCCCGCCACAACCTGTTGCGATATGGGCGGCCACAGAACGTCCGAGGAATCGTTTTTGCCGTGCTGGGGCGCGCGCGGCAGCATGGGATCGCCCGGCAGATTGGCCTTCCATTCGTCATGGCCTTGCTGCGGGTAAAGGCTGCTTCTGACAGCCGCCAGCGCTTCGTGCGAGGACATGACATCGACTTTCATGCCAAGCTCTTCCAGCGAGCTGATGATGGCCGAAACGTAGGCTTTGTGACGCGTGCGCAGGACTTCAAGCGCTTGCAGCGGATATTGGGCGCGCGGCGCGACCACCCATTTTTTATTCGCGCGTTGCTTCAGGGCGTCTTGAAGCTCGTTCTTGCTCAAAACCGACGGGCGCGTCCACAGGACGATGAAAATATCCTCGTGCGCCATGTAGCGCTCGAGGTTTGTCTGCCTCTCGGTCAAAAGATCGCCGAGGTTCAGATCCATCGCGCGCATGGCGGCGCGGTTGCTTTTCATGATTTTTTCGATGTCCCTGCCGATCAAGGAGGGATCGCGCATGAAGTAAAACTGCATGGCATAGCCAGGGCGGTCGAAACGCGCGCCGAGCTTGATCGTCGCCTGATCGACGATCCAGCGGTATTCCGTGTCGCCGATGATATGGCGCGCGCCGTATTGCTTGACCATCGTCACCAAAGAGCCGTCTTTGGCGACCAGCGTGACCTCGTCGTCGGACGTTTCGAGTTCGATGAACGACTCGATCGGCTGATGCAGCGAAGACATCAGCGCGGCTACGGCTTCGTCAAACAGGGTGGACATCTTGAACGCCTTGAAAATCCTCAGAAAGCCCGATCATAAAGGGCATTTTATGAAGAAATTATGAAACCAGAAGGCAGAAGGCCGCACTCAGGCATCAGAAAGGCTCTGCTGCCTGTTTTCTGCCCTTCTGCGTTTTGTCTAGGCTTTGTGCTTGGCCAGATCGGACAACTGACGCTGCAAGGCGGCTATCTTATTTTGCACGTCTTCGCCGGAGATGCTTCTGTGCGACGCCTTTGACGTTTCGGGCGTCGGCACGGCAACGAGCTTTTTTGCGGGGCGTGAAACCTCGCAAGCAGAAACGGTTTCTTCCTTTTTGGCGTGCTTTGATTCGACTTTGTGCGCGTGCGCAGCCGCAGTGTGAGTCTCGAAGGGCTTGTCCCCCGCGTTGAACGGCGAAAACATGCGCATGGTACGCTCGAACATGGCCATGTTTTGCTTGCTCATTTCCTCCAGCGTGTTGCCCAAAGGAAACATGCTGCCGAAGGTCTTTTGGAAATAGTCGCGGATGTTTTCCTGGTTTTTGGTCAAGGATTGCAAGCTATGCTCCAGATACTTGGGCACCAGCCACTGCATATTGTTGCCATAAAAGCCGATCAGGTTGCGCATAAAGTTAACGGGCAGAAGGTTTTGTCCGGTTTTACCTTCTTCCTCGACAATAATTTGCGTCAAAACGGAGCGGGTGATGTCTTCGTTGCTTTTGGCGTCATAAACGTTGAACTCGGTTCCGACTTTGACCATTTCGGACAGGTTTTCCAGAGTCACGTACGTGCTTGTCGCCGTATTATACAGTCGGCGGTTGGCATATTTCTTAATAATCACGGATTCTTTCGACGCGCTCATAGCCCGGCCTCTGGTTGGTTAATTTATGGTTAATTTCTGACAGGTTGTTTCTCCGATTTCAAGAGTTATTTTTAAAAGAAACCCTGCGAACCGCCTTTAAGATCGCATTATTTTCAGGGGCGTTTTTGATGGCGCCCTTTTCGTCTCCTAGGAAAAAAGGGTTATAGCTTCCGATTTTTGGCCCAAAGCAAGTGATCTTCCCGTCGGCCGTTTATTTGCAAATAGGCTTTGGCATAGCCTTCCTGCTCGAAACCGCAATTGCGAAGAACGGCCTTGCTAGGTTCGTTGGTCGGCAAACAACTGGCTTCGATACGTTGCAGATCAAGGCGTTGAAAAGCAAAGTCGCACACAAGGCCGAGGGCTTCCGTCATATAGCCGCAGCCCGCAAAAGGCGCGCCCATCCAATAGCCAACGGTCCCCTTTTGCGCTGCAGCAAGGCGGATATCGCTTAAGGTTATGCCGCCGACCAAGAGCGGCGGAAACGCCGCCCGCAAAAAGATGGAAAACGCGTAACCCCTTCCCTTTTGCCAATCGCGCCTTTGTTTGCGCAGCAAAGAGCGGTAATAGCCGGAAGACAAGGCGTTATGCGGCCAACGCGGCTCCCATGGGCGCAGGTGGTTTTGGCTGATGCGCCGCGTGAAACGCCAAAGCGTCCAGTCCGCCGCCTTTGGCATCCGCAATACAAGCTCCGTTCCTGCCAATTCCGAATCAAAAGGGATCTTGGGTTGCTGCGGCGCGAAAAAGCGGGAGAAAAGCCGGTTCATGATCCCAACCTTTTGGCGATGGAATCGTATTCTTCCAACTCGCTTAAGGGGCCGAGAGCCGTAAGAATGACCTTTCGCGTGAATATTTTTTGCGCAATATGCTGCACGTCTTCTTGCGTAACGGCGTCGAGGCGCTGAAGGATGGTTTCCGTGCCTATGGGGCGCCCATAGGCCAGAATTTGATGTCCCATCAGCTCGGCGCGGCGCATCACGCTTTCTTTTCCGATAAGAAGCTCGGCTCGGATTTGCGCCTTGGCGCGCTCCATCTCGCCGCGCGTCACGCGCGCCCTTGTATCGTTCAGTTCGCCGCAAACAATGGGGATCAGCTCACGAAGGCGCATTGGGTCCGTGCCCGCGTATATTTGAAAGATTCCCGCGTCGCTAAAGCCCGCGTGCGCCGCGCTGATGGTATAGACAAGCCCCCGCTTTTCCCGCACCTTTTGAAAAAGGCGCGAAGAAGCGCCTCCGCCCAAAATCAAGGACAGAAGCATTGCGGCGTAATACTGCCGCCCCGCATGCAGATTAGGTCCGGGAAAGCCGAAGATAAGGTGAACCTGTTCGATGTCCTTTTGGAGCAGTTTCTCGCCATGGGAAACGCGGGCTTTTTCGGTTTTCGGTTTTTGGCCGCGCGACAGCCCGGCAAAGCGTTTTTTGACGAGAGTCACAAATTCGTCATGCGCGATTTTGCCCGAAGCCACCAACACCATGTTTTCGGCCACATAATACCGGCGCACGTAATCGACGATTTTTGCGCGCGGCAGGGCCGAGATGACCTTGGCCGATCCCAGCACGGAACGCCCCATTTTTTGCCTCGGCAACGCCAGCTTATGCATGAGATCGAAGGCATAATCCTCGGGCGAATCGAGGTCGCGGCCAATTTCCTGTATGACGACTTGCCGTTCACGGTCCAATTCCTTCGGCGCGAAGGCGGAGTGCCGCAGCATGTCGGCAATGATATCCGTTGCCAGCGCCGCGTCCTCGGGCAGGACCCGCGCGTAATAAGCCGTTTCTTCCCGCGAAGTATGCGCGTTCATGCCGCCGCCCTTGTTTTCAAGCGCGGCCGAAAGCGCGTAGGCCGAACGCGTTTTCGTTCCCTTGAACATCATGTGCTCGACCAAATGGGCAACGCCGTTCGCGCTCCAAGGCTCATGGCGCGTGCCGACGCCTACCCACGCGCCGATGACGACGCTTTCCGCCTCGGGCAGCGTGTCGGTTGCGATACGCAACCCGTTTGTGAGCTTTGTGATCTGTATGGCCATGGCGTTTCCTAAAGTATAGCCCAATCCTTAAAGATTTTTTTCATTTCGCGCAAAACAACGCCTCGTTGGGGAAGGGTTGCTTTGTATGCGCGCGTTTTAAAATATTATTTTCTTTTGTAGTCCATATAGAAGGGCTGCCTTCCCGCCTTTTTAGACTTTTCTTCATAACGTGTGCCGATCCAGTCCGGCGGCGGCTTTTCGGAAGCGTGAATACATACGAAATCGGGATGCAGCGAGAGACATTCGCGCATCCAGGCGATGAGAGAAGGATGATCGGACGCGAGCCTGAGGACTGCGCCCCTTTTCATGACGCGCGACAAACGGTCGAGATTTTCAGGACCGATAAAGCGGCGCTGCGCGTGCCTTTTTTTGGGCCACGGATCGGCGAACAGAACGAAGCAGCGGTCGAGCGACGCCTCGGCAAGCGCATCGAGCACAAGGCGCGCATCGTCGTTGAAGATGAGGATATTTTTTAAATCCTCGCGCTGGATGTGATCGAGAAGGCTCGCCACGCCGTTGACGAATGGCTCGCAACCGATAAAGACGGCTTCGGGGTGGCTCTTTGCTTGCGCGGCCAGATGTTCGCCGCCGCCGAAGCCGACCTCTAAACAGGCCAACGCGGAAGGGAGCGCGTTTGCGAAAAATTGCTTCGGCTGCGCAAGGCTTTTGGGCAAAGCGATAAGAAGCTGCGGCAACAACTCCTGCATAAGCATTGTTTTTCGCGCGTGCAAAGGCCGGCCTTTGCGGCGGCCATAAAGCCTGGACTTGGGGCGTTTGGTGACTTCCATGATCTACTTATTTGTAACCCTGTAAAGATAAGCAGAATAACACATCCGGAAAGGCTTCAGAAACACGAAAGCCCCGCTCTTTGCAGAACGGGGCTTTTATGGTTAAGGGCTTTATTACGCGGCGCTCATGGAGGCCAGAATGGCCAGCAGCAAAATCGCCACGATGTTGATGATCTTGATCATCGGGTTCACGGCCGGACCCGCGGTGTCCTTGTACGGGTCGCCGACGGTGTCACCCGTCACGGCCGCTTTATGGGTTTCGGAACCCTTGCCGCCGTAGTTGCCTTCCTCGATGTACTTCTTGGCGTTGTCCCAAGCGCCGCCGCCCGAGGTCATCGAGATGGCGACGAAAATGCCCGTTACAATCGTGCCGAGCAGCATGGCGCCCATGGCCATGAACGCTTCGGCCTGAGACGCAACGGCGCGGACGACGAAGTAAAGGACGACAGGCGCGGCGACCGGAAGCAAGGACGGGACGATCATTTCGCGGATCGCCGCCTTGGTCAGGATATCCACCGCCACGCCGTATTCCGGCTTGGCTGTGCCCTGCATGATGCCCTTGATCTGCTTAAACTGGCGACGGACTTCCTGCACGACTGCGCCCGCCGCGCGGCCGACGGCCGTCATAGCCAAAGCGCCGAACAGATAAGGCAACAAGCCGCCCATGAACAGGCCGACGACGACATAGGGGTTTTGCAGGTCGAACTTCACGTCTACCGACGGGAAGTAATGCTGCAAATCCTGAATATATGCCGCAAAGAGAACCAAGGAGGCCAACCCCGCCGAAGCGATGGCATAGCCTTTGGTCACGGCTTTCGTCGTGTTGCCAACGGCGTCTAAAGCGTCGGTTGTGACGCGGACTTCCTTGGGCATGTTCGACATCTCGGCGATGCCGCCCGCGTTATCCGTAACGGGGCCGTAGGCGTCGAGCGCGACGATCATGCCTGCCAAAGACAGCATGGTCGTTGCCGCCAAGGCGATGCCGAAGAGCCCCGCGCAGGCGTAGGCGATGATGATGCCCGCGCAAATCACGACCACTGGAAGCGCCGTGGATTCCATCGAGACCGCAAGCCCTTGAATCACGTTCGTGCCGTGTCCCGTCACCGAGGCGGCGGCGACGCTTTTCACCGGACGATAGGCCGTGGAGGTGTAGTATTCCGTAATCCACACCATAAGGGCGGTGACCGAAAGCCCCGTGAGGGCGCAATAGATCATGTCCCTTCCGGTGATTTCGAGGCCGCTTGCCATCACGACGGCATTGTCGACGCCGATCATGACGTTAACCACCGAAACGATGAAAGCCGCAGAAAGGATGCCCGCGACGATCAGGCCTTTGTAGAGAGCGCCCATGATGTTGCGGTTCTTGCCGAGGCGCACGAAGAAGGTGCCCAAGATCGAGGCGACAATGCACACGCCGCCGATCAAAAGCGGCAAGATCATCATCGTGGAGCGTATCTCGCCGCTGAAGAAGCTGACGGCCAAAAGCATGGTCGCCACAATCGTCACGGCATAGGTTTCGAACAAATCCGCAGCCATGCCCGCGCAATCGCCGACGTTGTCGCCAACGTTATCGGCGATCACCGCCGGATTGCGGGGATCGTCTTCGGGAATGCCGGCTTCGATCTTGCCCACGATGTCCGCGCCCACGTCGGCGCCTTTCGTGAAGATGCCGCCGCCGAGACGAGCAAAAATAGAAATCAGCGAAGCGCCGAAACTGAGCGCCACAAGTGCTTCGATGATCGCGCGCATGGACGCGTCGTCCGCGCCGCCCTTCCATTGGAGAAGCGTGTAATAATAGCCCGCAACGCCCAAAAGGCCGAGGCCGACGACGAGCAAGCCCGTAATCGCGCCCGCCTTAAAAGCGACGCCGAGAGCTTTGTCCATGCCTTCCTTGGCAGCGGCCGCCGTGCGCACGTTCGCACGAACCGAGACGTTCATGCCGACATACCCGGCAACGCCCGACAGAAACGCGCCGATGACGAAGCCCAGCGCCACATGGACGCCAAGCGTAAAGCCCAGAATGGCGCAGATGACGACGCCGACCACGGCGATGGTCATATACTGCCGGTTCAGGTACGCCATGGCGCCTTCCTGAATGGCGGCCGAAATCTCTTTCATCTTTGGCGTGCCCGCAGGCGCCTTGAGTATGCTTCGCCCTGCGATAAGCCCGTAAATCAAGGCCAGCAAGCCGCAGCCGAAAATCAGCGAAAATGCGTTCGTCATCTTTATCCTCGAGGAGTTTGGTTAACAGAATTCCCGTCTAAGGCATAAGAAGGGAATAATAAATCGCGCGTGAGAATGCCCGAAGACCCCCGCAAAGGCAAGGGGGTGGTTAAAAAAAGATTAATGTTTAGAGAAACGGTTTTGGCGCTGCGTGCTGCGTTTTTTTGCTTACGCCGCCTGAAGTTCCGGCTCGGCTTCGCTAAAAAGCTCAACCGCCTGTAATGCCCAAGCAGCCGTATCCTCACCGTTCGCAGTCAAAACGCCGTTGCAAACTTCCTGCTTTTCCTCGCTGATCAGCGCGCCGGCCGCCGTTAGTTCTTCGCGAACATCCGCGCTAGAAGAAACCATCAGACCGCCGCTCTTGCTGGACAGGGCTAGAAGCAAAACCCCCGCCCCGATGGCCGCGATGGGCTTTCCGGCTTCGAGAAAATGATTAACGATGCGCCGCGTATGCAGATTGCCTTTTAGCTTGGCTATCGCGCGTTCCCCGCCTGGAATAACCAGAAAATCGAAGTCGGAACCCAAGGATTCACCGATCTGCGCGTCGACGGGGAAATAATGCCCCCAATGATCTTTTTGCCATCCGTTGACCACGCCCTGTTCGGGCGCGACTGTTTTAAATTTTGCTTTAACCGTCGTCAAAGCGCGTTGAATTTCCGTCATTTGATTTTCGTCAAAGCCGTTGGCGGCGAGAATAGCGATTGTTTTACCGGCAAGCGTAGCGGTCATACGTAAAAGCTCCTTGATATTTTTTGTATGCGCAAAAAAGTCGTTTTCAGCACCGAAAGCGTTGGTTTTGCCTGTTTTTGCTTGGTTGAGATTGCGGGAGCCAAAAACCAATTTTTCCCGCGACAAGGCCGTTGTACATAAAAATCAGGGGCATGGAAAGCAAGTAAATACTTTCATGAAGCGCGAATTTTTATATATGATGCGATTTTGAAACAGTATTACATCAAATACTCATGAACAATATCCATTTCGCCCAGCTTCGCCCCGGCTCTCTCCTTGCCTGCCCTTGTTCCGCGCTGAACCATTGATATCAAACATCTATTCAGTTCGGCTGGGGACGGGCGCGTTGCGCATCGGCCTGAGTTGAATTTTGAGGCCTTTTTACTATATCCTTAATACTTCTTTGGATAATACAAGGGCTCGTTGAAGAAGCCCCCCAGAAAAAGGAAAACTTTGTGAATAACGGTATCGGTAAAAACCTGGCGCTTCTGTTCATAATAGGCATGATGCTTGCCCTTCTGTTCCACACCTTTCAAACAGGCGGTGGATCGCAGACGCAACCCTCCATGCCTTTCAGCGATTTCATCAAAAACGTCGACGAAGGCAAGGTCGGCGAGGTGACGATCCGCGGCCTGGCCGTAGCCGGACGCCTTACGGAAAACAATACGCCTTTTGTGACGATCCTGCCGGGCGACGCTTCCGTTTCCGATAAGCTGATCGCCAAGGGCGTGAAGGTCACCGCGCAGCCGGAAGACAAGGATTCGCCCACTTTTTGGGGTTTCGTTTTCAATTTCCTGCCGATCATCCTTATGGTCGCTTGGTTCGTGTTTCTGATGCGCCAAAACCAGATGGGCAGCGGCCGCGCCATGGGCTTTGGCCGAAGCCGCGCGCGCATGCTGAACGAAAAGACCGGAAAAGTGACGTTCGAGGACGTTGCCGGCATCGACGAGGCCAAGCAGGAATTGCAGGAAGTCGTGGACTTTTTGAAGGATCCGCAAAAATTCCAGAAGCTGGGCGGCAAAATCCCCAAAGGCGTTTTGCTTGTGGGTCCGCCGGGCACCGGCAAGACGCTGACCGCGCGCGCCGTGGCGGGCGAGGCCAATGTGCCTTTTTTCACCATTTCAGGCTCGGACTTTGTGGAGATGTTCGTGGGCGTGGGCGCTTCGCGCGTCCGGGATATGTTTGAGCAAGGCAAAAAAAACGCGCCGTGCATTATTTTCATCGACGAAATCGACGCGGTCGGGCGGCACAGAGGCGCCGGGCTTGGCGGCGGCAACGACGAGCGCGAGCAGACGTTAAACCAGTTGCTGGTCGAGATGGACGGCTTCGAGGCCAACGAAGGCGTCATTTTAATCGCAGCCACGAACAGGCCGGACGTTTTGGACCCCGCTCTGCTGCGCCCCGGGCGTTTCGACAGGCAGGTGTTCGTGCCCAATCCCGACATTCTGGGACGCGAGAAGATTTTGAAAGTGCACATGCGCAAGGTGCCCTTGGCGCCGGACGTCGATGCGCGGGTGGTCGCGCGCGGCACGCCGGGCTTTTCGGGGGCGGATTTGGCCAATCTGGTCAACGAAGCCGCTTTAATGGCCGCGAGGGCGGACAAACCGGCCGTCGGCATGGCTGAATTCGAGGCCGCGAAGGACAAGGTGATGATGGGCGCCGAGCGGCGATCCATGGCCATGACTGACGACGAGAAAAAACTGACCGCCTATCACGAGGCGGGGCATGCTTTGGTGAGCCTGAACGTGCCGCAAAGCGACCCATTGCATAAGGTTACGATTATTCCGCGCGGACGCGCTTTGGGCGTGACGATGAATTTGCCGGAGCGCGACAAGTACGGCCAGACCTTGACGGAGCTGGCCTCGCGCATCGCATTGATGTACGGCGGCCGCCTTGCGGAAGAGATCGTTTTCGGCAGGGAAAACGTGACGACCGGCGCCACGAGCGATATTCAGCAGGCGACTGCGCTGGCGCGCCGCATGGTGACCGAGTTCGGCATGTCGGAAAAGCTGGGTCCCGTGCATTACGCCGCCAATGAGCAGGAGGTGTTCCTCGGCCATTCCGTGGCGCAGCAGAAAAACATTTCCGAATCCACCGCCGAGTTGATTGACGAGGAAGTGCGCCGCCTGATCGACGAGGGCGAGGCCGCCGCGCGGCGCATTTTGACGGCGCATATGGATCATCTGCACAAAATCGCCCATGCCTTGCTGGAGTTCGAGACTCTTTCCGGCGAGGAAGTGAGGGCGCTGCTGCGCGGCGAAGCCATCGTGCGGCCGGAAGATAAAGGCGCGCCGTCCGGTCTGGCCGCGAACAAGGCGGGTTCCGTTCCCGCCGCGTCTTCAAAGTTGCCGGATCCTTTGGTTCCGACGCATCAGACGGCCTGACGGAGCGTTTATGGCGAAGAAGGAAAGCAAAAAAACTTCCGCTTCCCCAAAGCGCGGGAAGGCAAAGACGGTTTTCGTTCTTCTGCTTGTTTGCGCCGCGACGCCGTTTATGCTGCCGACGCTTGTGCTGCTTCTTGCGGGGCTTGTGCCCACTTATGTCGCCTTCGCGACCGACGACGATCCCCAGAAATCCGGCGCGACTTCGGTATGCGCCATGAACATGGCGGGAATCGCCCCTTACATCATCGATTTGTGGATGAAAGGGCAGACGCTGGGCAACGCGTTCGCCGTTCTTGGCGAGGCAAAAAGCTGGCTTGTTATTTTAGGCGCGGCCGCCATCGGCCAGTTGATCGTTTATACCATTCCTTCCTTCATCGCCATCTTTACACTAAATAACGCCGACCTGCGCCTGCAGACTTTGCGCAAAAACCTTGACGTATTAAAGGACTCTTGGGGCGCAGACGTCGCCACGACCAAGCCGATTGACAAGGTTATTCAAGGATAAATCTGTAGCGCCGCGGGTATGACTTTCTGCCGTCTGATTCCTGTCATCTGTCATCTGTCATCTGTCTTCTGTCTTCTGCCTCCCCCATTCCGCGCGGCGGGAGAGATGTTCGTAATCGTCCCTGTCCTGCTGCCGCGATGCGGCAGGATAGGGCGTCGAAGGATCCCTATAAGCAGCGATCAGGCCTTGAAGGACGTCTTTCGCCTTTTCGATTAAGGCGGGCATGTCGGCTTTGATGTCGACGCAGTTGCATTGCTTGCGCGCGCCCAGTTTCCAATAGGCGCATGCGGCGATGGCCGCGGGCTTTAGATTCCCAAAGCCGCCTTGCGCCGCGATCATGGCCAGAAGCGGCAATTGGGGTTCCTGGCAATCCGTGACGGCTTTTCCTGTCGGCGCGCTTCCCGTTTTATAGTCAATGAGGACGAGACTGCCATCTATCCTACGATTGATGCGGTCGGCGCGGCCTTCCAAAGTAAAGCCGTCGATCACGCACGCGCCTTTGGCTTCGATGCCTTCGGGAACTTCGCCTTCCGCGCGGCATTTTTGCTCTTGCTCGATAAACCATGCGGCGGTTTCAGCAAAGCGGGTTTCCCAAAAGGCGCGAATACGGGGATTGTGCTCCTCTTTGGCAAAAATGTGGTGCGCAATCGAAATCAGCCGTTCTGTCGCGTCCTCGGGCAGCGCGGCGCGAGCGGCCTGCGAGAAGGTTTCGAGCGCCTTATGAATCATCGAACCACGGTCGGCGGCGTCAAGCGAAGCGTCCAATTCCTCCAGCTTGCGAAGTTTCAGGATATGCTTGGCATAAATCTCATAAGGGTTCCGCATCCATGCGGCGATATGCGTTACGGGCAGTCTTTGAGGGCGGGCATGCAAAGGGGGGCAGGGGCGCGGCCGCGCGCAAGGCTTGGGCCTTCCTTGGGGCTTGTCGAGAGCGCGCGCCCACTCTTTCCAGGGGCGCAAATCTTTAAGCGCGTCTTTGTCCTGTTTCTTATTCGAAAGACCGGACGCCTCTAAAACCGCTTCGAGCTGCAAAAGAAAACGCGAGGGAACCGTCGGCTGCCCTGCGGCGCGAAGCGAGCGCGTGATCATGACCTCTTGAGCCGCCGCCAATTGAACGAAGTCGTGCGCGCTTCTCCCGATGCGATATTCCGGCGAAGGCAGGCCGAGCTTGACGCGCATCGGCCGCGACAGCCACGGATCGAAGCCCACATCCGGCGGCCAAACGCCTTCATTTAAACCGCCGATGATCACCAGGTCGGCGTCCAAAAGACGCGCTTCGAGCGGGCCGAGGATGCCAAGGCGCGGATGCGTTTTTCTGCCCGACCGGATGGTTTTCGACGCCGCCATGGCCGCGAAGACAAGCGCGTAATCGGACCCCGCGATAGAGGGAAAGGCCGCCGAGGATTCTTTCCATTCATCCAGCCATTCGGCGATGGCGCGTCCTTCTTCGCCTTTCCATAAGATTCTGTTTTTTTCGTCTTTCGTTTCGGCTATGGCCTCAGCGGCGGCGATATGGGCGACGATGAATTCGCGAAGAGGCGCGGTTTTAGCCAGAGCCTTCGCAAGCGGGGACAAACGCGCTTTCAGCGTTTTGAAGTCTTCTTTCTTTTGGCGTCGGATTCTAAGCTCGGCCTGCCGCGCCTCGGCGCGGCATTGCGCAGGGTCAAAGCCGCAGGCCGCAAACGGATGATTCAAAAGCGCCAGATAATCGACCGAGCCCGCCTCCGGCTCTGCCGCGCTGAGGATAAGATCGAGAAAAGCGCCGACCGGCGTCGCGCGCGCAGAGCGTCCGCCAGAATCGTCCACATCAACGCCCCAGCGGGACAACAGCGACGCCACGCGCCGCGCCAAGCCGCGGTCGGCGGTGACCAGCGCGGCTTTTTTGCCCGGACGCTCAAGGGCTTCGCGCAAGCGCAAGGCGATAACCTGCGCCTCCTCTTGCGGCGTATCTGACACAAGGCGCGTTAAACCTTGCGCCGCGTTTGCTTTCAGTTTGCCCTGCAAATTTCGCCATTCTTCCGTCGTTCCTGCCGGACGAAAGGCTTCGCGGAGCAATTGCGCCCGCGCTTTGTTTTCTTTGCCGCGGGCAAAAGGCCGCACATTCTTGCGGCTTATCCCCATGGCCTCGATCAGCTGTTTAAGGCTGTATTGCGGGTGCGTTTCGTCCATCGCCTCCCACGACGTGTCGTCGATGTCGCCGTCGAGCCCGGGCAAAACCACCGCGCCCGCCGGCATTTCAGCGATGGCCTTTAAAAGCGACCGCGTGGCGGGAATCGTGCCGGTCGAGCCGGCGGCGATAATGGGAAAAACCGGCGGCGTTTTTTGCCAGACAGCGATTTGCGCCTCGATGGCCTTGTTGCGGCGCTCGGCGGGATCAAGGCAGCCCTCCTCCTTTAAAATCGCTGGCCAATGGCGGGTGATAATGTCGAGAAAGGCGATGGTTTGCTGCCAATGCGCGGCCAGTTCCCGTTCTTCGACAAGCGCGGGCAGCCGGCCAAGATCGCTGCCCGCTATTTGCGCGTTGTCGAGAAAGGCCGCCAAGGCTTGCGCAGATAAAAAGGCTTGATCCCACGATAGACGGTCGTCGCGCGCCTTCACGTGCCGCGCTAAAAGCATCAGCCGTTTAAGGGGCGGCAACGCCGGCGGCAGATCTTCGTTTTCGACTTCGGCCAACGTCACTTCGTCTTCGTCGATATCGCCGAGAGCGCGCATCCGCGGGAGCAAGAGCGCGCGCCCTTCCGCAAGGCGCGCGAAGGTTTTTCCCAGTTGGCGGCAGGCGCGGCGCGTTGGAAGATAGACGTGGATTTCCGATAGCTTCAGCGCGTCGCCTTGCGTTTGTTTAAGCATCTCTGCCGCAAGCGTCTCAAGAAACGGTTGCGCGGGGGCGATGCTGAAGACGTTTGATTGTTTTTTTGTCATGCCGCCCACCCTTCGCCTGAATCCAAAAGGCTGTTGGCTGTGGTAAGATCCTCGGGCGTGCCGACATGATAGCAGGTTCCTTGATGTTCAATGCCGTAAAGGCGTCCCCTGGCCTCGGCCGAGTCCCAGATCGCGCGGTTGGAAAATTTTCGGTCCAGGGGGTTTTCAAAAAGTTCCGGCCTTAAAATCTGCGCCGCCATCATGACAAAGGCGCGCGGCGGCGGAAGGTCTTTGCGCCTCAGGGTGCCGCCGCTTTCCATCGCGTAATCGCCCTCAGGCGAAAACCCGCGCGCTTTTTTTGTGCGCATCACAAGAAGCAAGGCATCCATCTTTTCGGGATTCCAGGCCGCCGCCATGCGCGAAAGGCTCGCCTCCCCCTCGTCAATCCACGGTAGATCGGCATTAAGCGCAAAAAAGGGCGCGTCGAAATGCCTTCGCGCGTTGGCGATGCCCCCGCCCGTTTCCAACAATTCTTCTTCGCGGGAAATAATAATTTCCATATCCTTGCGGGCTTTCAGATGATCTTCAATCTGCTGCGCCAAGTACCACGTATTAACGACGGCGCGCTTTATTCCCGCGTCCGCGAGTTTATCGAGCGCAAGGTCGAGCATCGCGCGTCCGCCCACATTAAGCAAAGGTTTGGGCGCCTCCAGCGTCAAGGGGCGCATGCGCAGCCCCTGCCCCGCCGCGAGAACCATGGCCGTCGTTGACAGCGCGCTTGTCATAAAGACACGCTGATGTATTCGCTTGCCCAAGACCGGACGGGTTTGAGACATGGCTCTTTCAACACATGAAGCAGGTGGTGCTTGATGCGGGGGACGAAGGCGAGTTTCTCCCTCCGGCCTTTTTCCGCGAGCCGCGCGACGATCCCCAAAACCCGCATGTGCCGCTGGGCCGAAAAAACGGCGCAGCCTTGCATCATGTCCTGCTGGGAAATTTGGCTTTCCATCATCTCACGATAATAGGTTACGACGTCCGGCAAAAGCACAAACCCGCCGTTGCGCCGAACTTCCTCGCATAAAGAAGCGAGATCGTAGGCGACAGGACCGATGCCCGCATCCTGGAAATCGAGAACGCCCAAGCCGCCAGACTCCAGATCCATTATATTATCGGGCATGAAATCGCGCAGCAAAAGGCTTTTCGGCAGGGAGTCGACGGGCTTGAGCACCGCCTGCCACGCCGCGCGGAAATCCCGCCTTTCGTTTTCCGCCGCCACACGCTTTTCCGCGAACGGCACGAAGGCATCAAGAAAAAGCTCGGCCTGCATGATGAAGAGCGGCGTGTCATAGGATGGCAGTGCCGCTTTTTCCGCTTCTGTCATGTTTAAGCCTCGGTGCAGCCGCGCCAGCGCTTCCGCCGCCCGAAGATAGTAAGGGCGGGAGGGTTCGCCCGCGTCCAAGAGCGCGCCGACATTGCGCGCGCCGAAGTCCTGCATCAGGACAAGGCCTTTTTCCGCCTCAGCCGCAAAAATGTCAGGCGCATGAACGCCCGCGCTGCGCAGAATTTCCGCAACAACGACAAATTGGGGCGTCTTCTGGTCTTCATCGGCCTGCATAAGAATGGCCGTCGCGCCGGACGCCTTTGTGAGCCGCGCGTACCGTCGCGTCGAGAAATCCGCCGGCAGGGAAACGACAGCCGCGTCGCTCCACCCGTGGCGATTCAAAAAAGCGGCTGTTTCAGAAGGGCGGGAGGACATGGAAATAAGGGGGTTTCAAGGGATACGGCTAACTTAAGGAAAAAGGCTTCTTTTGGCAAACGGAAGTAATGCCAACCGGCGGATGAAAGGACTTGTTTGGATCACGAGCGGTTGCGAGGAGCCGGCCACTTGCTAAGATGAATATGCTTGGATATCAAAGACTCGGCTTAGCAAGTGACGGGCGAGGCGCAGAGGACATGAAGTCACACGGCGTGGATACGCTTCACTGGTCGTTTGGTATAAGGATTTCTTGCCTCGCGGCGAAATCCCCCTATTATTCCTTTATGCGCTTTTTTTCGCTTCTTGCGTGCCTTTGGCTTGTCGCCGGCGCGGCCTTTGCGGCCGACGCCGTTCCCGCTCCGCTGTATTTTCCCGTCCTGCCCTTGGGCGCTTCGAAAGAGGCCGTACCTCAATGGGTGCCTTTGGCCTCGACCATGCGGCTGGACGGCGCTCATGCAGGCGTGGTGCGCGCGATTGTCGTTCTTCACGACGAAACGCGGGACGCCACCGCCGCGATGACGGCCATGGCGGCGCTGGCGGGCGAGCAAAACGCCTCGACGATCATTGTCGCGCCGCAATTTCTTGTGCCTTCGGATATTGTGCGTTTTGCAGACCTGTTGCCCGGCAGGGGCAGGGCTTTCGCCGCCTGGCAGGTTTCGGGGTGGAGCAAGGGGGACGACTCGATGCCCGTTTCCGGCCGCCGGAACGTAAGTTCCTTTGCTGTTGTCGATCTTCTTTTGATGATCTTGTCGGACAAAAATCTTTTTCCCGATTTGAGCGCGGTTGTCGTCGCGGGTTATGGCGCGGGCGCCAATTTCGTTCAGCGCTATGCGGCCTTCAATAGCGCCGATGACGTTCTTGAGAAGCAGAACATCGGAGTCCGGTACGTCGTGGCCGGCGCGGGGAATTTTCTATATCTGACGCCGTCACGTTTTCTTGGCGGGCGAAAGGGATTCGGCGCTCCCGAAGCTCCCGATTGCCCCGCCTACAACGCCTATCCCTACGGCCTGGAAAGGATGAACGACTATGCCAGACGGCGCGGCGCGAACGCCGCCAAGGTGGATTATACATCGCGCCTGATCACGTATATAAGCGCCAAAGGCCCCGACCCCTTCCCCGAGACCGACTGCGCCGCGCTTATGCAAGGCCTGACAAGCACGGAACGCGCGGAACGCTATCGCCTTTATTTGCAATCCGTTTACGGGGATCATGCCGCAAGAACGCAAGCCTTTGCCGCCGCCAAGGAAGACAAAAACGACGCGGCCGCATTGTTTGGTTCGCCGTGCGGCATTACCGCGCTTTTCGGCGACGGGGCGTGCCCCGCGTCTTACGGGAGGATCCAGTGAAAATTCTATTTCTGGGGGATATTTTCGGCCGCAGCGGCCGCGAAGGCGTGGCGCGCGCCTTGCCTTTGCTAAAAGAACGCCTGGCGCCCGATGTCGTCATCGCCGAAGGGGAGAACGCCGCGTCGGGAAAAGGCCTGACGATGAAAGTGGCGAACGAGCTTTTCGCTTTGGGCATCGATTGCTTGACTCTGGGCAATCATGCGTGGGACCAGCGGGAAATGCTGATCGCCATCGAAAGCGAGCCACGCATCATACGGCCCCTTAATTATCCGGACAGAACGCCGGGCAAGGGCGTTTACGCGCATAAACTCGCCGACGGGCGCGCGCTTTTAATCGTGAGCCTTATGGGACGGCTTTTTATCGACCCCGTGCTGGACGATCCTTTTTCTGCGCTGGACAAGATTTTGACGGCGCACAAGCTATCGGGGCGACAGCACATTTTTGTCGATTTTCATGGCGAGGCGACCTCGGAAAAAATGGCGCTCGCGAACGTTTTTGACGGACGCGTAAGCGCCGTGATCGGCAGCCATACGCATGTGCCAACCGCCGACGATGTTATCTTGCACAAAGGGACGGCGTTTATGTCAGATGCCGGCATGTGCGGCGATTATGACAGCGTCGTCGGCATGAAAAAGGATGTGGCCATTTGGAAATTCACGCGCAAAACCCCGCCGCCCTATAAACGCGAACCTGCGGAAGGAACCGCCACCGTTTGCGGCGTTTTTGTAAAGACGAACGACGAAACGGGGCTTGCGACGGCTATAGAAGCCGTGCGCATCGGCGGCTTGCTTAAAAACACGGTCATATAAATACCCCTTCTGTCAGTGCGTTTATGGTTAAAAAACAGGGTGTTAACAAAATCTTTTTTTCTATGCAGAAGGCTCCTTAAAGGATTATACCTCCCTTTGCGGGTTCGGTGATCTCTGCTCTTGGATTGCCGCCCTTTTTCATAGGGAATTCTGGTCAAATGGGACGCAAGACGCTTTGCACGCTTTCAACGGCAAATCTTTTGCATAATTTGGAAGTTTTGAGGGAAAAAACCCCACGCGCCAAAATCATGGCCATGGTCAAGGCCAACGCGTATGGGCACGGCATTCGGTCGATCTCCCAACGGCTAAGCGAGCAGGTGGACGCTTTGGGTGTCGCCTCGATTGACGAAGCGATGGCGTTGAGGCAAGCCAAAGTTATGGCGCCCATCACCTTGATCGAAGGCGTTTTTTCTACAGACGAACTGGCGCTTGCTTCCGAACTAGACTTTTCGGTCGTATTCCATAGCGATCATCAGCTGGCTTGGCTAAAACAGGACGACTCCGTCAAAGTCCGCGCTTGGCTGAAGGTCAATACCGGCATGGGGCGTTTGGGATTTCCGCCGGAAAAGGCGGATGCGGCCATGCGTGTTTTGTCGGAGAGCTCTTCGACCATCGGCCCCATCGGGATCATGTCGCACTTTGCCTGCGCCGACGAGCCCGAGCAGCCGATGAACAAATACCAAATTGATACGTTCCGCGCCTTTGCCGAAAAATATCCCGCGAGCGAGAAAAGCCTTTGCAATTCCGCCGCTATCTTCGCTTTTCCCGAAGTCCATTACGATTGGGTGCGTCCTGGCATTGCTCTTTATGGAGCGTCGCCGCTTGCCAATTGTACGGCGGACTCATTGGGATTAAAGCCGGTGATGACTTTTCATACCGAGGTTATCGCCATCCAAAAATTCAAGCGCGGCGACGATATCGGCTATGGCGCCTCTTATAAATGCCCTGAAGATATGCCCGTTGGCATCGCCGCTGTTGGCTATGGCGATGGCTATCCGCGCCTAGTTCATGATAAAGCCTTTGTTTTGATCGATGGCGAACTTTGTCCCGTTGTCGGGCGCGTAGCCATGGATATGGCGGCTGTCGATCTGCGACCTTGCCCCAATGCTGCTGTCGGCGACAAGGTCGTATTATGGGGCAACGGATTGCCTGTTGAATCCCTGTCCTCGGCCAGCGACCGCGTTGCCTATGATCTTCTGACTGGCGTGCAAAACAGGGTTAAATTTCTTTGGAAGGCCGAAGAAGAAGAAGCACACTTGCGCTTGCGCGTTGTCGGGTAGTTTCCCTTCCGTTTTTTTTTTGATTCAAAATTCTCGGGAAATAGTCTAAAAAGGGCTGCAAGGCGGAAAACGAAGCGGCGTTTGCGGGAAGCCTTGCCTCGCGGCGCCCGAACTTTCCGGCTGGTGCAATGAAAAACGTTGCTGTTGTGGGCGCCCAATGGGGTGACGAAGGCAAAGGCAAAATCGTCGATTGGCTGTCGTATCGCGCGGATGTCGTCGTGCGCTTTCAGGGCGGGCATAACGCCGGACACACGCTTGTTATCGACGGCAAGACGTATAAACTTAATCTTCTTCCCTCGGGCGTCGTCCGGCCAGGAAAACTTTCGATCATCGCCAACGGGGTCGTTGTCGATCCGTGGCATCTTTTAAAGGAAATCGCCGCGCTGAAAGAAACGGGCGTGGCGATTTCTCCCGATAATCTGCTTGTGGCGGAAAACTGCCCCGTTATTCTTCCCGTGCACGGCGCCTTGGATCGCGCGCGCGAGGAATCGCGCGGCGGCAATAAAATCGGCACGACGGGGCGCGGCATCGGTCCTGCATACGAGGACAAAGTAGCGCGCCGCGCGATCAGGCTTTGCGATCTGGCCGAGCCGGACGTTTTGCGCGCGAAGCTGGATTATTTGGTGCAGCATCATAACGCTTTGCTTCGCGGATTCGGCGCGGAAACGTTCGACTCCGACACGCTTTACAGGGACTTAATGGCCATCGCCCCTCGCTTGGCGCCTTATGTGGGCGTTGTTTGGTCGAGGCTGGAGGCGGCGCGAAAAGCGGACAAGCGGATTCTTTTCGAAGGCGCGCAGGGGAATCTTTTGGATGTCGATCACGGCACGTATCCTTTCGTCACCTCAAGCAACACGGTCGCGGCTGCGGCCGCTTCCGGTTCTGGCGTTGGCGCGAAAACGGTGGGGCGTGTGGTGGGACTGTGCAAAGCCTATACGACGAGAGTCGGCGCGGGGCCTTTTCCGACTGAAGACACCGGCGAGATCGGGGAAACCCTTGGCCGTCGCGGCAACGAATTCGGCACCACGACGGGGCGCAAGCGCCGGTGCGGCTGGCTGGACGCCGTGGCTGTGCGTCAAGCCGTGAAAACCGGCGGCATCGACGGCCTTGCTTTGACGAAGCTCGATATTCTCGATGCTTTCAAGGAACTGAAAATATGCCGCGCCTATAAGCTTGACGGCAAAACCATCGACTACTTGCCTGCGGGACAGCGCGCCCAAGCGGCGCTGGAGCCCGTTTACGATACCTGCGAGGGGTGGAACAGCCCCACGCGCGGGATCAGAAGCTGGGGCGATTTGCCGGCTGCGGCATTAAAGTACATTCGCCGTATTGAGGAGATGGTCGAAGCGCCCGTAATTCTGCTTTCGACAAGCCCCGAACGCGACGATACGATTCTAATGAAGGATCCTTTCGCCGATTAGCCCCTCCCCGAAAATCTTTTTTTATGTTAGATAATGAAGACTTGAGTTTGAGACGCTCAAACAAGATTGAGGCGAAAAACGTTTTTTCAAAATTTTGAGCGCCGCGTACTTAAACGTACGTGAGCGTCAAAATTTTTGAAAAAGGGCGTTTTGCAGCCCACTATCGTTTGAATGTCGTAGCACCGGAAAGAAAAAATGGCTGGTCATTCCCACGCAAAGAACGTCATGCACCAAAAAAGCAAGACGGAAGCCAAGCGGGCAAAAATCTTCGGTAAGCTGATACGCGAAATCATGGTGTCAGCCAAGCAGGGCATGCCCGATCCCTCCCACAATCCGCGCTTGCGCGCGGCCATTCAGGACGCGAGGAAAAACAATCTGCCGCGCGAGCGCATCGAACGCGCCATCAAGGCGGGCCAACCCGGATCGAACGAGGGCGCGAATTACGAGGAAGTTCGCTACGAGGGCTATGGCCCCGGCGGCGTGGCCTTGATCGTCGAGGCGCTGACGGACAACCGCAACCGCACGGCCGCCGAGCTGCGAACTCTTTTTTCCAAAAACGGCGGCTCCATGGGCGAAAGCGGATCGGTCGCGTTTATGTTTACGCGCGTGGGCGAGATTGCATACCCGGCGGGCACAGCATCGCCGGACGCAATGCTGGAAGGCGTCATCGACGCAGGCGGGGATAACGTTGAAAGCGACGACATATCGCACGTGATTACTTGCTCGGTCGAGGATTTCGGCGCGGTGCGCGACGCCTTAGAAACTAAGTTTGGCGAGCCGGAAAGCGCCAAGCTATCATGGAATCCCACAACAGAAACCCCCGTTTCTGGCGAGACTGCGCAGGCTTTGCTGAAACTCGTCGATTTGCTTGAAGACAACGACGACGTGCAGAACGTCGTGGGCAATTACAACATTCCCGATGAAGATTTGGCGTTATTCGCGTCGTCCTGATGACCCTTGCTCCCGCCCTTGATCGCGACGGCACGTCCGATCCAAAAACAATCCAGCGAAAGGCCTCCAATCCTTCCGCTTCGGCGTGGGTCAGCGCTTCGGCGGGCACCGGAAAAACGACCGTTCTGACGTCACGCGTCATCCGCCTTTTGCTGGACGGCGTGAAGCCGGAAAAAATCCTATGCCTGACCTATACGCGCGCGGCCGCCGCCGAAATGGCCAATCGCATCATGGGTTTTTTGGGCAACTGGGCGGTTTGCGACGAGCCGGAGCTGCGCGATGCGATTCAGGATTTGCAGAATGCTCCCGCAAAAGACTCGCAATTGAAAGCGGGGCCGAGGCTTTTTGCGCAGGCGCTTGCGTGCCCGGGCGGACTGCGCATTCGCACCATCCATTCTTTTTGTCAGGAAATTCTCTCGCGCTTTCCCATCGAAGCCGGATTGCCGCCGCATTTTTCGGTTATTGAGCCTCAAGAATTAAAGTTTTTAAGCAACGCCGTTTTGGACGAATTGCTGCGTCGCGCGGATGCGGCGCCGAAAAGCGACTTGGGCAAAGCCCTGGCGGCGTTCGTCGCCGCGCAAGGCGAACAGCGGATTGCGGATATTTTAAAGGACGTTCTGAAGGATCGGCATAAAATTGAAAAAGCCGTCCGGCAGGCAGGCGGCAGGACGCGGCTGAAAGCAGAAATCCGGCAGGTTTTGGGCGTGCGTCCCCACGATACGCCTCACAGCATCCGCGCGGAAACAATGAACGGCATGCCCAAGGCCGATATCAGAAAAATGGCCGCGTGGCTGAGCGAAGGCAAGGCGCTTCATGCGCCGCGAGGCAAAGTCCTGGCCGGCATTCTTTCCGCGCCCGCATCGGAGAAGGCAAAGCATTTTGATAATTATATAAAATGCTTCCTTACGAAAGAAAGAGAGCTTCAGGCAGAAAGAACGGTTGCGAGCAAGGACATCCGCGCCGCGCATCCGGAAATCGACGACATGGCTTTTCGCGAAGGGACGCGCCTGCGAAAAGCGTTGGAGCATATCGAGGCGGCCGAAATCGCCGAGGCGTCGGAGCACATGCTGGATTTCGGCCTTGCCTTCGCCGAAGAACTAGAGCGGCGCAAAGCGACGCGCGGCGTTCTGGATTACGACGATCTAATTTTTTTGACGGAGCGGCTGTTGCGGGGCGACGGCGCTTGCCGATGGGTCTTGTATAAGCTCGACAATGGAATCGATCATGTTTTGATCGACGAGGCGCAGGATACGAGCGACCCGCAATGGGCTATCGTGCGCGCCTTGACGGACGAATTTTTCGCGGGGAAGTCTTCGAAGGACGGCGTCAATCGAACGCTTTTCGTCGTGGGCGACGAGAAGCAATCGATTTTCAGCTTTCAGGGCGCAAACATGGAGGCGTTTCTCTCCCAGCGCGCCGATTACGCCCGCCGATTGCGGAACGCGGGAAAGGCGCTGGATTCGGTATCCATGCATACGTCCTTTCGGTCCGCCCCCGCCATCTTAAACGCGGTCGATGCTGTTTTTGACAGGCTTGAGGCGCGCCGGGGCGTCTCACCAGCGGCCGTGCGGCACTTTTCGTATGACAAAAAGGAAAAGAAATACGGGCGCGTGGAGATGTGGCCTTTGGCGGTTCGGCCCAAAAATCAGCGGAAGGACGCGCCTCTTTTCTCCCTTTGCGATCAGGACGAGAGCGATCCCGAAAGCGCCCTTGCGACGCGCATCGCGGATACCATCGCCCAGTGGCTGGCTGAAAAAATGGTTTTACCGGGCCGCAAGAAGCCGCTCGCGCCCAGCGATATCATGATTTTGCTGCGGCGGCGGCGGTCGTTCGCGCCGCTGATGGTGCGCCTTTTGAAGGAGCGGGATGTTCCGGTCACGGGCGTTGACCGCATGAGGCTGGTGCGGCAATTGCCGGTGATGGATCTTTTGGCCCTGATGCGTTTTGTTCTACTGCCCGAGGACGACCTTAACCTTGCGGCGCTTTTGCGCTCGCCCCTGATCGGGCTTAGCGAGGATGATTTAATGGCCTTGGCAATCGGGCGGGAAGACACTCTGTGGCGCCGCTTGAGAACTTCGGAAAAACATAAAGGTATCGAGGCTTATCTTTCCTCGAAGCTGAAGGTAGCCGATTACGTTTCGCCTTTTGATTTCCTGTCGCAAGCGTTAAACACCCCATGCCCCGCCTCTTCGGCCAGCGGGCGCAAGGCGTTTTGGGCGCGGCTTGGTCTTGAGGCGATGGACCCTATAGACGAGCTGTTGAACGCCGCGCAAGAGCACGGCTTCGCCAACGCGCCTTCTTTCCAAAAATTCCTGCATTGGCTCACAGAAGCCGATCCCGAGATCACGCGCGAACTGGATAAAGGAAATCCTCAGGACGGCGGGCAAGTCAGAATCCTGACGGTGCATGCGTCCAAAGGGCTGGAAGCGCCGATCGTTTTTTTACCTGATTGCGCATCCTTGCCGCTATCCAATCGTTTGTCGAGGCTGCAATGGAGCCAAGACGGCTTGCCGTTTTTTCTGACATCGCATGCGTTCGGCGCGGCCAAAAATTTCTGGAACACCGCGCGGGAAAAGCAGATGGAGGAGTATCGCCGCCTGCTTTACGTCGCGATGACCCGCGCCATCAATAGGCTTTATATTTGCGGCTGGACGTCGGAACGGAACGAAGATAAGGCAGGCGAGAGCTGGTACGGGCTTGTGGAAAAAGGCCTGGACGATTCGCCGCATCGGGTTCGCTCGGAAGAGAACGAACGCGTCGCCATAGTTATTAATGATCCTTTTCTGCCAGCGAACGAAAGCCTTGAGGAGGAAAAGGCGCCGCAGCCGCCTGCCCCCCTGCCTCGATGGGCGCTGGAAAAAGCCCCCGCCGGGGAGCCTGAAGAAGCCGTTTCCTCGGCCGTTTACGATTCCGCAATTCCCGACAGCGCCTTCGCCCGCGGTAGAATTATTCATCGGCTCCTGCAAAGCCTGCCGGATGTAGAAATCGGTAAGAGGCCGCAGGCGGTCGAGCGCTTCCTTGCGCAAAAGCGGCATGGACTGGATAAGTCCCAACGCGGCGCGATCGCCGAAGAGGTGGGGCGGCTTTTGGCGGACGATAGATTTGCGGCGCTTTTCGGGGGCGAGAGCCGCGCCGAAGTTCCTCTTGTGGGACCGTTGAACGGCGCAAACGCCTTTCGGCAGGTGGACCGGCTTTGCCTGCGCCGCGACGAGGTTTGGATTGTCGATTATAAAACGAACCGACCGCCGCCCGCCTCCCCCGAGAAAATCCCCGCCGCTTATCGAAAGCAGCTGGATGAATACCGGGTTCTTCTTTCCGCTATTTACCCCAACAGGAAAGTACGCTGCTTTTTGCTGTGGACGCATGCGCCGGTGTTGATGGAAGTGTAATGCCGCCGGGTTGTTTGTGTAAAAAAGGCTTGCCGGCCGTCGCGAAGATGTTAGGCTTATCCCGAACGATCAATGAATGTGTCCATATCGCTCACCTTCGCTCGCTCTGCGCCTCGCTTATCGCTTGCTGGGCGTCCCTATGGATTCCGATGGCTTAATAAGTCCCGCGAGCGATAAGCTCCTCGCAACCGCTCGTGACCCAAACAAGTCATTTCATTGTTCCGTTGGTATTGGTTCACCCTTCTCGCGCGATTGTTCCCATGTTCGGAAAACGAATACTTATCCTCGTCGCCCATCCCGATGACGAAGTGGTGGCCTGCGCCGCCTCTATCGCTGCGGCGCGCGCCGAAGGCGCGGCTGTTTCCGCGCTTTATCTGACGGACGGCTGTCTGGCTGAAAACGTTCTTTGGCCATGGCAGCGCAAACGACATGATTATTATGTCAAGCGGCGTTTGGCCGAGGCGGAGGAAGCCGCAACGGCTTTGGGCTTGCAGCCCGTCGGTTGGGGGGCACGCCCCGCGCGTGCCCTGTGGCGCGAATTGCCGCAGGTTTTCGAGGAGGTTCAGGCTGCGCTTGCGCAGCTGCGCCCCGATCAACTTTGGGTGCCGGCGTATGAAGGAGGCAATCCCGACCACGACGCCTTGAACGCCGTGGGCTTTAAGCTGAAAAAGCGCGTGAGCGTTTTGGAGTTCGCCGAATACAATTACTTCGGCGGAAAGGCGCATTCGCAAGCCTTCGTTTCGACCGACAATACGACGCGCGTCGTAAAGCTGTCGCCGCAAGAAAGGCTGGTGAAACAGGGGCTTTTGAATCTTTACGGGTCGGAAGCCTGCAACTTGCGTTCCCTTAAGGCCGAGCAGGAGAGCTATCGCCCCATCGCCTCGTATAACTACGCCCTGCCCCCGCATCAAGGAACGCTGTGGTATGAACGCTATCGCTGGGTGCCTTTCCGCCATCCGCGAATCGACGGCACATCTTCGCATGTCGTCTCGAACGCCATCATGAATTTTTTATCAGCGGCGACTTGATGCCCCTCGCGACCCAAAAGAGTCATTTCATTGTGCCGTTGGTATGAGTTTGCGCTATGCTGGGTTCATGTCAGCCTTGCAGCCGCAGCTCCTTCAAAATCTCGCGTTCTACCTGTCGGGACCGAAGCCCTGTCCCTATCTTTCGGGACAAATCGAACGCAAGCTCTTCACGTCTATCGGCAACGGCGATCCGGCCGCCAGCGCCCAAATAAACAGCGCGTTATGCCGCGCCGGCTTTCGCCGCAGCCAAACCGTCATCTATCGCCCGGCCTGCAATGCGTGCACCGCCTGCGTGCCTGTGCGCATTCCTGTTTCGTCTTTTTCCCTTTCGCGGTCCCTGCGCCGCGTGGAAGCGCGAAACCGCGATTTACATATCGTCGTTCGCGATCCCGTTCCTACGCCGGAGCTTTTCGCGCTTTTTTCCGCGTATCAGAAAGCGCGGCATTACGATAGCGACATGGCAAACATGGAAATGGGCGATTTTGAAGCCATGCTTTCGGAAGGCCGCGCCGATACCCACCTGCATTGCCTTCTGGACGATAAAGAAAGGGTTGCGGCATGCATGATCGCGGATCATGTGAGCGACGGGCTTTCGGCGGTTTACAGCTTTTTCGATGCGCAGGGGGCGCGGCGCAGCCTTGGGAGCGCACTGGTCCTTGCCTTGATCAACGAGGCGAAAGAAAGAAGCCTTCCTTATGTGTATCTGGGCTACTGGATCGAAGGCGCAAGGAAAATGCTGTACAAAAACCGCTTCCGGCCTATGCAGGCTTTAGGCCAAAACGGCTGGCTTCCTTTGGAAGCGGCAACAAAAGAGGCGCCCCCGCTTGCGCGGGGATAGCGCTATCTCTTTTCGTTCTTTAGCGCGAATAATATTCGATGACGAGGTTCGGTTCCATCTGCACGGGATACGGAACGTCTTCGAGTCCCGGCGTACGAACGAAAGAGCCCTTCATTTCCTTGTGATCAACCGTTACATAATCGGGCACGTCGCGCTCGACTAGCTCGGCCGCCGCAAGAACGGGCACGGATTGCTTGGCTTTGCCGCGCACTTCGATGCTGTCGCCTTCCTTGACACGATAGGACGCGATGTTCACGCGCTTGCCGTTCACAAGGATGTGGCAGTGATTGATGAGTTGGCGCGAAGCAAATACCGTCGCCGCGAATTTCATGCGATAGACGACAGCATCAAGCCGGCGTTCCAGCAATTGAATGAGGATTTCGCCGTTATTGCCCTTGCGGCGCATGGCTTCCTGATAATAGCGGCGGAATTGGCGCTCGCCGATATTGCCGTAATAACCGCGCAGCTTTTGCTTGGCGTGCAATTGGACGCCGAAGTCCGACGGTTTCGTGCGGTGCTGGCCATGCTGTCCCGGACGGTAATCTCGTTTATTGAGAGGGCTTTTGGCGCGTCCCCACAGATTGGCGCCAAGGCGGCGGTCGATTTTATGCTTGGATTCAAGGCGTTTAGTCATTTGTTTGTCCTTTTTTGTCCCGATAGTTTTCCGAATTAGGAAACGGGTTAAGGCCCCCATGGCGTTAACCGCTTTTTCGGGAAGAGGCGCTGCTTATAGGCGATCCTGCGGCAGGGAGTCAAATAGTCCTTTAATAACGGCTGTTTTGCTTAACAAAGAGGCGCTTCCGCCGGTTCCTGAAGGCACAAAATAGCCATTTCGCGGGCTTTCACATAATCGGTCTTTCCCGACCCCAGAAGCGGGATTTGCTCGACCCGCATTATTTTGCGCGGCAGGGAAAGCTCCGTCAGGCCAAAGAGGCGGTATTTTTCGGCCATAGCATCCTGATTGGGTGCGTCCGATTCCGTCAAAAGAACGACCATTTCGCCCTTGCGATCATGCGGGACGCTCACGGCCACATGCCTTTCGTTCGGCCAAAGGCCGCGGGCAACGGCTTCGACAGCGCCCAAAGAAACCATCTCGCCCGCGATTTTGGCGAAACGCTTAGTCCGGCCGAGGATGGTGATATACCCCTCCTCGTCCACGGAAACGACATCGCCCGTATTGTACCAGCCCTCGGGGGGCGGCTGAATGACGCCCGGCTTGTCGGCCTTGATGTAGCCCAGCATGACGTTGATTCCGCGCACGACAAGCTCGTGCCCGTTTTTGATTCCTTCGACTTCTTGCAGCCTTATATCCTGACAGACAAGCCCGCGCCCGATGGAGCCCGCCTTGTAATGCATGGGCGAATTGACGCCGATAACGGGCGACGCCTCGGTCGTGCCATAGCCTTCAAACAGGCGCACGCCGAATTTTTCGGCCCACAACCGCCGCGTTTCGGCCTTCAGCTTTTCGGCGCCGCCTACCGCAAAGCGCAGAAAATAAAAATCATGGGGCGCGGCATGTTTTTCGTAGTTGGCCAGAAACGTGTCCGTGCCCAACAAAAGCGTCGCGCCCGAGTCGTAGACCAATTCGGGAATCTCGTGATACCGCAGCGGCGATGGATAAAGAAAGGCGCGCGTCCCATAAAACAGCGGCAAAAAGAATCCAAGCGTAAGACCAAAAGAATGAAACATCGGCAGGCACACGAAGGCGCTGTCGCGCGCGCTGAAACCCATGCGCGTCGCCGTTTGAAAACCGTTGGCGATGATGTTTTGGTGGCTCAGCATCACGCCTTTCGGCTTGCCTTCCGTGCCGGAGGTGAAAAGCAGAAGCGCGGGAGCTTTGGTGTCTTTGGAAAGGCCGAAAGCGGCAAATGCCGATGGAAGACAGGCTTTCACGAAACCGGCGAGCCTGTCCTGCCGCCGCGCAGACGCCCAAAGATCCTCCAGATATACAACGGCGACGCCTTCTCGGCGCAGGGCGTCGACGACGGGCGTCAAATGCTGCGCGTCGATGAAGCCCTTCAATGAAAGAACGGTCTTTATTTGCGCCATGTGGCAAGCCTGAACGATGCGCAAAGCCCCCGACGTAAAGTTAATCATTGCCGTCACGCGATCCAGCGCCTGAACCGCGAAAATCGCCGTGGCGTTGGGAAGGCCGTTCGGCATCATGATGCCGATGCATTGCGGCGCCAGAGCGATGTTTTTCCGCAGAAGGCGCGCCAACGAAAAGACTTCCGCGAGAAATTGGTTGTGCGTCATGGGCTTGCGGTTCGCGTCTTCCAGAATGACGTTTGCGCCGCCGCGAACGGCCTTGGTGTCCAACAACTGGCGAAGCAGCGTTGAATAAGGCGTCCCCGCGACGAGCAGCCGCTCCATCACATCGTAAATCTTCTGGCCTGCTATCGCGCGGCGTTTGTGCCCCTTGACTTCCTTCGGCAAGGCCATGTCGCAGGCGGGAAGAATGGTCAGGGTAATCTTGGGAAAAAGCCTTTTACGCAAGCCCTGGGCGGAAGCGAAAATACTATACTGCGCGCCATCGATGCGGATGGGCAGGATTTTTGCGCCCGCCATGTCCGCGATCAAGGCCGGGCTTTCATAAATTTTCATGAGGCCGCCCGTCCGCGTTTGCCGCCCTTCGGGGAAGATCATGCAGCGCCGCCCCTGTTTCAAGGCGTCCACCATTTTTTTTGCCGTAAGCGCGCTGCCTTGATCGAGGGTAAAGGCGTCGCCGATGTTCCAATAGGGCTTCAGCCACCAGCGCCGCGTCCTTTCGCGCGGGGTAGCGAACAGAATGCGCCCGGGCAGAAAGGCGGAGAGAAGGAGGGCGTCGATTTTGGAAAGATGGTTGGCGACGATCAGCACCCCCTGCCCTGCTTGGCGGAAGTTTTCGAGGCCGACGACTTTAACGCGAAAGCACAGGCGCAAAAGAACGCGAGCGAGAAAGAATGGCAGGGCTTTGCGTAATAGGAGGGATATGTATTCGCGCATTTATTATGTGGGGGTTGAGGTTGAGGGGTTCCCTTTTTCGGCCAGAAGCGGGCATCCGCGCAAAAGCGCGACGGGACAGGCGCGCAGGAGCGTTTTATCGCAATAGGCGCACAATGCGGTGCGGGACGGAAGTTTAATATGGCTGCGTTCTATAACGAAGCCTTGCTTGCGGAAGTTTTGCAGCATGCGCGAAAAGGTTTCCGGCTTGATGTTCAAATAGGCGGCGATCAGCGCCTTGTCGAACGGCAGAACGATATCCGCGCTTTCGGCCCCTGCGCCAAAAAGCGTTTGCAGAAGAAAGCGCCCTACCCGTTGTTCGGCGGTGTGCAGGGTGAGCTGGTCGATATGATCGCGCATTTGCTGTCCCGCCCGAAGCGACGCGGTCAAAAGGTTGGCCGCAAGCGCATGCGATCTCTCTATCGCCAGCCGCAAGGCGCCTGCTGCCAAAGCCAAAAGCCGGACAGGGGTGAGTGCCTGAAGATTAAAAGGGCAGATCTCGGAAGTTCCGCGAGGCGCCGGATCGAGCAGCAAATCGCCATGATGAAAAAGCTGCAACAGCGATTCCTGCCCGTCGGGGTTGCCCCTTGACGCGCCGCACCATCCTTCAAGAACGATATAGTTCCGCGATACCGGTTCGCCTTGAGCGAGAAAGACCGCGCCTTTCTGGAATTGAGCCGTGTGCGCCGAGCCCATCAACTCGCGCAGGATTTCAGGCTCAATGCCCTGAAATATCCGTAAGGCCGCAAAGTCCTTTCCCGGACTGAAGGCAAGAGAAGAAGGAAAATTCATAAACGACAGACCCTTTGCGCTTGATATGGCTCAAGCGTCTTTGATCTGCGTATATTACAGGGGTGTTCTTTAAGCTCAAGTTTTTATTTTACTATCTTAGTGCGAACAGGGTTCGTGCTGCCCAGCGCGCCGTGGCTAGAAGACATGGCGGAGGTCATGGCGGCGTGTTCGTCGGAGAGATTAGACGCGAAATCGGTGGGGCCGTTCAGCGCAAGCCCGAAAAGTATTTGCCCCGCAAGAATGCCGACTTCTTCAACCAAATAATCGATATATGCGGGGGAATAGGCGCGGTAGGCCATATCAGCACGGGCTTGCAGCGTGCTGCGCCCATGTCCATAACAATCGAACAGTTCAGACAAAGTAATAACATGTTTTAGGGCATCCGCTTGGCAGCGCGCAACCTGCCAAGAGCGGCGCAAGCCGCCAAGCGCGGGCGAGCCCGGGGGATAGGCGATGCGCTCTTCCAAAAACCGCCAGCAGGCGCCTTGTGATTTGCTGTCATACGATTCTTGAAAGGCCGTCTCGGTTATGGCGCTGAAGGCCGCGGGAGAGGGCTCTTCCACATCGGGCAAAAGAGAAGACGAGTTCTGCGCCAGATTCAGGCAGAAGCCCGCCGCCGCGTAAATATCTTCATAACCGCCCGGATCACCTGTTAGGTCTGCCGGAGAGCTCATGCCCGGTGGCGCGCGGTACTGCCACGGACCAAGCAGGGATTCCAAAGACCGATCCCAGCGGGGGTGCGCCTGATCGGCACAGCCCAGAATTTCGTTGATCTTTCCTTCTCTGCCCGTCGCGGCCATAAAGCCTTTTCCGCATCGGATTTTATAATTTTTCGCGGCTTGGACAAAATCTGGCGGATTCATGGTACGCGGAATAGCGACGGCGCGCGCTTGGACGCCGGTGTAATATTCGTCCATCTTTGCCGCATTGTCGCCCGGGCCGGTGGCAGTGGCCACGCCCGCGCCTTCATCCTCGGGCGTTTCGCTGGGGCCTTCGGGACCACCGCCCGGTGGCCCACTAGAGGAACTCGAAGAGCTCGAGGAGCCCGGTGGCCCACTAGAGGAACTCGAAGAGCTCGAGGAACCCGGTGGCCCGCTAGAGGAACTCGAAGAGCTCGAGGAGCCCGGTGGCCCGCTAGAGGAACTAGAAGAACTCGAGGAGCCTGGAGGTCCGCTGGAGGAACTCGAAGAGCCCGGCGGTCCGCTAGAGGAACTCGAAGATCCCGGTGGCCCGCTAGAGGAACTAGAAGAGCTCGAGGAGCCCGGCGGTCCGCTAGAGGAACTCGAGGATCCTGGCGTACCGCCGGACGAACCGGTAAGAACGCCCATGTCGCCCTTACGGCAGCTAGGCGGAATGGACTTGTCCTTAGGCCCTAAAAGCCCGCGCGCAAGAATGCAGTTCGTGTTGTAGGTGTCCGTAGGCTTGGCGTCGCCGTTCCATTGGGGACCGTCGAGAATCTCGTAAAGGAATTTGACGACGTTGTAGAGTTTGTCTTCTTGATTGTTCGCGACTTCGATGGCGGCCGTCAACGCGGGGCGCGCGCCCGCTACAAGCAAAACGGCCGATAAGGCGACAACAAAAACCTTTGATCTCGGTCGCATCTTTCAGGAACTCCCGCAAAGCCGCGCGCGGCAAAATTAGTGGTCCAAAAAGCAAAAACGTTTTTTAATCCATACTTTTCGGCAGCCTACTTTATCCTCCGACTATATTTTCCATAAAAACATTTATCAACTCTTAATTGTTTCAAGCGACCAAAATAATTGCGGATTGACAGGGGGTTATGGCGTTTGTTCTGCCGCCCAATTCGATAACGTTGCCTTTTGTTGTCACGGAACGCTTGGTGTCTAATTAAGCCAATGTTAAACTGTTCAATATGTATAGTCCTGGTGGGCTTTTCGTCGGAGTCTTTATGGAAAAACTTTCTTCCTCTTTTGCCGTTTTATGCGTTGCGTGCCTGTTTGTCTTTCCCTCGCAGGCGCAAGACATCGCGCCGTCGCCGGAAGGGGCTTATGTTTGCCTTGCGGGGAAAATGCGCGGGCAGGAAGGCGGCCCCGCCTGCATCGCTTATACAAGGGATTTTTTCAGCCTTTGGTTGCCAAGCAAGGTGACCTGTTCTCCTTTTGCGACCGCGAACGCGCGGTACCGCTATCTGGTGGAGGGAACCAACGTTCCGCAGGATGCTTTCACCATCGCCCTTATCCATACGTTTGGCTCTTGCGTCGATATGCCCGCTTTCCCGCCGCCATAATATTTTAAACCACGTCATCAATGAAATTACGCTTGTATTTCGCTTGGCTCTCGCCACAATGCGGCTGGGCTTTTGATTTAATTACCATGCTTCTTTTCTTTTTTCTTTTTGGCGGTTTGCTGGCCCTGCCCGTGTTGTGGCCAGAGGCCGATTTGCTGGCCTCGGGTTTTTTTTACAGGGCGGGGCAGGGGTTCGCGCTGGCCAATCACTGGTTCTTTTTATCGGTTCATGAACTGGCGTTTTTCGCGCCGCGTTTCTTGGGCGTCGTTTTGGCCGTTCTTGCGTTTTTTGCATGGAAAAAAAAGAATTTTTTTCTTGATTCTAAAAGCTGCGTTTTCCTTCTTTTGGCTCTTTTGATCGGGCCCGGGCTGATAGCCAACGCCGGATTCAAAGACCACTGGGGCAGGGCGCGCCCGCGCGAGATTGCCGCTTTCGGCGGCGGCGCGTCGTTTTCCTCGCCGCTCGCGCCGAGGTTTGAAAACGCCCGCCCTAACGGCTCTTTCGTTGCCGGAGACGCCGCTTTCGGCTTTTTCTTGCCCTCTTTCGCTTACGTCGCGCCGCGCCGGTCGTCAAGGCGGGTTTTTTGGGCAGGCCTGGCGGGAGGCTGTCTATTCGGTTTCGCGCGCATCGCCATGGGCGCGCATTTTTTAAGCGACGTTATCTATGCCGCTTTTTTTATGCTTTTGACCGGCGCGATCCTCCACGCCGCGATGTTCGGACGGGACGAAACTAAAGCCAGATGGAAGTTATGGCTAAGCGCTGAACCTCTTCGCCGCGACTCTCAAACAACCGCCGTTTCTTCATGACATATCCGCGTGAAAAGGGGGGTTCCCCCGCCGATCCCATAGACGCCCCGCCGCCTTCCGCGTGCTCGACCTTAACGGTATTTTGCGGACTGGCTTTTTTTGCGGTCGCCATGCTTCTTGCCCGCTATTTTTACACGCTGAGGCCAACGATCTATATTGCCAATTTAACGCTTTTTGTTTCGTTCCTTGTCGCTCTTGGCGTCTTTATTCCCGAACTGCTTGTTCATAAAGTGCACCGCCGCTTGCGCCGCCATGATTATTCGCTTTCGCCTTCGTGGCCGCGCACGCTGACAAAATTCATGGGTCTGCTGGGCACGCTCGCCCTGATCGCTTTCGGCTATTGGCTTATCGTCGAGTATTCGCGTTCTTTCTACGAGCGTTATTTTTTCTTTCTAAAGCTCGTCCTTCCTTTTTGGCTAATAGTGGCGATTCCTTATATCCGCCATGTCGACGCGCGGATGAAGGATCCGGAAGACGGCCTTTGGCATATGGGGCGCTTGGTTTTGTTCAAATGGCACGGCCTGCGGCTCGACCTCGTCCGACAGCATCTCATGGGATGGCTCGTGAAGGCTTTTTTCCTGCCCCTCATGTTTTCGTCCATGTGCAACTGGCTGACGCCCTTTTTGTCTTTGGACTTTTCGGCCTTGCGCGGCGCCAAGGCCTTTTACATGACAACTTACGATTTGCTTTATCTTATGGATATCGCCTTTTCGGTCGGCGCTTATCTTTTCTCGTTACGCCTCATGGACACGCATATCCGCTCGACGGAGCCGACTTTTCTCGGCTGGGGCGCGGCGCTCATCTGCTATGAGCCATTTTGGCAAAGGCTTGGCAGCTATCTTCTTGATTGGGGCAATTTGCACTGGACAAATTGGCTTAATGGTTATCCTGTCCTTTTCGTGATCTGGGGCTGCGTCATTCTGGTTCTGATTGCTGTTTATGCTTATTCGACCGCAGCTTTCGGCATGCGCTTTTCGAACCTTACCCATCGCGGGATTATCACCAACGGTCCGTATCGATGGATGAAACATCCGGCCTATGTTTGCAAAAATCTTACGTGGTGGTTTATTTCCGTCCCCTTCGTCATTAACGGCAGCATGTCGGAAACGCTGCGCCACGTCCTATTATTGCTGATGCTGAACGGCATTTATTTCGTGCGCGCTAAAACCGAGGAGCGGCATCTGTCCCGCGATCCCGTTTATGTCGAATACGCCGCATGGATCGACAAGCACGGCCTTTTCGCAATTATAAAAAGGGCTTCGGGGCGCGCGGCGCGGCGGCTTCTTGCCGCTTTGGCGAAGAATGCCGAGGCCTAGAGGAGATCGTCGCCAACCCTAATTTAGACCGACCTTTTGTTTTTGTTCCTCAATAGGCTCAAGGACTTCAAGCGTTTTCAAGCGTTCCGCCGTTATCGCCCGCAACAAGGCCGAGAGCTTCGCGGTCGTTTGAGAATTGGGCTTTCCCGTCAGGTTTTCGGGGTCGTATCGCCGCTGAAAAGCCAAAAGAGCGTGCGGGGGCGAGGCCGTGTCGTACCCAACGGCTGCCAGCTTTTTGAGGGCCTCCGCTTCGTCCATCGGCGCATAATCTTCGGCCTGCGGCTGAGGCCAAAAGCCGAAGCCTTCTTCCGCAAAGTCCTTCCATGGGAAAAATTCGCCCGGATCCTTTTTGCGCGCAGGCGCGATGTCGCTGTGTCCCAAAAGCGCAAGGGCAGGGGACAGGCGATGCCTTTTGACAATTTCGCCGAGCAGCGCCTTTAAAGAATCCATTTGTTCGGGCGGAAAGGGGCGATAACCGAATTCGTGTCCCGGGTTCACAAGCTCGATGCCTATTGACGCGCTGTTCATGTCCGTTTCGCCGCGCCAGGAGCTTTCCCCTGCGTGCCAAGCGCGGTTGGATTCATCGACGATTTGCAAAACCCCGCCTTTGACATCGATCAGGTAATGAACGCTGACTTTGGCAACGGGATCGCACATGCGCGCCAAAGCTCCCGCCGTGTCCTGCATGCCCGTGTAGTGCAGCACGACATACGATAAAGGGGCGCGCGGATCCCTTTCGTTTTGGTTCATCGTGCTTAGAAAGATCATTTTGTCCCTTTGACAGCGCAGCAACGCCCTTCCATAAGCGATGCGCCCCTCCGTCATTAAACGCAACGCGCTTTATGGTCAAGGTGGAGAAGACGCCCCGCCTTTCTAGCCCTACGCGAATCCTCGGAACGCGGTCTCTTTAACTATAACAAATGGTAATTCTTGATTTTGCTCGTTTCTTAAAGATAATAACCGCCGTGAAATTCAAAACAAAACATTCGCGCCGGAAAAATTACCCGGCGCTTTTGCATGCCGCCGGTTTGCGCCCCACGCGCCAGCGCTTGGCGCTGGCGTCTTGGCTTTTCGATGGTCGTTCAAGGCATATCACCGCCGAAGAATATCGCGCGGCGGCGAAAAAAATGCGGGCGTCTATTTCGCTTGCGACCGTCTATAACTCCCTAAAAAATTTCACGGATGCGGGGCTTTTGCGTCAAGTGGCTCTTGATAACGGGCAAATCTTTTTCGACACGAACACGTCCCCCCATCATCATATTTTCCATGAGGATAAAAAGCTGTTGCTTGATCTTCCTGCGTCGGCTGTGCGGATTCGGTTGCCGCAAACTCTGTCCAAGAAAGCATCTGCGCGCATCAACGTGGTTGTGCATGTCGCGAAAAGAAAAAAGGCCTGCGCGCGCAAACTCTCGTAACACACAAGGGCACTCTTACTCCGGCGGTATGTATTATTTATTTAAGGATGGGTCTGGATAGGTGTGCGGGAAGCTCTTTCCTGCCTTTGTCGGCGGATCGACTTCCGGCGGTTTTTTCCCGCATGCTGAAACGGGCATGACGCTTATTAGCATCATGCCCGTTATCAAAAGGACTTTTATAAAGCGCAAAATGGGTCGTAATCCTTATGCCGCGCGGTCGGTTATGTTGCGCACCAGGGAATACACTTCGTTCAGGCTGTCGTTCATGCGCGCGCTGACCGTTTCAAGCGCTTGATTGTTGCACTTGGCAAAGGTCTCCGTCGTATCGCGCAGGGTTGCAATGTAACGATCCATCGCGGCCTTGCTGGCTTCGGCGTGCTTCAACGCCTTGTCTTCGGGCGTCGGCGCGGAAGTCATGGACTGCACGGTTTGCATCATGTCTTCCATCATTTGGCGCATGGTTTCCGCCTGACGGCGCCATAATGCCTGCATATTTTCGTATGCGGCTTGAGACAGCGCCGAAAAGGCTTCCATGTTCTTGCGTTGAAGAGCATAAGCCGCCTCGACATCAATCTGCGGCATGCGATAATCCTTAAGGATTTTGTTCATATCGGGCATTTTTGACATATCGAACACCTTGGACACATCAAACATTTTGGACATATCTGCCTCGTAAAATGGGTTTGGAAAGGGTTTTGACATCGTGCCTCCGTAGGCGCAAACAAGGAGAGAGAGGTTTGGGGACCCCCTTGCCTCATTAAGGTTAACTAATAAACCATTCTTAATTTTTTGTCACTATGTTTTTGCAGCGCATACAATGATAGTCATTTAATTGCCGCGCATAGCCGTTTTTGGAAATTTACAAAAGCGCCCGCAGTCTTATGAACTGCGGGCGTTTTTTTAAAGTTATTAGAGCGCGGCGCTCTATATTAGGCGCTTTTACGTTCTTCCGGCGTCCCGTTTTCATCGTCGTCTAAGAGAGCGGTAAATTTGGCTGCGCTTTTGAAGCCGCCCGTTCCAGCGTGTTGCGCCCCAGAAACGCCGCCACCTGTCACTTGCATTTCGCCGATGATCTGGCCGCCAGCGCTGACTTCCAGCTCGCCATACTTGACCATGCCGCTGATGCGCCCGGTCGAGCGAACCGTAAGGCGGCCATGGACAACCAGTTGGCCGTCGTAACGCCCTGCAATATCGGCGTTTTCAATTTCAACGCTGCCGCGAAACTGGCCGGTCTCGTTGATTTCGAGGAGCTTTCCGTCTGTCAATTTCGCTTCGACTTTTCCGGCAACCACCAGAATATCGCAGGATGTGATTTCGCCGGAAAGCGACAGGCCGTCGCCAACGATCAGCTTGCGACCGTCTGCGCTGCTGGAAGAGGCGCGGCGGCCGACTTCGGGCAACCGCCGCGCAGAGGGCATTGCTGCGCGAGGCAAACCAATAGGAGGTTGGATGGACGAAGCGGTGTCTTCCGCGGGCATGTCTTGGGAGTCGTTTTTGATTTTTTCTCTGGGACCAAACATTCGTTTCTCCTACGGAATGAAGTGCATATCTTGCCTGATCGTTAACACATATTTAACGAAATATGCAAGCAGATAAGGGGGTATGTTATTTCTTTCTGTGGGCGAAACAGAAAGCTCTTTGAAATCAATTTTATTGGCCATACAACGTCTCTCTCTCTTCTCTTCCGTTAACATATGTTCGTCACATGTATGATCTTTGCGCCATTGGCAACGCTCTTGTGGATATTATCGTAAAGGCCGATGATGCCTTTCTTGATCAAAACGGAATTGTCAAAGGCGCGATGACGCTGGTGGACGAACAAACGTCCGCCATTCTTTATGAAAAAGCGGGCGCGGCCGTCGAATTGTCATCCGGCGGGTCCGCCGGCAATACCGCGGCAGGCGCGGCGATGCTGGGGCTGGCGTGCGCATATCAGGGAAAAGTGGGGTGCGACGAATTCGGGGGTGTTTTCTCCCATGATTTGCGCGCGCAAAACATCCATTTTCCGTCCCGTCCTTCGGACGGGCTTTGCACGGGACATTGTTTGGTTTTCGTGACGCCCGACTCGCAGCGAAGCATGTTGACCCATTTGGGCGCGGCCACGGAATTCGGTCTGGACGATTTGAGCGCCGACGCGATCCGCGCCTCGGGAATCACGTATCTGGAGGGGTATCTGTTCGACAAGCCCTCGGCGCAAAACGCCCTTTTGGAGGCGTCGCGCATTGCGCATGCGGCCGGCCGGAAAACGGCGGTCACCCTGTCGGACGTCTTCTGCATTACGCGGCACCGCGCGGCTTTTTTGGATTTGATCCGAAAGGAAATCGACATCGTTTTTGCGAACCAAAACGAAGCCCTCGCCCTTTATGAGACGGCGGATATTTGTGGCGCCCTCGACCATTTGCGACAAGACGCGGGCATAGCCGTCGTGACGCGCAGCGAGAAGGGCGCGCTCATCGCAAAAGGAGGCGAGACGCTTGATGTCCCGGCTCAGGCCGTGCAGGTTGTCGACTCGACGGGCGCCGGAGACCTGTTCGCGGCCGGATTTCTTTACGGCCTTGCGCGGGGCAAGGGCTTGGCCGAGTGCGGAAGGCTAGGGGTCGTTGCCGCTTCGGAAGTCATCAGCCATTATGGTCCGCGGCCTCAAATAGATCTGAAAAATTTGCTTTAATGGCAATCAAATTGCAAAACCGCCCCGCACCCTTTGGTTTCGGCCTTGTCGCCTTGAATCCAACACATTCATGAAGGATTTCCTTTCGTTTTGAAGGCGGTTGTTATCGTTGACGCGTGGCATTTTGCGCGCCTATGTTGGCCTGCCCCGCTCATTTTTTATCAGGAGAGTTTA
>CAZFCA010000008.1:0-62675 GCA_964517415.1 uncultured Rhodospirillaceae bacterium
CTGAAAGACAAAAGAAACAAAAGCGCAAGCAGGAATTCGAAAACAAGTTTATCGGATATAAACGGCGCTTCTTTATGACCGATGAAAGGCGCAGCAGCCAGAACGATAAAAGCCATCAGCGCCGTCAGCCTGCAAACGCCCCGCCGTTCGCGGCTCGTCGCGAGATGATCCAGAAGAATCGCCAAAAAGACCACAAGGAAAAACTGCGCGACGATCAAATAACGCTGATAAAGATGCATGCTGCCGAAAACGGGAACAAAGTAATAAAAAAGGTCGCTGAGCGGCGACGCGGTGCCAACAACCGCAAGCGCAAAGAACAGGAAGAGAAGAATGGACGTTTGAGCCAAAAGGCGTCGTTCCTTGGGAATTTCCAAATCCTTCTGGAGGCAAAATAGCGCGATAATGAGAAGCGGAACGAGGCCGATGAAAATACCGAACTCGTTCTGGATTCCCAATAAGGGCGCATGCCACGCAATGCTGTGCAGAAGGTTGACAAGCGGCATCGCCAAATTATGCGCAACGCGTTCAAGAGAGCCGGCGCCCGGATTATGAGCAACCTCCGACAATCTATTGACGCGGATAAGCTCGAGGTAATAAGGAACGACAATAACGGTTGCGATCAGGTGAGGCGAAAGAATCCAACCGATCTTTTTCAAGCGCAACTTGCCCTTCAGCGCCAAAATATCCTCGCGGAACAGGAAAAGCGCCGCGGCGGCGGATAGAAAAAGCGTGTTCAAAGCCAGGGGGGCATAACCCGATAAATAAGCGACAAGCGGCGCCAAAGCCCACAGGAAAGAAGTCCGCTTGTTTTGCGCCTCGCCTGCAGCCAGAGAGGCATATAGCGCAAGGGGGAACGCCCAAGCCGTAAAAGCGAACGGTATGTACCAAAACGAGACGACAATTTGCATTGAAAAGGCGAACCCAAAAGTCAGAAAAGCCGCTAAAGGCGCGTCGAATTTCAAAAAGCGCGTCGCAAGCCGATGCGTGAAAAAGGCGCCGAAGAACGCGGGCACAGCCAGCAAGATGAGGTATTCGATGATCAGGTTTGACGGCACAAATTTTGTTGGCAGAATCGCCGAGAGAAAAAGAACAAGCGGATGATAAGCGGGCACGTTAGGGCGCAAATAAAGCTCCGACGCGCCGTTATGCACGAAAAAATCGATCCCCGTAAAAACGCCGTGTTGTACCAGAAATCGAGACTGATTGAGAAAGGCGATCATCAATGTCCAGGGATCGCCAAGGCGAAGAAATCCCGCATGCCTTCCGCCGCCTTCCAGAAACGGAACAAAAAAGCAAAGCACGCCGACAAGCGCGCACAAGGCCGCTTGAAAGGAAGGGTTATGCCATAAAGAAGTGTCGGCTTTTTCGGCGGAAAGAAGGGATGCGGGATGTTTGGACATTATGCATTTTTGGTAGGAGGAAGGGTTGATGTCTCTATAAACTGTTTTCTTATATAGGCCAAGAGCCCGAAGGACGGCTTGTGTGAGTCCTGCATCGGGCTCATTTTGGGCTTACGGCATGATTAAAATATGATAAGAAGGGCCTCTTAATCTTTGTCATGGAGTTTTTCCCACATGTCGGTTGCGCCGCAAATGAAACGCGAAGATATTATCAAGCTCTGCCGCGATTGGTACGATGCGCAGGAAAAGAAGCCCTTTGTGCCCGGGCAGACCTTCGTTCCCGCGACAGGCAAGGTGGTGGATAGTCAGGATCTGGGCTATCTGATCGACGCCTCTATGGATATGTGGCTTACGGAAGGTCGCTTTGCCGATATGTTCGAGGAAAAGCTGGCCAAGCGTTTTGGAACCAAGCACGCAGCCTTAACTGTTTCAGGTTCCGCCGCGAATCTTTTGGCGCTCTCGTGCCTTACGTCGCCAAAGCTCGGAGAGAAAGCCGTCAAAAAGGGCGATGAAATCATTACGGTGGCGGCGGGGTTCCCGACGACTGTCGCGCCGATCATTCAAAACGGATGCGTTCCCGTTTATGTCGATGTGGACCTCGAAACCGCCAATGCCGATGTCGACTCTATAGCCAAGGCCATCGGTCCGAAAACCAAAGCTATCATGCTGGCGCATACGCTCGGCAACCCGTTCGACCTCGACCGATTGACGGCCTTGGCGAAGGAACACGACCTCCATTTGATCGAAGATTGCTGCGACGCTTTCGGCGCGACCTATAATGGCCAGCACGTGGGTACCTTCGGCGTCACGGCTGCGGTGAGCTTTTATCCCGCCCATCAAATGACGACGGGCGAAGGCGGCGCGATTCTTACGAGCAACGGCGCGGTTTTCAAACTTATCGAATCTTTCCGCGATTGGGGGCGCGATTGCTGGTGCGCGCCGGGAAAAGACAATACCTGCGGCTGCCGCTTTGGGTGGAAGCACGGCAGCCTGCCCGAAGGCTACGACCACAAATACGTCTATAGCCATGTCGGCTATAATTTAAAGATGACCGATATGCAGGCCGCCTTGGGATGCAGCCAGATTCAAAAGCTGGACGGCTTCGTGGCCAAGCGCAGGGAGAACTTCAACCATCTGCACGAAGTTATGCGCCGCGAAAAAATGGACGAACATTTCATTCTGCCCAAAGCGTCGAAAGGCGCGGACCCAAGCTGGTTCGGCTTTTTGCTGACGCTGAGGGATGACTCGCCGCTTAGCCGCCTCGAATTCACGAAATTTTTGGAGGAAAACAAGGTCGGCACCCGGCTGTTGTTCGCCGGAAACATCGTGCGCCAGCCCGGCTATATGGACAAGGAACACCGCATCGTCGATTCCTTGAAAAACACCGATATCATCATGAATCGCAGCTTTATGGTCGGCGTTTGGCCTGGCATCGACGATGCGCGCCGCGATTATATGGTCGAAACGTTCCGCCGCGGCATCAAGAAGTTCACTTCTTGAACGATGAAAAGCCGCGTTAAACGGAAGAGGCTCTACCCCAAAATTTCTTTCCAAGCCTTGCCTATCGCGCTTTTGAAAGTTTCAGGCGAATAAAGGGCAAGCGCTTTTGCGCAAGCCGCCTTGTATTTTTCCAAAGGCGCGTCGGTCACAAGGCTCAGGCTTGCGGCTTCAGCCAGTGAGGCCAGACACGCAGGGAAATCGTCTTCATCCGCCCAAAAGCCGTTGTCCGGCGACGCATATTCCCGCCCGCCGATGCCCGTGAATCCTGCGACGACGCATCCGGCCGCCATAGCCTCCATCGGCGTCAAGCCAAAACCCTCCAATCGGCTGAGGGATAAAAAAACCCGCGCTTCGCCCATCAGGCGGGCGGCTTCGGCTTCGGAAACGTTGTCGATTCCCATCCACTGCCACGAACGATGCTCGGGATAGGTGAAGCGGAACATGTCGTGGAGGAATGCGGCTTCGACGGGGCGCTTGCGCGGCATAAAAGCGATGATGTTGCGCTTCGCGGCGGCGGGCTTGAAATATGCCTTATCGACGGCGCAAGGAATGAAGTGCGCCCGAAGGGCAGGGTGCCGCATCCGGCAATGCTCGAAAATCGTCCGGCTGCTGCACAGAATATCCGTGACGCCATAGTCGGCATAGCTTTCCGCCGCGCCGATGCCCAAAGCGCCATAAAAGTGGTTCTGGCTGTAAATCACCTTGCGCTGGGGAAAACGTGCGAAATCGGCAAGGATATGCGGCTGGTCTTCGGGCAGCACATACACGTGATCGGACGAGGCAGAAAAAATGCCTTGCCCAACGACCGGCGCGGTCGAGGCGAACCAGCGCGGGCGTTCGCCGTTCTGCTCGAAAACGGCGGAGTCGAAGCCGAGTTCGATCAATGCCTCGGCCATGCGGAAAATATGCTTAATGCCGCCGTTAATGACAGAAACGGGCGGGCAGAAGAAAACGATTTTCATGCCTTCTTTTCGCCCGCGCCCGCGATTCGGGCAAGGGCAAAACGACCGTCATTCCCGCGCATGCGGGAATCCATCTTGTAAGATAAAAGCGAAGAAGAACCTTACCGTTCTTCCTCTTCGACCTCGACGACGTTTTCCGTATCCTCGTCGGCCAGCTCCTCGGCGTCCTCAATCACGGCGTCTTCTGCGGTGGCGTCGGTCAAGGGAAGATCGTCGATCACTGTGTCCGCCGCATCTTTGGCCGCCGGCTTCTTCTCGGTGCCGCGGCGCCGCGCGCGCAAAAGCGCTTCGGGATCGAAAGATGTCTTGCAGCTCGGGCAAACAGGAGGATTTTTCTTCATATCGTAATAGCGCGTCCCGCAGCTTAAGCAAATGCGCTTTAAACCCCATTCCGTTTTCGACACGTGTTGCTCTCCTCAATCGAATAGATAGGTTTTTTCCAAGGCCGAGACCTCTTACATGAAAAACAGCCAGAGTCAACGCGTAACAGCCGATATGGCCGCGCGAAAAAGAAAGGAATCGAAAATTACGATTAATTTAACCGTTTGCCCCTCGCGGGGGGAACGGCGCGGCAAGGATCGCGCCGTTCAGTTCCTGAAGTCTTTGGCGCATTCTGGCTAATAGCCCGTCCAGCCTGCCGTCATCTCTTTGAATTATAGACATATATTCTTCCCTTTGCGTGACGCTTTGGCTGACGCCCGCTACGATAACATCTACGACCGCGAAACGGCCGTCTTTTTGGCGCACCCGCCAGTCGACGCTTGTGGGCACCGCCCCGTGCATATGATCGATTTCGCTTCTGACCATAAAATCCCTTTCGCTCTCGGCGCGCGCGCCGGTCACGCGGAATTTTTCCCCCGAATACATTTCAAGCCTGTCGCCGTAAAGTTCGACCACCAATTCCTCGAACAGGCGAACATACTCATGAAGCTGCTCGGGCGACGCGCGATTCCAGGCGGCGCGGCCGATGACGAAATGGGCTATGGCTTTCATATCGAAAGCGTTGCGCAAAAGATCATGATATTTCGCGGTTTGCCGTTCTTCCGATAGGTTTTTGTCCTTGATGACTCCTATAGCGTCATCTCCCAGATCCTGAATAAATTTCGCCGCTGGCAAATTCTGCGACGCCTCGCGCGCCGCGACGGGCGTTGGCGCTTGCTGCGCCCAGCTTGCCGAGGGCGTAAACGGGCACAATAGAAGCTGAAGGGTCAAAAGAAGATGAGGGGGCATGCCGTCACTCTTCCTTTGCGATCCAAGTGTCGCCCTTTTTTTGGAATTTTGCTTTCACGGCCGCCCACGCGACTTTATGAGAGACATCTTCGCGGCTTTCCGACCCGCGCCTTTTTTCGGGATTTTGGTATTCCTCCCAAGCGTTATTAAAAGCTTTTTGATAGATTTCCTGCGCGTGCGGCGGCAGGACGTTTTTGACGTTTTCCGGCAGATGGTTGCGGCTTGTGTGGGGCATGGATTCCTTGCAATAAAATATCGAATGCAATAAGAATCCTCTTACATCAAACCCGTTTCCTCATTTTGATATTCATCAATAAAGAACAGCCTGACCAAACAAAAGTATTGTCATGCCCTGCGACCGCCTCAGCTAAAGCTACGGCGCGTCTATGCCCCCAGTCGCGCCGAAGCCTCTTAGCGTAGGCGGAAGGAGGGCATCCATTTATTCTCGTCATAGATAGAAAACTAATTCGTCAAGCTCCGCATCGGGGCGGGAATGCGTCCGCCGCGAGCAATGAACAAATCGGCGGAATATCTATTCACGGCCATGATGGGGCAATGTCCTAAAAGGCCGCCAAATTCCACATGATCCCCGACCCCCATTCCTGGCACGGGGATAAGCCTTATGGCGGTCGTCTTGTCGTTGATCATGCCAATAGCGGCCTCGTCGGCCAGAATGGCGGAAATGGTCGAAGCGGGCGTGTCCCCGGGTATGGCGATCATATCGAGCCCCACCGAACACACGCAGGTCATGGCCTCCAGCTTCTCAAGGCTCAAGGCCCCGCGTTCTACGGCGGCGATCATTCCGGCGTCTTCGCTTACGGGAATGAAGGCGCCGCTTAGGCCGCCTACATTATGTGCGGCCATCAGGCCGCCTTTTTTGATGGAATCGTTCAAGAGCGCAAGCGCGGCGGTCGTTCCGGGCGCGCCGCAGCTTTCCAGCCCCATCGCCTCCAAAATATACGCGACGCTGTCGCCCACGGCGGGCGTCGGAGCCAGCGACAAATCAATGATGCCCATGCTCACGCCCAGCCGCCTAGCGGCTTCCTGCGCCACCAATTGCCCCACGCGCGTGATTTTGAAGGCCGTGCGCTTCACTGCGGCCGCTACGACGTCCAAAGGTTGTCCCTGAACGTCATCCAAGGCATGCTTGACGACCCCCGGGCCGCTGACTCCTACGTTGATGACGCAATCCCCTTCGCCGCTGCCATGGAAGGCGCCTGCCATGAAAGGATTGTCCTCCACCGCGTTCATGAATACCACCAGCTTCGCGCACCCAATGGCGTTGCGGTCGGCAGTCAGCTCGGCCGCGCGCTTGATCGTCTCGCCCATTTGGCGAACGGCGTCCATGTTGATGCCTGCTTTCGTCGTGCCGATGTTGACGGACGCGCAAACGCGCTCGGTCTTCGCCAAGGCTTCAGGTATCGATGCAATCAAAGTCCGGTCGCCCGCGGTTTCCTGCTTTTCCACCAGCGCGGAAAAGCCGCCGATGAAATTGACGCCTAATTCCGTAGCCGCCTTGTCCATCGCCTCGGCCGCCGGAACATAGCTGTCGGCGCGGCTGCTTTCCGCGACCATCGCTATGGGCGTGACTGAAATGCGCTTGTTAATGATGGGAACGCCGAATTCCGCCTGAATATCATCGCCGACCTTCACAAGGTTTTCGGCGGTTTTCGTTATTTTGTCGTATATATTGCTGCAAAAAGCCTTCATATCGGGGTGGCTGCAGCCGCGCAGGCTCACCCCCATCGTGATCGTTCGCACGTCCAGCTTGTCTTCGCCGATCATGCGCAAGGTTTCAAAGATTTCCTTGGTTTGCAGCATGCTCAAACCCGGTGCATGACGTTGAAAATGTCTTCATGCTGGATCTTGATCTCAAGCCCCATGGACTCGCCCAGCGCCTTGAATTCTTTTTGCATGTCTTGAAGCGGCTTTTTCGCGTCCGTCATATCCGCAACCATGACCATGTTGAAATAGCCGTGTATGATGTTCTGGTTGATATCGAGAATGTTGACGTTGTTTTCGGCCAAGGCTGCGCTGACCTTAGCGACGATGCCTACGCGATCCTGTCCGATGATAGTAATGACGATTTTCATGCTCGTTCCCGCGATCCATTATGCGTTTCCCAAGTTATAACGCCTTTTCGGAGAATGCATAGGGGCTTTGACGTTTATCAAAAAGCAGCGGCGTATTTCTCCATAAAAAAAATCCCTCTAACTGGACAGGTCGAAAACGACCGACTATCCTCGCCCCTTATCCCAGCAAGGTATCCGCCATGAAAAACAAGCTTTTTACCCCTTTCCAGCTTCGCGGCGTCACGTTTAAAAACCGCATTTTCATGTCGCCCATGGATATCTACAGCAGCGAGGAGGGGCGGGCGAATTTCTGGCACATGACGCATTACGGCGCGCGCGCGGTCGGCGGCGTGGCCTGCATCATCCAAGAGGTGACGGCCGTGCTGCCCGAAGGGCGCATCACGCCTGGCGATTTAGGCATGTGGGACGATGCGCACATCAACGCCTATCGCCCCATGGTTCAGTTTATCAAGGAAAACGGCGCCATTCCGGGCGTTCAGCTCGGCCATGCGGGACGCAAAGCGTCCAGCCAAATTCCGTGGAAAGGCGCGGGCTATATCGGGCCGCAGCACGGCGGGTGGGAGATCGCCGCGCCTTCGCCCTTGGCCTTCGACGAGACATGGCCGAAGCCGCGAGAGCTTAGCGTTCAGGAAATCAAGGCCATCGTCGCGGCCTTCGGCAAGGCGGCAGAACGCGCGCTCGCGGCGGGGTTCGAGGTTATCGAGCTTCACGCCGCGCACGGCTATCTGCTTCACCAATTTCTTTCCCCGCTTTCCAATCAAAGAACGGACGACTACGGCGGCTCTTTGGAAAACCGCATGCGCTTCGTGTTGGAGGTCGCGGAAACGGTGCGTAAGGCCTGGCCTGATAATCTGCCCCTCTTCGTTCGCATCTCGGCTACCGATTGGGTGGAAAAAGGGGGCTGGACGGTTCAGCAATCCGTGGCGCTATGCGCGCGGCTTAAGGAAATCGGCGTTGATTTTATCGACGTTTCGACAGGCGGTCTGATTCCGGGCGTTAAAATCGTCTCGGGACCGGGCTATCAGGTTCCCTTCGCCGACGCCATTCGCCAAGGGGTTCAAATTCCGGTCGGAACGGTCGGGCGCATCACTTGCCCCGAACAGGCGGAGCAAATCATCGCCAATCATCAGGCCGACGCCGTTATTATCGGGCGCGAGCTTTTGCGCGATCCTTATTGGCCTTTGCGCGCCGCGCGCGTTTTGGGCGAAGACACCGAATGGCCAGCGCAGTATGAAAGAGCGAAGTAGGATTCGGGATTCAGGATTTGGGGAGGGGTTGCGACGATGGCGATCCGATTTGTGTGGAATAATAAAACCATCGAAGATACAAAAAAGCGTTTTTCCCGAACCCCAATTACTGTATCGCCACCACTATCCCCAGCACCGTCAACTCCACCACCTGCTGAACAGTGCCGAGCAGGGCCCCGGTATAGCCGCGCAAATGGTTCGCGCCGATCAATGCGACGATCAGCCCCGCAATCGTGCCTGCGGTTAGGACCGCGCCCGTATCCTCCCCGAACGCCGAAAGAGCGACCAGAACGCCGATCACCAACGCAAGCGCAACGCGCAGCGCGGGCGGCTGCTGGAAATGATCGGCGACAGGATCGCCTTCGATAGGGCGCAGCCACGCCGCGGCCACGACCATGAGCGCGCGCGACCAACTGGCGGCGACGATCAGGGTCTGGAAAACAAGGCGATTGTCGGAAAGGCTCGCAATCGCGCCTATTTTCAAAAGGATGATCATGATGATGCCCAGCGTGCCATAGCGCATGGCGCGCTCGTCCTTCAACCAATCCACATGCTTTTTTTGGCTGATGCTTTTGCTGTAGGCGTCCACGAGATTGGCGAATTCCTCTTCATGTAGGGCGCGCGTAACGAAAAGCATGGCGACGACAGCCACCGTCGCGGTGATCACGCTGGGCATGCGCATCAGCGTCACAGTCCAATCGACGAACGCGCCGGTTAAGCCGATGCACACGCCGATGATGGGAAACCAAACCATCGCGCGGCGAATGACGCCGGACTTCGGCTCGTCCTTAAAAGGAAGGCTGAAGCGCGTCAAATAATTCACCGCAACCGAAAGTTCCGCCCAAAGGTTTTCAGGCGAAGGCGGCTTGACGGTCAGGGGAGGCTTTTCGGAAAGATCGCTCATAAAGACACTATATGATTCGGGAAAAGGGGCATCAATATGCATACACACTGGGCGTCAAATATGGCGGCTATGTGTTGCGGGAAAGTTTCTCTAGGCAAAAGCGTCATGCCCGGATCATCGGGCATCCAAGTTGGTTTTCCATATAAAAGCCCCTATTCCCCCATCTGGAGGAACCCGCCGCTTCCTTTTGCCTTCTGGAACGAGCGTTTTAAAAGCAGAGCTGACGCCAACGAATAAACAAGGTTAAGAAACAACGCCATCTCCAAGTAATCCATACGGATCAAGCCGGTGGAAAGCTGCTCTTTCATGCTTTCAAAGACATAAGTGCCGGGCAATATCCAAGAAATACCTTGAAAAACAGTGGGAAGAACGGAAACCGGGTAATAAGGTGCCATAAAAGGTATCAAAAGCCAAATGCACATCCAGCCCAGCCATTCCGCCGCCAGCCCGAATCTTAAAAGCAGCGAGACGATCATAAGCCCGTACCACCATCCGTTCAGGGCCAGCAAAACGGCGTAAATCGGCAATCCCCAGCCAAGCCGCAGTATGGAAAAACCGAACATCCAATAGGCGATGATGAAAGCGGGCAACAGAGCTACAACGTTGCGGACGATATTCAGGCCGATCAATCCGCCCACATAATCGCGAATGCGCAAGGGACTGGCAAACAAATGCCCCAAATTGCGCGACCAGACCTCTTCCATATACATCACCAGCATCGCCATGACCGAGCGCGTGATGATTTCCGCCAACAGCATGCCGCCAAGGAATTTCGAGGTTATCCCTTCCGAATTTCCGGTCTGCTGCAAAATCGAAAGGCTGATAAATCCGAAAAGGGAAATGTTGATGATCGGCCAATACATCATCTCGATCAGGCGCGGCCACGATTCCTTATAAAGATACACATGGCGCAGCGCGACGCCCAGGCAGCGCCGCATCGCTGCGCGCAGCGAGGAAGGATCAAATGCGGTCGCGGGCAATGTCAAGGAACACCTCCTCCAAATTCACGCGTTCATAGCGCGCCATAAGGTCTTCAGGCGCGCCCTTGGCGACGATGCGGCCTTTTTTCATGACGATCACGTCGTCGCACATGCGTTCGACCTCGTACATGTTATGCGAGGCCATGAAAAGCGTAGCGCCCGTAGCTTTTCGGTAGTCCATAAGCAAAGTGCGCACCCAATCGGCCGTATCGGGATCCAGCGAAGCCGTCGGCTCGTCAAGCAGCAAAACGCGCGGCTTGTTCAAAAGGCACTTGGCCAAAGAGGCGCGCGTGCGTTGTCCGGCGGAAAGCGAGCCGTGTCGCCGGTCCAGCAAATCCTCGATCTGCAACTCCGCCGCCATTTCGTCGATGCGCGCGCGCAATTGCGACACGCCGTAAAGAAGCCCATAAACGGTCAGGTTCTGGCGCACGGTCAGCCGGTTCGGCAAATCCACATAAGGGGAGGAAAAATTCACGAAGGGCGCGACCGACGTGCGCTGGCGCGCCAAATCGATCTCCAGAATTTCAATGGTTCCCGAAGTCGGCTCCAAAAGGCCCAGCAGCATGGCCATCGTCGTGCTTTTGCCCGCGCCATTGCCGCCCAGCAAAGCGGTGATGCTGCCGTCCGCGATATCCAGATCAAGGCCGTCTACTGCAACTGTTTTGTCAAAAACCTTGCGTAAGTCTTTTGTCTTAATGGAAATTTTTTGTTGATCGGGCAACATGATAACCTCTCATGCATGTTACCTAAGCCGTTGGCTTATGCAAGCCTATTAACGGTACGTTCATTGGTTGTCGCGTAGTTTCAAGATTCCTCCCCCGCCTAGCCTCAAGCCCCTTTCATGCCGGGATTTAGCAACATCATCAGTTCCCTCAAGACGGTTCTTTTCGCGTTGACGGAGATTTTTCTGCTCCTTGTCGGTTTTTTCGGCATTCGGCGCGGAGTCCGCGACCTCTTTATTGAAAACGCGGAATATGCGGCCGACGATCTTTTCTATCTTTTGGTGTTAGGCGCGTTCCCGCTTGTTCTTTTCGTCGGCCTCGCCGCGCTGGGTGCCATCAAGCGCGGCAAGATCAAAACGTCCGAAGGCTTTTTGCATCGTATCGGCGAACTGCAGCGTCGCATGAACGAGCAGGACGATTTCTTCCAAATGGTCAACAGCAGCACGTCGTCGACGCTGATCGTTTACAACGATAAGAACGAGTACTGGTTCGCCAATAAATGCGCCGCTAGAAAAATCGGCAAGCCGGAAAACGAAATCGTCGGCAAAAAAATCACGGACGTTCTGGGTTTCGAGCGCGGCGCCAGAATCATCCGATACCTCGACAGCGTTCGCCAAACGGGGGAATCGCTGGAGGTCGTCGATCAAGAGTCCCGCGATGGCCATATCGTCTATATCCAAACGACGTACCGCCCTCTAAAACGCTTCGGCAAATTCCCGGGCGACGGCGTCATGGCAAACGGCGAGGATGTGACGACGATCATGGTTTCGCGCGAACGCCGCGAGACCATGCTGCAACAGATCATATCGACGCTTGTGGCCGTGGTCGACAGGCGCGATCCTTATGCGGCGGGGCATTCCACTCAGGTCGGCAAGCTGGCTCGCACGATGGCGATTGACCTTGCTCTTTCCGACCGCGACGTCGAGGCCGCCGAAATCGCCGGCCTGCTGATGAACTTCGGCAAGGTGCTTATATCGCGCTCCATCCTCACGAAAACGGGCGCGCTTTCGCCCGACGAGCTGCAACGCGTGCGCGATTGCATTTTAACGTCGGCGGACATTCTTTCGCGCATCGATTTCGACGTGCCTGTGGTGCCGACATTACGGCAAGTGCTTGAAAAGTACGACGGCTCCGGCACGCCCAAGGGCTTGAGGGGCGACGAGATCTTGATCACGGCGCAAATCGTCTCCGTCGCGAACGCTTTTATCGCGTGCGTCAGCCCGCGCGCGCATCGACCCGGCTCGAATTTCTTCACCGCCATGAAATTCATTATCCAGGAATCCGGCAAGGCCTACGATCCCCGTGTCACCACAGCGCTTGAAAAGGTCCTCAGTCGCGACGCCGCCAAATTCGAATGGCTGGCCGGAAAGGGCAGGGGGTGATGTCTTTATTGTATTGGCATTCTTAAATCATTTATCCTTCCTTCAAAATCAGCTCCTTTAACAATAAGGACGGGTTCCACATGTGGGTCGAGCGCAAGCGCGGCTGCTGAGCAAACGAGCCTTTGACGTGTCATTTCGGGGAGAAGGCGCCAAAGCATAACAAAGGAACCAAGCGAGAGACAGACCGAGATCCCGACGTCAGCGTTTCATGGAATGTCTGCCTTTGTTTTATCCCACCGCCACCGCATGCTGAAATTCCCTATCGACAACTCGCTTGGATAGTCAGTCTAAATCCCCGAGCCTTGTCAGCGCTTCGCGTTGGCTCGCTCGAGATGACGCCAATTTTTTATGGCTGATGCGGTTTTTTACTTTCCCGAATCCCGAATCCCAAATCCAAACCTTAGCCTCCCAGTCCCCAGCCTCAGCCCCCTAGTCCCCAGTTCCTAGCCCCCGCCCTTTTCCCCTTGATTTTTCAGGCTTTCCATCCGATGTTATTCATTAATCATGAATGAATCGGACGCGCCGTAGATGCTCAGCAATATAGTTTTCGAATATTGGCCTATTCTTGTCTTTTTTGGCCTCGCTATAGTCGTGGCGAGCGTCGCCGTCGGCCTTTCTTTTTTATTGGCAAAGCAAAAACCCTATGAGGAAAAGAAGACCGCCTATGAATGCGGTTTTCCCGCATTTACCGATGCGCGGTCGAAATTCGATGTTCGTTTCTATCTTGTGGCCATTCTGTTTATTATCTTCGATCTTGAAGTCGCTTTCCTTTTCCCTTGGGCGATTGTGCTGGGCGATATCGGTTGGCTCGGTTTTTGGGGCATGATGCTTTTCCTTGCCGTTCTCACGGTCGGCTTTATCTATGAATGGATAAAGGGGGCTCTGGAATGGGAATAGATGTGAAGAAGCCCGCGCCGCCTTCCGAAGCCGATTTGTTCGCCGCCCAAATGGGGCAGGAGCTTCAAACTAAAGGCTTCCTTCTCGCCAAGATGGACGATCTTTTCACATGGGCGCGCACGGGCTCCATGTGGCCGATGACCTTCGGCCTCGCGTGCTGCGGCATTGAAATGATGCATGCGTATATGAGCCGCTATGACCTCGACCGCTTCGGCATGATGCCGCGGGCCTCGCCGCGCCAGTCGGACGTGATGATCATCGCGGGAACTTTGACCAACAAAATGGCGCCCGCCTTGCGCAGACTGTACGACCAGATGCCGGAGCCGCGCTATGTCATCTCGATGGGTTCGTGCGCCAATGGCGGCGGCTATTATCACTATTCCTATGCGACCGTGCGCGGCTGCGACCGCATTGTGCCGGTTGATATCTATATTCCGGGTTGCCCCCCCACTGCCGAGGCTCTGGTCTACGGTTTGCTGCAATTGCAGCGCAAGATCAGGCGGGAGAATAAATCCCAAGCCATAAACAGGTCGGACGATGAACAAGGTTGAGTCTCTTCATGACGAGGTCGTCCGCGCGCTCGGTTCCGCGCGGGTGCGCTCGCTTGTTGAATTGGGCGAACTGCAGGTCACGGTTCAGCGCACGCGCATCGCCGACGCTTTGAAAATATTGCGCGACGATCCGAAAATCGAAATGATCCAGTTGGTGGACATTTGCGGCGTCGATTACCCCGAACGTCCCGAACGGTTCGAGGTGGTTTATCAGCTTTTGAGCTTGCGGCATAACCTGCGCATGCGCGTGAAGATTTTGACGGACGAAGCGACGCCCGTGCCGACGGCGACGGGCGTATTTTCCTCGGCTGGGTGGTATGAGCGCGAAGTGTGGGACATGCTGGGCGTCGCCTTTGCGGGGCATCCCGATATGCGCCGCATTCTGACGGACTACGGCTTCGAAGGGCACCCCCTGCGCAAGGATTTCCCCGTGATGGGCTTTACGCAGGTGCGCTACGACGAAGCGCAAAAGCGCGTGGTATACGAGCCCGTTCCCCCTGAATCCGACATGCGTTCTTACGATTGCCTAAGCTGCCGGCAGGGAATGACGGACGTGCAATTGCGCGACGAGGAGGGCTCATGAAAAACGCCTTTCTCGAGCAAGAAATCGTTCGCGGCGACAAGAAGGAAATGCACTACCTGATGAATTTCGGGCCGCAGCATCCGGCCGCGCATGGCGTCTTGCGCCTGATTTTGGAGATGGACGGCGAGGTGGTTGAACGCGCCGATCCGCATATCGGCCTTTTGCATCGCGGCACGGAAAAGCTGATCGAGCAGAAAACCTATCTTCAGGCGGCGCCGTATTTCGACCGCCTTGATTACGTCGCGCCGCTTTATCAGGAATATGGATACATTTTGGCGGTTGAGAAGCTGCTCGGCATCAAGCCGCCTTTGCGGGCGCAATATATCCGCGTTTTATTCGGTGAATTGACGCGCATTTTGAACCATACGTTCAGCATCGTCACGTTTGCGCTCGATCTTGGCGCGGTCACGCCGTCCTTGTGGGGTTTCGAGCAGCGGGAGATCATTATGGAATTTATGGAGCGCGTGAGCGGCGCGCGTTTCCATACGAACTATTTTCGCGCGGGCGGCGTGCATCAAGATTTGCCGGACGGCCTTTTGGACGATATCGCTGCATGGGCCGATCAATTTCCTAAATTTTTAAACGACCTCGGCGAGCTTTTAACCGCGAACCGGATTTTCAAGCAGCGCACGGTGGATATCGGCATCGTCACATCGGCGCAAGCGCTGGATTGGGGCTTTTCGGGGCCGATGCTCCGCGCCTCCGGCATCGCATGGGATTTAAGGAAGGCAACGCCTTATGACGTTTATGATAAAATGGATTTCGACGTTCCCGTGGGCAAAACAGGCGATTGTTATGCGCGGTATCTGGTGCGCTTTGAAGAAATGCGCCAATCCCTGCGCGTCATCCTTCAATGCCTGCGCGACATTCCGAAAGGCTTCGTTATCATCGACGATTGCAAGGCCGCGCCGCCGCCTCGCGCGGCGATCAAGGCGTCGATGGAGGCGCTGATTCATCACTTCAAGTATTTCACCGAAGGCTTTCATGTGCCTGCGGGCGAAACTTACACCGCCGTCGAAGCGCCAAAAGGCGAGTTCGGCGTCTATCTTGTCGCCGACGGCACGAATAAACCTTACCGCTGCCATATCCGCTCGTCGGGCTTCGCGCATTTGCAAGGCGCCGAATTCATGTGCAAGGGGCACATGCTGGCCGATGCCGTTGCCATTATCGGCAGCCTTGACCTTGTTTTCGGGGAAGTTGATCGATGACTAAAGAAATGTCCCAACCAAAGCCGTTTGCCTTCACGCCTGCTAATCTTGCGGCGGCGCAGAAAATCATCGCGAAGTATCCGGCCGGAAAGCAAGCCAGCGCCCTTATTCCGCTCTTGGATTTGGCGCAGCGTCAGAACGGCAATTGGCTTCCGCGCGAAGCGATGGATTATGTGGCCGATATGCTCTCCGTGCCGTATGTTCAGGCGTACGAGGTCGCTTCGTTCTACACGATGTTTAATTTAAAGCCGGTGGGCGAATTCCATATTCAGATTTGCACGACCACGCCTTGTTGGCTGCGCGGCTCGGTCGATATCGCGCAGGCCTGCCGGAATAAACTCGGCATCGGCATGAACCAGATGACGCCCGACGGCAAGTTTTCGCTTGTAGAGGTTGAATGCTGCGGTGCATGCGTCAATGCGCCTGTGGTCCAGATCAACGACGATTATTATGAGGATCTGACTCCCGAGGCGATGGAAAAAATTTTGGATGCGCTGGCGAAAGGGGAAAAGCCGCCCATCGGATCGCAAACCAAACGGCAAGGTTCCTGCGCCTGCGGCGGCGCAACGACTTTGAAAGACAAGGCAAAGCCCAATGCTTAAAGACCGCGACCGCATATTCACCAATCTTTACGGCTTCGAAAGTTGGATGCTTCCGGCGGCGCGGCGGCGCGGGGTTTGGGACAATACGGCTGCGTTGATCCAAAAGGGGCAGGCGAAGATTATCGAGGAAATCAAAACCTCGAATTTGCGCGGGCGCGGCGGCGCAGGCTTTACGACCGGCCTTAAATGGTCGTTCATGCCAAAGGCTACGGACAAGCCGCATTATCTGATCGTTAACGCCGACGAGTCCGAGCCCGGGACATGCAAAGACCGTGATATTTTGCGTTACGATCCCCATCGTTTGCTTGAAGGCGCGCTTGTGGCGGCCTTCGCCATAGGGGCGCATACGGTTTACATCTATGTGCGCGGAGAGTTTTTCAACGAAGCGCATGTTCTTCAAATGGCGATTGACGAAGCCTATTCCTACGGCCTTCTGGGACGCAATGCGGCGGGAACGGGATGGGATTGCGATATTTATCTTCATCGCGGCGCGGGCGCTTACATCTGCGGCGAAGAAACTGCATTGATGGAAAGCATCGAAGGCAAAAAAGGCCAGCCGCGCAACAAGCCGCCGTTTCCCGCCAATGCCGGCCTCTATGGATGCCCCACGACGATCAATAACGTGGAAACCATCTCCTGCGTTCCGGAAATACTGCGGCGCGGCGCTCAATGGTTTACGAGCTTTGGCAGGCCGAAGAACAGCGGCACGAAGTTGTTTTGCATCTCCGGCCATGTCAATCAGCCCTGCAACGTGGAAGAGGCGATGAGCATTCCTTTGAGAGAGCTGATCGAGACGCATGCGGGCGGCGTGCGCGGCGGATGGGACAACCTGCTTGCCGTTATTCCCGGCGGCTCGTCGACGCCATTGATACCGAAAGAAATTTGCGACACGGTTTTGATGGATTTCGACGCCTTGCAGGAAGTGCATTCCGCCCTCGGCACCGCGGGCGTGATCGTCATGGATAAATCGACCGACATTATCTATGCCATCGCGCGCATCAGCCAGTTCTACAAGCACGAAAGCTGCGGCCAATGCACGCCGTGCCGCGAAGGCGTGGCATGGCTGTGGCGCATGATGCTCCGCATGGTCAAGGGCGACGCGACGGTGGAGGAAATCGACCAGATGTTCGATATCACGAAGTCTATCGAAGGCCGCACCATTTGCGCCTTTGGCGACGGCGCGGTCTGGCCCATTCAGGGCTTGATCCGCCATTTCAGGCCGGTGATGATCGAACGTATCGAACAATACCGCAAGAAAGTGAAGGCTGCGTAATGCCTAAGCTCACTATCGACGGCAGGGAGATCGAAGTCGCCGAAGGCACAAGCGTTCTGCAAGCCGCCGAGCGTTTGGGCATTGAAATCCCGCGTTTTTGCTATCACGAAAAGCTGCATGTGGCAGGCAGCTGCCGCCTATGCCTTGTCGAGATCGAGAAAATGCCCAAACTGGTCACCAGCTGTACGCAGCCCTGCGCCGAAGGCATGGTCGTGCATACGCAGTCGCCTGCCGTTCAAAAGGCGCGTCAAGGCGTGATGGAGCTTTTGCTGATCAATCATCCTTTGGATTGCCCCGTGTGCGATCAAGGCGGCGCGTGCGATTTGCAGGATTTTGCCGTCGCCTATGGCGCCTCCAAAGGTCGCTACCGTGAACGCAAGCGCATGGTGAAGGAAAAGAAGTTCGGCCCGCTGATCAAAACGTGCATGACGCGATGCATTCAATGCACGCGCTGCATTCGCTTTTTGAACGAGATTTGCGGCACGCAGGAATTGGGCGGGATGGGGCGCGGCGAAAAGCTGGAAATCGGCACTTATATCAAGCGCGCGCTGTCGTCGGAGCTTTCGGGGAATTTGATCGACGTTTGCCCCGTCGGCGCATTGACAAGCAAGCCCGCCGCCGCGCAATTCCGCCCTTGGGAATTGCAAAGCACGGACTCAATCGACGTTTTCGACGCCGTGGGGAGCAACATTCGCATCGACACGAAGGGCGATGCGATCATGCGCGTCGTCCCGCGCGCGAACGAGGCTGTTAACGAACAATGGATCAGCGATAAAACCCGTTTCGCGATTGACGGTTTGAGGTATCAGCGGCTTGATAAGCCCTATATTCGCCGCAGCGGGAAATTGAAACCCGCCTCGTGGAAAGAGGCGATTGCCGTTGTCTGCGAAAAATTGCGCACAGCCGCGCCGAACCGCACTGCCGCGATAGCGGGAGATATGGCGGATTGCGAGTCTATGTTCGCCTTGAAGTCCTTTATGCAGATTTTGGGCACGCCGAATTTGGATTGCAGGCAGGACAGGGCGGAATACGACGTTTCGACCCGCGCGGCTTATATCATGAACAGCGGCATCGCGGGCATCGAGGAGGCGGACGCGCTTGTTTTGATCGGCGCCGATCCGCGCACCGAAGCGCCGATCATCAATGCGCGTATTCGCAAGCGTTGGCTTAAGGGCGGCTTTGAGATTGGCGTTATCGGCCCCGCGGTTGATCTTGGCTATCCCTATACGCATCTGGGCGAGACGCCAGAAGCATTGACCGATTTGCTGATCGGCAGGCCGCCGTTTTCGCCCATTTTAAGGAACGCCAAAAAGCCCATGATCATCCTTGGCGCAGGGGCGTTGGCTCGCCCCGACGGCGCGGCAATTCACAAGCACGCCAGAGAGTTGGCGGATCGCCTTAAAGCGGTTCGGGAGGATTGGAACGGCTTTAATGTTCTGCAACTGGCGGCCTCTCGTGTCGGGGGGCTTGATCTTGGTTTCCTGCCTGAAAAGGGCGGGATCGGGACGCGTGGCATTCTGTCTGGCAAGATGGAAGTCGTGTGGCTTTTGGGCGCGGACGAGCTTGATATGGAACATCTCGGCAAGGCTTTTGTCGTCTATCAGGGGCATCATGGCGATAAGGGCGCGCAGCGAGCCGATGTGATTTTCCCGGGTGCGGCCTATACGGAAAAAACCGCGCTCTATGTGAATACGGAAGGACGGCCGCAATTGGCGATTCAGGCGGCTAAGCCTCCGGGCGAAGCCCATGAGGACTGGAAAATTATTCATGCCGTGGCGAAAGCCTATGGCGAGGCCTTGCCGTTTGAAACGATAGAGCAATTGCGCGAGAAGATGTTTGTTCTTGCGCCACAATTGGAAGGCATCGACTATTGCCGGAAAGAGGAATGGAAGGCTTTCGGCTTTGACGGGCGCATGTCCGCAGAGCCGTTCGTGTCCGCTATAGATAATTTTTACATGACCGACCCCATAAGTCGCGCGTCGCCGACAATGGCGAAATGCACGGAAGAGATTTTGCCTCTCAGGAAGAAGGAGGCGGTGTAGATGATTGATTTCTTCCTCACTATTATCTGGCCTTTCCTTTGGATCGTGATCAAGATTCTGTTCATCGTCCTGCCGCTTTTAGGCGCGGTTGCGTATCTGACCTATGCCGAAAGAAAAGTCATGGCCGCCATGCAAATGCGGCGCGGGCCCAATGTGACCGGACCGTTCGGGCTTTTGCAGCCAATAGCCGACGGCGTGAAGCTGCTTTGCAAGGAAACCATCTTGCCGCAGCGGGCGGATAAGGTTTTGTTTATCTTCGCGCCGCTGCTCACCTTTTTCCTCGCGCTTGTTGCATGGGCGGTTATTCCGTTCCAAAAGGGCGTTGTGCTGGCCGATATCAACGTCGGCGTGCTTTATCTTTTCGCCATATCCTCGTTTACGGTCTACGGCATTATCTTCGCCGGATGGGCGTCGAATTCCAAATACGCGTTTTTGGGCGGCTTGCGCTCGGCCGCGCAAATGGTTTCCTACGAAGTCTCTTCGGGACTTGTGCTGATTACGGTTTTGCTTTTCGTCGGGTCGCTTAATCTTTCGGCGATTGTCGAAGCACAGAAAGACGGATGGTTCGCCTTCGGCCTTCTGACGCCCATGTTCATCGTCTATTTCATCTCGGCATTGGCGGAAACCAACCGCCATCCGTTCGATCTGCCGGAAGGCGAGTCCGAGCTTGTGGGCGGTTTCCACACCGAATATTCTTCCATGGCCTTCGCGATGTTTTTTCTCGGCGAATACGCCAACATGATTTTGCTCAGCGCGACGACCAGCATTCTTTTCCTTGGCGGCTGGCTGCCGCCTTTCAAGGCCTTGGATTTCGTGCCGGGCTTTATCTGGTTTTTCGGCAAGATCGCCGTTTGCCTTTTCGTTTTCCTTTGGATTCGCGCGACGTTGCCGCGCTACCGTTACGATCAGTTGATGCGCATCGGCTGGAAAGTTTTGTTGCCGATTGCGCTTTTCTGGGTTGTGTTGACGGCCGCGTATCTGGCCTTATCCGATAAACTGCCGCATTTGGGTTAGCATGCTGAAAACCATAAAAACCCTTTCGCTTTATGAGATCGCCCGCGGCATGGCGCTGACTTTTTCGTACCTGTTCCGGCGCAAGGTCACCATCAATTATCCGTATGAAAAGGGGCCTTTATCACCTCGCTTTCGGGGGGAGCACGCCCTGCGCCGCTATGCGACGGGGCAGGAACGCTGCATCGCCTGCAAGCTGTGCGAGGCCGTTTGCCCCGCGCAGGCGATCACGATAGATAGCGGCCTTACGGAAAGCGGCGTGCGGCGCACGGCGCGCTACGATATCGACATGACGAAGTGCATTTTCTGCGGCCTGTGCCAAGAGGCTTGCCCCGTTGAGGCCATTGTGGAAGGCCCCAACAATTTCGAATGCTGCACCGAAACGCGCGAGGAACTGTATTATTCCAAGGAACACCTTTTAGATAACGGCGACAGGTGGGAAGAGGAAATCGCCGCCAACATCGCCGCGGATGAGAGGTATAGATGAGAACTTTGCCTTCATCTCTTTTTGTCATTCCGGAAAATTCGGCGCGCAGCGACGAATTTGTCCGGAATCCAGTTGGCCATGACTTTGGCTGTATAGGTGCCTATTTTTTCCCGCCGCGATGTTATGCCAAATATTTCGGCGACGGTGCATACATCACGGCAGCCTGGATTCCGTGCTCCGCCGCTGCGCGGCGGCCACGGAATGACAACACTTTAAGTGTCATTCCGGAAAATTCGGCGCGCAGCGGGCGGCGGCCACGGAATGACACGCTTTTGAAGATTATGCGCTGGAATGAGGACAGAAGAGGTTTCGCATGCTGACGCCTGTCATATTTTACATGTTCGCGGCGTGGCTTTTGGTCTCGGCTGCCTTGGTCGTCACCGTGCGCAATCCCGTTTATGCCGTCTTGTTCCTTATCTTGTGCTTTTTTAATGGCGCGGCGCTGTTTTTGATGATGGGGGCGGAGTTCGTCGCGTTTATCCTTTTGATGGTTTATGTGGGCGCGGTCGCCGTGCTTTTCCTTTTCGTCGTGATGATGCTGGATATAGATTTCACCGATTTCAAGCGCGGCTTTTCAAAGTATCTGCCCGTGGGCGGCTTTGTCGCGGTGGTTTTGGCTGTCCAACTGGCCATGATCGCCGCCGCCTGGGAAACGGACCCTAAAGCCGTCAGCCCCGCTTTGCCTGCCGAAGGCGCGATTGAAAATACGCGCGTGCTTGGCCACATTCTGTACACCGAATACTTCTATCCCTTTCAGGTTCTGGGATTCATTTTGCTTGTGGCCATGGTCGGCGCCATTGTCTTGACGTTGCGCAAGCGCAAAGACGCGCGGCATCAAAATGCGAAACAGCAACTAAGCCGGACGGTGGCCGAGAGCGTCGAGATCGTAAAAATAGAACCAAGAGAGGGCGCAAAATTATGAAGCCGATGCTTTTCGCTTTTTTGTTTCTTTTAATGGCCTTGCCTTCTTTCGCCGCAGACGCGCCGAAAGAGGCCGAGCCGAAAATCGATCCTGCGGCGCGCGCTGTTGCGGACGAGCTGGCGGCGATGATGAACATTCATCGGGAAATCGATAATCTCGTCGAAGCGATGGATGGGAACGCCAGCTCTTATATCCATCGCATGAACATGAAACGGCGCGGGGAAACTGGTAAAATGGTGATAGACGCGCTGACCAAAGCGAAGCAGGCGCATTTAAAGGACATCGACGCCAAAACGGCCGATGTTTACGCCAGACACTTCACGGCGGATGAAATAAAGCAGATGATCGCCTTTTATAAAACTCCGGTGGGGCAGAAAGTGCTGAAGCTAAGGCCTCTTCTTATCGACGAGGCCATGAACGCCAACGCCGAAAACATCAAGATTTTCATGCGCGAGGGGCTGGGGACGGTCGTGGATAAACTGAGAAAGAAGGGAATGGTCGTGCCGAGGGAGCTGGAGTATTAAATGATGGACATAGGCCTTTCGCATTTTCTGGTCGTCGCCGCGGTTCTGTTTACAATCGGGGTTTTCGGCATTTTCGTCAATCGCCGGAATGTGATCGTCATTCTCATGGCGCTGGAGCTGATGCTGCTGGCCGTGAACATCAATTTCGTCGCTTTCTCGGTTTTCCAGCACAATCTGGTGGGGCAGGTTTTCACCATCGTCGTCATGACCGTGGCCGCCGCCGAAACCGCCATCGGGCTTGCCATTCTTGTGGTCTATTTCCGCAACCGCGGCGATATCGCGGTTGAACGCGCCAACACGATGAAAGGGTAGGGCATGGCTTTGCCTTTAGACATTGCGGTTGTTTTTCTGCCCCTTTTGGGGGCGGTCCTAGCCGGGCTTTTCGGCAAGGTTATCGGCGAACGGGCTTCGCAGGTGATCGCATCTGCGCTTGTCGTTATCGCCTTGGCAATTTCGATGTATTTATTCAACGATGCGGCCTTGCACGGGCACGCGACGAACCGCGTGCTGTTCGACTGGATAACATCCGGCGCGTTTTCGGCCAACTGGGGCATTAAAATCGATACGCTGACCGCCGTGATGCTGATCGTGGTCAACGGCGTTTCCTCCATGGTGCATATCTATTCCATCGGCTACATGCGCGGCGACAAGGGCATTTGCCGGTTTATGTCTTTCCTTTCGCTTTTCACCTTTTTCATGCTGATGCTGGTGACGTCGTCCAACCTTTTGCAGATGTTCTTCGGCTGGGAGGGCGTGGGGCTGATGTCGTATCTGCTGATTAATTATTGGTACGAGAAAGACAGCGCGAACAACGCCTCGATGAAGGCCTTTCTTGTCAATCGCGTGGGCGACATGGGCTTCGCCTTGGGCATTTTCGGCTGCTTTATGCTTTTCGGCTCGCTGGATTATGCGGCGATATTCCCCAAAGCCGCCGCCATGGCCGGAACGGAGTGGACTTTCCTCGGCGCTTCGTTGCCCGCGCTGAATACCGTTTGCCTTTTGCTTTTTATCGGCGCGATGGGGAAATCGGCGCAGCTAGGCCTCCATACATGGCTGCCCGACGCGATGGAAGGCCCGACGCCCGTTTCCGCCCTTATCCATGCGGCGACGATGGTCACTGCGGGCGTTTTTATGGTGGCGCGCCTGTCGCCGCTTTTTGAATACGCGCCCGTGGCGCTGGCGTTCGTGGCCGTGATTGGGGCGCTTACATGTCTTTTTGCCGCCGCCATCGGCCTGACGCAATTCGATATCAAACGCGTGATCGCGTATTCGACGATGAGCCAGTTGGGCTATATGTTTTTTGCCGCAGGGGTTTCGGCCTACTCGGCGTCCATCTTTCATTTAATGACGCATGCCTTTTTCAAGGCGCTTTTGTTCCTGTGTGCGGGGTCGGTTATTCACGCGCTGTCGGGCGAGCAGGATATGCGCAAGATGGGCGGCATTCGGAAAAAAATTCCTTATACATACGCGTTGATATGGATCGGCTCTTTAGCTTTGGCGGGGATTGGCGTAGGCGGCATCGGCTTCGCCGGTTTTTATTCGAAAGATTTGATTTTGGAATCCGCCATCGGCAGCGGAACGACTATCGGGGCTTTTGCCTATAGCCTTGGCATTGTCGCCGCGTTCATGACGGCTTTTTATTCGTGGCGGCTTATCATAATGACTTTCCACGGCGCGCCGCGCATGGATGCCCACGCTTTCGGGCATGCGCATGAATCGCCGCGCATCATGCTGTTGCCGCTTATTCCGCTTGCCCTTGGGGCTGTGTTTGCCGGAGGCATTGCCTATGACTGGTTTGCGGGGGAGGGAAGCGAAGCCTTCTGGAACGGCGCGATTGCCGTTTTGCCGGAACATGATGGGGTTAAGGCCGCGCATCATGTGGAGGGGGTTTATAAATGGCTTCCCGTTATCGTCGCTTTTTCGGGCATCGCGTTGGCTTATCTTTTCTATATGAAAAAGCCTGCGCTTCCGGCGTTTTTTGCGAGGGCGTTTGGTCCCCTTTATCGCGCCGTATACCGCAAATTTTACTTCGATGAAATTTACGATGCGCTTTTCGTGCGTTCGGCGCGGCGGATGGGTGCGTTTTTATGGAAGAAGGGCGACGATGCGGTAATTGATGGCCTTGGGCCGGACGGCTTCGCGGCTTTGTCGCTTCGCATCGCGCGGCGCGTCAGCGAGCTGGAAAGCGGGTACCTCTATCACTACGCCTTCGCGATGGTGATCGGTGTCGCCGCTTTCGTGTCTTGGTTTTTGATGAAAGGGTAGCGCGATGATCTCCTTCCCACTCCTTTCAACCATCACCTTCCTGCCGCTCCTCGGCGCATTGATGATTTTGCTTTTCGTGCGCGGGAACGAGGATCTGGCAGGCGCGAAGACCGCGCAGCGGCTTGCGCTGCTTGTCTCGCTGGCGACGTTGGTGTTGTCGGTTGATGTGCTCATCCGGTTTGACCCGTCAATTGCGGGGTTCCAGTTGATGGAGCGTTTTGTTTGGATTCCCTCCTTTAACATCGCCTATATCAAAGGCGTGGACGGCATTTCGGTTTGGTTTGTCTTTATCTCGGCGCTGTTGACGCCGATTTGCATCCTTTCGGCTATCGGCGGCGTGAAGAAGCGCGTGAAGGAATTCATGATCGCGCTTTTGGCGCTCGAGACCATGATGATCGGCATGTTTACCGCGCTCGATTTCGTTTTGTTCTACCTTTTCTTCGAAGGCGTGTTGCTGCCGATGTTCCTGATCATCGGCGTTTGGGGCGGGGAAAAGCGCACCTATGCCGCCTATAAATTTTTTCTTTATACGCTGCTCGGTTCCGTTCTGATGCTTGTCGCCATCTTCGCCATGATTTTGCACGCGGGAACGGCGGATATGACGGCGATGATGGGCGGCAAGTTCCCCAAGGAAATGGCCGTGTGGCTGTGGCTGGCGTTCTTCGCTTCCTTTGCCGTGAAGACGCCCATGTGGCCGTTCCATACGTGGCTTCCTTATGCGCATGTGGAAGCGCCAACGGCGGGCTCGGTTATCCTTGCGGGCGTTTTGCTGAAAATGGGCGGCTATGGATTTATCCGGATTTCGCTTCAAATGCTGCCGGAAGCGAGCCGGTATTTCGCGCCTATGATGATCGCGCTGAGCCTTATCGCAATCGTTTATGCCTCGCTGGTCGCGTTGGCGCAGACGGATATGAAGAAACTGGTCGCCTATTCCTCCGTCGCGCATATGGGCTATGTGACGCTCGGCCTGTTCAGCTTTACGCAGCAGGGCTTCGACGGCGCGATGTTCGTGATGCTTTCGCATGCCGTCGTCGCGGGCGCGCTGTTCCTTTGCGTCGGCGTCGTCTACGACCGCAGGCACACCCGCGAGATCGCGCATTTCGGCGGCATGGCAACGAATATGCCGAAATACGCTTCTTTCTTTATGGTGTTTATGCTGGCCTCCATCGGTTTGCCCGGAACTTCCGGTTTTGTCGGCGAGTTCCTGAGCGTTCAGGGCGCGTTTTTGGCCAATAGCTGGTTCGGCTTTCTGGCTTCCTTCGGCATGGTTTTGGGCGCGGCCTATATGCTGTGGCTCTACCGGCGGCTTTTCTTCGGGACGCTTGAAAAGCCCGAGGTGAAAGCGATGCTTGATTTGAACAAGCGCGAGATCGCCATGTTCGCGCCGCTTTTGGTCTTGGTGCTTTGGATGGGCGTTTATCCTAACGCCTTCCGCAATGTTTACGCGCCGAGCCTGGAGAAGGCGTTGGCGCAGATGCAGAGTGAAACCCATGATTAACGCAATCACCCCCTTTATTATCGCGTCGGAAATCGTTGTTGCCGTTTTTGGCATCGTGCTGCTGATCGCCGCGGCTGCTTGCGGCGTGAGGGTGACGCGGCATATCGGCGTTCTGGTCATCGTTGCCTTTGCGGTTGCCGCCGCGCTGCTTTTTTCCGATTGGCGGCTGGGGCATTTGTCGGAGACGCCTTTGGCCGTTTATTATGCGTTCGGCACGAAATTCATCGACGATACTTTCGCAAGATTCGTAAAGGCGGTTGTTTTGGGAGCTTCCGCGCTGTCGATTTTGCTTTCGTGGACTTATTTTGAGAAAGAAGGCAACGAAAAGCAGGAATACCCCGTTCTTGTGCTTTTTGCGACGCTTGGCATGATGCTGATGGTTTCGGCCAGCGATCTGCTTTCGCTTTACGTCGGCCTCGAACTCCAAAGCCTTTCTCTTTACATCCTTGCGGCCTTTAATCGCGACGATGCGCGGTCGAGCGAGGCGGGATTGAAATATTTCGTGCTTGGCGCATTGTCTTCGGGGCTTTTGCTTTATGGCATAACGCTGATTTACGGATTTGCGGGAACGACGGATTTTACCTCTCTTTCGTTCGCTTTGCGGGGGCAGGGGGGCGCAAGCGCCGGAGTCGTCGTCGGCATGATTTTCGTTTGCGCCGGTTTGGTTTTCAAGGTTTCGGGCGTGCCTTTCCATATGTGGGCGCCCGATGTTTACGAAGGCGCGCCGACTCCCGTGACGGCTTTCTTCGCTGCCGCGCCGAAACTGTCGGCGCTTGTTTTGCTGATGCGCTTTTTACTGGAGCCGATGAGCGGCTTGGCGGCTGAGTGGCGTCAGATTATTGTGTTCATCTCCGTAGCTTCCATGATCTGGGGCGCGTTCGCGGGGCTGGCGCAAACGAACGTGAAGCGTCTTTTGGCGTATAGCTCTATCGCTAACGTCGGGTATTTGCTCATCGGCTTGCTTGTGGGCGGAAAAGAAGGCGTGCAGGCGATTTTGATTTATTTCGCCATATATGCTTTGAACACGCTGGGCGTTTTTGCGGTTGTGCTTTGCCTGCGCAAGGGCGGCAAAGCGATGGAGAATATCGGCGATATGGCGGGCTTGTCGAAAACAAATCCTCTTGTGGCGCTGGCGATGGCGGTATTGATGTTCTCGCTGGCGGGCATTCCCCCCTTGGCCGGATTCTTTGGCAAGTATTTCCTTTTCCTTGCCGCCGTGAAGGCCGATCTTGTGCCGCTTGCCGTGGTGGGCGTCCTTTCCAGCGTCGTCACCGCGTTTTATTATTTGCGGCTTATCAAATTGATGTATTTCGATGAGGCCAAGGAAGCTATCGATCCTTTGCCGGATTGGGGCGTGAGAACGGTTTTTGGCTTCGCATCGGTTGCGATGATCGCGTTCGCTTTTATCCCCGCGCCTTTGGTTGACGGCGCGTTTGCGGCGTCGAAAGGGTTTTTTGGGGGATGACGTAGGGAAGAAACCAAATCGGATTTCGCATAAATTTTGTTTCGCTTCGCGAAAACAAAATTTTGCGGAATCACGAGGTTATTATTCGGAATCCAAATGTTATTCACTATTTCAAGCCTTGCAGAAACCGGCAGCACGAACGACGACGTGAAAAAGGTCGCTGAAAAAGGCGCGGCCGAGGGCACCGTTATTTGGGCTTTGAAACAAAAGGCGGGGCGTGGGCGCGGCGGAAGATTATGGCAATCGCCTGAAGGCAATCTTTATTTTTCCGTTCTTTTGCGTCCCGCGCTTCCTGCGGAGGAATGGGGGCTGTACAGCTTTGTTTTCGCCTTGGCTGTCAGCGATGCGGTGGGCGCGTTTCTGCCTTCATCGCCCATCGAGCTGAAATGGCCGAATGATGTTCTGGTGGGCGGAAAGAAAATATGCGGCATTTTGCTTGAGGCGGTCGAAGGCGGGCTGGTCGCAGGCGTCGGCATTAATGTTTTGCATGTGCCAAGGGATCCGCATTATCCCGTCACGAGCCTTGCGCAGGAAAAGGCTGAGACAAAAGATCTTAAAATCATACTGGATAAGGTTCTGGAGTCCCTTGGTTTCTGGTGCGGGCGATTGAACGCCGAAGGATTCGCGCCCATTCGTGAAAACTGGCTAAAATGGGCGCGAAAGGGGGATATGACGGTCAAAATCTCAAAAGGAATCGAGATTCGGGGGCGATTCGCGGATTTAGACTCAAAAGGGAATCTTTGCCTGACGCTGGAAGGCGGCACCGCACGCAGCATATCCACAGGGGATGTTTTTTTCTGACCCTTTTTCTTCGACAGAATAGGCTGTTTTCGGGTATAAAATGCGCGCCTTCTTAAGCGCGGGAATTCCATGTCCAAACCCATAAAAAACGAGAAAAAACCCTCCGTCGATCAGTTGCTTGCCGAGCATGGCATGTCGAAGGAGGAATATGGCGTTTTGCTGAAAGTGATGGGGCGCGAGCCGACGCATGCGGAGTTCGGCGTCGCCGCCGCCATGTGGTCGGAGCATTGCTCGTACAAATCGACCCGAATCTGGCTGAAGCAATTGCCGACCAAGGCGCCGCATGTCATTTGCGGCCCGGGCGAAAATGCGGGCGTGATCGATATCGGCGACGGGCAGGCGGCTGTCTTTAAGATGGAAAGCCATAACCATCCCTCGTTCATCGAACCTTACCAAGGGGCGGCGACGGGCGTGGGCGGCATTTTGCGCGACGTTTTTACGATGGGCGCAAGGCCTATCGCCAATATGAACGCCCTGCATTTCGGCGATATCGCGCATCCAAAGACCAAAAGCCTTATTGCTGGCGTGGTCGCGGGTATTGGCGGCTATGGCAATTGCATGGGCGTGCCTACCGTTGGGGGCGAGACGGATTTTCACGCAAGCTATAACGGTAATAACCTCGTTAACGCCATGACGGTGGGCGTAGCCGATGCGAATAAAATTTTCTATTCCGCCGCTGCGGGCATCGGCAATCCGGTCGTTTATGTCGGTTCCAAAACGGGGCGTGACGGCATCAAAGGCGCGACGATGGCCTCCGGCGAATTTAACGAAGATTCAGACAGCAAGCGGCCTACCGTGCAGGTGGGCGATCCGTTCACGGAAAAGTTGGTGCTTGAAGCCTGTATGGAGTTGATGGCGACCGACGCCATTATCGCCATTCAGGATATGGGCGCGGCGGGGCTGACGTCTTCGTCCGTCGAAATGGCGGCCAAGGGCGGGCTGGGAATCGAGATCGACCTCGACAAAGTGCCGCTGCGCGAAGAGGGCATGAGCGCGTATGAAATCATGCTTTCTGAAAGCCAGGAGCGCATGCTGATGGTCTTGAAGCCCGGGCGCGAGGCCGAGGCCGAGAAGATTTTCAAAAAGTGGGAATTGGATTTTTCGATTATCGGCGTGTTGACCGATACCGGCCGCATCGTTTGCAAATACCAAGGCAAGAAAGAGGTCGATATCAAGCTTGAGCCTTTGGTCGAGCAATCTCCCGTCTACAACCGCCCGTGGGAGCCGACGCCGGCGCAGCCGGAAATTCCGGCTTCGGCCCATCCGCTGCCGGAAGACGAGACGATGCTCAGCGTTTTGCAAAAGATTGTCGGCTCGCCCGATTTGTGCTCGCGCCGCTGGATATGGGAACAGTACGATAGCCTTGTTCGCGCGAATACGGCGCAAGGCCCCGGCGGCGATGCCGCCGTAGTGCGCATAGACGATAGCGACAAGGCGTTGGCGATATCCGTCGACTGCACGCCGCGTTATTGCGCCGCCGATCCCATGCTGGGAGGCATGCAGGCGGTTGTGGAGACTTGGCGCAATATCTGCGCCGTCGGCGCGAAGCCTTTGGCGATCACCGATTGCATGAATTTCGGCAATCCCGAAAAGCCGCGCATCATGGGGCAATTCGTCGGCGCGGTGGAGGGGATCAAAAACGCATGCTTCGCGCTTGATTATCCCGTCGTTTCCGGCAATTGCAGCCTTTACAACGAAACCAGCGGCAGCGCGATTTTCCCCGCGCCGGAAATCGGCGGCGTAGGCTTGATCAAAGACGTTACCAAGGCCGTAGGCGTCGCGTTTAAAGAACAGGGCGAGACGGTTTTCGTCATCGGCTCGACGAAAGGCCATATCGGACAGTCGCTTTATTTGCGCGAGGTCTTCGGCAAGGAAGAGGGCGCGCCTCCTGCTATCAATCTGAAAGACGAGCGTAAGCATGGCGAATTCGTTCGCGAAATAATTGACGACCGGCTTGTTACCGCTTGCCATGATGTATCGGGCGGCGGGTTGCTTGTGGCTTTGGCTGAAATGGCGATGGAGAAGGGCATAGGTCTTGCTATTAAGCACAAAGGCGATGCCGGATTCTGGTTTGGCGAGGATCAGGGGCGGTATGTCATCGCCACAAAAAATGCCGAAGCCGTGATTGAAAAAGCGGCCAAGGCGGGAATTGCGCTTCTAAAAATCGGGCAGACCGACGGTGACGCTTTCAGCATGGCGGGGATCGGCGCGGTTCCGGTCGCGGCCTTGCGCCGCGCGCACGAAACTTTCCTGCCGGAGTATATGAGGTAGGGAACGTAAAAAGGAGTTCTGAGATGCCCATGACCGAGTCCGAAATCCTGCGCCTTATCAAGGAAGCCATGCCCGACGCCGTTGTGGAGCTGAAGGATTTGCGTGGCGACGGGGATTATTACGAAGCGTATGTTGAAAGCAAAGATTTTGTGGGCAAGACCCGCGTGCAGCAGCATCAGATGGTTCATGCGGCGTTGCAGGGAAGGGTTGGGGGGCTGTTGCGTTCGCTGTCGCTGACGACGGCGATACCGCAAAAAGGCGTAATGCCAAACGATCAATGAAATGACTCGTTTGGGTCATGAGCGGTTGCAAATAGCTGCCCCCGACTTCGATACGGGGTGGGCATGACGATGATTTCCTTTATAGCACTTTAGCCGCAGGAAAAAACGGCACGGGCATTTCTTATGTCGCTGACGCCTGGATTTCGGGTTCTCGCCACGCCAATTGTGCGGAACCGGCTGGATAAAATTATGAACGCAGTGCATGGCACAATAGGCGGGGCTCGCCCCGAAATGACAATTTTTTATTTCGGGAATCACTGCTTTTTCTGAATCCCGAATCCTATTCCTTCGTGCAGCTGCCGAAGGAGGTGAGGGAGCCTCTGCCGGTAACTGAATTCCGACACACGAGTTTCTTTTCGGGCGGGGAAGAGGCAAACAGGACATAAATTGCCAGAAGTCCCGCAAGAAAAAGCGCGATTTCAAGAGCTGGCCTCAACCACGTTGGCGAGCTTTTATTTGGCGGAGTTGTGAAACGCTTAGGGGTGGGGGGCGGCGGTTTGGGTATGGCCATGCGATCTCTCAGAAAGCGAATTGGCGATTAACAATGGGTAACTGATTACAATTTTTTGTCAATAAAGCCCTATGATTCTTCTTTCTTTTTTTTTACGGGGGCATAACCTGTTGCATTCTTGCATGACTTTGAGAGGGTTTATGATCAATCCAGCCATTGCCGAGCGCATAAGGTCCGAAGTATCCATGAACGATCTGGTGCTATATCTTAAGGGCACGCCTGTTTTTCCCCAGTGCGGATTTTCGGCTCAGGCGGTGCAGATTCTCTCAATGCTTGGCGTGAAGTATAAGCCTGTGGACGTTCTTGCCGATCCAAGCCTGCATCAGGGAATCAAGGATTTCAGCAATTGGCCCACCGTGCCCCAACTCTATATCAAGGGGGAATTTATCGGCGGCAGCGATATTATGCGCGAGATGGTGCAGACCGGCGAGTTGCAGAAGCTGCTAGCCGCGAAGGGGATTCCCTTTCAGGACGCGCAGGTTGAACAATAGCCGCTATTTGGTTGTTTTAGCATCACATCTAATTAATCGTTCGCGGCTCCCATGCCCCGGCACCAATATTCTGATGCCTTTCTTCTGTATTAAGTCTTTCTTTTTTTAGTGTAGTCCTCTATAAAATCATTCCAGCCAAAAACTAGGTCGTCTAAACAGCCGAATCGCGAGATTCGGCTTGGTGTGTTTGTTATATTTTCTCGAAGGGGTTTGCATGCAGAACGTATTGCTCGTCGTACAATTGATTCTGGCCGTGGCGCTTGTCGCCGTGATTTTGCTCCAACGCTCCGCGCAGGACGGCGGCGGCCTGACGGGCGGCGGCAGCACAATGGGCGGCCTTTTTACCGCGCGCGGTTCCGCCAATCTTTTAACGCGCACGACCGCCGTTCTGGCCACGCTTTTCATCGTTAATAGCCTTGTCCTTGGCGCGATGGCCAGCCGCAGCCATGAAAGCAAAAGCCTTGTCGATCAGATCGCGCCTGTCGAAGCGCCTGCGCAGCAAGAACAGAAAACCCCGGAAGATTCCGCGCCTGTTGCGCCGGAAGTGCCGATGGCGAAGTGAGGTTTTTCTTATGAGCGCGAAGCAAGAGACTCAAGATTTAGGGTGGTGAGTAAAAAATGACCCGTTTTATTTTTATTACCGGCGGCGTTGTCTCCTCTCTTGGAAAGGGCATCGCGTCTTCGGCTCTAGGCGCTTTATTGCAGGCGCGCGGCTACAAGGTCCGCTTGCGGAAGCTCGACCCTTACCTGAATGTCGATCCGGGCACGATGTCGCCGACGCAGCACGGCGAGGTTTATGTGACGGACGACGGCGCGGAAACCGATTTGGATCTGGGGCATTACGAACGCTTCACCGGCGTGGCCTCGCGGCAAAGCGATAATGTGACCTCGGGGCGGATTTATTCTTCGGTGATCAGTAAAGAACGGCGCGGCGATTATTTGGGCGCGACGGTTCAGGTGATCCCGCATGTGACGGATGCCATCAAGGATTTTATCCGCGCCGATTTGAACGGCGAGGATTTCTGCCTTTGCGAGATCGGCGGCACCGTGGGCGATATCGAAAGCCTGCCGTTTCTTGAGGCCATTCGCCAGTTGCGTAACGAGGAAGGCAATGAAAAATGCCTTTTTACGCATGTGACTCTGCTGCCTTATATCAAATCGGCGGGCGAATTGAAGACGAAGCCGACCCAGCATTCGGTGAAGGAGCTTTTAAGTGTTGGCATTCAGCCGGAAATTCTTTTGTGCCGCACAGGGCGCCCCATTCCCGATGCCGAGCGTAAAAAAATCGCTCTTTTCTGCAACATCAAGCCGGAATGTGTGATCGAGGCTTCGGATGTGGACAGCATTTACGAAGTGCCCCTTATTTATCATGAACAGGGCTTTGATGAGCAGGTGCTGCGCTATTTCAAATTGCCGGCGGACGCGAAGATTGACCTGACGCCGTGGAAAAATATCGTCAAGCGCGTCCATGAGCCGGAAGGCGAGGTGACAATCGCCATTGTCGGCAAATATACAAGCATGCTCGACAGCTATAAATCGCTGTCCGAGGCGCTGACGCACGGCGGCGTTGCCAACAACGTGCGCGTGAATCTAAAGTGGCTGGATTCGGAAGTTTTTGACAGCGCCGATGCCATGCATCATTTAGAGGACGTGGACGGCATTTTGGTTCCGGGCGGTTTCGGCGAACGCGGCACGGGCGGTAAGATCCGCGCGGCGCAATTCGCGCGCGAAAACAAGATTCCCTATTTCGGCATTTGCTTCGGGATGCAGCTGGCCGTGATCGAGGCGGCGCGGCATCTAGGCGGCCTGCCCGAGGCGACGTCCAGCGAATTCGGCGGCAAGGGGACGGCCGTGATCGGCCTGATGACGGAATGGGTAAAGGGCGACAAACTGGAAGTCCGCAAGTCGAACGGGGATTTGGGCGGGACGATGCGCCTGGGCGCATATCCCTGTCGGCTGGTGGCCGGAACGAAAGCGCGCGAAATTTACGGGGCGGAGCTTATTCATGAACGCCACCGCCACCGCTACGAGGTGAATATCAACTACAAAGCTCAGTTGGAAAAGGCGGGGCTTATTTTTTGCGGCCTGTCGCCCGACGGCCAGTTGCCCGAGATGGTGGAGCGCAAGGATCATCCGTGGTTCATCGGCGTCCAGTTTCATCCGGAGTTGAAGTCGAAGCCGCTTGATCCGCATCCTTTGTTCCGCTCGTTCATCTCGGCGGCGGTGCATCAGTCGCGGCTGGTGTAGAAGAAGGATTCAGGATTCTGCGGGAAAATTGTGCCGCTCATCCGTGTCACTCCGGAAAATTTGCGAAGCAAATTTGTCCGGCATCCAGACTGCGATGAAAAAAGAGACGCTCGTGCGGGATAGGGCGTTCCAAAAAATCTTCTGGCCTTTCCACTATGCGGACGCCTGGATTCCGGACGCCCCGCCAGTTGTGCAATCAATGCTGCTCTCAATTTTCAGAAATTTTTAGATGCACAACAGGCGGGGTTTCGGAATGACAGATCTAACCCCTAACCACTATCTTACAGGATCTTCAGGATCGCGCTGGCAAGCTGCCCCGAGATGCCAAGGGACACGATGCCGAGCTGATCCTGAGCTTGCAGAGCTTGCAGGTTCGCGCCTTCTTCGTTCGTATCGGCTTCGACCAGCGCGTTAGACGCGTTTTGAAGCGATTCGATCAGATCGGACGTGAAGTTCTGCCGCGTTTGGATGAGCGTCGCGTTGCCGCCGAAGTTGGCCGCAGCCGTCGTGAGCGTCGCCAAAGCGGTTAACAGGAACGACTGGGCCGTTTGGATGTCGGTCGATCCCGCCCACGCGCTGACGGCGGTTGGCGTCGACATCAAGCCTGCCGCCGTGATGTTCACGCCGGTGATCGTCAACGCTGTCGTGTTGCTTGCGTTGAAATAGACGACCAGCTTGTTCGACGTGCTGTTTAAAAGGTTTGTGCCGTTGAACGTCGCGTCGTTGACCATCATGTCCAGCTGCGTCGCAAGCGCGTTGAATTGCGAGGCGAGCCCCGACCGCGTCGTCGTATCCGTCGTGCCGAGCGCCTGTGTCACGAGACCTTGGAGCTGGTTGACGACGACCGTGATGTTCGAGATGGAGTTGTCGAACGAGTTGACGGCTTCCAGCGACGTCGACAGGTTGTTTTTGACCGTGTCGAGGTTGTTCGCCGTATTGATAAAGCCCTTGGACGCGAAGTAGGCCGTCGCGTTGTCGGATGCCGATGTTACGGTTCTGCCCGTCGACAAGTGCCTTTGCGTTTGTTCCAAGAGATCTTGCGTATTGGTCAACGCGGACAGGTTCGCGCGCGCCGATTTGCTTAGAGAGATATCGCCTATGGCCATGGGTAGAACTCCTTTCAGGTGTTTCGTAGACTTCTTCCTCAGGGCGTCCGTCGCGCGCGGCGAGAAGGAGACCAATGAGGTCATGGGGTAAGTAGCAAGCCCCGTGCCAGAATCGGTTAGGCTTTAACCTACTGAAGCGGATGCCTTTTTTAGGATAATGCGATGGAATTTTTTGCCGAGAGAATCGGACGGCCAAAGAGACTCACTGGCTAAAAGTGCCCCATGCGTTTGCGCTTGGTGGCGAGATATTTTTCGTTATGGGGGTTGGCGCCCGTCCATAAAGACACATGGCCGCTCACATGGATGCCCGCTTCTTCCAGCGCCGTGATTTTGTCGCGGTTGTTCGTGAGAAGGCGCACGCGGCTCAGACCAAAGTGCTTTAGAATCTCAACGGCCTCGGCGTAGTCGCGCTCGTCCGGCGCGAAGCCAAGATGGACGTTGGCGTCTATCGTGTCCATGCCTTCCTCTTGCAGGGCATAGGCGCGAATTTTATTGCCGAGGCCGATGCCGCGGCCTTCGTGTCCGCGCATATATATCAGGAGGCCGCTGCCTTCCATGTTGATCATGTCCATGGAGTCCTCAAGCTGGTTGCGGCAGTCGCACCGCAGGGAACCGAGGATGTCGCCCGTGGCGCATTCCGAATGCAGGCGAACAAGGCAGTCGTCCTTGGGGGTTCCCTTGACGAGCACCATGTGCTCAAGACCGCGCGCGCCTTTGAAGATTTGCAGCTCGAAACTGCCGTAGCGGGTGGGGAGCGTGGCGGAAGGTATATCGTCTTTTTCGTTGCCCTGCATTTTCTTAGGCCGCCTTGGCAGTTAAAAGCTTTTCGCAGGCTCTTTTCAGGCGCGTGCAGGCTTCTTGAAGCGCCTCGGTCGATGTCGCGTAGGAAATGCGGAAAGCGGGGCTAAGGCCGAAGCCCGAGCCCGGCACGACGGCGACGCCTTCGCTTTGAAGGAAATGAGCGGCCAGATCGTCGTCGGTTGCGATTGTTTTGCCCTCCGGCGTTTGGCTGCCCATTAACCCCGAGCAATCGGGGTAAACATAGAAAGCGCCTTCGGGCTTGGGGCAAGCAAGGCCGCGAATGCCGTCCATGGCTGCGAAGACTAGATCGCGCCGCGATTGGAAGATTTTAACCCAGTCTTTAAGAAAATCCTGAGGGCCTGTAAGCGCTGCAAGCGCAGCCGCCTGGCTGACGGAGGAGGGGTTGCTGGTGGAATGCCCCTGAATCTCACCCATCTTTTTGATGAGCAATTCCGGCCCGCCCGCATAACCGATGCGCCAGCCCGTCATGCTGTAAGCCTTGGATACGCCATTGACCGTTAACGTGCGGTCGTAAAGTTTCGGCTCTATTTGCGCAATCGTCGTAAATTTGAAATCGTCATAGACCAGATGCTCGTAAATATCGTCGGTCATCACCCAAACATGAGGATGGCGCAGAAGAACGTCGGCAAGGGCGCGAAGCTCGCTTTCGGCATAGGCCGCGCCCGAAGGATTGCTGGGCGAATTGAAAATCAGCCATTTTGTTTTCGGCGTGATGGCTTTTTCCAAATCGGCAGGGGAAAGGCGGAATTTGTTTTCCGCCTTTGTCGGCAGGAAAACGGGCACGCCCTCGGCCAGATTGACCATATCAGGATACGAAACCCAGTAGGGAGTTGGAATAATAACCTCGTCGCCCGGGCTGACCGTCGCCATGATGGCGTTGAACAAAATTTGCTTGCCACCCGTGCCGACTGAAATCTGGCTGGTTTTATAGGTCAGGCCGTTTTCGCGCGCGAATTTATCAACGATGGCTTTTTTCAGCGCGGGCGTGCCGTCGACGGCGGTATATTTCGTTTGTCCGGCGCGAATGGCGACATAGGCCGCTTCCTTGATGAAATCGGGCGTGTCGAAGTCCGGCTCGCCCGCTGCGAGGCTGATGACATCCTTGCCCTGCGCTTTGAGTTCCTGCGCAAGGCGCGTGACGGCCAGCGTGGGCGACGGTTTGACCTTGGAAAGCCTTTGGGAAAGAAACGGCGTGGACATTAAATGCTCCTAAGTTAAGGCGTTTTTATAGGCTTTCGGACAACATTCGGCAAGGAAGAAGGGGGCAAATAGGCAATATGCATGGCAACCGTGGGATATCCCCTTAGCCCTCCCACAAGGGGAGGAAAATTCTTTCTTGTTCAGGATATTGTTCACAAAGAAGGATGTCCAAAAAATAATTTATCCGTTTTTCTTCCTTCTTAACTCCGCCCAGTAGTCCAATCTTTTGCGGATTTCGCGTTCGAAGCCGCGCTCGACGGGATGATAAAACTCCTGCCGTTTCATTTCCTCGGGAAAGTAATTCTGGCCCGAAAAGCCTTCCGGCGTGTCGGGATCGTATTGATAGCCCTCGCTATAGCCGATTTCCTGCATCAGTTTCGTGGGCGCATTGAGAATATGCTTGGGCGGCATCAGCGAGCCGTATTGCCTTGCCGCGCGCATGGCCGAGCCCATGGCAGCATAGGCGGCGTTCGATTTCGGGGCGGTCGCTAAGTAAATGACCAGCTCCGCCAGCGCTAGCTCGCCTTCGGGGCTGCCCATGCGCTCATAGGTTTCCCATGCCGCGATGGCAAGGGGCAGGGCTTGCGGGTCGGCAAGGCCGACGTCTTCGCTGGCAAAGCGGGTAAGGCGGCGCGCGATATAACGCGGGTCCTCTCCCCCTTCGATCATGCGGGCGAACCAGTAAAGCGCCGCGTCGCAATCCGAGCCGCGCAGGGATTTATGTAATGCGCTGATCAGATTGTAATGGCCTTCCTGCGCTTTATCGTAAAGAGGTCGGCGGTGCTGAACAAACGTGGCAAGTTGTTTGGCGTCCAGCGTTTTGCCCTCGGGGGCGGAAAGCAGTTCCTCGGCCATCGCGATCAGATAGCGCCCGTCGCCGTCGGCCATGGCTTTAAGCGCTGTGCGCGCTTCGGGCGTAAGGGGAATGGGGAGTCCTGTTTCCTTTTCGACCTTTTGAAGGATTTTTTCCAACGCGTCGTCGTCGAGCCGGTTTAAAACCAGCACTTGGCAACGAGACAGCAAGGCGGCGTTAAGCTCGAACGAGGGATTCTCCGTCGTCGCGCCGACCAGCGTGACCGTGCCATCTTCGACATAGGGCAAAAGCACATCCTGTTGCGCACGATTAAAACGATGGACTTCGTCCACAAAAAGCAGCGTGTTTTGACCGCCGATGCGGCGGTTGGCTGCCGCGTCGAAAATCTTGCGCAGTTCCGCCACGCCCGAAGCTACGGCTGAAACAGGCTCGAAATAAAAGCCCGTGGCGTCGGCCAAAAGCCGCGCGATGGTCGTTTTGCCGCATCCGGGCGGTCCCCATAGGATAAGCGAGGCAAGCCGCTTGGCGGCGATCATGCGGCCGATGGGCGCATCCGGCGCCAGCAGATGATCTTGCCCGACGACCTCCGATAGCGTCTGCGGTCGCAGGCGGTCGGCCAGCGGGCGGGCGGCTGTTTGATCGAAAAGGGAAGCGGATTTGGGCATTTGCCGAGTATAAACCAAATTTCAGGCGTTCGTCATTCCGGAAAATTCCGATTGTAACGAGGAGTTTATCCGGAATCCGATTTGCTTTTTAGACAAAAGAAACCAAATCGGTTTCCGCTCCGTAACAGGTGCATTCGCCTCTGCGGATAATGGCGCGGCTTTGGCCGGTCCAGCGCTTGAATTCCACATGCGAAGAGATTTCGGCGGATATTCTGGATAGGGCGCATTGAATAGAACGGCTTTTTTCATCAAGAACCCCTTTTCATTTCGTCGAGCTTGGGCAAGTTTTTCAAAATTTCTCTTTTAGTTGGCAGCGCCGTTTGCGCGCCAACGCGCGTGCAGGCCAAAGAGCCCCCTACAGCGCCATGGCGCAGTGCAGTTTCGAACGGAAGGCCTTCGGCTAGAGCAACCGCAAAGGCGCCGACAAAAGCGTCGCCTGCGCCGACGCTATCGATGACTTTGACGGAAAGGGCCGGAATTTTCAGGGGCGTCTCCTCGCCGCGCGACGCGATAAGGCCGTTTTCGCCAAGCGTAATGATGCAGGCGAGATCAAATTTGCCTGCCATTGTTTTTGCGAAAAGAGGGAGATTTTTTGCGGAAAGGCCGAGGTTTGACGCGACGACTTCGGCTTCGGGGCGATTGAGGATCAGGTAATCAACCTGCGCCAGGACTTTGGCCGGTATTTTCGCTGCGGGCGCGATGTTGTAAATCACGGCCGCGCCTTTTTTCTTGGCGCGCGTGATAAGTTTGGCGTTTTGCTCCAGATCGGTTTCGGCCTGAAAGACGAGAAGGGCGTTTTTGTTTAACAGATTTTCAGGAACCTGCTTATGCGTCGCTTTAGTATTCGCCCCGTGGCTCATCACCAGCTTGTGCTTGCCGCCGCGCGTGTTGAAAATGGCGGCGAGGCCGGTTTGCGAATCAACTTGCGCTATGCCCGAAATATTGATGCGCAAATCACGAAAGTTTTGGAGCAGATATTGCGCGTGCCCATCCTTGCCGATGGCGCCGAAATAATGGACCTTTCCGCCCGCTTTGGCAGCCGCCACGGCCTGATTCGCGCCCTTGCCGCCGGGAGCCTGCTTGTGCGTCACAAGGTGAAGGCCATCCTCGGCGCCGACGTCTGTATCAACGAAAAAGCGCATATCGGGGATATCAAAAAACAAATCGAGATTGCACGAACCGAAAACGATAATTTTCTTAACCATAATTTTTTCTCCAATGGTGAGCCGAGCGATTCATAACGCGCGAAAGAGGAATTGGCACGCATTTTCAAAAATGATTAAACAAAAAAAGAACATTAATTAAATTATATTGCTTTCTTTTTTGCGTTTGCGCGCGTAAACGGCGGAAAGGTGAAATCGTCTTAGGTTTAGCATGATGTTTCATTCCGATTGTGTGCAACACATTCATAGCGTCGAGCACCGCTTTCCAGCGGTCAATCCCGGCATAGGGATTATGGATGACTCTTCCGACGGCCTTATCTTTGTTATCCGCAAGGACGCGAATTATTCGACTTCAAAAATATTGGAATGCGCCTATTCCTTGTGTCGTTCGGAATGCACTGTGTCGCCTCGACGCTTTGCCGCGATTCTTGAGGACGCCTATGCGGATTGGGGAAATGATGTTCTTCGGGTGATGGCCGGCAGCCTTGATTACTGCGGTAAATATAATCTTAATCCCCAAACAAACGCGTATGTGCATTTCTATCGTTCGGGGGATTTGGCCAAATCCGCAATTCTTAAGGGGTGGCGGCATCTGAAAAATAAATTGGAGCGCGAGCCGCTTTTTATTTCTCTGGATGGTATGATTGATAAGGAATCCTTCATTCAATCGAAAAATAAAAGCCGCTTTATGTGTGGCGAATTCGCCCAAATCGGTTTTTCGCGCCTTTTCTCGCGGGAAGGCGAAGAATTGGGATTTGTCGGGCGCCCTGAATGGCCTCGTATAGAGGACCAGATCGCTGCCATTAGAGAAAAGACCGAAGCCATGGGTGGCTCCAGCGGCAATCGCGTGCCAATTATTCTTCTTGAAGACAACGTGAGGCGAGCCAAAACGCTTTTGTGGCTTTTCCAAAAAATGGAAGAAGGTGGCGTATTTGAGCATGCTGAAATAAAAGGCATTTCAACATGCTTTTCTGTGGCAACCAAAGAAGAGCGAAAAAAATTAGTCTGCCAAGGAAAAAAAGTACCCTTGATTGCCGGAGTCGATTACGCGAACGAGGCAGCGGATGTTCAAACGCCTCGGGATCTTTTTTTCGATGGTCCCGTCGTCGCGCTTAAGGACGGAAGCATTGGCCGATTACCGGCATTTATGCTGAAGAGCGATTGGCTCGCGCAAAGCTTCAAGATTTTGCCTGAAGTTGTGCAGGGCTTCAGATTGAACATACTGGAAGCTAATGAAGGATTTTGCGAAACTATCGAAAGGGAAACGGGTTTTGTCTTGCCCCTTGAATGTTTCGTTCCGGGACAGCCCATCGCGAAGACTTTAGATGTTGATTTAAACACGCCTATGAAACTGGTTCTAGAAGAAGTTAGAAGGCGCGTTTTATCCACGGCTCCATCTCCTTCATGATTTTCTTGCATGCCTTTCGGTGCCTTCATCATTGACTGCGATACGGGTCGCGACGATGCCCTTGCCTTATGGCTGGCTATCAAAGCAGGATGGCCGTTAACGGGGGTCATCGCTTCCTACGGCAACGGGACTGTCTCGCAAACGGTCGATAACACCGCCCGCGTTCTTTCATTGGCGGGTCGCGACGATATGCCCTTGATTGCGGGGCTTTCGGGGCCGGCCAAAAAACATAGACTTTTTGATAGCGCTGTTCTTGAACGGCAAAAAACGTCCGGAAACGGTTTGTGCAATGTCGATTTGCCGCTTGCCTCACGTCCTGCCGTGCCGCCTTCTTCGCCCGAAGACATGGCGCGTTTTATTGAAAGGCTCGCAGAACAAAAAGGACCCTTGGATTATTTTATTATTGGCCCGGCAAGCAATTTTTCCTGTTTAGCAGACCTTTTGAAAGAAAAAATTCGGCAGTGCGTGGCTCGCGTGACGATGATGGGAGGGAAATTCGGCGCCTTGTGGGATCGGCTGCCTTGTCCGGATTTTAATCTCGCCGCCGATCCTTATGCGGTCTCCAAACTAATGCGTTTGGGGCTGCCTTTGCGCTTTGTGCCCCTGAATGCGACATGGCCTATTTGCATGGCGCTGCAGGATATTGAAAAACTGCGCCCCCAAACGCCAGTGGCGGAAGCGGCACAAGAGGTGATGATTGCCTATACCCGCTATTTTTCGCCCGATCAAAATTTCCGATTTCACGATCCGGCCGTTTTAATGGCGGCTGCAAATCCAGATTTTTTTGTTCATAAAAATTTGACCATAGTTTGCGATGAAGCGGATGAAAATTTCGGGCGATTAATCGAAATGCCCGAAGGCGCAGACTGCCAGATTTATGAACCGAGCGAGGAAATGCAGGAAATGTTTAAATGGTCGATCCTAAAATTCGTCGGTTTGAATTAGGCATTTGACGTAACTAAATTACCGTTTATAACCTCCCTTCATGTCAACCATTCTTATCTCTGGCGGCGCCGGATATATCGGCAGCCATGCGGCTTACGCGCTGAAACATGCGGGTTTTGAGCCTGTCGTGATCGATAATTTGTCGACCGGCAACGCGTGGGCGGCTTCGTTTGGGGCTTTCGAGGAAGGGAATATAGGGGACGCCGATTTTGTGCGGGCGGTTTGCGGAAAATACGCGCCCGTCGCCGCCATGCATTTCGCGGCCTTTATCGAAGTCGGGGAATCCGTTCAAAAGCCGGAAAAGTATTTCGCCAACAATCGCGACAACGCGCATGTTTTCTTCAAGACGCTTCATCAATGCGGCGTAAAGAAGACTGTTTTTTCAAGCACCGCCGCCGTCTATGGCGATACGACGCCGAAATTCGGCAATATCGGGGGCAGGGGGCGCGTGACGGAGCTTTATCCGACCAAGCCCATCAATCCCTACGGCCAGTCGAAGCTGGAGGCCGAAGCCTTTTTGCGGATGCTGGACGCTGACGGCATGCGCTCCGTTACCTTGCGCTATTTCAACGTGGCGGGCGCCGCGCCTATCGAGGCGCAGATCGGCGAAGCGCACGCGCCGGAATCACACCTGATTCCGCGCCTTGTGCTGCCTTTGATCGGCGCGCCCTATGAATTGTTGCGCGCGCTTGGGCTTTCGGAAGGCTTTACGGTTTACGGCGATGATTATGAGACTTCCGACGGCACGGCGGTGCGCGATTATGTGCATGTGCTGGATCTTGTCGATGCGCATGTGCGCGCTTTGAATTACCTTTTGGAAGGCGGCGCGACGGATATTTTTAATTTGGGAAGCGGCAACGGCTATACCGTGATGGAAATTGTGGAAGCGACACGGCAGGCTCTTGGGCGTTCGGATTTTACGCCCGGCTTTGCGCCTCGGCGGGAAGGCGACCCGCCCGTTTTGATCGCCAGCAGCGAAAAGGCCGCAAAGGTGTTAAGCTGGCGGCCTTCGCGCTCTCTGCAAAGCATTATTGCCGATGCCGCCGCGTGGCACCGCTCGCCCCTTTATATCGATGCGATGAAGGCGAAGCTGGGGATAGCCTGATTTCAGGATTCCAATAAAATAATTTGGCAGTGACTTTTCTTATGGCAAGGCCGTCTGGATTCCGCATAAATTCCTCGCTGCGCTCGGAATTTTGCGAATGACAGATACTGTTAGCTTCCGCCAGTCCCAAGAGTCCCTAGCCCCTAATCCCTAGCCCCCAGCTCCTAATCGCCAACTAGTGATTGCTCTGCCGACGCAGGAAGGCGGGGATTTCGAGCATTTCTTCAGGCTGCTCTGATAATACAGGTCGGTCGGAAGGATGCACGTCGAGGTGAGGCATGGGAACTTCATCTTCATGCGGCGCATGAGTCCCGTGAATCTCGTCCTCTTGATGTTGGGAGGATGGACGCACGAGGCCGAAGCCCGTTATCCGCGTAAAAAGGGATTCCGAGCGGCGTTGGCGGCGTTGTTCCGCCGGTGCTTGCTGCGCCGCAGGCTGTTGCGCTGAAAGCTGCGTCATGCGCATATCGATGGGCGACGCGGGCGCATGGGTTGCGCGCGCCGCAGGGGCGGCTTGCGCTTCCTGCAAGGCCTGATAGGCGCGCTGAGCCTGCATTTCCTGTTCGCGAGCCTCGGCCGCGCGGCGTTTTTCGACCGCCCGCGTTTCGCGCTCTGCCGCTTTGCGGGCTTCCATTTTGCGCGTTTCCTCTTCCTCGGCCGCTCTTTGGGCTTCGGCTTCGGCGGACTCCGGCGCGGACTCGGGCATCGCGCTTGGCTCCGCTTCGACGGACGTCGCATGGACGGCGGCGGCAGGCGGGATAATCGGCTGCGGCATGGTGAAGTAGCTGGTTTGGGCTGTCACGGCCGGCGTTACCTGTTGCACGGGTGCCGCTTGTTGCTGCATGGGCGCCTGCTGTTGAACGGCGGGTTGCGGCGGAACGGCCGGTTGCGCATAGGCAGCCGGTTTAACTTGCGCTTGCTGTTTGATCGGCGCGGTTTGGATGCGCGGCGCGGCCTGAGACAAAGCGCTTGAGACAGAGGGACGTTGCTGCGCCAAAGCGGCGTCGATGCCCGTCGCGATGACGGAAACGCGAATCTTGCCGTCCATAGATTCGCCCAAGGTGGAGCCGACCTTGATTTGCGCTTCGGGGTCCACTTCCTCGCGGATGCGGTTGGCCGCCTGATCGACTTCGAACAGGGTCATATCAAGCCCGCCCGTAATATTGATCAGCACGCCGCGCGCGCCCTTCATCGACACGTCGTCGAGCAGCGGGTTGGAAATGGCGGCTTCGGCCGCGTTCACTGCGCGGTTGTCGCCTTCGGCTTCGCCCGTGCCCATCATGGCCTTGCCCATTTCGCCCATCACGGTTTTCACGTCGGCAAAGTCGAGATTCATAAAGCCCGGCATGACCATCAGATCGGTAATGCCACGCACGCCGCAATGCAAGACTTCGTCGGCCAGACGGAAGGCTTCGGCGAATGTCGTGCGTTCGTTCGCGATGCGGAAAAGGTTTTGGTTCGGGATGACGATCAGCGTGTCGACGTATTGCTGCAGATCCTGAATGCCGGATTCAGCCTGCCGCATGCGGTTGTTGCCTTCGAAGTGGAACGGCTTTGTCACAACGCCGACGGTGAGGATTCCCATTTCCCTTGCGGCGCGCGCGATGACCGGCGCAGCGCCAGTGCCCGTTCCGCCCCCCATGCCTGCCGTTATGAAGATCATGTCCGAGCCTTCGAGGCTGGCCAGAATATCGTTGAGTTGTTCTTCCGCTGCGGCGCGGCCGACTTCGGCTTTGGAACCTGCGCCTAGCCCGCGCGAGAGGTTGACGCCCAGCTGGATTTTGCGCCCAGCCAGCGATTGGGCCAACGCTTGCGAGTCCGTGTTGGCGGCGATGAATTCGCAGCCTTCCAGCTTGCAGCGGATCATGTTGTTAATGGCGTTGCCGCCCGCGCCGCCGACTCCGATTACGGTCAGGTGGGGACGCAGGTTGTGATCGGGATCGACCATCGACAAATTGATCATGAAAAACCTCCGGAAAGGGGCGAGAGAAAAACGAGAGCGAATCGTATGCCGCCTATATGAATCTTTTCCTTTGATTCTTGCAACAAAAAGAAGCGGCAAGAATCAGAAATTACAGACATTTAGGCGGATTTTGGACGGAAAAAACCATGCCACGAGGCATAAAGAAAAAGCGATGCAGAGGGTTAGGAGGCGGAGTGAAAGTGATGGGTGAAAACGTGTATTTTGGTTTGTGAACAGCGTGGAAAAGGGAGTTAAAGGAAGATGGATGTATTCGCGCACTTAAAGGATGCCTGAAATTTCTAGATCCATTATTTAAGGAAAGTCAGTCTGGATCCCCGGGCCTCGTCAACGCTTCGCGTTGCCTCGCCCGAGGATGACGCCGTTGTTATTGCGCGATATACTCCAGAGTTCGCGGAATTCTGTTTCCTGATGCCTGTTCTCTGCCGTCTGCTTATAAATTCTGCTTCAGCCACAATCCGATGCGGTTGAGGGCTGAGCCGGATGAGCCGAGGGTGCGATTGCCGAAGCCGCCGCCGCCCGCGCTGGAGGCGAGTTCAGGCTGCATGGCGATGGCGAGCAGTCCCGCCGTCGTCGCAAACGCAGGGCCGGATGTGGACTCGGCAAGCCCCGTAAACGATGCGCCCTTTCCGGACAGCGTCGATGGACGCGCAACGCGAAGCGGGCGGCCTAGCCGCACCTGCTTGTCGAGCACGCGCTGCGCCAGTTCGCGCACGCCGGGTAATTGCGATGCGCCTCCGGTCAAGACGACGCGGCGCCCGGCGACATCGGAGAAGCCGCTTTTCTCCATGCGCGCGCGCACAAGCTCGAAAATCTCCTCGATGCGCGGCTGGATGATGCGGTTCAGATGGGCTTTGGGCAGGTGGTTGGCATTTTCAGGCTCTTCCTCTTCGCCGATCAGCGGCACGTCGATGTTTTCGCGCTCGTCCATCGGGCTTTGGATGGCGTTGCCGTAAAGCGTTTTCAATCTTTCGGCATGGGCGAGCGAGGTTGTAAGCCCACGCGCGATATCGCTGGTGACATGAGCGCCGCCCATGGCGATGCCGCTGGCGAAGGCGATGTTGCCGTCGGCGAAAACGGCAAAGCTGGTTGTGCCCGCGCCCATATCGATAATCAGGCTGCCCAGATCCATTTCGTCTTCGACAAGGCAGGCAAGGCCGCTAGCGTAAGGCGCCGCCACGACCTGTTCGATATCCAAATGGCAGCGCGCGATGGCCGTGGCGAGCGTGCGGATAGGGCCAAAACCCGCCGCGATCAAATGCATTTGTGCAAAAAGAACGCTGCCCGTCATGCCAAGCGGATCGCGGATGCCTTTTTGCGCGTCGAGCGTGTAGCTGACGGGGATGGTGTGCAACAGTTCCAGCGGATGGCCTTGCTGGTCTTCGGGCGCCATGGCCTGGCCTTGCGCCATGATGCGGGCGATGTCGTTTTCGTTCACCTCGCGGCCGTTTAGAGGCAATTCGATATCGACGCTTTGCGAGGCGAGCTGCGCCCCTGAAAAATTGATGGTCACGCGCTGCAAAGTCTCGCCCGCCATTTGCTCGGCCGACGAAACGGCTTGCCCAATGGCGTATTGCAGGGCTTCCATGTTCGAAACGTTGCCGTTCTTCATGCCCTCCGATAGTTGATGGCCGATGCCGACAATTTTCGGCGGACCGTCGTTTTCTGAACGTGCGATAAGGCAGGCGATTTTGCTGGAGCCGATATCAAGCGCGCCGTATACCTCGCCGCCGGAGACGTGGGGTTCCGCAAAAAGCCACTTTTTCAAAAATTTCATTTTTTAAAGTCTCCTATTTTCGCGCCCGGCGCCGGTTCAAGAGCGTAGCGGTCGGGAATGCGCAAATCTACAGCGACGATGTCGCGGTTTAGGATTTTATCCTTATGGATGTAATCAAGAAGGCGGCGCAGCGCCTTTTCGGGGTTATCTTCGGGCAGGCGAACGACGATTTTAGACAAGTGCAAATCCCATCGCCGCTGGCCGACGCGCACGGCCGCGGTCGTTTTTTCTCTAATCGACGGATAATCGGCTAGCAAAGCGAAAAGGGCGCGCGCAGCGCGTTCCGCGCCCGCCCCGACGACAAGCGGGAGGTCCGCGAAATTCTCCGCCTTCGCCGAAGGCAAAATTTGGCCTTCGGTATCAATGACGAAGAAACGCTCGTTTTGTTGCCAGCGCGCCAGAGCTTCGCGTTCCGTCAAAACGATCACAAGGGTATCGGGGAGCCTGCGTTCGACAACGACGCGAGACACCCACGGCAAACGGCCGATCCTTTGCGCCGCTTCGGCCAGATCGACGCCGAAGATGGGCAGGCCTTGGCCTGTTCCCAACGCGTCGAGTATCTCCTCCTTGTTCGATTGACGGCGGCCTTGCACGATGATGTCTTTGACTTCAAAATGCGCGATGCGCGAGACATCTAATGCCGCTTCCGTCAGTTGGCGCGCTTTGCGAGCCGGCCAGCCCGAATGCCAGCCCACGACGCCGACGATCAGAACCGCCACCAAAAGGGCGATCAGAAGCCCGAGGCGCACGAGGAAGCCGACGCCGTCGCGCTCGCCCGCGCGCACGCGCGCCGACACGTTTTGCGTCACGCTTCCGCGCAAAGGGGATTTTCGTTTCCGCATGGCAGAATCACAAAAGGATGTTCAAACTTGTTTGATACCACGGAATGAGTCGCTTTGAAATGCGCTGAAAACGCTTTTATGGGGAAAAATATGACATAGAATAATGATGTGATTCTTTTGGAGGAATAAATGACAGAACATGAAATTAGGGAAGAACAAGGTAAGTTTAGTTCCGGATTGCATCTTATGAAAGCCGGATTGGCGGCGGTAGCCTTGGATTTTGTTGTTGTCGGCTCGGTGCTAACCGGTAAGATTCCCATGACAGGCGATCTTCTTGTTTCTTTGGGAATCTTGAACGGTGCCATTGGGCTTAACGCGTTGTCGGCTCCCACCTGTTTGGAAAAATTCCTTGCCGTAAGAGCCGTGCGTCGATATGCGGCTTCGGAAAAGAGGTGCGGGTGAAAGATTTTCCCATATATCCTTAACTCTTCAATGGGCGCGGACATTTCTATGTTTAGGCTGTCTGGATTCCTATATGTTGGAGACGGACAACGTCGCTTCGCAAAATTTCCGGAATGACAGCTTTCTTTTCTTACTCTTATTTCTGGATCTGTTTTCTTTCTTTCTGTTCCCTGTTACCTGTTCTGCATTTCCATACCGATATCGAGGATGGGGGCGCTGTGGGTGATCCTGCCGACGGCAATAAGGTCGACGCCCGAAGCGGCGATTCCCGCGACGGTTTCACGAGTCACGCCGCCTGAGGCTTCAATTAAAAATTTTCCTGCCGCTTTTTCTACCGCCTGTTTCAGCGTCGGCGCGGACATATTATCGAGCAAGACGGCGTCGAACGGGAATTCGGCGCGCGCCGCTATCGCTTCGTCAAGCTGGGCAAGCGTATCTACTTCCAGCTCGATTTTCACCAGATGCCCTGCCGCCTTGCGCGCCCGCTTTAAGGCTTGGCGTACGCCTCCCGCCAAGGCGATATGGTTGTCCTTGATCAGGATGGCGTCATAAAGGCCGAAGCGGTGGTTGGTTCCGCCCCCGCAGCGGACGGCGTATTTTTCCAGAAGCCGCTGGCCGGGCGTGGTTTTGCGCGTGCAGGTGATATGCGCTTTGGTGCCGCGCACGGCTTCGACAAATGTATGCGTTTCGCTGGCTATCCCGCATAGGCGGCAAAGGAAGTTTAACGCCGTGCGCTCCGCGTTCAGCATCGCGCGCGCCGAGCCTTCGACTTTTGCCAGGCATTCGCCTTCGAAAATCGGCTCGCCGTCCAGCTTCAGGGGCATAAATTTGACGGAAGGGTCAAGGTGCTGGAATGCCAGCCGAGCCGCGTCCATGCCCGAGAGGATGCCTTCCTCTCGCGCGTTGAGCATCGCGCAGCCTTTCGCGCTTTGGGGGACGAGCGCGGCGGTCGTTATGTCTCCGGCGTCGCCGAGATCCTCGCGCAAGGCGAATTCGACAAGTGGGCGTAAAATCAGGTCGGGCAGGGGGGCTAGGGGCATAAGAAGGAATCCTCGTACATGTAGATGTTTCTGGAAGATGAGAAAATGGGATGCCCGCCTTCGCGGGCATAACGGCATTTGTTATTCACAGATCTGTCTCTAGTTCTATTATCCTTTTCTCTTCTTTTTAATTCTTCTCGCCCGTTCTTTCAATTTCGGCGAGGTGGAATGTGGATCTTTGGCCTTTTAGCTCCGCATGCGGATAGTCGCTGCGGAAATGCGCGCCGCGGCTTTCGCGCCTGTTTAGGGCGCAATGGGCTACGATGTATGCGACAAGCGCCATATCCGATTTTTTTATGAGAGGCGCAAGGAACGAAAGGGCTTCGCTTAAGCCGTGATGATCGCGGACGACTCCGACTTTGGCGGACATGAGGGCGCGCAGCGTGTTTTTTTCATTCTCGGATAATTCAGGCAAGGGCTGCGGAATGTTTTTTGAAAGGCTGTTCGCCTTTTTACTGAACAGGGATTTGATGTCGGCCGCGACGCGGAAGCCGAAGCTCGCGGCCTCAAGAAGAGAATTGCTGGCCAGACGGTTCGCGCCGTGCAGCCCTGTGCAAGCCGCCTCGCCGCAGGCCCACAGGCCTTCGATATCCGCGCGGCCTTTCGGGTCGGTTGCAATGCCGCCCATGTGGAAATGCGCTGCCGGACGGACGGGGATAAGATCGCGCGAGGGATCGATGCCCGCAGGCGCGCAAAGAGCGTAGATCGTCGGAAAACGCTCGGCAAAGTTTTTTCCTCCTGCTTTGCGGGCGTCGAGGAAGACGTTTTGGCCATTGCGAATTTGATCGAAAATCGCGCGCGCGACGACGTCGCGGGGTTCCAGTTCATTGACAAAGCGTTCGCCTTTTTCGTTTAAAAGAAACGCGCCTTCGCCGCGCAGGGATTCGGTGGCCAGCGGCAAAGGATCGCGGCCAATATTGATGGCCGTGGGGTGGAATTGCATGAATTCCATGTCCGCCAAAGTCGCGCCCGCGCGCGCGGCCATGGCCAAGCCTTTGCCCCAATTCTGGAGCGGAACCGTGGTATCGCGCCAAAGAGCGGCGCATCCGCCCGTGGCGAGAACGACACGGCTCGACTGAAGACGAATTTGCTCGGTGCCTTTGCGCAGAACGATGCCTGCGACGGCGTTGTCTTTCGTCAAGAGGCTTTCGGCTTCGGCGTTTTCGATGATCTCAATGGAGGGCGTGGCGCGGACGGTTTTGACAAGGGCTTGCATGACCGCTTTGCCTGTCCCGTCTTTAACATGCACGATGCGCCGCTTGCCGTGCGCCGCTTCAAGGCGCAGGTTCAACGCGCCTTTCGTGTCGCGGTCGAAAACGACGCCCAGTTTTTCCAGCTTTTCGATGACGCGCGCGCCGTCCTCCGTCGTTTGGGCGACAGTGCCCGGGTCGTTGATGCCGCCGCCCGCCTCGAGCGTATCTTGAGCGTGGAGCGCGGCTTTGTCGCCCTTGCCCACCGCCGCCGCGATGCCGCCTTGCGCCAGCGCGCTGCTGCAACAGTCTCCCAATGTGCAGGGGGAAACAAGCGTGACGGGGAGTGGGGAGAGGTCTAATGCCGTTGAGAGGCCCGCGAGGCCGGCGCCGATGATAGTGGGTTTTGTCATTTAACGGCGATCATGCGCTCGACGGCGCGGCGGGCGCGAACGGCGACGGCCTCGGGAACCGTGACTTCGTGTTCCATGTTCTCCAGCGCTTTGCGAACAGTCGAAAGCGTGATGCGCTTCATGTGCGGGCAAAGCTGGCAGGGGCGAATAAAATTGGTTTGAGGCTGGTCGACGGCGACGTTGTCGCTCATCGAGCATTCGGTAAGTAGAACGGCATGTGGCGGCTTTCGCGCGCCGACCCAGTCGATCATTTTCGCCGTTGAGCCAGCGTAATCGGATGCGGCCACAACGTCAGGCGCGCATTCTGGATGCGCAAGGATAACCACCCCTGGATTCTGTTTGCGGAAAAGGGCAATGTCCTCGCCGGTAAAGCGTTCATGGACTTCGCAGCGGCCTTTCCATGAAATGATCTTGACGCTGGTTCCCGCAGCCACGTTCTGCGCGAGGTATTCGTCCGGCAGAAGGATGACTTCGGAAACGCCAAGGGACTCGACGATTTTCTTTGCATTGCCGGAGGTGCAGCAAATGTCCGCCTCGGCCTTCACGGCCGCCGCGGTGTTGACATAAGTGATGACCGGAATGCCCGGATGCTTTCCGCGCAAGTCGCGCACGTCCTGCGCGGTGATGGATTCGGCGAGCGAGCATCCGGCCCTAAGGTCGGGAATCAGAACCGTGCGGGAGGGATTGAGCAGCTTGGCGGTTTCCGCCATGAAATGCACGCCCGCCAAAAGGATAACGTCGGCTTCGGCCTCGGCGGCTTTGCGCGCCAGCGCGAGAGAGTCCCCCTGAATGTCCGCCACGCCGTGGAAAATTTCGGGGCGCATATAGTTATGCGCGAGGATGACCGCGTTGCGTTCCTTCTTAAGGCGCAAAATGGCGTCGACGTTGTCGGCATGCATCGCCCACTCCATTTCGGGAACGACGCTTTTGACGCGTTCGTAGATGGAGGCCGTGCGTTTCAACGACAAGGCCGTTTCGGCGGGCATGACACCCATTCTTTCCCTCTTCCTTTTGTCCTTATTATGCTCGTTATGAGCATAAGTGGGATCCAAAAAAAGAACCGCAAGGCGCGAAGGCCATGAGTCCAATCGACTGCATTTATTAATGGCATCCCCTTAAAAAAGCAATATTTCAATTCGTTCTGGGTAATTTTGTTCCTGCTGCGGCGCGCTCCTGCAACACTTGGCCTCGGAAGGCGAATAATTTGGCGGGTCTGCCCGAGGCGCCGCGGGCGATGCCGTCCGTTTCCTCGACCAGCCCCTGTGCCTCGACAAGGCGCCGGAAATTTTGCTTGTGCAGCCGCACCCCCGCCAAGGCTTCTACGGTGTTTTGAAGTTGGAGCAGGGTGAATTTGGCGGGCAAAAGCTCAAAAACGACAGGGCGGTATTTAATCTTGGCGCGCAAACGGGCGATGGCCGTGGCGACGATGCGGCGATGGTCGTAGGGCATGGCAAGGCCGAGGGGGATTTTTGATTTTTTGCCGGCTTCTTCGACGAGCCCCGCTTCCCATAAAAGCTCGTATCGCTGCAAAACAAGCTCTTCGTTCCATGCCTTGGGGTCGGAAGGAAAGGCGATGTTGATGCGCTTGCCGCGGCCGTTTTTTGTTTTGCCATCCGGCGCGGCGTTTTTCCATAACGCCAGCGCGGGAAGGATTTTCGCGCCAATCAGGGAAGGCGTGCGGCCGCGATGATCCTCCCACGGAAAATGCGCGTACCACGGCGACCAGGCGCCGCCCAAAGCATCGGACGGCTCGGGAACAAGCGCCAGATAGCCGATGGAAACATCGCGGCTTTCTTTTGCCGTGCGCCCTACATCGGCGAAGGTGTAAAGCTGCTCCACATACCCAAGGGATTGATGCCCCTTGCGCTTCGCCCATTCCCGCAGGCTTTGCTCAAGCGTGCGATGCGCGCCTTCGAACGGGCCGGAGGGCAGGGCGCGGTCTTTATCGGTCAACAAATAAGGCTCGCCGTTCGAGACGGCGACTATGACGGCGTTAAGTTCGATATGCGTTTCGGAAACGGCGTTCCGTTTCATCTATGCCCGGCGGGATACATCTGATCCATGACGAAGCCGCCAGCCGCGCCGACCCCTGCGCCGATGGCCGCGCCGCAAGCGACGCAGCCACCCGTAAGGACAGTTCCGGCCGCGCCGATGGCCGTGCCTGCCGCCGCGCCTGTAAGGATGCGTTGTTCCCGCGCGTTCATATCGGCGCAGGCTGTCAGGGCAAGGAGGCTTATAAGTAGGGCGGTTTTTTCAACTGTCTTCGCGGTCATGGAATTCTCCCTATAGCGATTTAGCAGGGTTAATCATGTGTCAAGGAAGGTAAAAAAAGGGTAAAGAGTCAGGGGGGTGCGTGCGAAAGCTCAGAAAAAAGATCAAGTCGATCAAGCGATAGGATATATAGGCGGCGTTAGCGCCTGTTTTCAAAACCTGCAGCGGCGATGTAATTCACGCCTGTTTTCTCATCCGAAAGTTCAAAGCTATCCCGCAACGGATTGTAAATCATGCCAGCTATGTCTTTTAAGCAAAGCCCCGCTTTTTTGAGCATCGCCTCCAACTCCGATGGCTTTACAAACCTGCGCCAGTCGTGCGCCCCTTTCGGCGTCCATCCTAAAACATATTCCGCCATCACAATGCCCAGAAGATAGCTTTTCACCGTCCTGTTCATGGTCGAAAGAATCATTAACCCTTCGGGCTTCAGCATCGCGGCGGCATCGCGCAAAAGGGCGTTTCCGTCGGCGGCGTGCTCCAATACCTCCATTATCGTTATAAGGTCGAACTTCTTTCCTTTTTTACGGAAAAAATCCAAAGGCTGCGCCCAATAATCGATTTTTAAGCCTGATTTAGCAGCATGCGCCTTGGCGACCTTGATCATTTCCTCCGATACGTCCAGTCCCGTCACCTCGGCGCCTTGCCGGGCCAAAAGTTCGCAAAGCAAGCCCCCGCCGCAGCCGATATCCAAAACCGAAAGCCCCTTCAGCGGCTTTTTCGTTTTCAAAGTCACTCCCAAATGGCCGCATAATAGCTTTTGGATATACGCAACGCGCGGCGCGTTCAATTTATGCAACGCGCCAACGGCTCCTTTGGGATTCCACCATTCTCGCGCATAACGCGAGAAGGGGTCTGCTTGCCCGCCGTCTGAATTTTTAAAGCGCATGAATCCCCAACTTGTTGCTTGTGAGATACGAAAGTTTGAAACATAATCCAAATTCTTCGCCTATTAAATCAGGTTTTTAGTTTATGTCTCTTATTGTCATGAAATTCGGCGGCACGTCGGTGGGAGACATCGACCGAATCAAGAACGCCGCAGCGAAAGTTTCCGTAGAAATTCAAAGGGGACACAAAGTCGCCGTCGTGGTCTCTGCCATGGCCGGAGAAACGGACAGGCTTATCGCGCTGTGCCGCGCCGTTTCGCCGCATTACGATAGGCGCGAGCACGACAGCATTGTCGCCACGGGCGAGCAGGTTTCGGCAGGGCTTATGGCCTTGGCCTTGCAGCAACGCGGACTCAACGCTCGCTCGTGGCAAGGATGGCAGGTGCCCCTGCATACGGATTCTCTGCATGCCAAGGCGCATATCACGACTATCGACACCGACGGCATGCTGGAAAGCCTCGATAACGGCGAAGTTGCGGTCGTGGCGGGCTTTCAAGGCGTTTCGGATTCCGGCCGCATCACCACGCTGGGGCGCGGCGGATCGGACACCTCCGCCGTCGCCCTTGCCGTCGCGCTGAAGGCGGATCGCTGCGATATCTATACGGACGTCGAAGGCGTGTATACGACCGATCCGCGCATCGTCGCCTCGGCGCGCAAAATGAAGCGCGTGTCTTACGAAGAAATGCTTGAACTGGCCTCTTTGGGCGCGAAAGTGCTTCAGGTGCGCTCGGTGGAAATGGCGATGCGCTTTCGCATGCCGGTTCAGGTTTTGTCCACATTCGTCAACGAAATCGGCAGCGATCTGCCGGGCACGTTGGTCACGGAAGGAAGCCCACAAATGGAAGAACATTCAGTCACAGGCATAGCCTACATGCGGGACGAAGCGCAGATTTCGCTGATCGGCCTTGCGGACAAGCCGGGCACAGCGGCGCGCATATTCGTTCCTTTGGCGCGGGCGGGCATCAACGTCGATATGATCGTGCAGACGGCCGCGCGAAGCGACCGCGCAACCGATCTTTCCTTTACCGTCGCGAAGGGCGATTTCGACCGCGCCTTGAAAGTGCTGGAGGGCGAAAAGGAAGCCATCGGCTATACGGCCATCGTTTCATCGAAGGAGGTATGCAAAATTTCCCTTGTCGGCGCGGGTATGCGCAATCACGCGGGCGTGGCGGCCAAAATGTTCGAGACGCTAGCGGAAAAAGGCATTAATATCGAGGTCATCGAAACATCGGAGATCAGCACCTCCATTCTGATCGCCGAAGAATACACGGAGTTGGCGCTTCGCGCTCTGCATGCCGCTTATGGATTGGACCAAAGCAAATAAGGAATAACGTGCCCACAGTTCTTGTCACAGGAGCAAACAGGGGATTAGGCCTCGAATTCACGCGGCAATACGCGGGCGAGGGTTGGCGCGTCATCGCCTGCTGCCGGACGCCCGACAAAGCCGCCGCTTTGAGAACGCTGGCCGAAGGCGGCGAATTAATCCAAATCGAAAAGCTGGATATTACGAACGACGAAAGCATCGCGTTCCTGAAATCCAAACTGAAAGGCAGGCCGATTGATGTCCTGATCAACAATGCGGGCATTTTTTCGGGCACGGGCATTGATGGCCACGTTTTTTTGGAAGGGGAGAGCGACGACTCCCAGCATTTCGGCTCCATCGATCCCGCCGCTTGGGCGAAATCTTTTCGTGCCAACGCCATCGCGCCGGTGATGGTGACGCAGGCGCTGACCCAAAATCTCGCGCTTGGAAAGGAGCGCAAAGCCGTAATGATCTCGAGCAAGATGGGCTCCATCACGTCCATCTCGCGGGAGGGCGACACGGCCTATCGCACGAGCAAGGCGGCCCTGAACGCTGCCGTGAAAAGCATTTCCTTCACGCTCAAAGACGAAAAAATTATTGTTGTCTCTTTCCATCCGGGCTGGGTAAAAACCGATATGGGAAGCCAATCGGCCGAATTGACGCCCAAGGAAAGCATCGCATCGATGCGTAAAGTCATCTCGACGTTCGCGCCAAAGGATTCCGGCCGCTTTTTCAACTACGACGGACAGCCTCTGCCATGGTAAACATTTCCCCTGCTCTTCAGCACCTTTGGCAAAAAGGCTGCGCTTTTTTGGGCGCGGACTGCGCCATCATGGGCGGCGCCATGAGCTGGATTTCCGAGCATCATCTGGTTGCAGCGCTTTCCAATAGCGGGGCGTTCGGCACGCTGGCCTGCGGCTCGCTGTCCCCCGATCAGCTTACCGCCGAAATCCGCGCGACGAAAGCCGCGACGCCGAAAAACTTCGCCGTCAACATCATGACGATGCACCCGCAGATCGACGATTTGATCGGCGCATGCGTTAGCGAAAAAGTTTCGCATGTTGTGCTTGCGGGCGGGCTCCCGTCGGCGGTCTTTATTCAAAAGGCGAAAGAAGGCGGCGCGAAAGTTTTATGCTTCGCGCCCACTGCCGCTTTGGGCAAAAAACTTGTCCGTTCCGGCGCGGACGCGCTGATCGTCGAAGGCATGGAAGCGGGCGGGCATGTCGGCCCCGTGGCGACCTCGGTTTTGGCTCAGGAAATCCTGCCCGAAATCCGGGATGTTCCCGTTTTTATCGCAGGCGGCATTGCCCGCGGAGAGGCTATCGCCTCGTATCTTGAAATGGGCGCGGCGGGCGTGCAACTCGGCACGCGCTTTGTGTGCGCGAGCGAATCCGTCGCGCATCCGAATTTCAAAAAAGCCTTTATCCGCGCGGCTGCGCGGGACGCCGTTTTGTCGGTTCAGGTGGACCCGCGTTTTCCGGTCATCGCCGTCCGCTCTATCGCGAACGAAGGCGGAAAGAAGTTCATCGAAAAGCAGCATGAGGTCATCGCCCGCTTCGACAAGGGCGAGCTGTCGCGGGAAGCCGCGCAATTGGAGATCGAGCATTTTTGGGCGGGCGCCTTGCGCCGCGCGGCCATCGACGGCGATGTGGAAAGCGGCTCCGTCATGGCGGGGCAAAGCGTGGGCATGGTTAAGAAGGAGCAGCCCATCGCGGAAATCCTTGCCGAATTGGTCGCGCAGGCCGATAAGGCGATGCAAAACCGCTGCCTTTGATTTAAGGTTAATGGGTTTTTCAGGCTGTGCCGTATTTTCCGTTCTTTACTTTCGACTTTATCTTAAACTTGCAAATACCTTGTTCATTGTTTTATTGGACTACTTATGAGATTTGAGTGGGATAAATTTTCGGTTCTTACGACAAAGGGAGATATTCCTAAAGAGACGGGATGGCATCGGGAGGCGCAGGTTTTTCCCGCTGAAACATGCTCGCGGCATATTTATGTCGGTATGGAAAGCTCCTTCGATAATCTTCCCGACGAATTATTGGCTGACAAAAAATCCCATCTTTTTATTGGCAGAGACGCCTACATCTTTCTTGGAAAATTTATAGCCGGATTAAAAGGGCATTATCTTGTCGACGAGCATGTTCTGGGGCAATTCAGGAGAGCGTGGAACGATTATCGTGAAAAAAACCCGCAGGATTATAAAAAGCTGCAGCAATATATCGATGCGCTTCTTTATGATACGGCTGAAATAAAAGAATCTATCCTGAAAAGCTACTTAAGTCGTCCAACTCCAGTGAACACCGCTGTAAGAACGGCGGAATTATCTCCCCACCATAATGTTCTGGTCGTCGGCGGAGCAAGAGCCATTACTGTGGAGACGATTACTGCTTTAGGCCACAAAAAGCAGGACACGCCGAATAGGGTGACGCTGACCCACCCCGATGAGTTGGAGATGGAACAAATTGTCGATGATCTGCAGGGGTTTGGAAAGCAGCGCGCCATTAAAGCCGAATTAGTAACCATTCCTTTTGATCAGGCATTTCAAAATTGCGAAGACGCAACTTCGCTCTACACCGCAAATGCAGTTTTCGTATGCCAGCCGATGCAAGACGACGACGTCAACGGCGCGTTAGTGGAAGCGTGGCAAAATCGTTTGACAACGCGTGAGGGAACTTCAGGCAGACTATTTCATCTCAAAGGAGATCCCTTCGCACGTGGCAATACAACTGGCAGATGGACAAAGTTTGATCATGTCAGCGGATTTGTTTCCTATACGGATATTGTAAAGAAAAATGCCGGCCGCATCGCCTCCGTACAGGCCGTTGTTAAAGCAGCAGAAAAAGCCGTAGAGGATTTGGCCGAATTTAGGCTAGACGGTAAAAGGGTCGCCATTAATTATGATGGGTACTTTCTAGATTATGTTTTGTTGCCTCGTCCTCGAAAGAGTTCACCTGTAATTGTAAGAACTTGCCCATTTGCAAAGGCATAAAGCAACTCCGGATATGGGAGAATTAATATTTTCGATACTCTGTTAATCCCCTCTTGTTGCCTTTTAGTATAACATCTTATAATGTGCCGCTCATGTCGAAGAACAGGCGTAAAAAACCACATAATCAACCCATTATCGTCGAGGAGCCTTTGGCCTCGCGGGTCGTCGCCATACCCAAGGATCCTGTTCCTTCGGCGCCTTGTGAAATGAAATTATCTCCGGGGTTGGCCGCTTTCGCGGACGAGCCGGAACTTGAATTCCACGCCTCGCCCACTATTGCGCCGCCGGTCGAGCCTGCGGCCTATGTGCCCCCGTCTGAGGCGCTTATGTCCGCGCCCGAAAAGCCGCAAGCCGAGCCGCCGCCCCGCCCCGCCCAGGAATTCCATCCCGCGCCGAAGGCAAAACAAAAACCCAAAAGCGAGCGCATCGGGGACGTTTTGCGAGCCGCGCGGCTTGACCGAGGCGACGATCTGTACCTGATAGCCGAATATCTGTGCATCAAACCTGCTTTTTTGATCGCGCTTGAAAACAACCGCTATGAGGAGCTTCCGGCCGATGCGTACGTTATCGGCTTTTTGCGCACTTACGCGAATTTTCTCGGCGTCAACGGCAAGGACGCCGTCGACCGCTATCGCTATGAAATGGCGGGGCGCCGCAAAAAGCCAGTTCTGGCGATGCCAACCCCCGTTTCCGAAGGCCGCGCGCCTTCAGGCATTATCATGGTCGCCGCCACCGTCGCGCTTTTGGTGATTTACGGCCTTTGGTATGGCTTTTCCTCGTCGAACCGCGCGGACCATACGCAGCCTCCGCCAGTGCCAACGACAACCCAAGCTGTTCCCCTTTCCTCGGATACCTCAAGCGCGGCGGGACTTACAGCGCCTTCCGCGCCCTTGCCGACCGCGCCGATTGCAACGCCCGCGACGCCGGATCCAGCGGCAGCCCTTCAATCAACGCCGGTGCCTGCAGTGGCTGCCATCGCACCCGCCGCTGCGACGCCACCGGCTGCCCCGCCCGTCGAAGCGCCCGCCTCGGCTTCGCCGCCTGTCCCTGCGCAGGCCACCGAACAGCCCCTTGCGAAAGAGGAAATAAAAGGACAGGTCTTCGGCGACGAAAGACTATCGCGCGTTGTTATCCGCGCCACGCAAAACAGCTGGATCATGGTCGTCGATCCCACGGGAAAAACGGTTTTCGACCGCGTCTTGAAGCCGGGCGAAAGCTATAAAGTTCCCGACGCGCCGGGCCTTACGCTGACCACGGGCAACGGCGCCGGCATCGTTCTTTCCGTCGACGGCAATGACTTGCCCAAAGTCGCTTCGGGTGCGCCGCGCGTTGTGCGCAATATCTCTCTTGACCCCGAACGCCTCACTGCCAAAGCGTCCGAGCGTTAAATCTCTTTCTCAACAAAAGGAAAAAGTATGTCCTCCGAAACCGATATCAAAGCTCTTCGCCCGTGGCGGCAAATCAACCGCCGCAAAACGCGTCAAGTCATGGTCGGCAACGTGCCCGTAGGCGGCGATGCGCCGATCAGCGTGCAAACGATGACCAATACGCTTACCTCGGACGTAAATGCCACGATTGCGCAAATCCGCAAGGCCGAGGAAGCGGGCGTGGATATCGTTCGCTGCTCTTGCCCCGATGAAGAGTCCACAAAGGCATTAAAGGAAATTGTCAAGGCCGCAAAGGTTCCCGTCGTGGCCGATATTCACTTTCACTACAAACGCGCGATTGAATCCGCCGAAGCGGGCGCGGCCTGCTTGCGCATCAATCCGGGGAACATTGGCTCGGACGAGCGGGTGCGCGAAGTCATCAAGGCGGCTAAAGATCATAACTGCTCGATCCGCATCGGCGTGAACGCAGGCTCTTTAGAACAGGAATTGCTTGAAAAATACGGCGAGCCTTGCCCCGACGCGATGGTCGACAGCGCGATGCGCCACGCGAAGATCCTTGAAGACAACGATTTTCATAATTTCAAAATCAGCGTGAAGGCCTCGGATGTCGCGCTCACCGTCGCCGCCTATCGCGCGCTTTCCAAGGCCTGCGATTACCCCTTGCATCTGGGCATCACCGAAGCGGGCGGCCTTCGCACCGGCACGGTGAAAAGCTCTATCGGCCTTGGCTTGCTTTTGGCCGAAGGAATCGGCGACACCTTGCGCGTTTCGCTTTCCGCCGATATCGACGAGGAAGTGCGCGTCGGGTTCGAAATTTTAAAATCCTTGGGCATCCGCAATCGCGGCGTGACGATTATCTCGTGCCCCACCTGCGCGCGCAAAAACTACGATGTGATTAAAACGGTCGAAGCGCTGGAACAGCGCCTTGCCCATATCACGACGCCTATGTCGCTTTCGGTCATCGGCTGCATCGTGAACGGCGTCGGCGAAGCCATGCACACGGACATCGGCTTTACGGGCGGCGGCAAAGGCACGCATCAGGTGTATATCGCGGGCGTTGCCGATCACCGCTTTCAGGGCGAAGGATCGGCCATCGTCGATCACTTGGCCGAGCTTGTCGAAAAGAAAGCCGCCGAAATCGAATCAGCGAAAGCGAAAAACTAGCAAGTTTTTTGTTGTCATTCCGGATCCGCCGCAAGGCGGCGGAGTCCGGAATCCAGACGGCCTATCCGCCGATATGCCAGTTTCTCTTTCATCGTTATTCGGATACAATCGCTTTATGTCCCTTGCCGAAACCTTTTCCAAAGTGATCGACCGCCACGACGAATTGCGGCATCTGTTGTCTCAGCCCGGCGTCGCGCCCGATCAATTTGCCAAGCTGTCGAAGGAATACGCCGATCTTTCGCCGGTCGCGGAATCCATCGCCGATTTGAACCGCGCCAAGAAAGAGCTGGCCGAGGCGGAAGCCCTGCTTTCCGACCCCGATATGAGAGCCGAAGCGAAAAGCGAGATCGAGCTTCTTAATCAAAAAATTCCCGGCCTCGAACTGTATGTGCAAAAGATGCTTCTGCCGAAAAACGCGGTGGATGAGCATAACGCCATCCTCGAAATCCGCGCGGGCGCGGGCGGCGACGAAGCGGGGCTTTTCGGCGCGTTGCTGTTCGACATGTACCGGAAATACGCCGCCCTTCACGGCTGGAAGTTTGAGGTGATGGAGCTGTCGGAAAACGACCTCGGCGGCCTGAAGGAAGGCATCGCGCTGGTCAGCGGGCGCGGCGTTTTCGCGCGTATGAAGTTTGAATCCGGCGTGCACCGCGTGCAGCGCGTGCCGCAGACGGAAGCCTCGGGCCGCGTGCATACCTCCACCGCGACCGTCGCCGTCCTTCCCGAAATGGAGGATGTGGACGTCGATATCAACGAAAACGACTTGAAGATCGACGTATACCGCTCTTCGGGCGCGGGCGGGCAGCATGTCAACAAAACCGAAAGCGCGGTGCGCATCACGCATCTGCCCACCGGCATCGTCGTCGCCATTCAGGACGAACGCTCGCAAATCAAAAACCGGGCCAAAGCGATGAAAATTTTACGCGCCCGCCTTTACGAACAAAAGGAGCAAGCTGTCCGCTCGGCGCATGCGGCGGAGCGCAAAAGCCAAGTCGGCACGGGCGATAGGTCCGAGCGCATCCGCACCTATAACTTCCCCCAAGGCCGCGTTTCCGACCATCGCATCGAAAAAACGCTTTACAATATCAGTGATGTAATCAACGGCGCTGGGCTCGACGCCTTTATCGACGACCTCATCACCTGCGACGAAGCCGAAAAACTGGCGGAACTGATAAAGACGGGGGAGTAGGGGCTGGGACTAGGGGCTGGGGAAACACAACAGGTGTCATTCCGCAACCCCGCCTATTGTGCCTATAAAAATTTATTGAAACTGTAAACGATGTTTACGGCACAATTGGCGGGGTGTGCGGAATCTAGGCGACTGTGTTTCATGATATGCCGGTTGCTTGTTTGGAAGGTTGTTTGCAGTAGAAATAATCCGCGCTGGCATTTCTTGTTGCTGCGCAGCCTGGATTCCGGACAAATTTGCTTCGCAAATTTTCCGGAATGA
>CAZFCA010000009.1:0-59019 GCA_964517415.1 uncultured Rhodospirillaceae bacterium
GTCGCTGGGCTTTTGGAGTTTTTTAATTAAGCGCTAACAGAATACCTGTTGCCAAAAATCATCGAAATTTCTGCATAACGCCAAAGCTCCATTTTTCCATTGCTTTCGGTCTACGAATCCGTCACGCTAATAAATGTGTCCGAATGTCGGGCGCGAAGATATGGCTCGCGATCAAGAAAATATGCCTTTAGACGCTAACATATCTCTCGCGGCGCAATGCCGCGAAGGCCTCCTCGGAGGCCGAAACGCTGGGTTTTCCTGCCAGCGCGTTTTCGCATGCGGTTGCGGTAGCTCCTGCTCGTCGTCGTCGTGGTCCTCCCAGGACCAATAAACGCGCGACCTCACCCACATAACCGAACCCGTTTATATCCCCAGCAGGAGAGAAGCTATGTACGAACGAATCCATCCCCCCATGCGCGTGTTTATCGCCGATGAACCGCATCCGGTAGCCGCCCGACTATTTTTGGAAAACGGCTTTGAGATTTTCGAGTCCAAAAAATTATCCGAAAACAATTTTGATCAAATCGCTGAATGCGACGCGCTTTTGGTCCGCGCGAGCGACGTGAAAGACGAAGCCTTTTTCAAAAAGGCGAAAAAACTGAAAGCCATAGCCCGCGCGGGCACGGGTTACGACAATATCAACCGCGAGCTTGCGACGAAACACGATATCGTCGTGATGAACGCGCCCGACGGCAACGCGCCCGCCACGGCGGAATTGGCCATGGGACACATGCTCAACCTTGCGCGGCATATCAGCGCTGGAAACGCCAATATGCATAGCGGCTATTGGTCTCGCGCGCCCCATAAAAACGACTTTCAATTGCGCGGCAAAACGTTGGGGATTATCGGTTGCGGCCGCATAGGCTCCTTGGTCGCGCGCTTCGCCAAAACCTTCGGCATGCGCGTTGTCGTCTACGATCCGTATATCCTGAACGGCAAAGCCGAGGCCTTGGGCGGAACGCGCGTGCGTTACCTGCGCGATTTGCTGCAGTGCGCCGATTTTATCACGCTGCATCCCGACCTGAACGACGAAACGCGGAAAATCATTAACGCGCAAACCCTCAGGCAATGCAAGAAAGGCGTCTTCATCCTTAACTGCGCGCGTGGGCCGATGGTCGATGCCGATGCGCTGGCGGGCGCGATCCGGGAAGGGCAGGTGGCCAGTGCGGCTTTCGATGTGATCGAAAACGAACCCACGACGCTGGGCCCTGATAAGTGGAAAGAAAATCCGCTTCTTGCCATCGATAAAGTCGTTTTCACGCCGCATGTTGGCGGCACGACTAAAGAGTCCCTTGAGGACGTGGCGCGGCAGGCTGCGGAACAAATCGTCGACTATCTGCGCGAGGGCATCGTCATGAACGCGGTGAACGAACCCTATTGCCACCTGTCAAATATGGAGGCGTATATCCAATGCTGCGCGTGAATTTAACTGACGTCATTCCCGCCAATAGAGAATTAGACTCAAAGCGCAAGCAATCTATACCCCTCCCCCTGCGGGAGGGGTTAGGGGAGGGGTTGGCGGCTGCCGTAGATACCGGCGACGACTGGAAAATCCTTACCTCACACCCCTCCCCCGGCCCCTCCCGCAAGGGGAGGGGGGATTCACTCTTATCTCAATATTTATTGTACGGTGGTGATATTATACTCTCCCCGCGTCTCGGCATAAGCCCAGTCCAGCCATTCCGTCAGGGCTTGCAAATCGCGCGTTTCGACGGTTGCGCCGCACCAGATGCGCAATCCGGCGGGCGCGTCGCGGTAGGCGTTGATGTCGTAGGCGACCTTTTCGGCATCAAGCCTTGCGGCCAGCTTTTTGAAAAAGCCCTTTTGTTCGTCGCGGCTTATTTTCAGCAATGCCGGACCGGCCGCCTTCAGGCAAACGGAAGTCGGCGACCGCGCTGCAGAATCCTCAGCCAAAAAGTCAATCCATGGCGTGCGTTCCACCCATTGCCGAAGGACTTCGAAATTCTCCCGTGTGCGCCGTATCAAAGCATCCAAACCGCCGATAGACGAAGCCCAAGCCAAGGCATCCAAAAAATCTTCGACGCACAGCATGGAAGGCGTGTTGATCGTCGACCCCTCGAACTGGCTTTCATCGAGTTTTCCCGCCTTCGTCATGCGGAAAATCTTGGGCATAGGCCAATCCGGCACGTAAGTTTCCAGCCGTTGCACGGCGCGGGGGGAAAGAATAATCGTCCCATGTTGCGCTTCGCCGCCAAGAATCTTTTGCCAACTGAAAGTGATGACATCCAGCTTTTCCCACGGCATCGGAACGGCGAACACGGCAGAGGTCGCGTCGCATATCGTCAATCCTTTGCGGTCGTCCTTAATCCAATCGCCGTTGGGGACGATGACACCGGCAGTCGTGCCGTTCCAAGTAAAAACCACATCATGTTCGCAATTGGCCTGAGAAAGATCCGGCAATTTGCCGAAATCCGCAATGTAAGGGCGCACATCCAGCTTCAATTGCTCTACGCAATCCTTCACCCATTCCTTGCCGAAGGTATCCCAAGCGAAAACATCCACAGGGCGCGAGCCGAGCAGGGACCACAGCGCGGCTTCAATCGCGCCGGTGTCGGAAGCGGGCATGATCGCCGCGATATAATTATTCGGCAGTTTCAGAAGGGATTTTGTTTCCTCGATCACTTGCTGCAATTTGCCCTTGCCCAGCTTGGCGCGATGCGAACGGCCAAGCGCGGCGTCTTTCAAGGCGTTCAAAGACCAACCGGGCCGCTTGGCGCAAGGGCCGGAAGAAAAATGCGGGCATACGGGACGAAGATTTGGTTTTTGCGTAGAAGTGGTATGTTCCATAAAACGTCATGTCCGCGCAGGCGGGCATCCCATTTGGTTTTCAAAATAGGAAAGGCTCCGTCTTTTCTTTCATGCGAGGCATCATGAGTCAAGAAACGAACGAACTCGTCCTCACCCTCATCACAAGCCGCGAAAGCACGCTGACGAACGCCCTTGTGCAAAACATCGCGTCGCAAATAGACGCTAAATCCATTAAATGGCTCGCTGATAACGAAGCGGCCGATCTTTTTTGCGCTTCCTCTCCAAACCTTATGCAGGCGGTCAAGGCCGCGCTCGCCGATCTTCCCATAGACGCGCTCATCCAGCCTGTAGCGACGCGCCGTAAAAGGCTTCTTCTTGCCGACATGGAATCCACCATTATCGAGCAGGAATTGCTGGACGAACTTGCCGAAACCATCGGCCTGCGCGATCAAGTATCTAGCATCACGCACCGCGCGATGAACGGCGAGCTTGATTTCTCCGCTGCCTTGCGCGAACGGGTCGCTCTTCTCAAAGCCCAGCCCGTAAGTATTCTTGAAAGCGTCCTTAGCCGAATTACCTTCGTGTCAGGAGCGCAAACGCTTATCAACACTATGCAGGCCAACAACGGCAAATGCTGGCTGGCTTCAGGCGGATTTACCTTTTTTACGCGTTATGTGGCGCGGCAATTGGGTTTTGACGCTTTCTTCGGCAACGATCTTATGATGCGCGAAGGCCTTATCGCTGGCGAAGTCGCGGAGCCGATTTTCGATAAGGAAGGCAAAAAATCGCTGCTTGTTCGCGCCCAAAAGGAACTCAATATCCCTATTTCCGAAATTCTGTCGGTAGGGGACGGCGCGAACGACACGCCGATGCTTGCCGCCACGAACGAAGGCGGCGGCCTGGGCGTCGCTTATCACGCCAAGCCGCAAGTGCGCCGCGCCATTGCGCCGCAAATCAATTATGCCGATCTTACAGCCCTTCTTTACGCACAAGGATACGCAAAACATGACTTTCAATAATCAAACTCTCGCTCCCGAAATCGCAGCCAAATTAAAAGCCATCGTGGGAGCGTCCGGATTCTCCGAAGACCCTGCGGATATCGTTCCCTTTGCGGAGGATGTGCGCCGGAAATTCGTGGGGCATACGCCGCTTCTTCTAAAACCGGCGTGTCTTGCCGAAGTTTCCGCCATTCTTGCGATGTGCGATCAAACGGGAACGCCCATCGTTCCGCAAGGCGGCAACACAGGCCTTGTCGGTGGACAAATTCCGACGCAAGGCGAAGTCGTTCTCAGCCTTAAACGCCTCAATAAAATCCGCGCCTTCGATATCCCGAACGCGAGTATGACGGTAGACGCAGGCGTCATTCTTGAAACGGCGCAGCAGGAGGCGGAAAAGAACGGATTCATTCTGCCGCTCAGCATGGCTTCCAAAGGAAGTTGCACGATAGGCGGCATGGTTTCAACGAACGCGGGAGGCGTCAACGTCATTCGCTATGGCATGGCGCGGGAGCAAGTTTTGGGGCTGGAAGTCGTGCTTGCGAACGGGCAGGTGGTCGATATGCTCCGCACCTTGCGCAAGAACAACACCGGCTACGATCTGAAGCAATTATTCATCGGCGCGGAAGGCACGCTCGGCATCGTCACAGGCATTGCTCTTAAATTATACCCCAAGCCCGCCGCGTGCACGACCGCGCTTTTAGCTATTGAGAATCTCGACGCGGCGTTGTCGCTTCTTACGCGCCTGCAAAAAGCGACAGGGAGCCTTCTCGAAGCATTCGAGGTTTTCCCCCGCGCAGCGCTTGAACTTGTTTTCAAGCATATTCCAGGAACGACGGATCCGTTTACCGAAGCCTCGCCGTGGTATGTGCTGTGCGAATTTTCAGGCGCGGAGGGCATCAATGATACAGCGGAAACACTTCTCGGAGCCGCCCTCGAAGAGGGCATTGCGGCCGACGCCGTTATAGCCTCCAGCGAAACCCAACGCGCCGCCTTGTGGAAATTGCGCGAATGCATGTCGGACGCCGAAAAAATGGAAGGCCCGTCCTTCAAGCACGATGTTTCCGTGCCGGTAACGTTAGTGCCCTCGTTCGTCGCCAAAGCCGTAGCAGCCATAAATGCACATATGCCGGAATTGCGCGTCGTGCCTTATGGGCATTTGGGCGACGGCAACGTGCATTTCAATATTCTCGCTGCTTCTGCGGCGGATTTCGACAAACGCACGCCTGATGTTGCGCGCGTCGTTTACGATGTCGTTCACGAATTCGGCGGCTCCTTCAGCGCGGAGCATGGCATCGGCCTTCTGAAGCGCGATGAATTGCGACGCTACGCAAATCCGGCCGAACTCGCCCTTATGCGAACTCTTAAACAAACCCTCGATCCCAATAATATTTTAAACCCGGGGAAACTTTACGAAGGCTGATTAGTTGCGCGGGGAGCTTACTTGCGATGCTTTATTCAAGACGCAAAGACTTTTTCAAAAAGCCTATTATCCGAAAGGCCGAAAAAATGTCGTTGTGATCGTCGGTCCACGGTGTGCAGGCTTCAGGCGGCGCCTCCCAATCCGCGTTGAGGCGCGAAAGGGCAGCAAGTCTTCCGGCGTTTTGCGCTGCGGCCAACCAACTGGATGGCACATTAAAATCATCAAAACGCGATTGAATCCGAATTTTCGACGCCATCCCCGCTTCCTTTAACGCAGCCGCCGCTACAGGCGCGAGGGAAAGGTAGCGGTTAGATAGATGAAGCGTCAGCATCCCGTCGGGTTTCAGCTTGCGGGCGTAAATTTTCATGGCTTCGACCGTCAGCAAATGGGTCGGGATGGAATCCGAAGAAAATGCGTCGATGACCAAAAGATCTACCCGCCCGTCCGGCAACTTTTCGATGCCAAGCCGCCCATCGCCGATGTCGATGCGTTCCGGCGGGCATTGCTCAAGAAAAGAGAAATATTTTTTGGCAAAAACGGCGACCTGCGGATCAATCTCGATAAAAGAGGTTTTCGATCCCTTGGGCGCAAGGCAAGCCATGGTTCCTGCGCCCAGGCCGACGAGAACAATGGTCGCGCCTAAAGGCGCGGCGCCAAAAACATCTCTTACGGGGCTGAGCGGGCCGTAATAGACCGCTCCGTCGCGCGACAGGGCGGGGGACAAAAATTGCACGCCGTGCAAGGTCGTGCCATGGCGAAGCCGGCGCATGGAACCGTCTTCGTTTCCGACGACCGTCAAAGAGCCGAAAAAATTGCGCGATCTTCCCATGATATGCGTCAATTGGGGCGCGCAGTCGGCGATCAGCAATATCGCCAACAAGGGCGTGAGGAACAAAGGCCTCACGGCAAAAAAAGCGCGACGGTCAGCAAAAATAAAACCACGAATCCTAAAGGCGCAAAGCCGGTTTTAAGGATGCCGTGCTGCGCCGCCAATAAGACGGCGAAAAGCGCGAGCGCGACGAATTCAAAATGCGCTTCTTTGCGCTTCGTTCTTGCCTGAGAAGGCTGTTTCAGCAGGAGCATGCCCGCCATCACAGCCAGCGCGAATTCAACGGGCCTCACAAAAATCAAAGGAGCCAAAAAAGCGTTAAAGCATCCCCCGAGCGCGCCGCCCAAAGCGATAAAGACGTAATATTCCGTTAACAGCCCTGCTTCCGGTTTGATCGCGGCCAGCCGCTTGTGCAAAGCAAGCGCGCCAAAAGAAAACGCGAGAAAAACGAAGGCGAACATGGGCAGTTTCGTCAGATAGTCGCCGAAAAGTTCGAGGGCGATTTCAATCGCTCCCAAGGATAGAAAAGCCTGATCGATTTTTGCGGCGTTAAATCGAGGTCGCGTCGCGAAGGCTTCGACAAACGTCAGAAGATATACAGCCAGCGGCAAAGCCCACAAAAGGGGCGCGGAAGCGATATCGGTGGTCACGCGCTCGGTAAAGCCCATCGAAAGAGAAGAAGGAACGGCTGCGTACAACACCCACATGAGGCGCTGCCTGCCGGTCACGGGCATGCAGCAGGGAGGTTTGGCTTCCTCATGCCGCCCCGCAAGTAAAAGCGACAAAAGTCCGCCCGCGCCGACAAGGATGTAAGCGCACGACCATATCAAGCGTTGATCGGCAAGCCCTATCCACGGCTCCAAAATCAAAGGATAGGCCAAAAGACCCAGAAAACTACCGAAATTGCTAGCCGCAAAAAGAACATAAGGGCTGCGAGCGCCTTCCGGCGTCGTCGCGTAAAGCCGCTGCAAGGTCGATGAGGTCATCGACAAAACAACAAAGGGCATGCCTACGCCCATCGCCAGCGCTTTGAAAACCTGAAAGGCTATAGAGGACGATGCCGAATTAATCTCGGCCGTTATGTGCGGCGGAAGGAAAAAGGCCGCCGCGGCTATAAGCCCCAGCCAGACGAACACATGCCGCTGCGGACTCCAGCGCGAGGCCAGATGCGCCAAAATGTATCCGGCCAGAAGGCATAACTGAAAAAAAAGCATCGCCACCAGCCATGCTGCGGGCACGCCCCCCGTTCGCGGCAAAAGCGCCTTTCCCAGCATCGGCTGTACGCAAAACATCAGGGCGGCCGAAGCCAGCATGGTTCCACCGAAAACGCACGCAAGGGGGCGTCGCGGAAATGAACGGTTCATGAATGCAGCTTTCCGATTATGAATAAGATTTTCAATTTTCTTCCGCCCTTGCGCGTTTTTACAGTCGCCTATAAAAGGGAGCTTCCATTTTGATAGCGGCGAATCGGCCTTTCCGCCAGTGCAAGCATGTCTCACGCAACCAAAGAAACAAGCCTTAAAGCGCTCGCCATCGGCGCAGTCGGCGTCGTTTACGGCGATATCGGCACAAGCCCCCTTTACGCCATGCGCGAGGTTTTTACGGGAACGCATCCCATGGCGATCTCGACGCCAAACGTATTGGGCATACTCTCGTTAGTGTTTTGGTCGCTCATCTTTGTCGTTTCGGCAAAATATATTTCCCTCATTATGCGCGCCGACAACAACGGCGAAGGCGGCATCATCGCGCTCATGGAGCTTGGACTGCGCACGACGCGAACAGAATCCCCCAAAAAAAGGTGGATGATTGCGCTGGGCATTTTCGGGGCGTCGCTTTTCTTTGCCGACGGCGTCATCACGCCTGCCATTTCCGTGCTCAGCGCGGTGGAAGGCGTCGAGCTTTTAGGTCCCGCCCTGAAAGATCATGTGATCCCCATAACAATAGGCATCCTGTTCGTTTTGTTTTGGGGGCAGAAAAAAGGCTCCGGCTCTCTCGGCTCTCTGTTCGGTCCCGTCATGTGCGCATGGTTCGCGGCCATAGGCGTTTTCGGCATCGTAAATATCATCAAGGAGCCAGCGGTTTTGCAGGCGCTTAACCCTTATCACGCGGTCGCCCTTTTTGTCTCTACGCCCAAGGCGGCGTTTTTGTCTTTAGGCGGCGTCGTGCTGGCGTTGACGGGGGCGGAAGCGCTGTACGCCGATATGGGGCATTTTGGCAGAAAGCCTATTCAGGTGGCATGGTTTTCGCTGGTTTTGCCCGCGCTGACACTGAATTACTTCGGGCAGGGCGCGCTGATCCTAAGCGACGCCAACGCCATAGAAAACCCGTTTTATCTGCTTGTCCCGCCGTGGGCGCTGGTGCCAATGATCCTTTTGGCGACGGCGGCGACGATTATCGCCTCGCAAGCCGTTATCTCGGGTGCGTTCTCCATCGCCAAGCAAATCATGCAACTGGGCTTTCTGCCGCGCATTAAAATGCTTCATACGTCCGAGCATAAAATCGGCCAAATCTACCTGCCGTTTATCAATTGGGCCTTGTTCGCGATCATCGTCATCTTGGTGACGAATTTCAAATCCTCGACGAACTTGGGCGCGGCCTATGGCATTGCGGCGACGGGAACGATGATCATCTCCTCCACGCTCGCCTTTGTCGTGGTCAAGGATTTATGGAAATGGCACTGGTCCTACGGCTCGACGCTTATCGCTCTTTTTATGACCATCGACGTCGCGTACCTTTCCGCGAACATCATCAAAGTGCGGGACGGCGGTTGGATCCCCTTGCTGATCGGCTTCACCGTCTATACCCTTATGACAACATGGAAGCGCGGCACAATGCTGCACTTCAAGCGAACGGCCGACGACGAAATGAAATTCGAGCCGTTTATCCGCCAGATGGAGAAATTGAGCCCCTACAGGCCAGAAGGCACGGCGGTGTACTTGAAAGCCAGCGCGTCCGACGTTCCCCACGCGCTGCTTAACAACCTCTATCACAACGGTGTGTTGCACAGAAATATCCTTGTCGTCACCGTCCGAACGACAGAAGTCCCTCATGTGCCGGACAGCGAGCGCATTTTGGTGAAAAACCTGTCCTTCGGCTTTCATAAAATTATGGTAAGTTACGGCTTTAAGGACGATATCGACATCCCCAAAGCGCTGACGCTCGCAAGAGCCTACGGTATCGATTACGAACCTTTAAAAACGTCGTACTTTTTGGGGCGCGACATTTTGGTTCCCCGCGTGACCGAAAGAATAAGCGCGTGGCGCCGCATGCTTTATTTGTGGATGTTCAAAAATTCCAGCAGCGCGCACGAATATTTCCGCATTCCGCCAAGCCGCGTGATCGAACTTGGAACGCAAAAGGTGCTGTAAACTATGTTGGACGCTCTTTCCGGAAGAAGAAGGTCGAGCAAGCTCAAGCGTTGTTTTGAGGAGGCGCGCAGCGTTCTGCGCCAAGGCGGATCGTCGCGAGATGTCGAACAAGATGTGCAATGGCAAATGAACCTTCAGGAAACGGCAAGCCGGCTTTTGGACAGCGTGGATCCGCTGGAGTGGGGCAAGAAGAAAGCGAACCTTGAAGTCGGCGCGGAACTCGCCAAGGCCTTGGGCAAAATCCAGCTTGCCGATCAACTGGCGCGCCTTGTCGCGGCCGGGGTGTCTTTGAACGCCGAGCCGGAAAGCCCGCAGGAAATAGAAATGACCGAGCTTTTCCGGCGGCTTTCGGACCCGCCGCTTGATCCCTATTGCCAGACGCTTATCGCAAGAGATTGCCTCGGCGCGCTGGCGCTGGTTTGCGCGTACCATAATCGGCGCAAAAAGAAGCCGTATTTGACGAAAATGCTCAGCGTGGGCAATCGCGGCTATCGGCTTAGGGAGGTCGCGCTGCAAAGGCTTTTCGAAGGCGCGCTTTTCAGCGATGCTGAAAATCTGGTCGAATCCTTCGCCATCGTGGCCGAATGTTCGCCGCTCAGCAGCCCCGAGCGGCTAGCGGCGGTCGTCGGGCTTCTCAGATATCCTCAATACACTCGCGGCATCGACGATTCCGGGCCGGAAAGTTATATCGAGACTTTTGCGCCCATCGGCAGCCAAGTTCGCAACGAAGCGGTTGAGATTTTGAATGCCGACGCCACGTTTCCTCTTAGGGAGCTTCTTGTTCGAGCGGCGGAAAAGAAGCAGGAATAATAATCATCAAAGCGCAAACGGTGGCATCCGCGATTCTGGCTTTGTCGATCTTGGACGATAGCCCATGCGCTCCTTAAGAGTTTCCAGCGGAATGCATTTGTGCGAAATCTCTGGCTTTTCATAGGCCTCAGCAGCCATCTTCCAAGCGATATTCTCTACTAATTGTCTAATAATTTCTGGATCCGTTAAAGCATTCAGATGCTGGCCATTCTCATATTCTTTAATATCATCTTTGCAAACGCCGCAACTCATTGCCAAGTCGATGGTCTGTTGTGGCGGGACGTCTTGGTCGTTCTTGCCCACGTATGCGCTGCGAAAGCGCGCGCCCATTATAACGTCTGCTCCATTAACGCCGGTGAAGCTATCGAAATGCACATAACAATCCCTGTCCAAACCATCGATGTGGGCGCCGACTGCGGAGACTAAATGCAACCCAAGGCAGGGAGTTCCTTCTTTGCCTAGTTTCGCCACATATTTTGCCGCGAAGGCTCCGCCCATGCTGTGCGCGCCGAATTCGACTTTGCTGGGATCGATGCCTACCATTTTGTCATCCATAATTTTTTCCCAGTACTCATAACGCTGATTTATGTATGTCAGCTCATATTCGCATGATGAGGTCACGCTTTCAGGCAACTGCGTTGGGAATTGCGGAATGTCAATTTTGACTTTGATCCCTGCTTCGGTAAAAATTGATTCAAGCCTTTCTTTAAGAGCGGGATACCAGTTCTTATCCGGATAGCCTTCAACGCCGTGGATGATGAAAATGTATAAATCAAACTCATCGGGCGCGGATGTTTTTTGAACGTTTTCCATAGTTATGGCTCCAAAAAAATTCTTTTAAAAAATCGTTTTAACCTTACTGAATAACGTTTAAAATTTAATAAAAATAAAGTTTTTTCCTTTGTAACAAGGAATTAAATCCGCAAGCGCCGCACGGAAATAGGGTTAAGAATTTTCTAATTTACTATTTATTGAAGGAATTACGCTATTTTATGCATGAATTAATTTGCCAGCATTAAAAAACCATTACAAAGCCTTTCGCATTTCCATAATTTTCAAAGAGAGCGAATATGAAAAATAATTCTCCAAGCGGATGGGAACCTCCCGCCAAATATAACTTGAACGACGACGAGCGCCGCCTTGCTAAACAATTCCGAAATTTCTTAGTCGACCTTGATGATAAACTTGCGGTGCGCTATCCCAATCCCGTAAAAACGGAAAATAAAGAATTTGATAGAAAAGGGCGAGCTGTTTTCTATAAAGCGCATTACGAAGTAGCAAGATATTTCGATGTCAAAGAAGATTTTCGTGATGAATGGCTGAAAAATCTTCCCAAGAACAGCACGAGAATGGAGATTTTGCAGGAACTTACCACAATCCACAAAGATATTGTTTAGCAATACGGCAAAGAAAAGGGCGAATTATCTTTCTCGAAGATTGTCAGATCCGCAAATCCTTTTCAGGAAAGCTGCTGCGGTGTTGATGTAAATGCAGAGATATTGAGAGCGGACGATGCAGGGATACCGAACGACGAAACATCTCCTTCTCGTCCACCACGCCGCCAGACACGACGGAAAGCGCCTACGCCAGAAAAAACCTGATAGTGCTCTAGCTCTTCTTGGCTTCCTTGATTTTGCCTTCCTTGAAGGCGACGTGCTTGCGAACGACCGGGTCGTATTTCTTGAGCTCGAGCTTCTTCGTGTTGTTCTTCGGGTTCTTCTTGGTCACGTAAAAGAAGCCCGTGTTCGCCGAGCTGACCAGCTTGATGTCGTTCTTCGTCTTAGCCATAGGTAAAGTCCTAAATTCTGTGAGGCCGCAAATTTCGCCTTAGTGGAAAGGGCGCAATTTCGGTAAAACCCCTCCGTTTGTCAAGTTTATTCGAAAATCCCCTTATACCAGTGGCAAAATGAAGTGACTCGATGGGGTCACGAGCGGGGGCTCAGAGCCTGCCCCTAGCTGAACTGAATATGCTTTGGATATAAAAGGCTCGATTAAGCAAGGGGCAGGCGAGGCGCAGAGCGAGTGAAGTCAAGCGATATTGATACATTCATTGGTCCTTTGGGTATTAGTTAAGCGGCTTTGCCATTCTTGACTGGCATGAGTAGGGTGGTAGGGTTAACGACTCATGATCGCGGTCTAACCCTCGGATTTTCTTGCAAAACGCTTCAAGTACCCCTCGGAACGCCTCGAAATTGCGTTGCATGCTCGTTTTCGGCACTCGGCCGGAGGTGATCAAGCTCGCGCCGGTGGCGCTCGCTTTGCAGCAGAAGCCGGAATGCTTTGATTGCCTTTTGCTGTCGACGGGGCAGCATCGCGAACTCAGCCATCAAGCGCTTCAGATGTTCGGGCTGACGCCCGATATCGACCTCGATTTGATGCGCGAGGATCAGGGAATCGGCGATTTTCTGGGCATGGCGCTCGCAAAGCTCGACGCCGCCCTGCAAAAGGAAAAGCCGGATTGGGTGCTGGTTCAAGGCGATACGGGAACGGTTCTGGCCGCCGCCATTGCCGCGTATTACCGGAAAATTCCCGTTGCGCATGTCGAAGCGGGCTTGCGCACCTATAATCTTCTGGGGCCGCATCCCGAGGAAGGCAATCGCCAGATGGTCAGCCGCATCGCCTCCTTGCACTTCGCGCCGACTGAATTCGCGCGGCAAAGGCTTCTCAGCGAAGGCATTGGAGAGGACACAATTGCAGTTACCGGCAATACGGTTGTCGACGCCCTGCAATGGATTCACACGCGGCTAACGGAAAAAGAAAAAGAGAAAATCAATAGCCTTGCCGCAGGCTCCTCGAAACTGGTTCTAACCACCATTCACCGCCGCGAATCCTTCGGGGAGCCGCTGCGGGGCATGTGCGAGGCGATCCGCGAATTGGCCGAAAACGCCGCGCTTGGATTGACCTTTATATTGCCCGTTCATCCCAATCCGCATGTCAGTGCGGTCGTGAAGGAAATTCTTGGCGGCGCGCCCAACGTCAGGCTTACGCCGCCCTTGGATTACAAGACGCTTTTGGGCGTCATGGCGAAAAGCTGGCTGGTTTTGACGGATTCCGGCGGCCTTCAAGAGGAAGCGCCGTGCTTTTCGACGCCTGTTTTTGTGCTGCGCGAAGTCACGGAACGCCCCGAAGGCATCGACGCGGGCATTGCGAAATTGATCGGCACGGATAAAACGAGAATTATCGAGGCGGTATCCCGCCTCGCAGGCGATAAGGAGATGTTTGAAAAGATGCGCGGAAGAACCAATCCCTATGGCGACGGCAAAGCGGCTTTGCGCATCGCCGACCGCTTAGTTCAGGAAAAGAGATAAACATGATTAAAAAAGGACTTTCCTGGCTTAAGCGCAATATGATCGATAATCGATGCGTGGTCATCTCGGATAGGCAGCGCGCGCCGTATCCCGAAGTGACAGGCTATTGGATTCCGACCCTGCTGAAGCTGGGCGAGATAGAACTTGCGGAAAACTTCGCGCGCTTCCTTGTCTCCATCCAAAATCCCGACGGTTCCTTTTCCCTGCAAAACACGGACGAAAAATTCGTCTTCGACACGGGGCAAATTATTCGCGGCTGGGCCGCTATCGCCGCGCGCCTGCCGGAAGTGCGCGAGCCGATGCGCAAAGCCTGCGAATGGATTATCGCGGGCGCCGATCCGGCGACGGGAAAATTCAAAACGCCGCCGCCCGGGGGCGCATGGAAGCTCGGCCCGCGCGGCGAAGTGCCCGAAGCCGTGCATATGTTCGTCATTCAGCCGATGCGCGACGCCGCCGCTGTTCTGGACGCGCCGGAAATTAGGCAGGCCGCGGATAGGGCATTGAACGCCTACATCGCGACGCTGGATCTAACGCATTTCGACAGGCCGAACGCGTTGACGCATCTTTATGCCTATGTGCAGGAAGCCTTGGTGGAAACGGGCAACCGCGAGCTTGCGGTTCAGGGCATGCAAAGCGTGGCGGCCTATCAGCAAAGCAACGGCGCCGTTCCGGGCTATTTCGACGTGCCGTGGGTTTGCTCGACGGGTCTTGCTCAGCTTGCGCGCGTCTGGTATCTGCTCGGCGAAAAAGCGCGCGGCGATGCCGCCTTGGCCTTCCTTTCCCAGTTGCAGAATTATACCGGCGGCTTTTACGGCTCTTACGGGCCGGGCGCCGACTATTTTCCCGCCGACGAGCTTTCATGGGCCGTGAAATTCGCCATCGATGCGGAGCTTCAATCCGTCGAAAGCCATTTCGACTCCACCGCCGATATTTACATTCCCTACATTTCCGCCGACGACGGACGCGCGAAAGCCGTTCTTTCGGCATGCGCGGGCGCAAAAAGGATTTTGGACGCAGGGTGCGGAAAAGGCCGATACGCCTTGCATGTGAAACTGGCTAATCGGGATGCGGAGGTTTACGGGATCGATATTTCCGAAAATATGCTTTCGTCCATTCCCGATTGCGTTCAAACGCGGCGCGCCAACATTCAAGACATACCTTTTAACGATGGTTTTTTCGATGTCGTTTATTGCATCGAGGCTCTTGAACATGCGCCATGCCCCCTCAAAGCGGTTTCGGAAATGGCTAGAGTCGTTCGTCCTGGCGGGAAACTTCTGATTATCGACAAAAACGCGGAGATGAAAGGCGTCATTCAAACCGAAAAATGGGAGAGATGGTTTGGAAAACAAGAGCTTTCGGCGGCGATGGAAAAGAATGGATTTGACTGCGTTATTTCCTCCTTATCGTACAACGGCCTGCCTGAGAACGGACTGTTCTTATGCTGGAGCGGCCTCAATAAGGGGGCGAGTCGCGGCGCTTCGGGCAAAGTCTTGGACTCCAATCTGCCGCCCGAAGAATGGCACGAGTCGATTACGCGCGGCGCTTCGCCGGACTCCGTCGCCGCGAACGTGTTGAAAGGCGTCGCGCCGCCTTGGATTGAACCTGTTTTGGCGGAGTCGAGCGAGGGCGACGCGTTGCTTGAATTAGGCAGCGGCACGGGCGAGCTTTCGGCGCATTTGGCGCGCCTTGGCAGGAAGGTATCGCTGCTCGATTTTTCCGAAGATTGCTTGAAATTCGCCGCGGACGTTTTTGGACAGCTGGGCTTGCAGGGCAAATACGTTCAGGGCGACGTGCTGAAAAAACTGCCCTTTGAAAATCAATCCGTCGATGTCGTGTGGTCCAGCGGCCTTCTCGAGCATTTTACGGACGCGCAAATCGCCCATATCATTGCGGAATCCGCGCGCGTCGCGACGAAAAAGGTGATTTCCCTCGTGCCGAACGCCAACAGCAAGCCTTACCGCCTCGGCAAGGAGATGCAGGAACGCGAAGGGCGCTGGATCTGGGGCAAGGAGGATCCGAAAGATACTTTAAAGCCTGTTTTCGAAAAGGCGGGTTTGCGCAATATCCGCGAATACTCTATCGCGCCCGAACATGCGCTGAATTTCCTTGATGCGCCTTCGCTGGCTCCCATCCGTGACCAGATGGCGAGGCTTTTCGCTTCGCTTTCGCCGGATCAATTGCAGGCGTTAAACCAAGGTTATTTGCTGGTGACCATCGGCGAGGTTGCTGCATGACGAAACCGCGCCGTCTTGTGTGCATCCCCAACGATCCGCTTGAAGCCTATCAGGCGGCGGGGTATCCGGATCTTACGGGTTATTTCAATCCCGATAACACGTTCGACGAGGTGTATTGCGTCTCGCCGCAGGAGTCCCGGGAATACGACATGTACGGCATGCATGTGCTGCCGACGCATCCTTTGGCTTTCGCGCAACGGGTTATGGACCTCGATGCCGATTGCGTCCGCGCCTATGACATTCCGGCGGGGCAGGTTGCGTGCGCCACAAGGGTGAAAGGCGTTCCGGTTATCTGTTCGGTGCACGACGTCAATCCGGCGCGATGCCCGGGACCGCTGCCCGCCGCCGACTACTTTTTGGCGATTTCCAACGCGGTCGAAAATTTCCTCATCGAAAAGGGCGCGCCGCCGGAGAGCATTTTAAAATTCGCCAACCGCGTGGATATGGACGTTTTCCGCCCCCTGCGCGACGAAGCGAGGCGTCAGGCTTTTGAAAAACGCTTTCCGGGAAAACACCGCGTCTTACTTGTCGGTCGCCTGTCCGAGCAGAAAAATCAGGATACGCTGCTCAAGGCGTTGGCGCTTTTGGGCGAGGATTACACCGTCCTTTTTGTCGGCAAGGGAGACAGGCAGCCCTATCTTGACCTGGCGAAGACTCTGGGTATCGCGGCGCGTTGCGCCTACGTGGAGTCCGTGCCGAACGAAGAACTGGCCGACTATTATAATTTCTGCGATTGTTTTTGCACGCCGAGCCGATGGGAAGGATTTGGCATCGTCTTTATCGAGGCTTTGGCCTGCGAAGCCGTGATCGTGACTTCCGACAAGGCGCCGATGAACGAATTTATCAAGGACGGCGAAAGCGGCGTGCTTGTGCGCGACTATGAAAATCCCGCCGCGCTTGCCGATGCGATCCGCCGCGCCGTGACCGATCAAGATTTGCGCGCGCGCCTGAAGGCGAAAGCCAGACTTGCGGCGGAGCCTTTTTCGGTGAAAGCGGTCGCCGCCAAGGAGCGCGAATACTACGAAATGGCCATGGCGCGGCGCGAGGAATGCCCCTTTTTGCGCGCGCCGAAGCATGCTCCCGCGAAGGGAGAGGGGCCGCGAATTTTTAAGCTCTCCCCCGAATTTGAAAAACAATGGGAAAATGTCGTCCATAACTCGCCCGACGCGTGGTTTTACCATGCGTACGCCGAGCAGATTTTGCTTGAAGAAGCGCTGCTGGCGCAAACCTTGAGCTTTCTGCTCGAATGGCGCGGCGACATCGTTGCCATTTTGCCGCTTCAGCGCACGCCATGGCGGCCGACGCACGCGGCTTCCACGCTGATGGGTCCGGCCGGTCTTGCGATGCGCAAGGAGTTATCGTCCGCGGATCGCGCGGAGGTCGAAGCGCTGGTCTATCCGCTTCTGAGGGCTTATTGCGAAAAGCTCGGCATTCAAACGGTCGAATTTCCCTTGCCGCCTTTAACGCCTACGGCTGTCGCGAATTGGGATAAAACAAATCCTCTTTTGAAATACGGTTTCGAGAATATATCGACCGTGACGACCGTCGTCGATCTGACGAAAAGCGAGGATGACATATTCGCGAACTTCACGCACGGCCACCGGCAACCGATCCGGAAAGCGAAAGCGTTGGGGGTCGAGATTTTCCGCGCCACCGGGCCGACGGCAGTGGACGACTATTACGCCTTGCATGTGGAAACCTATACGCGCACAGGCGTGCAGCCGCATCCGAAAGCCTATTTCGACTCGATTTTTCGCCATTTTGTCCAAAGCAATAAGGCGCACTGGTTCATGGCGCGATATCAGGGGCGCCTTATCGGCGCGACGAACATCGCCACCTTCGGCGAAGGTTCTCTCTATTGGACGGGGGCTTACGCCAAGGAAGCCTTGGACAACGGGGCGGGACGGCTTTTGCAGTGGGAGGCGATACGCTACGCCAAGTCTTTGGGGCTTCGCTACCACGAGACGGGCGAAATCTTTCCCGATGCTGCGCCGAATACGAAAGAACACGGCCTGAGCAAATACAAGCGCAATTTCGGCGGCATGATCGTGCCGTTCCATAAGGGTCTCTTAAGGACGGGCGGCAAATAACATGATCCAATTCTTGATGCCCTTTTACGACGATATTGAAAACGAGGTGTTTCAATCGAAACGCGCGCCCAAAGGCATCAGCCGTGAAGCGATGATCGGCAGGATCGCTTCGCATTTTTCGACCCCCAACATCGTCATTGGGGAAAATGCGCGGAGCCTGCTTGAACTTTTGACGAGGCAGCTAGCCGCAAAAGCGGGCCGCCCGCTTTCGTCAGCCATCGGCACGATGATGTGCGGCTCCGTCTACAACGCCGTCAAAGCGGCAGGCCCCGTTTCGCTTATGGATTGCGATGCGCATTGGCATCAGATCGTCGATGAAAAGGCGCGCCAAGCGGATATCCTTTTATTCGCGGGACTTTGCGGCAAGCGGATGCCCATGCCCGAAAGAGGGCATGCGGGGCAGATTCTGATCGACGACAGCGCGCAGTGTTTCGATAAAGTCAGCGGTTATTCCGACAAAACGGACTATTCCCTCTTTTCGTTCGGCGCAGGCAAGCAGGCGTTTGCGGGCGGCGGCGGCATTCTTTGGTCAGCAAAGCATGACCTTGTGTCCGTCGCGGCGTCGGTTTCTTACAAGATGCCGGATTGGCAGCTTTTTCTTCTTGTCTCGCAAATCGAGAAAATCGAAACGATCAACAAAAACCGACGCGCGAACGCCTTGTATCTGATCGAAAAACTCAAAGACATTTCATGGCTTTCGCTTCCCGATCCCGAAAACAACAGCTTTTTAAAGTTTACCGTGCGCATCAACACGGGCAAGCCTTCGCAAAAGAATGGCCGATGCGTCGATCATGGAGCTTTTACGCTGCATATGGCAAAGCAGGGAATTGAGGTCGAAGACTGGTATATGCCGTTGCACCTGCGTTTTCCCGAAGAATTGCCCGATCATAGATATGGAAACTTCAAGGCGAACGAACTTTGGCATCAAGCCATCACCCTGCCGTGCCATCCCCTTTTGTCGCAGGCGGGGCTTGACGCCATTGCCGAAGCCGTTGCGGCCTATAAGCCGCAAAGCAGCTTGAGCGAAAAAGAAAAATGGTCGCAGCATTATTCGCCCGCGATGCTCGGCAAGCCGAACGAAGATAATTATTTCACCTATCTCTACAATTTAAAATTCGAGCTTGTTCGTAAGTACGGCAAAGGCAAAAAGATTATCGAGCTTGGCTGCGCTTCCGGCGCGTACGTTTTGCCTTTGCTTCGGGAAGGCTATGACGTGACCGGACTTGATTTTGCCGAAGTTCATCTCGAGTCCATGAAAAAACAATGGACTTCCGAAGGCGGCGATCCCGCCCGCCTGCGCACGATAGCCGCAGACATCATGGCAATACCGGAACCTGACGAGAGCTATGATCTCGTTTTTTCTTATGCCACCCTCTATTTCATGCCGGATATTTATGCGGCGGTAGAAGGCATTACGCGCATTTTGCGCCAGGGCGGCACGGCCATATTGGAATTCGGGAACCGGCGCAGCTTGGCCGATATCGAAGCCCGGCGCGTTCAAACAGGCGTGCAATCCCGCCATGTGACCCTCGGCGTCATGCGCAACGCCTTAAGGAAAGCAGGCCTGGCTGTTCGCGAGGCGCACGCCTTCCAATTGGCGCCCCTTTATGGCGGGTCGACGGAACGGGATTATGCCTTGAATTCCCTTCTTGGTCATCTTTTGGCGCGCCGATGCAAAGAGGGGCGCATGCTTGACGAAGTCGCGGCTTCGTCGCCATCCCACTCGCCTTTTGCCTTCAGGCACATCTTTGTCGTGGAAAAGCGTCAGGAGCCTGAAAACTGCGCCCCTGAAGAGTTCGTTTTCGGCACCGACGCTTCTATCCACGAATTGATTGTCCGGGCGAAGACGTTTATTCAGCAGGGAAAAGGCAACGAGGCTGTAGAAACACTCGTGCAGGCGATAGAAAAATCTCCCCATGCGCTTGAGCCCATCCTGATTTTGGGGTCGCTTTTTGAGGGCGCTCCCGAAAAAAAGTTCATACAAAAAGCGCAAAAACTGGCCGATCGCTGTAGGCGAAACAAACGCGAAGGAAAGGCTGCCTGAAATGGTTGATCATCCTATTAAAGTCAGCGTCGTCTTGCCGACATACAATCATGTCCAATATCTGCCGCAGGCGCTTTCCAGCCTTTTGGGGCAGACGTTCGGCGATTTCGAGCTGATTATCGTCAACGACGGATCGACCGACCAAACCGCCGTTTTCCTCGCGCAAATCAACCATCCGAAAATCAAAATCATTACGCAGGAAAACAAAGGCTTGCCGGCCGCTCTTAACAGGGGGTTCGAGGACGCGAGAGGCGCGTACTGGACATGGACTTCCGCCGACAATGTCGTCGCGCCCACATGGCTGGAAGAATTGGTCAAGGCGCTGGACGAAAGCCCTGAGGAAGTTGGCTATGCTTTAGGGCCTTATGCGATCATCAACGATAACAATCAAATTCTCGGCATTGAAAGAAACCAATGCTTCGAGACTCAGCACTGGTTGCGCACTGCCGGAAACGCGTCTTTTCTTTACCGCGCCGATGTCGCGAAGAAAGCGGGCGTTTACGATGCCTCGCTGACCGGCGCCGAGGATCTGGACATGTGGCTGCGCCTATCGATGCTGACCCGCGGCGTGCATGTGGAAAGCGTTCTGTATTACTACCGCGTTCACGGCAATTCCATGACCGCGCAAATTCCCGATAAAGTGGCCGCCGCGACGCGCGGCGTCGTCGACAAGTTTTTGGCGACAGGCGGGGGCAAAATCGACGTGTCTCGCGTTTTTCCGGGCATCGCTCAAAGCGCCAATCCCGCTCTTTCCCGTTGGCAGGCGAAAGTCTGGCTTGCGGCGCGGCTTGCGACGTGTCCTTATTGGCCGGTCGATCCGATTGCGGAGATGCTCGTTTCCGCCATGGCGGAACATTACGATCCCGCCCTTGCGGGCAACATCGTAAGCCTTTTCGGCAACAAAGGCCTGTGGGATCAGGCGGCGGCGTTCCTTTCAGTTGTTTTGAAAAAGGATTCTTCCGATCCTATCCGAAACCTTGCCGATATCGTCGCGCGCAAGGATAAGGAGGCACTGGCAAAGATCCCCTTTATTACGCTTGCGGATGAAGGGGTTTCTTTCGATATGAGAAAGCAGCTCTCACGCGCGGAGATGGTTGCCTCTTTTCAAACTGCGATTGAATGACTATCTTTCCTTCATGAAGAAAACCCGAATTCTTTGCCTTTTGTTGGCGATGCTTTTCGGCGCAAGCATTTGCTGCGCCCAGCCGCTTGCGCCCCAAACGGTTCCTCAATCTCGCGCGCAAATGAATTTGAGTTTCGCGCCGTTGGTGAAGCAAATTACGCCTGCCGTCGTGAACATTTACACGCAACGGCTGGTGAAGCAAAACGTATCGCCCTTGTTCAACGACCCCATTTTTCGGCAGTTTTTTGGCGATGGACTGCCTCAAGGAATGTCTCGCCAGCGCATGGAGAATTCCCTGGGTTCCGGCGTCATCGTGCGCGCCGACGGGCTGGTGGTGACGACAAGGCACGTGATCGCGAACGCCGATCAGATACGGGTCGTCCTTTCCGACAGGCGCGAATTCGATGCCAAGGTCGTCATTCAGGACGAACGCACGGATCTCGCCGTCCTGCGCATGGAAACGAAAGGCGGAACCTTTCCGTTTTTGGAGCTGAAGGACTCCGACGAGGGCATGGTGGGCGATCTTGTGCTTGCGGTCGGCAATCCGTTCGGGGTTGGGCAGACGGTGACGATGGGCATCATCTCGGCCTTGACGCATAAAACCATCGGCCCGGGCGATTTCGGCTATTACATCCAAACGGACGCCGCGATTAATCCGGGCAATTCGGGCGGCGCTTTGGTCACGATGGACGGCAAGTTGATCGGCATTAACGCGGCCATATTTTCGCGCGACGGCGGCAACATGGGCATCGGCTTTGCCATCCCGTCGAACATGGCCAAGATGCTTATCAACGCCGCCGCGCAAGGCAAAAGCGCCTATCGCCATCCGTGGACCGGCATCGAAGGGCAGGAGATGACGCAGGAAATCGCGACGTCCCTCGGCCTTTCCCAGCCCTCTGGATTCTTGGTCAAAAGCGTTTATCCCGCAAGCCCCGCCGCGAAAGCCGGACTGAAATCGGGCGATGTCATTATTTCCGTCAATGGTAAGGAGATCGACGATCCCGGCTCTTTCAGCTACCGCATCGGCGCGCTGCCGATTGGAACGACGACCGAGCTTGGCTTTGTCAGAAGCGGCCAAAAGTCCGCAGCCAAGTTCGAATTGATCGCTGCGCCCGAAATGCCTTCCCGCGACGCGACGACGGTTACGGGGCAAAACCCGCTTGCGGGGGCGGAGATCGCGAATATTTCCCCGGCCGTGGCGGAGGAAATGGATTTACAGAACGTCCAGAAGGGCGTTGTCCTCACAAAGGTGAAAGACGGCTCGGTCGCGGCGAGGCTCGGTTTGAAAGCGGGCGATATCCTCGTTTCCGTCAACGACCAAAACATGGATAACGTCGACGAGGCCGTGAAGGCGTTGCGCCAATCGCCCCCTTCATGGAAACTCACGATCAAGCGCGGCGGGAGCAACGTAACGGTGGTGCTGGGAGCAAGATAGAAGAGGCATTCAGGATTCAGGATTCCGGATTCGGGGAATATTCCCTGATCCCAATGCCGAATCCCGAATCCAAATTTCTAGCCCCTAGGCTTCATTAGTGCTAAATCATTTTTTTTGCATTCCTTACAGGCCGATCATGAATATTCTTTCTCCCCCGTCCGGCATCGAGTCCCTTAATATAAACCCCGTTGTGGCGCAGGTTTGGCGGCGTTTGCGCGAATCCGCGCAGATCATGGTGAACAAAAGCCCTCTGCTCGGCGCTTTGGGAAAAGCCGTCATTTTGGATCAAAATGATCTTGGCTCGGCCTTAAGCAAAGTCCTGTGCCGCCAGCAAAAAGATTCTTGGGTGATGGGCGATGCGCTTGCCGAGGCGTTTTTCGACGCCTACAAAAAATTGCCCGATATGGTGCTTTCAGCTGCGCAGGATTTAATCGCGGTTACGGAACGCGACCCGGCCGCGACAGACGTTCTTTATCCTTTTTTGCATTTCAAGGGATTTCATGCCCTTCAAACGTCGCGCGTTTCTCATTATTTCTGGGAGAACGACCAGCCCGATCTTGCGCTTTACTTGCAAAATATGAGCTCGGTTCTTTACGGCGTCGATATTCACCCCGCCGCGCGCATCGGTTCCGGCATCATGCTCGATCATGCGACGGGCATCGTGATCGGCGAAACCAGCGTGGTTGAGAATAACGTTTCGATGCTGCATGGCGTTACGCTGGGTGGCACGGGCAAAGAAAGAGGCGACCGGCATCCGAAAATCCGCGAAGGCGTGATGATCGGCGCGGGCGCAAAAATCCTCGGCAATATCGAGGTCGGCAAGGGCGCCAGCGTAGCGGCTTGCAGCGTTGTCCTTCAAAACGTGGCGCCGCACACGACGGTCGCGGGCGTTCCCGCGCGCGTCGTCGGCAAGCCGAAAAGCGAAGTGCCCGCGAAGGAAATGGATCAGACGCTTTCCTGAAACATTTATGCCCTTGCCGGATTGGTTATGAGGAATCGCTCTTTGATAAGGGCGTGCAATTGTGGGCCGAGGTTTTTGCCTTCGATTTCGACAGGGAAAAACGCTGCCAATTCTTCCAATCCCCAGGCCCTTTCCTTGCGCACAAGCCTCGCCATCACATGAATTCGATGCGACGTATTGGCGGTCAACTCTTTCGACAGTATTTCCTTTTCGTCCCGCGTCGTTATGACGGACCATACGCAACCGCTGATTTCATGAAAACCGTGGTTGTGCGAGGCCAGCACGAAATAAACCTGATGGATTTCAGGCGCGATCGCCGACAGGCTTATTCGAATATGCTCGTCGAAAAGGTTGCCCGTGCCTGTTTCGTCGTCTCCTGAATGTATAAAATCCATCTGCCCGCGCATCATTTCGTGCGTCATTTCCCCAAGGCTCTGGGCGCGGGGGGAAACGAATTTGACCATTTGGCCGCGCCGATCGAAACAGCAGCAGCACAAGTCGAGGTCGAAAGAAGGATCGCCCTCGCGCGCAAGATATTTTTTAAGCGTTTCGACTTCGTTTTTCTTAAGTTCGACAATCTTGCCTAAATGCCGGCTGCGATTTCTCAACAGATAAGTGATGAACAAAACTTTTCTGTACCACCAAAGGAATCTCAACTGCGAAGAAACCTTTTCCATCTGGGCGCGCGCGGCGCCCGTATCGATGGCGTGTTTTTCGCCCATATCGTCGCGTTCATGGGGATTCCATTTAATGACGACTCGCAGTTTTGTTGAATTCTTTAATGTAATCATGGAATTGGCAGAAAAAAAGTGAAGAAACGAAACCCTAATCTTTGAGCTTGGTCTTGGCAAGAAAAGAAGCGGGATAATCCCTTTGGATACGTTCATTGCCAAAACAATCAATAACCGCTTGTAACCCATAAGCAGTCACTTCATGCGAGGTTAGGATAACAGTTTGTTAATAATGATTTTCTATCAAAAGAAAAGGCTTCCCATGGCCTCTTTTCATCAGCAGGTGTTTTGCCATGCCCTTTAGCGATCCCATTCTCGTCGTCGACGACAGCGCTGTCATTCGCCAAACCGTCAAAGGCACGTTGGAGAACATGGGCTGCTCAAGCATTGATGTGGCCGCAAACGGCGTCGAAGCCTTGAATAAATGCAAAGCGAAGAGCTTCAAGGTTATCTTTTTGGATTGGAACATGCCGGAAATGGATGGCCTGACGTTTCTGAAAGCCTATCGCGGCGACTTGGGGATTAAAAACACTGCGATTATCATGCTCACTGCCATGTCTGATAAGAAAGACATACTTCTCGCGCTTGAAAACGGCGCGACCGATTACGTGACAAAACCCGTTTCCATCGACACCATCCAGAAGAAGATGAACCAGGCGATGGATTGGCTTGCCAAACAGGAAAAGAAATCGTGAAAAGCCTTTTTACGCCCGAGCGTTCCGAAGAACTAAGGCCGTTGATTCGGAAAACGCTGATATCCGCCTTCAACGTCATGTTCAATCTCGACCCTTCCCTCAGCGCCTCCTGCGAAAAGGGCACGGGGCCGGAAGTCAAGGCCTACATCGAATTGAAGACGGACAAGGGCAGATCAGCTTTCCTCAACGTCGTCGTCACGTCCGAGATCATCGGGAAGCTATGCGAAATGCTTGGCTGCGAAAAAGGCGAAGATCGCGAAAAAATGGGGCAGGAGATCGCTTGCGAAGTCGCCAACATCATTGGCCATGCCATACGAAGCTATTTAATCGACAACACCAAAGTGACGATAGAAGCCGGCCTTCCGCGCCCGGGCGCGCGTCAAAAGTCGCCGTCCGATATCGTGGCGCTCAGCCTTCAGGCATTAGGTAAAACGAACGACGCGGCAAGCATCGATTTCGTCTTTTCGAAAACGTAGATTATGTCTCTGTGACAGGAAGTTATGTCGATCAGGTCGAAGATTCTTCTCTTTGCGGCTTTCTTCATCGCCTTTTTTTCGATAGAGGCGGCTCTTTTCCATTTTTTGCAAATGCGGATGGACGCGCTTATCGGCGCGCATATCTCCGCTCTGGATTCGGATACAGCAAAGGATCTTTTATCCCATTTGGACGCCATCAAGCGCGAGGGGCGGATGCACATGCTTATCGTCTACGGCGCGACCCTCTTTGGCGGCGCGCTCGCCTCTTACGCATTTATCAGGCATATCGTTCCGCCGCTGAAAAACGCCATTGCCGTCACCAACAACATCCGCTTCGGCTATTTCCAGAACGATTTGAACGTCACGACCCACGACGAGATCGGCGAGCTGCTTCGCGCCATCGGCGAGTTACAGGAAACGCAGCAGCTTATGCGCGGTCATTTAGAGCGCGCGGTGAGCGACACCGAAGCGGCGTATTTCAAGCTGGAGGAAAACGCCGCCGCGTTAACGGCGGCCAACACCAGCCTTGCCTCCCTTAACGTCTCAATGAACACGATGCTCAACGCGCTGGAGCAGGGGCTGTTCATGTTCGGCGCGGACGGCACATGCTCGGATTATTCGTCCCAGGCGTGCCGAAGCCTGTTCGAGGCCGATCCTAGCGACCTTCCCGTCACGGAGCTTCTTAGGCTAAGCGCGGAGGAGGGGGAAACTTTCCTGCGGCTGTTAAAACTGATTTTTTCCAACGCCAATCTGGCGTCGGACGCGGCCGATCTTTTGGCCTTGTTTCCGTCCACCTTCGTTAAAAGCGACGGGACGAAAATTTCGCTTGCTTACCACGCCATTTTGGACAACGAAAACAACGTGCGCCTTATTTTGTGCGTGGCCACGGACCACACCGCGGAGGAGGAGGCGATCAAGCAGCTTCGCAACCGCGAAAACGAAGCGCTCAGCGTTTTGCGCATTTCCTCCAACAGGAACCTCTTCACGCAATTCTACCGTAGCATTACCGGCTTTTTCTCGGAGACCGAAATCGTCGAAAGCCTTGAAATGGTGCGGCGCGACATCCACACGTTCAAAGGCAACGCCTCCATTTTCCATCTTCAGGATGTGGTGGACGTCCTTCATGCCATGGAGCACCGCCTGTCGATGATCGCGACGATTGACGAAGCGAAGCAGGAAATTAAAATCGAAGTGCCTAAACTTCAAGCCGCGCTGACCAAAGCGCACAAGCAGGCCTACGATCTTTTGGGCAGGGACTTCGACCAACATGGAATTACGCGCGTTTTGCCCTTAAAAACGCTTGCGTCGGTATCGGACCGCATCAGAAAAACAGGCAGCGCGGCGTTGTACCGCGATTTCGTAGAAACGCTGATGGGCGAGCCCGTCCGGCAGGCGTTGTCGCCTTTCGATATCGGACTGCACGAATTGGCGGATCGTTTCGGCAAGGAAATCGGCCCGTGCTATTTTTCGGGAGAAAATTTCCCCCTTCTTGTCGAAAACTATCAGGAGCTTTTTGCCACCATGCCGCATATTGCGCGCAATATCGTCAGCCACGCCATAGAACCGCTCGAGACGCGCGTCGAAAAAGGCAAGGATTCCCAGCTAACCGTCATCATCGATACGAACAAATACAAGGTCGATGCCCGGGAATGGATGCGCATGAGCTTCGAGGACGACGGCTGCGGACTTAATATTCCTGTATTGAGAACAAAAATCGCCGCGCAAACATCGCAGGAACAAGCCGAGAAAATGGCTGATCACGACGTCATGCTGTGGATTTTCAAGGATAACTTCACAACTCAGGATCACGCGAACGAACTGGCAGGGCGCGGCGTAGGGCTTAGCGCACTGAAAGCCGAAGCCGAGAAGCTTGGTGGCCGCGTGGATGTGGAAAGCGAGTGCGGGGTCTATACGAAAATCATTATCGATGTGCCTTTGAACTGGGCTTTGCAGGAAAGCATGGTGTCGTAAGGCAGGAAAGCATGGTGTCGTAAGGAAAGGTCACTTTCTCTCTGTTTTTCCTTTGATATCGGAATATGCTTGCAAGATTTCTTAACTGGTTCTTTAATAACCGTTAACCATAATATCTTGCTGTATTCAGCTGGTTTTGTGGTTGTTTATCTTTGTGTAAAGAGGCTATGCCATGTCAGAAGATCTCGGCGGGAATGAGGAAAACAAACCCGTTCCAATGCAAGCGACCGATCCTGCGTCGTGGCTCAGCATGCTCGCCAGCCCTTTTTTGCTTTACAGCCAATGGTACGATTATTGGACCGACGCGGTTCAAAGGAAGATCCTGTTTTTCGATGTGCTCAGGCGTCGCAGCAACTGGCATATCCAGCACGAACACGATGACAATCCGACCGTTTTGAATTTCGAGTATGAGCTGGTTCTCGATGGGCGAAAATTCGCGCATCCTGTCAACTATTATCTGTTGCGCATCATTCCGCCGGAAGGGGTGGTTGCTGACCCCAAAAAACGCCCCTTCATTGTTTTCGATCCCCGCGGCGGCCATGGCCCGGGAATCGGTGGCATGAAGAAAGACAGCGAAGTGGGCGACGCGCTAAGGGAAGGGCACCCGTGCTATTTCGTCGGCTTTCGCCCCATGCCTGTGCCGGGCCAAACGGTCGAACATGTGACGGAGGCGGAGTCGATTTTCGTCTCTCAGGTTATGGAGCTTCATCCCGACGCGCCAAAGCCCTGCCTTATCGGCAATTGTCAGGCGGGATGGCAGATCGCGATGCTTGGCGCCGTTTATCCTGAGCTGATCGGCGTTTTGATTCTTGCGGGCGCGCCGCTTTCGTATTGGGCGGGGACGCATGGTAAAAACCCCATGCGCTATTCCGGCGGGCTTGTCGGCGGTTCATGGGCGACGGCGTTCCTCAGCGATCTTGGCAACGGCTGCTTCGACGGCGCGGCGTTGGTGGCGAATTTCGAAAAGTTGGATCCCGCCAACACCTATTGGAAAAAAGCCCATAATCTCTATGCCAAAGTGGACACGGAGGCCGAGCGTTTCCTCGGCTTTGAGAAATGGTGGGGAAGCCCCATTTTTTTGGATCGCAAGGAGATCCAGTTTATTGTGGATTCCCTTTTCGTCGGCAATCGCTTTAGCAAGGCGGACGTGCGCACCTCGGAAGGGCTTCGGGTCGATCTGCGCAATATAAAGTCGCCGATCATCGTTTTTTGCTCGCAAGGCGACAACATTACTCCGCCGCCTCAGGCGCTCGACTGGATTCTCGATCTTTACCGCTCGAACGAGGAAATCGTTGCGGCGGGTCAGACGATCATTTACTCGATGCACCAGAAAATTGGGCATTTGGGCATTTTCGTTTCCGGCTCGGTCGCCACAAAAGAGCACGCCAAGTTCATCGCGAACATCGATCTTATCGAATCCCTGCCGCCCGGCCTTTACGAAGCCGTATTTATCGACAAAACGACTGGGACGGATCACCCCGATCTGGCTTCGGGCAACTATGTGCTAAGGTTTGAAAAGCGGACGCTCGACGATATCCGCGCCATCGGATGCAACACCGAGAAAGACGAACGCTGCTTTCTGGTCGCGAAACGCGTTTCCGAGAATCTCAGGGGGATTTACGAGTCCTATATGTCGCCTTTCGTACGTTTGACGACGACGAAGCAATCGGCGGATCTCTTGCGCGCGCTACATCCCATTCGGGTTCGTTTCAATATGTTTTCAGACCAAAATCCGTTTTTAAAGGAGATCGGCCGCTTGGCCGATTATGTGAAGGCGGACAGGCATCCTGTATCGCCGACAAATATGTTCTGGCAGTGGCAGGAATTGGCGTCGAATAACATTGGAACGATGCTGAATGCTTACCGCGACATGCGCGATTATATGGAGGAAAAAACCTTCTTCGGCATATACGGCTCGAAGTGGCTGCAATCCGCATTGGGACTGCGCATAATAGACCGCGCGCCCCGGTGCACGGCCATACGCGATTTGGACCGCGAGCGCGGGATCGAGAAGCGCATCCAGAAAATCCTCGATCGCGCCGCCGTTGGAGGCCTGCCCGAAGCTCTGGTTCGCGGCATGCTGTACGTTGTGTTGGGCGGCGGCAAGGGCGGCATCGACGAGCGCGAGTTCAACATGCTGAAGCAATTGTGCCAGTCCAGCGCCGCTTTGCCGAAGTTATCGATGAAGGAGCTGAAAGGCCTTATCCGAAAGCAGTACGAAATTCTCGTGCTCGACGAAAAGAACGCCATCGAGGCCATATCCAAACTTTTGGACAACACAACGGAAGCTGCGGCTCAGGAATCCCTTTCGGCCATCAACGCTTCGGTTCAGGCGCACGGGCGTTTTACGGACGAAGAAAAACGGCGGCTGCAGAATCTCGAACAGTATTTCAAGGCTTCGCATACGACTCCCCGCCGCCGTGCCACGGATATCGAAGTGTTTAGGGACGTGAAATAGGACAGAAAGCAGAAGTCAGGCGACAGGCATCAGAACAGTAATCAGTAATCCGAAGCATCTATACTTCTGAGCCGCATCAGCCATCATAACAGGTGTCATCCGCGAGCGAGCCAATGCATAGCGTTGGCGAGGCTCGGGGATCCAGACTGACTATCCCTGATCTCTGCTATCTGCCTCCTGTTAATGCGCCTCTGCCCAGTTATCGGCATGGCCTGCTTCGGCGACGAGGGGGACGCTAAGCTGAACGGCGGGGGCGGGGGCGTTTTCCATGATCTTTTTCACAAGCGTCGTCGTCGCTTCCATCTCCGCCTTCGGAACCTCGAACACTAACTCGTCGTGGACTTGAATCAATAAACGCGCGCCTAAATTTGCTTCCTTCAGCGCGGGGCCGACCATTATCATCGCGCGCTTCATGATGTCGGCTGCCGTGCCCTGAATGGGGGCGTTGATGGCCTGCCGTTCCGCAAAGCCGCGCCGCGCGGCGATGCGCTCGCTTATCCCGGGCACATGAATGCGCCGCCCAAACAGCGTTTCTACATAGCCGTTGGCCCGCGCGAATTCCTTTGTCGCCTCCATCCAGTCGCGCAATTCATGAAAGCGGTCGAGGTATTGGCGGATAAAGGCATTCGCTTCAGACGGCGCGATTCCGATCTGCTTCGAAAGACCGAAACCGCTGATGCCATAGATAATGCCGAAATTAATGGCCTTGGCGGCGCGGCGCTTGTCGGGCGTCATCTCGTTCAAGGGAATGCCGAAGCATTGCGAGGCCGTGAGCGCGTGAATGTCGACGCCCTCCTGAAAAGCCTTGGCCAGTTCTTTCACATCCGCAATCGCCGCCGCCACGCGCAACTCGATCTGCGAATAATCGACCGAAAGCAGCGTATATCCATCCGCCGCAATGAACGCGCGGCGAATGGCGCGACCGTCCTCGGTGCGAATGGGAATGTTCTGCAAATTGGGGTCGGTGGAGGACAGGCGCCCCGTCGCCGCGCCGACCAGCGAGAACGACGTGTGCACGCGCCCGGTCTCATCGCAAATCTGCTGGGGCAGGGCGTCGGTATAGGTGGACTTCAATTTCGCGACGCTGCGCCAGTCCAATAATTTGGCCACGATCTTATGCCCCGCCTCGGCTAAAGGCTCCAGAACGTCAGAGGCTGTCGAATATGCGCCGTTCTTTCCTTTCACGCCTCCCGGCAAGCCCATCTCGGCAAAAAGCACGTTGCCGAGCTGCTGCGGCGAGCCGACGTTGAAGGGATGCCCCGCCAGTTTGTGAATTTCGGCTTCCAGTTTCTGCATACGCGCGGCAAAGCCGTTGCTTTGTTCGCGCAAAATGGCGGGATCGATGCGCACGCCCGTTCTTTCCATGGCGGCGACAACGGGAACTAGCGGCCTTTCGATGCGCTCGTAAACGCGCGCCACATGCTGCTGCGCGATTTGCGGTTTCAAAAGCTGCCAAAGCCTGAGCGTAAAATCCGCATCCTCGGCGGCATAATCCGAAGCCTTATCCAAAGGCACGCGGTCGAACGTTATCTGCTTTTTTCCCGTTCCCGCCACATCGCTGAACGAGATCATTTTGTTCTGAAAATGAAGCAAGGCCAATTCGTCCAATCCATGCCCGTGCGCGCCCGCGCTAAGCGCGTAGGAAAGCAACATCGTGTCGTCATAAGGCTCGACATTTAATCCATGCTGGCCAAGGACTTGCAGGTCATACTTAAGGTTATGCGCGATCTTTAAAACAGCCGGATTTTCAAGCAAGGGGCGCAGAATTTCCACGGCCTTTTCCCGGGCTATTTGCGGCATCTTTTTTTCCTCTTTAAAGGCAAAGCCGCCGTCCTCGGGAGCCGCTTCGGGGTCAACATGCGCAAGCGGAATGTAGCAAGCCTTTCCGTGATCAATCGCCAGCGACACGCCCACAAGGTTGGCGATGCAAGCCGTGAGGGAATTCGTTTCTGTATCGACGGCGACAACGCCTTTTGCCAAAGCAGCCTCCACCCACCACTGCAAACGCTCTTCTGTTTGGATGAGTTCATACGAGAAGGATTCGGCAATCGAAATTCGGGATTCGGAGGGAGATAAGGCGAGATGAGGAGCAGGAGTCGGTAGTTCCTTCGTTTCCGTCTTTGGTTTCCCTGAATCCCGAATCCCGAATCCCGAATCCTTCTGCATCCTCGCAACCAGAGACTTAAAATTCTGCGCTTGTAAAAAAGCGATCCAGCTTGAGTGATGATCCTGTTCCCAAACAAGTTTCTCAAGCGGCTCCGGCAGCGGCACGTTTTCATCAAGAGTCACCAGTTTTTTGGAAAGACGCGCAATTTCGGCATGTTGAATCAAAGCCTCGCGGCGCTTGGGCTGCTTGATATTCGGCGCTTCAAGCAGTAGGTTTTCCAAACATCCGTAAGCGTTGATCAATTCAGCCGCCGTTTTCACGCCAATGCCTGGAACGCCCGGCACATTATCTGTGCTGTCGCCGATCAACGCTTGAACATCGATCACCTTGTCGGGCGAGACGCAGAATTTTTTCATCACCTCGTCCGCGCCGATGGGCGTCGATTTCAACGGGTCAAACATTTCCACTCCCGGGCGGATCAATTGCATTAAATCCTTGTCGGACGAGACGATTCGCACGTTCATGCCATTCGCGACCGAAGCCTTGGCATAAGCGGCGATCAAATCGTCCGCTTCGTAATTAAGGGCTTCGACGCACGGCAGGCCATAAGCGCGCGCCGCCTCGCGAATCAGGGGAAATTGGGGCACCAATTCTGGCGGAGGCGGGGGGCGATGGGCTTTGTAATCGGCGTATAAGTCGTTCCGAAAGGTTTTTCGAGCCGCGTCGAAAACGACAGCGACACGGACGTGTTTCGAGCCTCCCAGCAGCTTGTTAAGCATAGTGCAGAAGCCGTAAACGGCGTTTATGGGGGTTCCGTCGGGGCGCGTCATCGGCGGAAGGGCATGAAAAGCCCTGAAAATAAAGCCGGAACCGTCGATTAAAGTAAGGGATTGAGGATTCGGCATTCGGGATTTGGGGGTTAGGGTAAAAGGCATTATATATATAGGGATTTCTTGCTCGTATAACAGGCTTCTGGAGCTTTAGTAGCTTAAAACGGGGGCATTTCCCCAAAATCCTGAATCGCGAATGTTGTATCTTGCATTATCTCCTTGACGGAATAGAGGAAAAAGCATAAAAACCGCTCGCCTTTTCGGAATCGGTGGTGGATCGGCTCCTCGCTTTAGGGCGAAACAGTTAGGTCCAGACGAGGTTTCGATTGTTGCAAAAGTGCTAAATAGCCTGTGGTGACGAAACGGCTGGCCGGTTGCGCGGTCTAGCGGTGTTATCCGGTGTTAAAAGGTCTCCTACGCGGAGCGCAAGAGTCCAGCGCCCCGATGTAGGTTTTGTGCATTGTTTTTTGTGAGGATTTGATGCCTACGATTGGCCAGTTGATCAGAAACCCGCGCAAGCCTGACGTGTCGCGCGACAAGGTTCCCGCGCTGCAGAAATGCCCGCAAAAGCGCGGCGTTTGCACGCGCGTTTATACGACGACGCCGAAAAAGCCGAACTCGGCCCTGCGTAAGGTCGCGCGCGTTCGTCTGACGAACGGTCACGAAGTCATCTCTTACATTCCGGGCGAAGGCCACAATCTTCAAGAACACAGCGTCGTCATGATCCGCGGCGGACGCGTCAAGGATTTGCCCGGTGTGCGCTATCACATCATTCGCGGCACGCTCGATACGCAAGGCGTGAAGGACCGCAAGAAGCGCCGTTCGCTCTACGGCGCCAAGCGGCCTAAATAAGGAGATAAACTATGGCTCGTCGTCGTCGCGCAGAAAAGCGTCAAGTCCTTCCCGATCCGAAGTTCGGGGAGATCATTATTACCAAGTTTCAGAACGTCCTGATGTACGAGGGCAAGAAGTCCGTTGCCGAACGCATCCTGTACGGCGTTTTGTCGAAGATCGAACGCGTCTCCAAGGGCGGCAACGCTCTAGAGATTTTCAAGAACGCCATCGAAAATGTTCGTCCCCATTTGGAGGTCCGTTCCCGCCGCGTCGGTGGCGCGACCTATCAGGTGCCCGTCGAAGTGCGCAAGGAACGCGGCGAAGCCTTGGCGATGCGCTGGATTATCGCGGCGGCGCGCGCGCGCGGCGAACATACGATGGAAGACCGTCTGGCGGCCGAGCTTCAAGCGGCGGCGAATCAAAACGGCGCGTCCGTCAAAAAGCGCGAAGATACGCATCGCATGGCCGAGGCCAATCGTGCCTTTTCCCATTTCCGCTGGTAAGGATCAGTTTCTATGGCTCGCCAAACTCCCATCGAGAAGTATCGCAATATCGGCATCATGGCCCACATCGACGCGGGCAAGACGACGACGACCGAGCGCATTCTTTATTATACCGGCAAGTCCTATAAGATCGGCGAAGTGCACGAAGGCACCGCGACGATGGATTGGATGGAGCAGGAACAAGAACGCGGCATCACCATCACTTCGGCCGCCACGACCTGCTTTTGGAACAGCCATCGCATCAATATCATCGACACGCCCGGGCACGTGGACTTCACCATCGAAGTCGAACGCTCCTTACGCGTTCTTGACGGCGCGATTTGCGTTTTAGACGCCGTTTCGGGCGTCGAGCCGCAGACCGAAACCGTGTGGCGCCAAGGCGACAAATATCACGTTCCCCGCATGGTTTTCGTGAACAAGCTGGACCGCACGGGCGCGAACTTTTTCCGTTGCGTCGACATGGTGCGCGACCGCTTGGGCGCGAACGTGCTCGTTCTTCAGATGCCAATTGGCAGCGAAGCGGATTTTAAAGGACTTATCGACTTGCGCCGCATGAAGGCCGTCATTTGGGAAAACGAAGCCTTGGGCGCGGAATTCCATGACGAGGAAATTCCCGAGAATATGAAGGCGCAGGCTCTTGAATACCGCCAGAAGATGATCGAGCTGGCCGTCGAAATGGACGATGCGGCGATGGAAGCCTATTTGGAGGGCAACGAGCCTTCGCCGGAAGTTTTGGACGCGTGCATCCGCAAGGGCACGATTCAAATGAAATTCGTGCCGGTCCTTTGCGGCTCGGCCTTCAAGAACAAGGGCGTGCAGCCGCTTTTGGACGCCACCGTCGCCTACCTGCCATCGCCGCTTGATATCGGCGCGGTCAAAGGCTTCAAGGTAGGCAGCAAAGACGAACATGACGAGCGGCCTCCTGCGGACGACGCGCCGCTCTCTGCGCTTGCGTTTAAAATCATGACCGATCCTTTCGTCGGCTCGCTCACGTTCACCCGCATCTATTCGGGCAAGCTGGAATCCGGCTCCTATGTTATGAACACGGTGAAGGGCGAACGCGAACGCATCGGCCGCATGCTTTTGATGCACGCCAACACGCGCGAAGAAATCAAGGAAGCCTATGCGGGCGATATCGTCGCACTGGCGGCTTTGAAAGACACGACCACCGGCGACACGTTGTGCGATTCGGCCAAGCCGATTGTCCTTGAGCGCATGGAATTCCCGGATCCCGTCATCGAAATGGCCATCGAGCCGAAGAGCAAGGGCGATCAGGACAAAATGACGACCGCGCTTCTGCGCCTTGTGCAGGAAGACCCATCGTTCCGTCTCGCGTCGAACCCCGAAACGGGACAAACGACGATCAAGGGCATGGGCGAATTGCATCTTGAGATCAAGGTGGACATTCTTCAGCGCACCTATCACGTCGACGTGAACGTGGGCGCGCCGCAGGTGGCTTACCGCGAAACAATCACGCGCAAGTACACCATCGACTATACGCACAAGAAGCAATCCGGCGGTTCGGGTCAATTCGCCCGCGTCATTATCGATTTTGAGCCCGTCGCGCCGGGCACCGGCTACTCCTTCGAATCCAAGATCGTCGGCGGCTCGGTTCCGAAAGAATACATCCCTGGCGTAGAAAAAGGCCTTGAAGCCGCCAAGGAAACAGGCGTCATGGCGGGATTTCCCACCATCGATTTCAAAGCGACTTTGGTTGACGGCGCATATCACGACGTGGACTCGTCCTCGCTGGCGTTTGAAATTGCCTCCCGCGCTGCCTTCCGCGAAGGCATGCCGAAGGCTGGACCTGTGCTGCTCGAACCGATTATGAAGGTCGAGGTCGTGACTCCGGAAGACTACATGGGCGACGTGATCGGCGACCTGAACAGCCGCCGCGGACAGATCAACGGCATGGATCAACGCGGCAACGCCCGCACCATCGACGCGCAAGTGCCTCTGGCCAACATGTTCGGCTATGTCAACAAGCTGCGCACGATGACGCAAGGACGCGCCATGTACACGATGGAGTTTGATCATTACGAGCAGGTTCCCGCCGCCATTGCCGCCGAAGTCAAGGCGAAGATGGCCGGATAAACCAATAAGAGAATAAGGAAGAGTTCACTTAGTCACCGCAACATCTAGAGAAAAACGGAGAGAAAAATGGCTAAAGAAAAATTTGATCGCAGTCTGCCTCACTGCAATATCGGCACGATTGGGCACGTCGACCATGGCAAGACCACGTTGACGGCCGCCATCACGAAGGTGTTGGCGAAGAGTGGCGGCGCGAGTTTCACCGCATACGACCAGATCGACAAGGCGCCCGAAGAACGCACGCGCGGCATTACGATTTCGACGGCGCACGTCGAATACCGCACGGCGAACCGCCACTATGCGCACGTGGACTGCCCGGGACACGCCGACTACGTCAAGAACATGATCACGGGCGCGGCTCAGATGGACGGAGCGATCCTGGTCGTTTCGGCCGCCGACGGTCCGATGCCTCAAACCCGCGAGCACATTTTGCTTGCCCGCCAAGTCGGCGTCCCGGCCATTGTTGTCTACATGAACAAGATGGACATGGCCGATCCCGAACTGGCCGAGTTGGTCGAAATGGAAATCCGCGACTTGCTCACCAAGTACGAATTCCCGGGCGACAAGATTCCGATCATCCGCGGTTCCGCTTTGTGCGCTCTTGAGGATAAGAACCCCGAAATGGGCGAGCAGTCGATTTTGAAGCTGATGGAAGCGGTCGATGCTTATATCCCTCAGCCGAAGCGCGCGACGGACAAGCCCTTTTTGATGCCGGTCGAAGACGTGTTTTCGATCTCCGGCCGCGGCACGGTCGTCACAGGCCGCGTCGAGCAGGGCATTATCAAGGTCGGCGAAGAAATCGAAATTGTCGGCATTCGCCCGACGACCAAGACGGTCGTGACCGGCGTGGAAATGTTCCGCAAGCTGCTGGATCAGGGCGAAGCAGGCGACAATATCGGCGCGTTGCTGCGCGGCACCAAGCGCGAAGAAGTCGAGCGCGGCCAAGTTTTGGCCAAGCCCGGCAGCATCACGCCGCACACCAAGTTCAAGGCCGAATGCTACATCCTGACCAAGGATGAAGGCGGCCGTCATACGCCGTTCTTCACGAATTATCGCCCGCAGTTTTACTTCCGCACGACGGACGTTACGGGCGAGGTTCATCTGCCTGCGGGTACGGAAATGGTCATGCCTGGCGACAAGATCACGTGCGAAATTCACTTGATCGCGCCAATCGCCATGGATCAAGGCCTGCGCTTCGCCATTCGCGAAGGCGGACGCACCGTCGGCGCCGGAGTCGTGGCGTCAATTATCGAGTAAGAGTGATGATGGGAGAGGGAGGTTGCTTCCTCTCCCCCTTATTTAAAGAAGAAATTTTTTTTAAGAGAGATATAGCATGGCGATTATATATCTAACGAATGGCGGCGAGGCTCATGTTGAGGAGGCTCATTTCAAGAGGTTGTTCGCAAGGACAACGATGGGTGGTACGGGAGAGGATACGAAGGCAATAATACATGCTTTTTACGGGGATGAGGCTAACGCTCTTGTGTTGCCGCACGTAGATGGCGTTTCCCGATCCATTGTAAGGAACGGTCTAAGTTATAAGGAAGCAGTCGCTTGCCTCATGGAACAGTTTCACGGGCAAAAGGTGCTTCTTAGAAGATGCGAAGAGTACAGGGAAAAGAATATCAATGTTATTCCGGTCGATCCGATGAGAGTTATCGTCGTTACGACCCAACCGACATATGTAAAGGACGTGTTGAGCAGTTACGGAGTGAAGGTTCCTGAGTTATAGGGTTTTCCCTGACGGGAAAAACAGATTGAAAGTTGGAGAGAGAGTATGGAAACGCAAACGATACGCATTCGCTTGAAAGCGTTTGATCATCGCACGCTTGATCAGTCTGTGAGCGAGATCATCAGCACGGCCAAGCGCACGGGCGCGCAGGTGCGTGGCCCCATTCCGCTGCCGACGTGGTTCGAGCGTTTCACCGTCAACCGCGGGCCTCACGTCGACAAGAAGTCGCGCGAGCAATTCGAAATCCGCACGCATCGCCGCTTGCTGGATATCGTCGAGCCGACGCCGCAAACGATTGACGCGTTGTCGAAGATCGACCTTGCCGCAGGCGTCGATGTCGAGATCAGGGTGTAAGAGGGCATTATGGCACAGGTAAAGAAATCTCAGCGCACAGGCCTTTTGACGACGAAAATCGGCATGACGCGCGTCTTCAACGACAAGGGCGAGCATATCCCCGTCACGGTTCTGCGGCTCGAGGGCTTGCAGGTCACTGGCGTCCGCACCAAGGAAAAGAACGGGTATACCGCCGTGCAGCTCGGCTACGGCAAAGCCAAGGTCAAGAACGTCTCCAAGGCGTCGCGCGGCACTTTCGCCGCTGCAAAGGTGGAGCCGAAGAAGAAATTGGTCGAATTCCGCGTCAGCGAAGACGCGCTGCTCGAAATAGGCTCCGAATTATCGGCTGCGCATTTCGTGCCCGGCCAATATGTGGACGTTACCTCGGTCAGCATCGGCAAAGGCTATGCGGGCGTCATGAAGCGCTATAAGTTCGCGGGGCTTCGCGCTACGCACGGCGTTTCGGTCTCGCATCGCAGCCCGGGTTCGACAGGCCAAAGGCAGGATCCCGGCCGTACGTTCAAAGGCAAGAAGATGGCGGGCCACATGGGGCATGTGACGGTTACGACTCTGAATCTTAAGGTCGTTTCAGTCGATCCGGAACTGAATGTCGTCATGGTCAGGGGCGCGGTTCCCGGTCCTGAAGGCTCTTATGTTTGCGTTCGCGACGCGGTTAAGCGCGCGCGTCCCAAAGAAGCGCCGCTTCCGGCCGGACTGAAGGCGAAAGCCGACAACAATGCAGGCGCTGCGGCGTAAAGGGTGGAAACGATTATGAAGACGACAGTCAAAAATTTGGAAAACAAGGACGTCGGCACCATCGACCTTCTTGACGATGTTTTCGGCGTCAAGCCGCGTCGCGACATTCTTGCGCGCACGGTGAATTGGCAACTTGCCAAGCGCCGCGCAGGCACGCACAAAGCCAAGCAGATCGGCGATATCGCCGGCACGTCGAAAAAGCCGTGGTCCCAGAAGGGAACAGGCCGTGCGCGCCAAGGCAGCCTGCGCTCGCCGCAGTTCCGCAAGGGCGCGGTTATTTTCGGGCCGGTCGTCCGCGATCACGCGCACGATTTGCCCAAGAAGGTGCGCCAGCTCGCTTTGCGCATGGCCTTGGCCACAAAGCAACAGGACGGCAAGCTGATCGTTTTGGACGTTGCCAAGCTCGACAGCCATAAAACGAAGGACTTGGCCAAGAAATTTACGAAGCTCGGCCTTACATCGGCGCTGATTATCGACGGCGCCAATCTGGACCCGAATTTCTCCAAGGCCGCGCGCAACATCCCGCATATCGACGTTCTGCCGGAGCAGGGCGCGAACGTATACGACATTTTGCGCCGCGAGGTTTTGGTTCTGACGAAGAACGCGGTAGAGCAATTGCAGCAAAGGCTGGCGGCGGACGCCTCGAGCCGGAAGGTTGGTGCGTAATGGGCGCGACTGAAAAAGACTACGGCGTTATTTTGTCGCCTGTCATCACGGAAAAGGCGACGAATATCACGGCGAACCGCCAGTATACGTTCCGCGTGGCTCGCGACGCGACGAAGCCGGCGATCCGCTCGGCCATCGAAGCCTTGTTCAACGTCAAGGTTTCCGGCGTCAACACGCACAATCGCCTCGGTAAGACCAAGCGCTTCAAGGGGCGAAAGGGCTTCCGCAGCGACGTGAAAATCGCCATCGTCACGCTGGCCGAAGGCAACAGCATCGACATGCAGACAGGCGCGTAAAGGTAGAGGTTTATTATGGCATTAAAGACTTACAGTCCCGTGACCCCCGGCCTTCGTCAGGTCATTCAGGTCGACCGTTCCGAGCTTTGGAAGGGAAAGCCCGTGAAGTCCCTGACGGAAGGGTTGAAGAAAACGGGTGGACGCAATAATAAAGGTCGCATTACCACCCGCCATATCGGCGGCGGGCATGCGCGCCGCTATCGCCTTGTCGATTTCAAGCGCCGCAAATTCGGCGTCGCGGCCACGGTGGAAAGGTTGGAATATGACCCCAGCCGCACCGCTTTCATCGCGCTTGTTACCTATAAGGACGGGGCGCAGTCCTACATACTCGCGCCGCAGCGCATCAAGAAGGGCGATGTTGTCATTTCCGGCGATAAGGCCGATATTAAGCCAGGCAACGCGATGTACTTAAAAAACATCCCTGTCGGCACGCTTGTCCACAATGTCGAAATGAAACCCGGCAAAGGCGGGCAGCTGGCGCGCAGTGCTGGATCTTATGTACAGATTGTTGGCCGCGATACCGGCGTTGTGCAGATCAAGCTCAGCTCCGGGGAAGTTCGCGTGGTTCCGCAAGACTGCATGGCGACGGTCGGCGCGGTTTCAAACGCCGATCATACGAACGTCAAGCTCGGCAAAGCCGGGCGCAGCCGGTGGAAAGGCATTCGTCCTTCCGTTCGCGGCGTTGTCATGAACCCGGTCGACCATCCTCATGGCGGCGGCGAAGGCAAGTCTTCGGGCGGCCGTCACCCCGTCACGCCTTGGGGCAAGGGAACGAAGGGACGTAAAACGCGCAACAACAAGCGGACCGACCATATGATTATCCGTCGCGCCAACAAGCGAAAGGATAGTCAGGCGGCCTAATAAAGGAGGCAGCCATGTCACTTGATCTTTTCCAACTTATTTATGAGTCGATGGACAGAGGACGGAAGGAAAGAGAAAGAGAAGCGCAGGACGATGATATCGAAGAAGCCTTCAGAAGAGCAGGGGGAGACTTTAAAGGATATCTGCGATACGACAGGTCTTTCCCCCGATCAGGTAAGGTTGGTGATGGAGGAAAATCCGGAGCGGTTCGAGCATTGCCGTCTTCCGGGACCCGATGCGACGCAAAGGGATGTGGTTTTGTATAGGTTGAGACATAACGAGACACAGCCCGGGTGGGAGCCCGGCGTGACGTTTTAGAGGAAGGTAACAGGATGGCACGTTCAGTATGGAAAGGCCCGTTCGTCGATGGGTATCTGCTTAAGAAAGCGGATAAGGCGCGCGCGTCGGGGAGGAACGAGATTATCAAGATATGGTCTCGCCGCTCGACGATTCTGCCGCAATTCGTTGGCCTGACTTTCGGGGTCTATAACGGCAACAAGTTTTTGCCCGTTTCGGTCACCGAAAACATGATCGGCCACAAATTCGGCGAATTTGCTCCGACGCGCACCTTTAAGGCGCATAGCGCAGCGGAAAAGAAAGTCGATAAGGCGGGTTAAGGGAGTAAATTATGGCTTATTTAAAACAAACTCTGCGCCAAGAAGGCGGCGCTCTGGCGAAGGCTAAGTCCTTGCGCACCAGTGCGCGCAAGCTCAACCTTGTTGCGGCCAGCATCCGCGGCAAAAGCGCGGCGCAGGCCTTGACGCAATTGACATTCGAAAAGCGCCGCATCGCGAACGACGTGAAGAAGGTTTTGCAGGCGGCAGTCGCTAATGCCGAGAACAACCATAAGCTCGACGTCGATAAACTCTATGTCGCCGAAGCCTGGGTGGGGCGCGCCTTCGTCATGAAGCGTTTCCATGCGCGCGGTCGTGGCAAAAGCGCGGGCATTGAAAAGCCCTTCAGCAACCTGACGATTGTCGTCAAAGAACGTGAACACGATACGACGTTGTCCGCCAAGCGCGTGCGCAGCTTCTCGAAAAAGCAGGAAACGAAGGCCGATGCCCACGTGAAAGTGCCGGCCAAGGCCAAGACGGCCAAAGCCGCCAAAGCAAAAGCAAAGGTAGGAGCCTAATATGGGTCAAAAAGTCAATCCAATCGGCATGCGCCTCGGCATCAACCGCACATGGGACAGCCGCTGGTTCGCCAATCACGGCAATTATAGCAAGCTGCTGCATGAGGATTTCCGCATCCGCGACTACCTGATTAAGCAAATCGGCAAGGCCGCCAGCGTCGCCAAGATCGTGATTGAGCGTCCCGCCAAGCTCGCCCGGATCACCATTCATTCGGCTCGCCCGGGCGTGATTATCGGCAAGAAAGGCTCGGATATCGAAAAGCTGCGCAAGGAACTCGGCAAAATGACGAACGCCGAAGTGAATTTGAACATCGTCGAAATCCGCAAGCCCGACGTCGACGCCAAGCTGGTCGCCGCCAGCATCGCCGATCAGCTGGAACGCCGTATCGGCTTCCGCCGCGCCATGAAGCGGGCGGTTCAGTCGGCCTTAAGGTCCGGCGCGCTCGGCATTCGCATCAACTGCGGCGGCCGTTTGGGCGGCGCGGAAATCGCGCGCATGGAATGGTACCGCGAAGGCCGCGTGCCCTTGCACACTCTTCGCGCCGACGTGGATTACGGCACCGCCACGGCTTTCACGACGATGGGAACCTGCGGCGTCAAGGTTTGGATTTTTCGCGGCGAAATTCTGGAGCACGACCCTCTGGCTCACGACAAGCGCCAGACGGAAGGCCAGCCGCAAAGACAGTAGGGAAATCGAGTAAGGTATAAAGCCATGATGCAACCAAAGCACACCAAGTACCGCAAGGCGCACAAAGGCCGGATTCACGGCGCCGCCAAAGGCGGATTCCGCCTTAGCTACGGCGCTTTCGGATTGAAGGCGTTGGAGCCGGAGCGCGTGACCGCGCGCCAGATCGAAGCCGCTCGCCGCGCCATTACCCGCGCGATGAAGCGTCAGGGGCGCTTGTGGATCCTTGTATTCCCGGACGTTCCCGTTTCGAAAAAGCCCGCCGAAGTGCGCATGGGTTCCGGCAAAGGCGCGCCCGAATTTTGGGCCTGCCGCGTGCATCCCGGGCGCATCATGTTCGAGATGGACGGCGTTTCGGAAGGCGTGGCGCGCATGGCGTTCGAGCTGGCCGCCGCAAAGCTGCCGATCAAGACGAAATTCGTTCAGCGGTTGGCGTAAGGGAGCAGGGATATGCAAAAGAACACTGTTAAAACCGCCGATATTCGGACAAAGACGGACAAGGAGCTGGAAACGCGCCTTTCCGAGTTGCGCAAGGAGCAATTCAACCTGCGCTTTCAAAAGGCGACGGCTCAGCTTGCCAATACGGCGCGAGTCCGCCATGTCCGCAAGGAAATCGCCAAGATTACGACCGTTGTGGCGGAGCGCGTTCGCGCCGCCGCAGCCAAGGTTAAGAAGTAAGGGGAAAAGAAAATGCCACGTCGCGTATTGCAGGGAACGGTTGTTAGTGACAAGGGCGACAAAACCATCACGGTTTTGGTCGAACGCCGCGTCATGCATCCCATTTATAAAAAGTACATCCGCAAGTCTAAAAAGTATGCGGCGCACGACGAAAAGAACGCCCACAAGGTTGGCGATATCGTTTCGATCATCGAATGCGCGCCCATCAGCAAGCGCAAGCGGTGGACTCTTTTGGAAGAAACGGCGGCGGCAAAGCCCGTCAAGAAAAAGGCAGCGAAGTAAGGGTAGGGTCTCATCATGATTCAGATGGAAACAGTTCTTGATGTTGCGGATAACAGCGGCGCGAAGGCCGTCTGCTGCATTAAGGTTCCGGGCGGTTCGCACCGCACGACGGCGGGCATCGGCGATATCATCGTCGTGTCGATCCGCGAGGCGATTCCGCGCGGCAAGGTCAAGAAGGGCGACATTCACAAAGCTGTGATCGTTCGCCAGCGCTTCGCCTTGCATCGCAACGACGGCACGTTGATCCGCTTTGACCGCAACGCGGCCGTGCTGATCAATAAGGATAAGGAGCCTATCGGCACCCGTATCTTTGGGCCGGTGACGCGCGAATTGCGCAATCTGGGCTTTATGAAAATTATCTCCCTGGCGGAGGAAGTACTGTAATGGCAATGAAATTGAAAATTAAAGCCAAGGACAAGGTTATTGTCTTGGCGGGCAAAGACAAAGGCAAGACGGGCGAAGTCGTCGCCGTTATGCCGAAAGAAAATCGGCTCAAGGTTTCGGGCGTCAATATGGTGGCGCGCCACATGAAGCCTTCGCAAGCGAATCCGCAGGGCGGAATCGTGCGCCGCGAAGCCGCAATTCATATCTCGAACGTCGCGCTGGTCGATCCGAAGTCGAACAAGGCGACGCGCGCGGGCTACAAAACCGTCAAGGGCGTCAAGACGCGCATCGCGCGCCGCTCGGGCGAGGAGGTTTAAGGGGAGCACTATGACAGCAGCGAAAAAAGACAGATACGTTCCGCGCTTTCAAAAGCTATACGTGGAACAGATCAAAGGTGATCTGACCAAGAAGTTCAGCTATAAGAACGGCCTTCAAGTGCCGCGGCTCGACAAAATCGTCATCAACATGGGCGTAGGCGAGGCGACGGGCGACAGCAAAAAGACTAAGAACGCAGCAGAGGAATTGACGCTGATCGCGGGGCAAAGGCCTGTGATTACAAAAGCGCGCAAGGCTATCGCCTCGTTCAAGCTGCGCGGGGGGCTTGGCATCGGTTGCAAGGTAACGTTGCGGCGCGAGAAGATGTACGAATTTCTCGACCGGCTTATCACCATCGCCTTGCCGCGCGTGCGCGACTTCCGCGGCGTTTCGGCCAAGAGCTTCGACGGCAACGGCAACTATGCGCTGGGGCTGAAGGAACAGATTGTTTTCCCGGAAATCGATTACGACAAGATCGACGAAATTCGGGGCATGGACATTATCATTTGCACCACGGCCAAGTCGGACGACGAAGGGCGCGAGCTTTTGCGCGCTTTCGGTATGCCGTTTCAAGGCTAAGGGAAAGGGAGATTAAATGGCAAAAAAATGCATGATTGAAAAGGAAGGCAAGCGTCGGCGTATGGAGAAGCAATACGCCAAGCGACGCGCCGCGCTTAAGGCCAAGATCGGCGACAAAGAAACGCCCATGGAGGAGCGCTTCGAGGCCGTGATGAAGCTGGCCAAGCTGCCGCGCAACGCCGCTAAAGTCCGCCAGCGCAATCGCTGTGAATTGACGGGGCGTCCGCGCGCCAATTATCGCAAATTCAAGCTCAGCCGCATCAAGTTCCGCGAATTGGCCTCTGCTGGCCAGATTCCGGGCGTGATCAAGTCGAGCTGGTAAGGGAGGAGAGTACATGGCAGTTGTTACCGATACACTAGGCGATATGCTGACCCGCATCCGGAATGGCCAGATGGCGAAGATGGCGGTTGTTCAATGTCCGTCCAGCAGGCATCGCAAGGACGTCCTCGAGACTTTGGCGCGCGAAGGTTACATTCGCGGTTTCTCCGAAGTGCAAAAGGGCACGACGCAGGCGCAGCTTGAGATCGAGCTGAAGTACCACGAAGGCTTGCCCGCGATCCGCAAGATCGAGCGCGTGTCTACGCCAGGCCGCCGCGTCTACGCCGGCATCAAGGACTTGGGCCGCGTGTTCAACGGGCTTGGCATTTCCATTCTTTCGACGCCTCGCGGCGTGCTCTCTGATAACGAGGCGAGGGCGCAGCATGTGGGCGGCGAAATTCTATGTCGCATATTCTAAGTTTGAGGTAGTCTTATGTCCCGCGTTGGCAAATATCCCGTCGCTCTGCCGCAAGGCGTCACGGCGGAAGTGAAAAATCAGACCGTCGCCGTGAAGGGCAAGCTGGGCAATTTAAGCCTTATCGTGCCGCATGAAATCTCGGCCAAGGTAGAAAACGGCGGCGTCGCGGTCGCGATGGCGCACGATACGCCGCGCGCGCGCGTGCTGTGGGGAACCACCCGCAACAACATCAACAACATGGTCAAGGGCGTCGCCGAAGGCTTCAAGACCGTGCTGGAGATCGAAGGTGTCGGTTTCAAGGCGGCCATGCAGGGCAAAGAACTTGTCCTCCAGATCGGCTTCAGCCACGAAGTCCGCTTCACGCCGCCCGAAGGCGTTACGATCAAGGCCGACAAGCCGACGCAGCTGACCATTTCCGGCATCGACAAGCAGAAGGTCGGGCAGGTGGCGGCGGAAATTCGCGGCATGAAAAAGCCGGAGCCTTACAAGGGCAAAGGGATTAAATACGCCGGCGAACGCATTCGCCGTAAGGAAGGGAAGAAGAAATAGGGGTTAGGGATTAGGTTTAGGTGCTAGGGCATAAAGAATCCCCAGCCCCAAGATCCCGACCCATAGCTAAATGAAAGCAGAGGCTAAAGGATAAATTATGTTAAACGCCAAAGAACTTCATAAGCGCCGCGCCAAGCGCACCCGGTACAATATCGCGCAAAACGCGCATGGCCGTCTGCGCCTGTCCGTTAACCGCTCGGAGAAGAATATCTCCGTCCAGATCATCGACGACAAGGCGGGTAAGACGCTTGTCGCCGCCTCAAGCCTTGAAAAGGATGTGAAGGCAAAGCTTAAGACCGGCGCGAACAAGGTTGCCGCCAAGGCTGTGGGCGAACTAGTGGCTCAGCGCGCGCTGAAAGCCGGAATCAAGGAAGTCGTTTTCGACCGCGGCGGATATATCTATCACGGCCGCGTCAAGGAATTGGCGGAGGCGGCGCGTGCAGCCGGCCTTTCGTTCTAACTTTAAGTGGTAAGCAAAAGGAAAGACTATGGCGAAGCCTGAAAGATCAAAAAAGAGCGAAGATAAAGGCGACCACGAAGGCGGCGACCTGATCGAGAAATTGATCGGCATTAACCGCGTGGCCAAGGTTGTGAAGGGCGGCAAGCGTTTCAACATGGCCGCCATGGTCGTAGTGGGCGACGGCAAAGGCCGCGTCGGCTATGGCACCGGCAAGGCGCGCGAAGTTCCCGAAGCGATTACGAAGGCCACCAACGCGGCCAAGCGCGGGATGCAGCGCATTCCGCTTCGCGAAGGCCGCACGCTGCATCACGATATTTACGGCCGCTATGGCGCGGGCAAGGTTGTTTTGCGCATGGCGCCTGCCGGTACCGGTATCATCGCGGGCGGACCGATGCGCGCGTTGTTTGAGGCTTTGGGCATTCACGATATCGTGGCGAAATCGGTGGGTTCCAGCAATCCGCACAACATGATCAAGGCGACCATCGCCGCTTTGACTCAAATCTCCAGCCCTCGCGCCGTCGCTATGCGCCGCGGCAAGAAGGTGAACGAGATTTTGGGCAAGAAGCAGGCCGAAGAAGCCGCCGCAAAGGAATAAAAGGGTAGGACATCATGGCACAAAAAGCAGCGAAGAAATCGCCTTCGGGAGCAAAGCTGATCGTCACGCAGATCGGCGGCAAGGACGGCAAGGGGTCGAAAAAGCTGGCGGCGTTGATCGGCCTTGGTTTGGGCCGCATTCGCGCCACAAGCGAGCTTTCGGATACGCCCGCCATTCGCGGCATGATTAACAGCGTTCGCCATTTGGTGACCGTTGAGGAAAAGAAGGGTTAAGAAAATGAAGTTGAACGATATTCGTGACAATCCCGGCGCGCGCAAGAAGCCCATTACGGTGGGGCGCGGCATCGGTTCGGGCAAGGGCAAGACTTGCGGACGCGGCGTGAAGGGCCAGAAGGCGCGCACAGGCGTTTCGATCAAGGGCTTTGAAGGCGGCCAAATGCCGCTGATGCGCCGCTTGCCGAAGCGCGGGTTCAAGAACATTTTTGCCAAAGATTATTCGGCGATCAGCGTTGTCCGCTTGCAGCAGGCGATTGACGCAGGCCGCATCGACGCCAAGAAGCCCATTACCTCGGAAATTTTGATCGCTGCGGGCGTGGCCTCCAAGGCGCGCGACGGCGTGCGCCTTATCGGCAAGGGCGATATTAAGGCCAAGCTGGATATGACCATTGCGGGCGCTTCGAAAGCGGCGGCAGCGGCGGTTGAAAAGGCCGGCGGCAAGATCACGATGACGGCGGTGAAGAAGCCCGAAGAGAAAGCGGCTTAATTCAACGCTCTGAATTGCAAAAAACGCCCCGCAAAACGGGGCGTTTTTTTTAAAACTCATCTACGGATGTGCGCCAATATTTCTTAAACGCTCGTTTAAGGTTAGGGGCAAAGAAGGTTTGGGTTCAAAGGTTTCTGCGAATTCTAAAAATTTTGCGCGGATGTCGGGATCTTCGGTCATCAAAAATATACGCACAATCCGTTTTTCGGAACCGTCTGGTTTATCCTCGCTTGCCACCAAAAACTGTTCGGCAAGAAATTTTCCCGCCTCAGGAAGCGCATCGCGTGGAAACGACAACCGGAGAGACGTTTCCATTTGATCAAAATAAGATTTGTTATTGATTCCTCCTGTTCGTGTTGGCGAATCCGGATGGGAAACAAGAATGACTACGCCTGGGCAATAATCGATAACATTTTTAAAGAAGTCGTGCTCTGCGACGTGGATTTTTGTTTCGCCCGTTCTGGGGGCAGGAGGCGCATTTTCCTCTTGCTTGAATATTTGATCGTGATGCCAAGGGTAATTCTTACAACCATGATCCTCTGTAAAAGATCGCCCGCCTGGTTCGCGCCGAAGGTGTTTTGGCAGCGATTTTTCAATTCCGTCAGAAAACGTTGTTTTTCCGGATCTATGCGGCGCGTATAAGGCGAGATATACATCTTTATCATATAAACTCGGGTCTAAGACTGCCTTTCCAAGGCGTCTGCCCGCGGCTTCCATCTGTTTAGCAGAAGTGATTTCGAGGGTAATAACTGTGCGTTCGAGCATTTGTTCTAAATTTTTTTGAAACTATGCAAAGAAAATGTACAGTAAGAAAAATACTTTCAGGAGCACAAAAAACAGCACGCGCGTTAACCGTAAAGCGTGCTTGAATTGTCATTAATTTATTGGATATAAGGGTGTTGCAAAATTTATAGAAAACTAACCTTAAGGAAGCATCGATGGGAATTACGTTTATAACTGAGGCTCAGGAACTTAAATGCGCGCTTCGTCGTGAGCGAGGTTGCGCCGCATCACCCAAGGGGACCCGTTCCGGCGATTGTGGTTCCTTTGTTAGACAGTCAGCACAATAAGACGCGAACGGTTGTCTACGGCGTGACGATGGTAGATTTTTACAATGAAGCGCACCGATCTTCCAATAAGCCAAATCTGGTTTCTTATCAGCAACCGCGTTTTCAAAACGTTTTTGCGACGTTAAGGCTTTAATAAGAGAGAACCCGGTCATTTTAATTAATGTCTTAAAATAATCGCTTTTCTAAGGCTCTGGGCTCATCACTTGAAGCTGTTGCACCTTCCGCGCGGCTTTGATTATTTTTTCAATAGCATCTTCAATGAGCGGATTGCTTGAAGTTGAAAACATTCGTACACATCGACATTCTACACGGTCACAAACATCTTTGCTGGCTGCGCGTATGTTTTCCGGGACTTTGGCTACAGGCGCATTCGATAATGTATGAGATTCCAGACAACGCTCGATTTCATAACGCATCATATCAAGGTAAAATTTGTTGTACGTCGTTTCCCTCCCGCAGTTTATGCGCTCTGGGTGCGCGGGCCACGATACAACAGCGCAAACATCGGCTTTCTCAAGAGTAGGAAAGGAGGGATGCTCAACCATGCGGAAATAAGACGTGCCTTCAACCATATTAATGGTGTTCAGAGCCATATCATCGCATTGGGAAAAAGTCGATCCTGCCTTCTGGCTGGGGTAAGTTAAGAATCCGGAATCGCGCCAAGAGAAATCGACTTTGCCTGCAATCTTATTATTCAAAATAGTTTTATTCATAGAATGCCAGAAAGTCGTTTTTCCGGAACTCTTAACGCCATAGGCGGCTGCGATAATATTTTGATCAAGGCATCGAGGATCGAGATGCGTTCCTGCGATTTGCCCTAAGCATTGCATTCCTTCAACATTTTCGACAAGAACGGTTAGGACTGCATCCTCGCTCATGTTCTTTCCCTGAAATGTATATCTTGTATATATTTACTGCATACCAAAATCAGCGTGGAAAATTCAAGCCTCTTCGCGTCAATTGCGCGCCGGTTTATAAAAGCTGGCGGTTTGCACCGCCAGCTTTTTTTATCTTACGCAACTGCAAAAGCACTTGCGCTAGCCGAAACTCCGTTGGCTAAGCAAAATTGTAAAAGAATGGTTGTATCGAATGGAATCTATCATACAGAATGATAATTATTTTCAGAAAGGAATTTAACTTCCCGATAAGGTTAAATTTTCGAATTAGGGCTTTATTCAAATAAATACCATGCGTTTTCCCCCGCATACGCGGGGATCCATCTTATTGAAAAGAAAAATGGATTCCCGCTTTAGCATGAATGACGCAGGGTATTTTTGAATAACTAAGCCAATTGCGGGCTTCGACTTATTTTATTTGCAATTGGCGGGGAATCCGCTACAAAGCCACTGCCTTGGAAACAAGGCGCCTGTCCGGAGACTGCGGGTCCTGTCACTTACTCGACAAAAAGCGCTCCTTTGCCAGAGACGGCATTTTGTAGAGTAAGTGACAGGTTAAAATAGCCAGCATAGGCGGGGTAAGCAAATCGGCTCTGCGGAATTTTTTCCGCGTTTCGCGCCGTTGCTTTTCTCATCTTTCTCCATGACAGAACAGAAGTTTTTCGCTCGAGGGCTTATTGGCTTTGGGCGTGGAAAACCAAATGGGATGCCCGCCTCCGCGGGCATGACGATGGTTGAATAAAAAGACTTAAGTAAGAACAAAGGAGTTCCTTATGAACGAACATGTCAGTCCGAACCGCGCAGCGAAGGAAAAGCTGATCGCGGAAATCGGCGAAGAGATCAAGGACGCCAAGATCGTCGTCGTCGCGCAGCAGCTCGGCCTTGACGCCGACAAAACCCGCGCCTTGCGCGTCGCCATGCGCAAGGAAGGCGTCGGCCTTAAAGTCGCCAAGAACAAGCTGGTCAAGCACGTGATCGAAAAGACCGCGCTCGCGCCGCTTGAAAAATTCCTGCATGGCCCGACGGCTTTGGCGTATTCGCAAGACCCCGTCGCCGCCGCCAAGGCTGCCGTTGAATTCTCCAAGAAGAACGACAAGTTCAAGGTCGTCGGCGGTGTCATGGACGGCCAGGTCATGGAGGAAGCCCAGATCAAGGTTTTGGCCGCGCTGCCTTCGATGGATCAGCTCAGAGCCAAGATCGTCGGCCTTTTGCAGGCTCCTGCGACGAAAATCGCGCGGGTGCTTCAGGCTCCTGCCGGGCAAATCGCTCGCGTTTTGTCGGCGCACAGCAAGCAGGGGGCGTAACAGTTTTTCTTTGTCTCCATAGCGGGATAGAGGGGAAGTTTTTTTTCAACATCAACAAGTGAAGCAAGGAGAAAGTACATGTCGAAGTTAGAAACATTGGTCGAAGAATTGTCGAAGCTGTCGGTTCTGGAAGCCGCCGAATTGTCGAAGCTCTTGGAAGAGAAGTGGGGCGTCAGCGCCGCCGCTCCTGTCGCCGTTGCCGCCGCTGCCGGTGGCGCCCCGGCCGCCGCTGCCGAAGAGAAGACCGAATTCACGGTCGTTCTTGCCAAGGCCGGCGACAAGAAGATCGAAGTGATTAAGGAAGTCCGCGCGATCACAGGCCTTGGCCTCAAGGAAGCCAAGGATCTGGTCGAAGGCGCTCCCAAGCCCTTGAAGGAAGGCGTCAGCAAGGCCGATGCCGAAAAGTTCAAGAAGTCTTTGGAAGCAGTTGGTGCTGCGGTTGAACTCAAATAAGATGGATTCCCGCTTTCCGCCAACGCTTAACAAGCTACGGCGCGACAAGCTGCGGGAATGACGCTAGTGGAAAAGGCGGGGCGCAATCCCCGCCTTTTTTCTATCTGTAAGAAAAGTTTTTATTGGTGTTACCCGCCCCCTGAATCCTGAATTTCGAAGCTCAGATTCGCAAGTTCCAACTTCCAAGCCCCCGATCCCCAAGCCCCCATTTGGCACAGTCGTTGCAATGTTAGGGGGAAAGGAAAGGAGCGTTTTGCTTTGGGCACGCCGATAACAGCCGCGAATTCTATAAATTCTCTTGTAAAACAAGCGAATAGCGCGGGCGTGTCTTCGCATGTCCTCAGCGCCATACAAAAGGCTTCGTATAAAACAGGGGTCGATTTTTCCTATTTAATGAACAAAGCCTCTCAGGAGAGCAGTTTCGATCCTTCCGCTAAAGCAACGACCAGCAGCGCAACGGGGCTTTTTCAGTTCACGTCCCAAACGTGGCTGCACATGATCAAGACCTATGGCGATCAATACGGGCTTGGTTCGTATGCTTCGCAAATTTCCACGGATTCCGGCGGGCGGCTTTATGTTGCCGATACGGCCGCGAGGCAGGCTATATTGGCATTGCGCAAGGATGCGCAAATTTCAGCCAATATGGCGGGCGAACTGGACAAGGAAAACGCCGCCGTTCTTCAGCAAAAGGTCGGCGGCAAGATCGGCGCGACGGAGCTTTATCTTGCGCATTTCCTCGGCGCTTCGGGAGCAAGCAATTTTATTCAAAAAATGCGGGCCAATCCTAATGCCTCTGCTGCGGCTATGTTGCCTGCGGCTGCCGCCGCGAACCAATCCGTCTTTTATTCGAAATCCGGCGAACCTCGCAGCTTGCAGGAGATTTACCAGCGTTTCGCCCAGAAATTCGACGGGGATGCCGTGCAGATCGCAGGCGTGCAAACCGTAAGCGCGCCCGGAAAATCTTTCGATGTCGCTACGGCCTATCGGGCTTTGAACAGCCTGCCCAAAGCCACCGCCGCGACGATTGAGATCGAGCAGGGCGGTGGCGGCGCATCCGCTTCGGCTTTGCATGCGCGCGTGTCGGCAGAGCGCGAGGTTGCCGCGTCCGGCTCCGGCACGGGATCGACGCTATTCAATACCATGATACTAAGCCAGATTCAGGATATGAACCTTGCCGCTCCCCCCTCCCTCTCGGCGATGGATATAAGAGATAGAGAGAAGAAGCGGGATGCGTAGGCGCCTGATTCCCTTTAAAGAATTGAATGTGAGCTTGAACTTACTGTTCCCCTCCCCCTGCGGGGGGTAAGGGGAGGGGTCAGCGGTAGCTATTACATACCGGCACTGATTGGATTATCCTGACCTTTCACCCTGCCCCCTCCCGCAAGATGAGGGGGATATTTTTTCAAAACTAATGCATGAGCTTTATAATGCGCATTGCCACATGGAACGTTAATTCGATACGCGCGCGGATGCCGATTGTCACGGCATGGCTGAACAGAGCGAAGCCCGATGTGCTTTTGCTTCAGGAGATCAAGTGCGAAACGGTGGATTTTCCTTTTCTGGAATTCAAAGCTGCGGGTTATAATGCCCATGCGCATGGGCAAAAAGGCTTTAACGGCGTTGCCATAGCGAGCGTGCATAAAATCGAGGACGTGACGGAAGGCTTGCCGAATGGGAACGGCGACGCGCAATCGCGTTATATGGAGGCGACGATCAAAGGAGCGCGCATCGCCTCCGTCTATTTGCCGAACGGCAATCCCGTAGGCACTGAAAAATACGATTATAAATTGGCGTGGATGAAACGGCTGAAGGCGCGCATGGCTGAATTGCTTCATGAGGAGAAGCCCGTCGTTCTTGGCGGCGATTTCAACGTCATTCCGGAAGAGATCGACGTGCATAATCCCAAAGGGTGGGAGAAAGACGCGCTGTTCCACCCTCCGACCCGCGCGGCGTTCCGCGAGCTTTTGGCGCTTGGCTATACGGATATTTTCCGCGCGATGCATCCTCATGAAAAGGCCTATACCTTCTGGGACTACAAAAGCGTCGCATGGCCGCAGGATAAGGGACTTCGCATCGATCATTTTTTGCTTTCGCCTGAAGCGGTGGACAAAGCGGTTTCATGTATCATCGACAAAAACCCGCGCGGGGAAGAAAAGGCCTCCGACCATACGCCTGTGGTGGTGGAGATGGGGGAGTCTGAGCTATACTAACGGCTGCTTGAAGTAGCATTAACTGGAGAAGGCCATGTTCCGTCGTCGCAGCATTCTTTTCATAACGCTTTGCGCCATTGTTCTTCCGGCCATTGCCGTTCCCTTTGTCGTTGCCGACGAGGCGCCGCTGGCTGTAAATCAGCCTTTGGAGGAAGCGGTTTCGTCTGCGGATTTCAAGTCGCTGATGGAATCGAAAAAGCCCATTTTGATTTTAGATGTTCGCCAAACAGAGGAATACGAAGCGGGACACATTAAAGACGCGATCTCGATTCCCCTGGGCGCGCTTCCCGACCGCGTCGGCGAACTGCCTCGCGACAAGGAAATTATCGTTTACTGCCGTTCAGGGAAGCGAAGCGCGAAGGCGGTCGCTTTCTTGCGCTCAATCGGTTACACAAAAGCCGTTTCCCTTGATGGCGGATATATGTCCTGTTCGGCAAACGCGGCTTGCTGACAATGACTGCGTTTTCATGCCATGTTCCTTCGGCACTACCAAAGAAATAACGGAGATTATGAAGGTTTGTCGACATTCTCGAAACCAAACAATATTATTTCTATTGCTTTCACGCTCAATACCCTGTACGAGGGCGGCTGAGTTAGAGTAACTCTCGCTTCTGTTTGGCCGGTTTTAAATCCGGCAGGCGTCCAAAGGCGCTTAAAGTTAATGGCCTTGCGGCCTTCTTTTTCCTGCGTTTGTCGAAGAGTTTTTGTCCATGCCCCTCATTGTGGGGGCGCATGCGCGCTTGCTCATTTGCCTCCCTTCTTGGGGCGGCATAACAAACAAAGGAAGTATAAAGTAAATGGTAAACGATTTCTCGGGCTTCGGCCTGCCTGCCAAAATTTTGCAATCGCTTGCGCGCATGCAATTCAAAACGCCAACGCCCGTTCAGGCCAAGGCCATTCCCTTCGCGCTGGAAGGGCGCGATATTCTCGGTTCGGCGCAAACGGGCACAGGCAAAACCGGCGCGTTCGGCATTCCGATTGTCGCCAAGCTGATGGATAATCCCGACGCTTGCGCGCTTGTTCTAACGCCTACGCGCGAACTGGCGACGCAGGTCATGACGGCGATGCAGCAGCTTATCCCTGTGCCCAATATCAAAACCGCGCTTCTTATAGGCGGCGAGGCCATGCCCAAGCAATTTCGCCAGCTTCAAAAGCATCCGCGCCTTATTGTCGGCACGCCAGGGCGCATCAACGATCATTTGCAGCGCGGAAGCGTAAAGTTAAAAAATGTTCGATTCCTTGTGCTCGATGAAACGGACCGCATGCTCGATATGGGTTTCTGCGTCCAAATCGACCAAATTTTGTCGCATGTGTCCAGCGAACGCCAAACGATGCTTTTTTCGGCCACTTTGCCGAACGCTATCATTAAGCTGTCGGCCAAGTATCTGAAGAATCCTGAGCGCATCAGCGTCGGATCGATGATCGCGGCCGCGCCGAACATTCAGCAGGAACTTATCCGCACGCAAGATGCGGAAAAAGGCGAACGTCTGGTTAAGGTTCTTGGCGATGCGAAGGGTTCCACCATCATTTTCGTCAAGACCAAATATGGAACCGAGAAATTGGCGCATCGCCTCAGCAAGCAAAAGTTTCGCGCCGACGCTATTCATGGCGATCTCAAGCAATCGCGCCGCGACAGGGTTATCCAGAATTTCCGCGACAAGCATTTCGATATTCTGGTGGCCACGGATATCGCCGCGCGAGGGCTTGACGTGCCGCATATCGAAACGGTCATCAATTACGATCTGCCTCAATGCCCGGAAGATTTCATTCACCGCATCGGAAGAACGGCGCGGGCAGGGGCGGAAGGCAAGGCCATCAGCTTCATTACGCCCGCCGACGGGCAAAAATGGGGCGCCATTCATCGGCTGATGAACCCGAACGAGGCACCTCCCGCCAAAGAGGGGCGTCCTCATGGCAACCGCTTTAAGTCGAAAAGGCGGCGTTTCGGACCTCGTCCCGCCTCGCAAGATGGGCATAGGCATAGATCGCGCCATGCTGATAAAAGAGCAATTACAGGATAAGGATCTATTAATCCCCCGTATGGGAGGCGAACTGCGGATTGCATCTTTATAAAAGTTGCTAAATAGTCGAGCTATGATGCAAGAGCAACTCCATCGTACTCTCACTCTTCCGCAACTGGTCTTTTATGGCGTCGGCACTATGGTCGGCGCGGGCATCTATTCAGTCGTCGGAACGGCGGCGGGAGAGGCGGGAACGAGCCTGTGGGTCAGCTTCATTCTTGCAGGCATTGCGGCGTTTCTTACTGCCCTGTCATACGCCGAGCTGGCGTCGATGTATCAGAAAGCCGGCGCGGAATACCAGTTTCTGAAAAATGCTTTTCCGCGGCGGCCCTTGCTGCCATTTATGGCGGGATACATGATCGCCCTGCATGCGGCGGCAACATCGGCGACGGTCGCGCTGGCATTCGCCGGATATTTGAATTTTTTTATAGGCGTTCCATCGCTGTTGACTGCTTTGCTTCTATTAACTGCCTGCACTGTCGTCAACATAGCGGGCATTAAAGAGTCTACATGGGTAAGCATAGGGCTGATCTGCATCGAGGTGGCGGGTTTGCTTGTTATGATCTGGAGCGGCTTTGAAAGCGGCGGCATGGGCAGGTCGTTTGATGGCGATTACGAGCGGGCGAACGTGGGCGGCATCTTCACCGCGACTGCGCTGATCTTTTTCATTTATATCGGTTTCGAGGATGTGGCTAACTTATCGGAAGAAACAAAGGAGCCCGGCAAAAACGTTCCCCGCGCCCTGATCATAAGCGTCATCCTAACGTCGATCTTGTATGTCCTTGTGGCTTTTTCGGTGATCGCTATCAGCGATCCCGTGGAATTGGCGCGCAGCCGCTCTCCGCTTAGCCTTGCGGCAGGGGCGATTTCCCCGTGGCGCGGCGGGGCTCTTGCTGTGGCCGCGCTGTTCGCCACTGCAAGCACCGCGCTGATTTCGCTGATTGCTATCAGCCGCATGCTGTTCGGCATGGCGCGTGAAGGCGACATGCCAAAGCCTTTAGCGCGCATAAACGCAATTCGTAAAACGCCCTGGGTTGCGGCGCTTGTGCTTTTCGGCGCGGCTTGCGCCTTGTTGCCTTTGGGGGAAGTAAAAACCGTGGCAAGCATTTCGTCTTTCGGCGTGCTTTTGGTGTTTGCAGGCGTTCACGCGGCGATGATCGTGCTGCGCCTCCTTCATCCTGAAATGCAAAGACCTTTCCGCGTGCCCTTTTCCATCGGAAGATTCCCCCTGCTTCCGCCTGTCGGAATCCTTATTATCCTGTCGCTGCTGACGCAATTCGAGCCGATTGTATACTTTGTGGGAGGCGGGGCAATCGTTCTTGGCCTTATCATCCATTTCATTATGCATCGCAGGCGCATTGAACAGCTATTCGTTGTCGCGGCATTGTTGTCGTCAGTGGCTTTTTCGGCACACGCGCAAAGTTTCCCTTCCAGCATCGGCAGGATTAAAGTCACAACTGTCGCACGATCGCTGGAGCATCCATGGAGCCTCGCCTTTCTTCCGGATGGGCGCATGCTTGTGACCGAGCGGGCCGGTCGGCTGCGTATCGTTTCGGCGCGAGGGAGCCTTTCTCCGCCGTTGTCGGGCGTGCCCAAAGTCTACGCCAAGGGGCAGGGGGGATTGCTGGATATCGTTTTGGATCCAGACTTTGACGAAAACCAGATCGTCTATTTTTCCTATGCCGAGGAGACGCGCGGCAAAGCCGGCACAGCCGTCGCCAAGGCAGTGCTGTCTGAAGAAGGGCTTCGGAACGTGGAAGTAATTTTCCGCCAGCAGCCAATGGTAAGGGGTTCCAACCATTGGGGGTCGCGCCTTGTGTTCGCGCGCGACGGAACCTTGTTTGTTACGCTTGGCGACCGTTTCGATTATCGCGAAAGCGCGCAAAATCTCACCACCCATCTGGGCAAGGTTGTGCGCATCAAGACCAATGGCTCGATTCCACCAGATAATCCCTTTGCCGGAAGATCGGACGCATTTCCGGAAATATGGTCTTACGGCCACCGCAATATGCAGGGCGCGGCGCTGAATCCTCAAACCGGCGCTCTTTGGACGGCGGAGCATGGCCCGCGCGGGGGCGATGAAATCAATATCGACGAATCGGGGAAAAACTATGGCTGGCCTAAAGCAAGCTATGGCTCGCACTATGAGGGCATCCCGATACCAAATGATCACGCAGGCCAGGGTTTTACCGAGCCGGCGTTTTACTGGAATCCGTCGATCTCGCCTTCGGGAATGATTTTTTATACGGGCAACCGCTTCAACGCATGGTACGGCGATATTTTTGTCGGCGCGTTAAGCGGCAAAGCGCTGATCCGGCTGCATATGGACAATAACAACGCGGTGCAGGAGGAACGTCTTCTCCAAGGTTTACAGGAACGCATTCGCGATGTCCGTCAAGGTCCGGATGGGCTAATTTATTTGCTTACCGACAGCGACAAAGGGCGGCTTTTGCGGGTTGAGCCGGAATAATTATTTTTTGCTGGATTTTGTTGCCCAGCCGAAAGAGGTGCCTTTGCAAAAAAATTTGCCCTATCTTTGGTTCGACGCTCAGGCCGAAGAGGATTTTTTTGAAAATTTATTAGCAATACGCTGGACGCACTTTCGCTTATTGTCCATGCCGCAGAAATAGCGTTAACCATAAGTATAGTTTGACACCTTCTTCGCCGCTTCGTAAGGCAAATGTGTATTTAAGGCTTTATTGGAGAAAATATGCGTCCGAGACATATAGAACGTCTAGAGCTAGGAAGCACGCTAGACCCGATAAATAAAGACTGTTGGTTTATTTATGGCGCCAAGTGGAAGGATTATGCGGCCGAAGTTCCTATTAATTTGCCCGCTCTTAATATTACCGATTTCAAGATTGGCAAATTAAGAATTGGCTCTAACGGAGGAAATGTTTTTGATGTGACATTGCATGTCGAAAACCCGACGTCGGATACGGTTCCTTTAAGATCGTTAGTCGCGTTTATGGAGTTTGGCTTGGCACCTCAAAGCATGCGACTTAAGTGGATGTCGAATATGGATATCGAGGCGGGACAACAATCCGATTTAATAATATTTACAATTCCGGCTTTTTTTCCTCAAATAATCCATCATTTGACAGGGTACAGGGTTGAATCGGAGCTCCCCGCCAACGTTCGCTTAGACTGGGATAAGAGCGAAAGTGAAGCCGTCATGCGATCTCGTGAAGGCAGGATGGAACGCCATATCCCATGT
>CAZFCA010000010.1:0-52802 GCA_964517415.1 uncultured Rhodospirillaceae bacterium
ATAGGTTGCTAAGGTATGCAAAAGCGTATCCCCATAAAATCTGTGGATAAGTCGCTATTTCTGGGGATAAGTGAGGATATTTTAGTTAATTGCATTCCTATAGCGAATGGATAGCTGAAAGCATTAAATATTTATTGAGCATTTGATATTTCAAAATAAAGTGATTAGCATTCTTTCAGGAGATTTATATGGCTGTGTATTTTATATCTAATCTCTTACGCTTAACTAGTGCTGGAATTAGCCTTAGTATTTAACCTCCCAGAAAAAAAGCCCACACGCAGGAGCCGTGGGGCCGCCTTTCGTGCGATCGCAGGCATCGAACGCGGCTTTGAATTCGTCCAGCGTCCAATAGCCAGTTCCCACATGGCTAAGCGAGCCGACCATGTTGCGCACTTGATGGTAAAGGAAGGATTTGGCTTCGGCGAAGATCAAAATTTCCTCGCCGTTTTGCGCAACCTCAAGCCTGTCCAGCGTTTTGACGGGCGAGTTCGATTGGCAATCGACCGCGCGGAAGGTCGAGAAATCGTGTTTGCCGATGAGCATACTTGCCGCTTTTTGCATGCCTTCGACATCAAGAGGGCGTTTGACATGCCATGCTTTTCCGGCATCCAGCGCCAAGGGCGCGCGGCGATTGATAATGCGATAGCGATAGCTGCGCGAAAGCGCGCTAAAGCGGGCGTGGAAATTCTTGTCCACTTGTTCTGCTGAAAGAATGGCGATTTTGTGCGGCGAGAGATAAAAATTCGTGGCATCGCGCACGGTATCGGCCGTTGTTTCCTTTTCGCAATCGAAGTGCGCTACTTGCCCGCGAGCATGCACGCCCGTATCGGTGCGCCCCGCGCCTTGAAGGGCAGGGGACTCGCCCAAAAATTTTTCCAGGGCTTCTTCGATTGTTTGTTGTATTGAAGGCGAATGCGATTGTTTCTGCCAGCCGCAAAAAGCCGCGCCGTCGTATTCGATTGTCAGTTTCCATCGGGTCATAATGTCGAACCGACCGGCAGGCGAAGGCCGCGCAAAACCGACGCGCCATCCGCCGCTTTTTTCCCCGCGCGTTGAACGCTTTTCAGGCGCAGGGCTTGCGTTGCGCAGGCAACGGTGAAATCCTCGTCAAGCAGCGTTCCGGCGCTGCCCTTTTGGGAAACAATTTCCGCCGCAAGGACTTTAATCATTTCCCCGTTCAGGATAAAAAAACATCCCGGCCAAGGATTCAGCGAGCGGATCTGGCGTTCGATATCGAAAGCCGCGTTGTTCCAGTCGATCTTGCCGTCCTCGCGAGTCAATTTCGCGGCATAAGTAGCGCCTTCCTGCGGCTGCGGCGCGGGGCGCAATTTGCCTTCGGAAAGCTGGCACAAGGCCTCGACGATAAGCCGCGCGCCTAAAGCGGCCATTTCATTATGCAGGCTTTGGGCAGTGGTTTTATCGGTGATCGCCACCGCGCCTTTTATAAGCATCGGGCCGGTGTCCAATCCGGCGTCCATTTGCATGATGGTGATGCCCGTTTCCTTATCGCCAGCCAAAAGCGCGCGCTGAATGGGCGCAGCGCCGCGCCAACGGGGAAGAAGCGAACCGTGGATATTAAAGCAGCCGTGTTTGGGCGCGGAGAGAATAGGCTGAGGCAAAATCAGGCCGTAGGCCGCCACCACGGCGACGTCGAGATTAAGGGCGGCGAATTTTTCCTGCTCTTGCGCATCGCGCAGCGTTTTGGGGGTTCGGACTGGAAGGCCGAGAGATTCCGCCGCCAGATGGACGGACGTTTTTTGCACCTGATGGCCACGGTTTGCCGGTTTAGGAGGCTGGCAATAAACGGCGGCAATCGTATGCCCGGCCTTATGCAACGCCATCAGCGCCGCAACGGCGAAATCCGGCGTACCCATGAAAGCGATGCGAAGGGGAGCGGACACGGTCATTCCTCAGAAGCTGCCTCCTCTTTCCGTTGTTTTTCAATTTTACGCAAAATCATGTCGCGTTTCAGCTTTGAAATGTGGTCAATAAAAAGCGCGCCGTTCAGATGATCGATTTCATGCTGGATGCAGGTGCTAAGCAGATCCTGCGCCTCAAGCTCCTGCTTTTTGTCGCTTTGATCGAGATAGGTCATGCGGATGCGGCGCGGACGCTTCACGTCGGCGTAATGCCCGGGAACTGATAGGCAACCTTCGTTGTAAATGAATTCTTCCTCGGGATCGGTCCAGACAATTTCCGGATTAGCCATCATCAAAACGTTTTTGCCATCGCGCTCCTCGGAAGAGTCGATGACGATGACCCGATGGAGCGAGCCTACCTGATTGGCGGCAAGGCCGATGCCTTTGTAGGTGTACATGGCCTTGGCCATGTCTTCCATGAACTTGGCAACATCTTTATCGACGCGCGCCACCGATTGCGCGACCTTGCGCAAGACTTCATGAGGGACTGTATGTATGGTCAGTTTTTTCATCATTTTTATGCCGCATCGTCCTTTTCCATTTCAAGCATGCGCAAAGCGCGAGGCTGCTTGTCAATGGACTCGATTTCCTCCAATTCCTTACCTTCCTTGCCCGCGCCAAAATCGCGCAGGCGGCGGGCTTTGGACATGACATTGCGCTCGAGGCTGCCGATCATTTTGTTATAGCTGTCGATGCTGCCGATCATTTTATTCCGCAAGGTGGCGGCATGCTCGGCCATAATGGCGACCGCCGCATAAAGCTCCCCGCCCAGCGCGCCGAGCTTGCGTGCGTTTTCGCGCAAATTTTCCTGCCGCCAGCCTAAAGCAACCGTGCGGAGGAGGGCGATCAGCGTCAAAGGAGTCGCCAAAATGACGTTGTGCCTGGTGCCAAATTCGATAAGGTCGGCGTCGAATTCAAGAGCGCAGGTCAGCAGATGGTCGATGGGGATAAAAAGCACGACGAAATCCGCCGCGCCGTCCAATTGATCCCAATAGGCTTTTTCGCCAAGTTTTTTGATATGGTCGCGCACTTGGCGGGCATGTTTTTCCATCGCGCTTTTGCGGATTTCGGTATTGTCGCTTTGCATTTCATCGAGAAAAGCGGTGAGCGGAGCTTTGCTGTCGATGACGATGCATTTATCGCCCGGCAGATTGACGACATAATCTGGGCGCACCGCGCCGGTTTCCGACCCTATATGGTGTTGCGCGGAAAAATCGCGGCAGTGCTCGGCCATGCCGGTCATTTCAAGAATGCGCCGAAGCTGGATTTCGCCCCATTGCCCGCGCGTGCCCGGATTCCGCAAGGCTTGCAAAAGCTGGCTGGTTTCCGAGCGCAATTTCTGTTGCGCTTCGTTGGAAAGAGTGACGGCCTGCATCAATTCCTTGTAGGCGCCGTGGCGGACAACTTCGAGCTCTTTAAGTTGCGCGTCCATTTTGCCAAGCGTTTCCTTGACGGGCTTGATCATCTCGTCGATGGCGGTCGTTTTCTTGTCCAGAGTCGCGGCAGCTGCGATTTCGCTTTGCTTCAGGCGGCCTTCGGCCAGTTGCAAAAAACTCTCATGGTTTTGGCGCAGGGTTTCTGCCGCGATGGATTTGAATTTATCCGACCATTGCGCGTCGGAATTCATTCGCGCGCGCAAAAGCGCCCATGCGCCGCCCGCGCCGAGCAGAAGGCCGATAAGGAAAGCCGAAAGGGGATAAAGAGCGAAATCCATATTATTCCTGTATTTCTTTTGGGAGAAAAAACCAAATGAGACCCCCGCCTACGCGGGGGTGACGATGTATGTAAAGATTTAATAAAACAAATACAAACCGTCATGCGCCGCGAAAGCGGAGCATCCCATTTTTTTCTTTTAATATAAATAAAATATTTTTGCTGAATAACGCTCGATTACTGCGCTTTATCCTGCAAAAAGCGGCGGGCGATAGGGAATTCCTTGGCCGAAATGTCCTCGAAACGCTTGACGCCAACCCTTTTCCCAACCTCTAGCCGCAAAAGCTGTTCGTCCATGCCGTTCATTTTTGCGGCATAATAAACAAGGGCTTGAAGCTCGACCTTCTCGTAGCGGTTTAGAGGGCGGACGCGTTCGTGAACCAGCGTGGCGATCAAATTGCCCGATGCAGCCGCCAAGAGCGTGGTAAAGCACAGCGTGCGGAAAGACATGGTGACGCTGATGGTCTTTTTTTTGGGGAGCGGCTCCTTAATATCGGATTCCAATATTTGGCGCGCCAAAAAAACAATATTCTCGCCCCGATCTTCCATTTGAATATCCTATTTCAAATAGTAATGACTTTATAAAATAAAATGACCTGCTTTCGCCTTTTATAACACAAAACCCTGAAAGTAATTCGCCCTGAATCTAAAAAAGTCTGATAAATTAACCTTAATCAGCCTTTTTTCCTCTTATGCCGCAGTGCCTCGTACTCCAAAAGATCGAAAATTTGGGGCTTGATGGCCTTTAGATTGTTCTTATCGGACATATCCATATCCTGAAAACGGCGATAGATGGTCGTCGACATGGCGGCCAGTTCGCGGGGCGTCAGTTCATGCCCCATTTCCTTGGCCGTTTCCTGAAGGCGCGTGATGATTTCGGTTAAAAGCTCAAGATTCTGGCCGAAGACGTAGCCTTTGTTCTTGATTTCCGAGCCGATTTTTTCGCTGCTCATCAAAAGAGCGGGCGTTGTGTTCAAAACGTTGGCGACGGATTGCACCGTATCATAGCGCGGAAAACGCGACCGGCCTTCGATCATATCGCGCACGGCCGTAGCGTTCAGCCCCGCAAGAAGCGAGAGCTTGCGCGGGTTCAGATGCTGTTCCTCCATAAGGCGGCGCAGATTGCGCACCCATTCGGGCGGCGTTTGGTCTTTTTCTTTTGTCATGGATATTTCCTACTTTATTGGAGTTTTTTTGTCAATGGGAAAAATAATTTCGTCGATTAGATTCATCCCATAGTTAACGAAGAAACGGACAGAAATCCAAGCTACGGCAACGCCAGCCAAAACATCTGACAAATAATGCATATCGATGATAATCCGGCTCGCTGCCAGAAAAGCGGCCGCAAGGAACCATAAGGCGCGCAGGCGGGGATAAAGGATTGTCAAAGCGAAGGCGAGCGTAAAGACGGTTGTGGTGTGGCCGGAAGGAATGCTGCGCCACATGTAGCCCGCTATGGTTAAAGGATCAAAGCCGTAAATGCCTTCATTCAACCAAAGCGGGGGGCGCGCGCGGCCCAGTGATAATTTGATGATGTTGGCGACGATGCCCGAAAAAGCGACGGTTCCGAAAACGAACAGAGCCTTCGCGCCGATAGTGGAGGAAAGCCGCCTGTAAGCGTCTTTGACGTTTTTACCGCGCGCAAAAAAGGCGCAGAAAATGGCAATAATTCCCGTGGGGAATAAATACCATTTCGCCTTGCCGATGTCAGTGACGGCATGAAAAAAGGAATAAACGGCGGGCGATGTCGCTCTCCATTCGTTCATAACTGCTGCCAGAGGCCTATCGACCCACAAGATCAGCAAAATCTCAAAAAGAATAAAGGCCAATGCGCCTGCGGCGGCCTTGGCAAGAAATTTTTTGTCCAGTTGGGCGTAGAAAGCCGTAAGCGCGTTCACTTGCATTCCTTTGGCAAAATATAAAATGTTAAATGAACCATTGATCCCTTGCCGGCGTTCAGCCCGCTCAAGGATCCCGCCTCGAAGGGTTTCGCTCCGTCGGCGGCAAAGGCGTCCATAAACGCTTGCTTTTGATGTTTGTCAATGACGGCGACGCCACAAGGCGTGTTTTTAAGGACGCCAGCCGCTTCCGCGCCGCTCGACAAAAAGACAGTGTCCGTTCCGGCAAGGAAAACCAGGCTCGGCTCGGCATAGCCGACGGAAATGATTTTGGGAGAGGAGCAGAGAGGGGCGACGGCAAGCTGGGCTTTTTCCAATATTTTAGTCGATGTCTGCAGGAAGGCAGCTCGCGGCAAGGCATAGCCGCAAATCATCGCGATAAAAATCAATACGCCTATAGAGAGGACGACAAAACTGGCGATCTTGTCCTTAATAAAAAGGAACAAGCCCGCATGCTGGGACAGAATAACCGCCACTCCGGCTATAACGAGGGGGATATCCAGCTTGCCGTAAAGGACGAAAAAGGCGAAGGACGGAAGAAAGGCTAAGGCAACGCCGATCAGAATCCACGTTCCCGTAATAAGGAAGACCGGTAAGCGGCGGCATTTGGCGGAAAGCGCGGGGAAACCGTCGGCGATGGATTTGGCCGTCAGAAGCGCAATCGCAGGATAGGCGGGCATGACGTAATGCGGCAATTTGGTGAATGCCAGCTCGAAAATAATCCACATCGGCACGATCCAACCGAGGCAAAACCTCACCGCTTCGTCCTTGCGGTTTTTCCAAATATCGGGAACGGCGAAAGCGGTAAAAAGCGAAAATGGAAAAAACAGCACAGGCAAAGCCGTCAGGTGCATGCCGGGCGGAATGAATCCCCTGTTTTGGCCTTGCCAAATTTTTGCCAGCATGTCGCGCCCGGCAGACGCTTCAAGAAATGCGCCTTCGCTTTGCGCCAGAATGGCAATAAACCACGGCGCGACGAGCGCAAGGGCATACAGAAAGCCTGACAGGGGGCGCAAGCAGCGAAACCAGGAAATGTCCTTCCCAAAGACTTTGACCCAAACCAAAATGCCCAAAACGGGCAAAAGCGCGATAGGTCCCTTGATTAGGACTCCAGCGGCCAAGGCCGTCCAAAACAAGAAGGGAAGGAAAAAGCGGCGGCTTTGAATTCCCGATAGTTTTTCTCTATAGACGCGCGCCATTGCGTAAAGCGCCGTCATGAGGGATCCCAGAAGCGCGGCGTCGGTTTTGGCAAGCCGCGCCTCGCCGCCCAGCAGAAGGCATCCGGCAAGCATCATGGCGGCAAGCAGCCCCGTTGTGGCATTGAACAAAACCGACCCCAATGCCGCCGTCATCAAAACTGCAACGCTCGCGCCTATAAAAGATGGAACGCGATAAGCCCATATTTCATTCAGTCCCTGAGGGCTGAAAAACTGCGCCGAAGCGCTTTGCAGCCAATAAATGCCGATGGGCTTGTTGTAACGGGGCTTGTTCTGCAAGCGAATATCGACATAGTTCCCCGTCTCGATCATTTGCTTGCTGGCTTGCGCGAAAGAAGATTCGTCGCGGTCGGTCGGCGGTATGGTCGCTATGCCGGGCATAAAGAACCCAAAGCATAAAAGACCAAGAAAGGCATACGCGATGAAGCTAAGGCGCGTGCGGCCTTGCGTATAGAAACGGTCGGGAACAGCAAAGAGTTTTTTAAGCATTTTCGGCGCGGGCGTGCTTGCGGATGAAATAGATATTCCGAAGGTATATAATAATTCCAAGCCCTTGACCGAGGATAAAAACAAGATCCTGCTGATGAATGGCGTAAATAAATACGATCATGCCGCCGCCAAGGCTGAAATACCAGAATATTTCAGGCATGACGCTTTTTTTGGCGCGTTCGCTCGCGATCCATTGCACGACAAAGCGCATCATGAACAGCGATTGCCCGAAAAGGCCGATGAACGTCCACAGAGTCAGACGGTCCAAAAACCAGGTAAGAATGTTTTGCATAGCGAATCCTTTGCCTTCTTATCGCCCGACTCGGCGGGGGTTTCAAGCGGGAGGGCTGATCCAGCCAGAGCCATTTTTGCCGAAAGCGGAATTCCTCCTTCCTTTCCAATAAGATGGATTCTCGCTGTCGCGGGAAAGACGCTGGTTTAGCAGGGCTTGGACTTGATATTAATCCCCAAAACCCCAGATTTTATGCTATAAAGAGCTGTCGGTTTCCGACTATGGCGATAAACGCCTTGTGGAATAGACGCTGCGGACCCGGGGGCGGTACCCGGCGCCTCCACCAAAACACCGAGTGTGACGGATTTCGGCGGTGTTCTGGAGGGGGCGAAACAGGATCGACGCGCGTAGTAAAGACATGGTTTTTGCCCGGCATGATACCGCCGTTATCGGGTCAATTTTACAAATGCCAACGACAATGTTGACATGAGCATGGTTGCAATCGCTGCCTAATCTCCGCCTAGCGGAAGCAAGGTAGTTCGCAATATGCGCGGCTAGGGGGGTGCCGGGCAACAGAAACCCCCCAACTTTCTGGATTAAAACGATCTTGGGCTGCAAAACGCCCTTTTTCAAAATTTTGATGCTCACGTACGTTTAAGTACGCTGCGCTCAAAATTTTGAAAAAGAGACGTTTTTCGCCTCAAGCTCGTTTAATTTTGGATTGGGTTCTTAAAAAAAGATGGATCCCTGCTTCCGCAGGGGATGACGCTCTTATTTCACAAACTTGAAAACCATTTTTTATCCGCGTAGTTTTGCCGCTTCTCTTGCCAATGGATGTTTATGGAAACTCTTTCCACAACCGATGATTTGTTTTTCGCCAAAACTGGCATGGACCGGACGAAGGTCGAGCAGCTTGTCGGCGATGCGCTGACGGGCGCGGACGACGGCGAGCTTTTTCTTGAATACCGCCAATCCGAGGGCTTTTCGTGGGACGATGGCAAGCTGAAAAGCGCGAGTTTCGACACGGCGCAGGGTTTCGGCTTGCGTTCCGTGACGGGCGAGACGACCGGCTACGCCCATTCCGTGGAGCTTACCGAAAACGCCATCAAGCGGGCGGGAGAAACGGTGCGCGCCGTTTTGACGGGGCGCGGCGGCGTGATGTCCGAGCCGCCTCATGGCACGAACAGGCAGTTATATGCCGATGCCAATCCGCTTTTGGGCAAGAGCTTCGAGGATAAAATCCATCTTCTTCAATTGATCGACTCTTATGTGCGGGCGAAGGATCCGCGCGTGCATCAGGTGAGCGTGAGCCTTTCCGGCGATTGGCAGGCCGTGCAAATTCTGCGGGCGGGGGGATGGCGCACGGCGGATATCAGGCCGCTTGTGCGATTGAATGTTTCCGTTGTCGTGCGCGAGGGCGACCGCATGGAAGCCGGAGGGCATGGCGGCGGCGGTCGCGCGGAATATGCGCGATGGTTCAAGCCTGAACAATGGCAGCAGATCGCGAACGAGGCTTTGCGCAAGGCGCTGGTCAATTTGGAGGCTGTGGAAGCGCCTGCTGGAGAGATGACGGTTGTCGTCGGTCCGGGCTGGCCTGCGGTTCTTTTGCATGAAGCCATTGGGCATGGGCTGGAAGGCGATTTTAACCGCAAGAAAACATCCGTTTTTTCCGAATTGATGGGGCAGCACATCGCAGCCAAGGGCGTGACGATTGTGGACGACGGCACGATTGAGCAACGGCGCGGCTCGCTGACGGTAGACGACGAAGGCACGCCGACGCAGTGCACGACGTTGATCGAGGACGGGAAATTGGTCGGCTATATGCAGGACAGGCTGAATGCGCGGCTTATGGGCATGCGCCCGACCGGAAACGGGCGGCGAGAGAGCTTTGCCGCGCAGCCTATTCCGCGCATGACGAATACCATTATGCGTCCCGGCTCCCTGACGAAGGACGAGATTATCGCTTCGGTCAAGAAGGGCATTTATGCTTCCGATTTCGGCGGCGGACAGGTGGACATTACCTCCGGCAAATTCGTTTTCAGCGCGAACGAGGCTTATGAGATTGAAAATGGCAAGATCGGCAGGCCGATAAAGGGCGCTTCGCTTGTCGGCTCCGGCTTCGAGGCCTTGAAGCGCATCAGCATGATCGGGAACGACGTGAAATTGGACGGCGGCATCGGCACATGCGGCAAGAACGGGCAGGGCGTTCCCTGCGGCGTAGGCCAGCCGACGATGAGATTAGAGAATATGACCGTGGGGGGTAGGGGAGGGTGATATTTAAACGATCTTGGCATGAAGTCAGGATCTTCCCTTTATGCTGTGCTTACAGCAACCGCTGACCCATCCTCTAACTTCCACCGCAAGGGGGGAGGGGAATTAAATCGCTTTGCTTTAATTAAGAATGATGGATTCCGGCTTTCGCCGGAATGACGAAGAAACAAAAGGATTATTTTAACCAAATCCTTTTTCTTGCATTCCTAACATAAACAGCTATAAACGCCCACTTACTGCTCCTTGCCCCTTTACGAAAGGGGGCTTGACCGGAGCGGCTGATGCGATGGGATAGGCCCATCCCAGCTTCCGGTCGTTTTAACCCAAAGGGAGTGCATTTTTATGCCGCTCTACGAGTCTATCTTTATCGCGCGTCAGGATGTGCCGACCACTCAGGTCGAAGCCCTGACAAAAACCTTTTCCGACATCATCGTCGCCGACGGCGGCAAGATCACGAAAACAGAGCCGTGGGGCTTGCGCACCATGGCCTACCGAATCAACAAAAACAAAAAGGGCCATTATGTTCTGCTGAACATCGATGCGACCCCGGCCGCTATCGCCGAAATGGAACGCAACATGAAGCTGCACGAAGACGTTTTGCGCTTTATGACGATTCGCGTCGAAGAGCATGAAGAGGGACCGTCCGCGATCATCCGCAAGGAAGACCGCGCTCCCGCCGCCGACCGTTCTTCATCCGACCGTCCGCGCCGCGCGCCGCGTTCCGAAACCGTTTCCGAAGGAGATGCCGCATGAGCATGGATTCACACAGCGACCGTCCGAGCAGAGGTCCCGCAGGCGCGGGTGGTTTCGGCGGTTTCCGCAGGGGGCGCAAAAGCTGCCCCTTTACCGGTAAGGCTGCCCCCAAGATCGATTACAAGGACCCCGCGACCTTGAAGCGCTTTATTTCGGAGCGCGGCAAGATCATGCCGAGCCGCATCACGGCCGTCAGCGCAAAGAAACAACGCGAACTGGCCCAAGCCATCAAGCGCGCGCGTTTCCTTGCCTTGCTGCCTTACGCCGACAAGCGCGGCAACGCGAACTGAGGATTTTCCCCGCAAAGCGGGGATTCATGAATTAAGGAGATCGATATGATTGAAGTCATTCTTTTGGAGCGCATCGAGCGTTTGGGCACCATGGGCCAGACCGTGAAGGTTCGCCCGGGTTATGCGCGTAATTTCCTTCTGCCCAAGAAGAAGGCGCTGCGCGCGACGAAGGCCAATATGGAACTGTTCGAAAAACAGCGCGTGGAACTCGAAGCGCGTAACGCCGCCGAACGCGCCAAGGCCGAAAAGTTGGCCGCCAAGATGGAAGGCCTGTCTTTGGTCGTCATTCGCCAAGCCAGCGAAATGGGGCAATTGTTCGGTTCGGTCACGTCGCGCGACGTGGCGGAAGTCGCCGTCGCCGCAGGGCACGAAATCAACCGCCTTCAGGTTCAGATCGACACGCCGATCAAGACGCTTGGCTTGTTCGACGTGAAGGTCAAGCTGCATCCCGAAGTGACGGCGAAGGTGAAAGTCAACGTCGCCCGTTCGCCGGAAGAAGCCGTCGTTCAGGCTCAAAAAGGCGCGGCCGTGATTAAGGCTGCGGCGGAGAAGGCGCAAGTAGAAGCTGCTTTCGGCGCGCCGGTTGAAGGCGCGGAAGCTCCGGCTGCCGAAGGCGAAGCCAAGCCCGCCAAGGCGAAGAAGGCCAAAAAGCCCGAAACGAAGGATGCCGCGACCGAAGCAACGGCTGAAGAAGCCCCAAAGGCCAAGAAGCCAAGAGCCAAGAAAGCGGCGGAATAACTTTATACCAATCAAACAATCGATGAACGTATCGATATTGTTTGACTTCGCTCGCTCTGCGCCTCGCCTGCCCTTTGGCAAGCGGAACCGTTGATTTCAAATACTTATTCGGTTCGGCGAGGGGCAGGCTCCTCGCAACCGCTCGTGACCCAAACGGCACTTCAAACACAGGTTGGTATTTATTCCCTGAATCCTGAATGCCCGTTTACAGCACGAACGGCTTGCGGCGGAAGTTGTGGTGCGCCTCTATCGTGCGCACGGTTCCGGTTTTGGAACGCATGATAAGCGTATGCGTTATCGCGCCGCCCGGGAAGCGATGCACGCCTTTCAACAACGCGCCACTTGTCACGCCCGTTGCGGAAAACATCACGTCGCCGTGCGCCAGATCGTCCCTTTCGTACTTGCGGTTCAGATCCTTGATGCCGGCTTTGGCGGCTCGGGCTTTTTCATCTTCGTTGCGGAACAGAAGGCGTCCCTGCATCTGGCCGCCAATGCATTGCAGAGCGGCAGCGGCCAAAACGCCTTCAGGCGCGCCGCCACTTCCCACATAAAGATCTACGCCAGTTTCCGGCTGCGATGTCGCGATCACGCCCGCCACGTCGCCGTCGCCGATCAGCAAAATGCGCGCGCCAGTTTCGCGAACCTTGGCGATCAGCTCCTGATGGCGTGGGCGTTCGAGAATGCAAACTTGAATGTCGGCAACCTCGACGCCTTTGGCTTTGGCAAGATTTTGGATGTTTTCGGCCGGGGTCGCGTCGATATCGACCACATGATCAGGCAGGCCGCCGCCAACCGCGATTTTATCCATGTAAACGTCGGGGGCGTGCAAAAAGCCGCCCGCTTCGGCAAAGGCAATTACCGCGAGCGCGCCCGGGCCGCCTTTGGCCGTGATCGTCGTGCCCTCAAGCGGGTCGAGCGCGATATCGACCTTCGGGCCTTTGCCCGTGCCGACTTTTTCGCCGATATAAAGCATGGGCGCTTCGTCGCGTTCGCCTTCGCCGATAACGACCGTACCTTCTATGTCCAAAACATTTAAGGCGCGACGCATGGCGTTCACGGCCATTTGATCGGCCAGTTTTTCGTCGCCCCTGCCGATGACCGTGGAGGCGGAAAGAGCGGCGGCCTCGCTGACGCGAGCCATTTCCATTGCCAGATTTCTATCGTCGTAAGCCGTCATGATCTTAATTCCTTTGTTTTTTAACCCCTTGCCTTGACAAGTTTTTTTCCGTCTGAGGCAAAAGGGGCGTATATATTTTATCTCCAATATCTATGCCATATTTATCCGCAAGGCCACCTTTAATCTCGACCACCGCGATGACGGGCTTGCCCGAAGGAATAGGCGTAATATCTCCCGCGCGTCCGCGGGCTATGCGTATAATCGTTCCGTCGGCGCTGATAAAAAGCAAATCCAGCGGAATGCGGGTGTTTTTCATCCAAAATTTGACCTCCCGCGGCGATTCATAAGGGAAAATCATCCCTTTATCGTCGTTTAGCGACGTGAGAAAAGAAAGCCCGTAAGCCTGCTTTTTTTGCGAATCCGCAACTTCCACAGTAAAGATATAGGCCTGTTCATTCGCTAAATGAACGCTGACATGCGATTTTTGAAAAAGAGGGCGCGGGGGCGCGTTGTCGCTCGGGGAAAAGGCGGCCAAAAAAAAGGCGACAAAAGCGGCAAGGATCGTCTGATTTTTCAGTTTCATGGCACCAGTCCTATGATAGAATGATCATATCTACTCGTCTTTTGTGGTTTTGTGTAGGGGAAACAAAAGGAGATGCTTATGCGTCGTTTTTTCATAGTGGCTTCGGCCTGCGCGGTGCTTACGTTTGCTTCGGCGAATGTTTTTAGCAGCAACGTTCTTGTGCCTCAACAGAAAGAGCCGATGCCGGACGCGTCCTCGTCGGGTACTTTGCCTAATCTCGGTCTAACTGCGTCAAAGAAATCTTATTCCAATTCAAAAACAGAGCTGATGGATCCTGCGGCCGAGCTTAGGCAGAAAAAAATCCAAAGATTAATCAAAAAGGATAAAACCAAGAATAAGGAGCCATCCCCCACCGGCGGCCCGGCGGACTGATGTCACGAAAGCAGAAGGCAGGGTACAGGCAGAAAAAAGATCCTCCCTCCTACTGGATAGGCCAATAAAGCAACCATGCTTATCGATAGCCATTGTCATTTGCATTTTTCGGCGCTTTCCAAGGATGGGGAAGGCGTATTGACTCGCGCCCGCGCGGCAGGCATCGAGCGATTTCTTAATGTTTGCACCTCGCGCCGCGACTTTGACGCGACCTGTCAAATAGCGGAAACCCACGACGACGTCAGTTGCTCCTTCGGCGTGCACCCTCATCATGCGGCCGAGGAGGGGGAGGACGTATCGGTCGAGCAAATAGTCGAATTCACGAAGCATCCGAAAGTCATCGCCATAGGCGAAACGGGGCTTGATTATTTTTACAACAAGTCACCTCCTGAAAAACAACAGGAAACATTTCGCCGCCATATTCGCGCCGCAAGGGCGACAAAATTGCCGCTCATTATCCATTCGCGCGACGCGGAGCAGGACACCTTGCGAATTTTGGATGAGGAAGGCTGGGGCATCAGCGGCATTTTGCATTGTTTTAGCTCGAAGCGTTTTCTGGCGGAAGACGGGTTGAAGCACGGCCTTTATGTTTCCTTTTCCGGCATCCTGACGTTTAACAAGTCCGAGGAACTGCGGGGAATCGCGAAGGATGTGCCTATGGATCGCCTGCTTGTCGAAACCGACGCGCCTTATCTTGCGCCGCTGCCCTTTAGGGGTAAGGTTTGCGAGCCCGCTTATGTGGCAGAGACCGCGCGGGTCTTGGCGGATGTCAAAGGCGTCGGCTTTGACGTTATCGCGCGGCAAACGACGGATAATTTTTACGCGCTTTTCCGCAAGTGCCCGAAGGCAAAATGATGAAAGTAACAGTTCTAGGCTGCGGTTCTTCAGGCGGCGTTCCGCTTATTGGCAATATCTGGGGCGCATGCGATCCCTCCAATCCAAAAAATAGGCGCACTCGCGCGTCGATTCTTGTGGAGCAGGGAGGGACAACCGTCCTTGTCGACACTTCCACCGACATGCGGGAACAGCTTTTGGCCTGCGATTTAAAGCGCCTGGACGCCGTGATATATACCCATGCGCATGCCGATCATTGCCACGGCGTCGACGATTTGCGCAGCGTGAATTGGCTGTCGCAAAAGCCAATCGACATATACGCGGACGCGCGCACGCTGAAAGAGCTAAGCGACCGCTTTCCATATATTTTCAGCCATGCCGGAAACGGGAACTTCTTCAAGCCCGCCGTTTTGGCGCATGAAATAACTGGCCCGTTCAACGTCGGCCATGTGTTCGCCAAGCCGTTCAGCCAGACGCATAGTTTTTCGCATTCTATGGGTTTCCGCTTCGGGGATTTCGCGTATTCGACCGACGCCAATGCATTGGATGAAAAAGCGTTCGAGGCTTTGCGCGGCATTAAGACATGGATTGTCGATTGCGTGCGCATGGAACCTCATCCGACGCACGCGCATTTTCAGCAGACACTGGAATGGATCGACCGCGTGAAGCCCGAGCGCGCCTACCTGACCCACATGAGCCACGAGATGGATTACGAGAAGCTGCTCGAAAAACTGCCGAAGGGCGTTTGGCCAGCTTACGACGGATTGATCCTCGAATGCTGACGCATCCCAAAATATTCAGATACGCCGCCTATGCCGTCATGGCCGTTTTGGCCGGGACTGTTTTGCTCACTTTCACCCATTACGGCGTGACTTGGGACGAAGAGCTGCAAAGCCGTTACGGGATGGCAATTGCCGATTATTACATCTCCGGCTTCAAGGACATGCATTTTACGCAGATTTATAATCTGTATTTCTACGGCGGCATGTTCGACGGCCTTGCGGCGTTTATCGAACCGCATTTGCCCTATGATATTTACGACGTGCGCCATTTGCTGAACGCATTTTTCGGGCTTCTGGGGCTTTGGGGCACATGGAGACTCGGGCGTTTCTTGGGCGGCGATCTGGTAGGGCTGCTCGCGCTCGTTCTTTGCGCGGCCGCGCCTTCTTATTATGGGCATATCTTCAATAATCCGAAGGATATTCCGTTTGCGGCGGGCATCGTTTGGACGATTTATTTTATGTCGCGTTACTACGCAAAGCCTCAAGCCCGCACGTTGATAAAAATCGGCATTGTGCTTGGGCTGACGCTCGGAATTAGGGTAGGGGGCGCCATGATCCTTGCCTATTGGCTGTTGCCGATGGGGGTTGTGTCGCTCCGGCCCCTGCTCCAAAGTAGAAATATAATTACTATAAAGTCAGTAAGTTATGACCTTTTCTTAAAGTTCTGGCGTGTTTTTCTGCCGGTTGCATTGCTTGCTTATGCCATCATGTTGTTTTGCTGGCCATGGGCGCAGCTCAACCCCATCGCCAATCCGCTCAAAGCTCTCAGCGAATTCAGCAATTTCCCTCAGGATGTCGAGGTCTTGTTCGACGGCCAAACATACCGCTCTACGAAATTGCCGTGGACTTATGTGCCGCTTTATTTCGGCATTCAGCTTCCTGAAATCCTGCTTTTTTTGCTGGCGGCCGCGCTGCTACTTCTGCCGCGCATTTGGGGGCGGTTCACGTTGGCGCAAAAGCAAAGTTTCGCCTTGCTTTCGATGATGGCGGCATTTCCGATTGTCTATGCCGTCCTTGCGCATCCGGCTTTGTACGACACCGTGCGGCATTTCACGTTCGCCGTGCCTTTACTTTGCGTTATTGCTGCCTTGGCGGGGCTGGAAATGCTTTCCCTATATATAGGCATGTTCAACAGCCCGAGAGCCAAAAGGATCGCTTCGGGATTTCTCGCCGCCGGATTTTTGTTCTTTGTTGGCATTCAGGCGCATCTTATGGCGCGGCTGCATCCATACGAATACATCTATGTTAACAGCTTTGCGGGCGGCGTTCAGGGCGCGTTTGGGCGTTATGAGACCGATTATTGGGGCGCATCGTTTAAAGAGGCCGCCCAACGGCTTCAAAAATATGTCGAGGCGGAAGGCGGCGTGCCCGCAGGGAAAATATACGACATTGCGATATGCGGCCCGTGGGACTCGGCCATGATCTATCTGCCGCCGAACTTCAAGCCCGTGATTGCCAACGAGCCGGCCGAATTCTTTTTATCGACGACGCGCTGGATGTGCCAAGACATGAGGCCAGGCGACGAGATCGCGCGTATCGAGCGCCTGGGCGTGCCGCTGAGCGTCGTGAAGGACTTGCGCAAAGGTTATGCGTATTACGAGGGGAACGATCATTTGAAAAAGAAAGATGAATTCCCGCATTAGCCGGAATGACGCCTGTTAAAAGCCCCCTATTGAACATTCCATGATTTAACATAATATATCTTATGCGACATTCAGTAGCGGGGCGGCGGCAGTAGTTTCATTGACTTATGCCTCGAAACTTGGTCTCCTCTATTTCCTTATTTCCTTCCAGAATCGGGTGTCCGACATGTTGAAAACAGTCCTTCTTGCCATCGCCATCGCCGTCTCTTATCCGGCCGCTTATGGTATTGCGGCCGAACAGGCGCATACTCTCACCGCCCAACCCGCAGCAGCCCCTACATTCACCGAGGCTCAAAAGGCTGAAATTGAAAATATCGTCAAGGACTACCTGACCAATAAGCGCCCCGAAGTGCTCGCCGAAGGCATCCAAAATCTGCAAAAGCGCGAGCAAGCCGAAGCGGAGTCGAAGACAAAGGAAGGCGTAAACAAGGAAAAGAACAGGCTGTTTAACGACCCCGCCTCCCCTGTTGCGGGCAATCCCAAGGGCAGCGTAACGGTAGTCGAGTTTTATGACTATCAATGCGGCTACTGCAAACTGTCCGAGGAAGGGATTGAAAAACTTTTGAAAGAAGACAAGGACGTGCGCTTCGTCTACAAAAATTTCCCCGTTCTGGGTCCCGTGTCTGTCGAAGCCGCAAAGGCCGGATTGGCCGCTGCCAAGCAAGGCAAATTCCAGGTTTTTCACACCGCCCTTATGATGAAGAAGGAACACTTGAACAGCGATCTAATATATAAAATCGCGAAGGATGCCGGGCTGAACGTCGAAAAGCTGAAAAAAGACATGGCCGATCCCGCCTTGACGGAAACATTGAATAACGATCTTAAGTTGGGACAGGATATCGGCGTTCGCGGCACGCCCATGTTCGTCGTCAGCAACGGCGCGGTGTACCCGGGCGCGTTGCAGTACGAGCAGCTGAAGAAAGCCGTCAGCGATGCCCGCGCCGAACCCAAGAAGCCCTGATAGGCCTTTTTATGCCAAGCAAGAAACCTGTTCTGGTTCTCAACGGCCCGAACCTTAATATGCTTGGGGTTCGGGAGCCCGAGATATACGGCACGGCGACCCTTTCGGATGTCAAGGAACTATGCCGGAATACGGCCGAAAAGTGCGGCCTTCAGGCCGAATGCCGCCAAAGCAACGACGAAGCCGAACTTATCAAATGGATACAGGATGCTCGAGAAACGCATTCCGGCCTAATTATCAACGCGGGTGCCTATAGCCACACATCCATAGCTCTTATGGACGCCTTAGCCTTGCTTAAACTACCTATAGTAGAGGTTCACATAAGCAACATACACGCAAGAGAGGAATTTAGGCGCTTTTCCTATATTTCCAAGGTCGCTTCGGCCGTTATCTGCGGGTGTGGAATTGAGGGGTATGCTTATGCTATGGAAACGGCAGCCAAAATGATTGGGACGGGGGCATCGGAATAAAAAGATGAACGCCCGCCTTGTGCCTTCGCTAAAGCTACGGCGCGACAAGTCGCGGGGATGACGCGCCCTTTTGAATACAGGAAATAACAATGGCCGAAAAGTTCGATATAGACATTAGCGCGATACGCAAGCTGGCCAAGCTGCTGGAAGAGACGGGGCTGAGCGAGATCGAATACGCCGAAGGCAACCGCAAAATTCGTTGCGTTGGCCCACAAGCGCAGGCCGTTCAGGTCGCTACCGCGCCCGTTTTATCTGCCCCGGCACCCTCCCCCGCCGCGCCCGAAACCAAGGCCTCGAAAGAAATTTCCGGCACGCCTGTTACAGCCCCCATGGTCGGCACCGTCTATCTGTCACCCTCGCCCGACGCCGCGCCCTTCGTCAAGACCGGCGACAAAATCAAACAGGGCGATACGCTTCTAATTATCGAAGCGATGAAGGTCATGAACCCCATCAAGGCGCCCAAGGGAGGCACGATTGCGCGCATCCTTGTCGAAAACGCCTCGCCGATTGAATACGGCGAAACCCTTGTCGTCATAGAATAGAGGGAAAGTTGTTCGAGAAAGTCCTTATCGCCAATCGCGGAGAAGTCGCCTTGCGCATTCATCGCGCCTGCCGCGAAATGGGCATTCGCACGGTCGCCGTCCATTCGACGGCTGACGCCGACGCCATGTACGTGAGGCTTGCCGACGAAAGCGTTTGCATCGGCCCGCCGCCTGCGAAACTCAGCTATCTGAACATTCCAGCCATTCTGACGGCGGCGTCGATCACGGGCGCGGACGCCATCCATCCTGGCATCGGCTTCATGGCCGAAAATGCGCAATTTGCGGAAATGGTCGAACAGCACGGCTTCACCTTTATCGGTCCGACTCCGGCGCATATCCGCCTGATGGGCGACAAGGTGACGGCGAAGGAGACGGTAAAAAAATTCGGCCTGCCAACAGTGCCGGGCTCAAGCGGCGCGTTGAATAATCTGGAAGACGCCAAAAAAACGGCCGCAGACATCGGCTATCCTGTGTTAATTAAGGCGGCGGCGGGCGGCGGCGGCAAAGGCATGAAAGTCGCGAAAAAAGCCGCCGAATTGGAGGAGGCTTATACGCTCGCGCGAAACGAAGCGCTTGCCGCCTTCGGCAACGACGAAGTGTACATGGAAAAGTACCTTGCGAACCCGCGTCATATTGAAGTTCAACTGCTTGGGGATTCCCACGGCGGCGCGGTGCATTTTGGCGAGCGCGACTGCTCTATCCAGCGGCGCCATCAAAAGGTGATCGAGGAAGCCCCCTCCCCCGGCCTCAACACGTCCGAGCGCGACGAGATAGGCAATTTAGCCGCGAACGTCGTTCGCAAGCTGGGCTATCGCGGAGTCGGAACCATCGAATTTTTGTACGAAAATGGTAAGTTTTATTTTATCGAGATGAATACCCGCCTTCAGATCGAACACACGATTTCGGAAATGATCACCGGTATCGATCTGGTGCGCGAGCAAATCCGCGTAGCGGCGGGATTGCCTTTAAGCTTTTCGCAGAAAGATGTCGTCCTTTCCGGCCATGCCATCGAATGCCGGATCAACGCCGAAAATCCAGAGACTTTCATGCCCTGCCCGGGAAAAATTGCGGGGTATCATCCGCCCGGCGGCCTTGGCGTGCGCGTCGACAGCGCGCTTTACGACGGCTATTGCGTGCCGCCTCATTACGATAGCCTTATCGCCAAAATGATCGTTCACGGCGCGAACCGCAACGAATGCCTTTTGCGCCTGCGCCGCGCTCTCGAAGAATTCGTGATCGGCGGGATCGACACCACCCTGCCCCTGCATCGCCGCCTTGTCGCCGAGCCTGATTTTATCAACGGCGATTATGATATCCACTGGCTTGAAGATTATTTGGAAAGAAGCTGGGAAACGCCCTGACCGGAAGGCTGAGTACAGGCATCAGAGAATACATTCGGGGATTCGGATTTTTGAAAAGTGTCATTTTTGAAAAATTCCGAGCGTAGCGAGGGATTTATTCGGAATCCAGACTGACCATCCGTGGCACTGACATTTTTGATATCGCTGACGTCTGGATTCCGGACACCCCGCCAATTGTGCCATACACATCGTTCACAATTTCAAAAATTTTTATAGGCACAATAGGCGGGGTTCCGGAATGACAAATTTTTTTTGACAGTTCTTATGGCTGACAACATCTTTGTTTCCCTAAATCCCGAATCCTAACTTCTATAAATCTCCATCAGCTTGGATTCATAGTCTTCGCGCTTTTGGTCTTCTTCCATTTTGTGCTGTAGGGAAAGAAGAAGCGTATCAACGGCGAGGGAAGCGACCTTATCCATCTTCGCACCGATTTTCGCCTGAAAGGCCGCTTTCATTTTTTCTTTTAAAAGTTCGTAATGCGCCTCCTTGGCAAGGCAGAGGAAATTTTCCTCCCTTGCGCCCGCCATGCACGGGCACGATTTCGCGGAAGCGTCTTTTTCTTTGGGGACGGCTGCGCCGCATTGCCCCTCTTTGCAGTCGCTCATGTTGATGCTCCATGGGTTAGAGGTTACACATCCAGCAATTTATACGTGTGGATTGAAACGCGCAACAACGAGTCATTTCATTAAGCGGTTGGTATTATTTTTTCTTTCTTCTATCGAGGACGGCGCGGTAGCCTTTATAATTTTCCTGCTGCAAAAAGCGCGCGACGCGGCCGACGGTCGTGACGCTGACTCCTGTCAAGGCATGGATGTCGCGATAGGACAGCTTGCCATCGTCCAAAAGCCGCGCGATCAGCCAACGCTCCGATAAATCGCGCATTTCCTTCGGCGTGCAGATGTCATGGAGGAAGCGTTCGCATTCGTCCGCGTTTTTTAGGGACAAAATGGCCTCGATCAGTTCTTTGAACTCTTTGCTTTTTTGTTTGTCCATGGCGATCCCTCTCTAAAGAAGATGGATCCCCGCTTTCCACCTTCGCCAGGTTACGGCGCGACAAAGCGCGGGGATGACGCACATTATTATTCCCACTCTATCGTGCCCGGGGGCTTGCTGGTGACATCGTAAGTTACGCGATTGATGCCGCGCACTTCGTTGATGATGCGCGTAGCGACTTTCGCCAAGAAAGCATGCTCGAAAGGATAGGATTCTGCCGTCATGCCGTCCACCGAGGTCACGGCGCGCAAGGCAAGCACATGATCGTAAGAACGCCCGTCGCCCATGACACCGACAGTGCGCACGGGCAGCAAGACCGCGAAGGCCTGCCAGATTTCGTCGTAAAGCCCGGCTTTGCGGATTTCGTCCAAATAGATAATGTCGGCCTTGCGCAAAATTTCCAGTTTTTCAGGCGTAATATCGCTCAAGATCCGAATGGCAAGCCCGGGTCCCGGGAATGGATGCCGTCCGACGAAGGATTCCGGCAGACCCAACTCGCGCCCCAAAGCGCGGACTTCGTCTTTAAAAAGCTCGCGCAACGGCTCAATCAGTTTCAAGTTCATGCGTTCCGGCAAGCCACCCACATTATGGTGAGACTTGATCGTAACGCTCGGTCCACCGGTAAAGGAAACGCTTTCGATCACATCGGGATAAAGCGTGCCTTGCGCTAGGAAGGCGACGTCTTTGATCTTGTGCGCCTCGGCATCGAAAACATCGATGAATAATTTGCCAATAGTTTTGCGCTTTTTCTCTGGATCGGAAACGCCTGAAAGCGCGGTAAGGAATTTCTCGCCCGCGTCCACGGCAATAAGCGGGATATTGTAGTGCGCGCGAAAAAGCTCCACGACTTCCTTCGCCTCGCCTTCGCGCATCAGACCGGTATCGACGAAAATGCAGGTCAACTGATCGCCGATGGCCTCGTGAATCAAAACGGCGGCAACCGCGCTGTCCACGCCGCCCGAAAGGCCGCAGATGACTTTGCCTTTGCCAACCTGCTTGCGGATGCGCTCAATCTCCGTCGCGCGAAATGCCTTCATGCTCCAATCGTCGCCGCAGCCGCATATGTTATGCACGAAATTGGCAAGCAACTTCGCGCCGCCTTGCGTGTGGACGACTTCGGGATGAAATTGTACGCCATAAAATTTGCGTTTTTCGTCGGCGATGAAGGCGAATGGCGCGCCGGTGCTGACGGCCACGGCTTCGAAGCCTTCTGGAATTTTTGTGACGCGGTCGCCATGGCTCATCCATACCTGATTGCTGGAGCCGACGCTCCACACGCCTTCGAAAAGCCCGCAGTTCTTTTTAATTTCAAGGAATGCTTTGCCAAATTCGCGCGTGTGGCCTCCTTCGACCGCGCCGCCCAATTGCATGCACATGGTTTGCTGGCCATAGCAGATGCCCAAAACCGGAACGCCCAGGTCCCAAACCGCCTGCGAGGCGCGGGGGCTGTTTTCTTCAAGTGTTGAGGCCGGACTGCCGGAAAGAATAATGCCTTTCGGGGCAAAATCCCGAATTTGCGCATCGGTGCGGTTAAAAGGATGTATTTCGCAATACACGCCCGCCTCGCGCACGCGCCGCGCGATAAGCTGTGTAACTTGGGAACCGAAATCGAGGATGAGGATTTTGTTCATGGCTTTATTGGAGTTCATTCACCTTGTTTCCTTAATGCGCTTCATTGGGCGTCTCTTTATACCAACGCACTATCACAAAGGCCAGAATCAGGAATGTTGCAGAATCGTAATAAATATAACTTTAAAAGCTAAATCGGCCGCTTTTAGGTCGGACAAACCGAGAAAGCCCGCCTTCGTACGCCTGCGCATTGCTTCGGCGGGCTATGGCTTGCCGAGCCGAAGCTCCGCAGGAGCGCAGGCTGGTGCGGGCAGCCGGAATCGAACCGGCACGCCATTGCTGGCTCAGGATTTTAAGTCCTGTACGTCTACCAGTTCCGTCATGCCCGCGGAACTTGCGCCGCAAGCTATCAGTAATTACCCGCGATTCCAATGCCCTATTCGAGCCTTCTGGCATCGCGAGGAGCGCGTTAACAAATTTCCCATTTGCTATTGATAATTCTTTCTATTCGTTAACCTTTACGCAACTGTTATCCTGTACTGTCCGCCTCATCTTCTCAACATTCATACCCCTCTAGGCGTCGGAGAATGAGACTATGAAAGAAAAAGCATCCTATTCGGCATCCATCATCTTCAGCATGGTTGCCCTTATTCTGCTGATCGTGAACATCTACCTGACGGTCGTCGTTCGCAACAATCAGTCGGACCTTGGCGAACGGCAAGCCCAAATCGCAGGCGGGCAAACGCTTTCGCAATTGAATCAAAACCTCGTTAGGGCGATGGCGGAATCTTCGGTTAAGCATAATGATGCGGCCTTGCGCGAACTTTTGGCATCGCAGGGAATCACCATGAAAACCGAGCCCGCCAAAGCACCAGCCGAGAAAAAGTAAGGAGAGCCGATAATGACAAACGAAAACAGCATTAAATCCGTTGACACGGCTTATGACGATGGCGCCGAAAACGGCAAGGCGAAGAAAAACATCGACGCGCAAAAAGGCTACTTGCCTGTCACGCTGCTCTCTCTGGGCTTTATGGTCTTTCTTGGATTCCAAACATGGAACCTTGTTTGTGACAAGAAAACATTGACGGAAGCCTATATCCAGCAAGGCAAGACGCTTAAGCAGGTGGAGCAGGTCAAGGCACAGCTGGGCGCATTGGCTCAAGGAACGGTCAAATTGTCCAATGAGGGCAACAGGGCCGCCACGGAGGTTCTCGACAACCTTAAAAAGGCTGGCGTGAACATTCAGGACAAGCCGCCAACGGATGCAGCGGCTCCCGCCACGGATACCCCTCAATAAGCAAGGGAAATAAGGGTTTTTTATTCGCGTTTCTTTTCCATATCGTCGTTGCCTATGGCGTGATGATATGGAATAAGAAACGCGAATTTTTTTGCGCTCCAATATAACTGTTTAAGGGATAGCTATGCTTCGGTTGCCTTTCGACGTTTATCCATTGTTGCGGCCTGTTCTTTTCCGGCTGGATCCTGAATTCGCGCATCATTTGGCCTTATTTAGCTTGAAATCAGGGCTTTTCCCCGCCAAGGCGGTTCGCCCCGACCCCGTTTTGAAAACTTGCTTTAACGGCGTTGAATTTGCGCATCCCATCGGCCTTGCCGCCGGTTTCGACAAGCAGGCCGAGATTATGCCCCAGCTTTTCCAGCTTGGCTTTTCCTCGGTCGAAATTGGGGGCGTGACGCCCCTGCCCCAGCCTGGGAACCCGAAACCCCGCATGTTTCGCATCCCGGAAGCCCAGGCTCTGATTAACCGGTTTAACCTTAATAACGTCGGCATCGATGCTTTCGAGGCGCGTTTGCGTTTGTGGTCGCAGAAGTTTCCTGAAGGCATGGCGCGGCCATTTTTAGGGGTGAACATCGCGCGAGGCGATAACGCCAAGGACGACGCAGCCGCCTATAGCCTCGGCCTTCAAAAGCTGGCGCCTTATGTGGCTTTTGCGACGATCAATATCTCCTGCCCTAATGAGTGCGACGCGCGGAATTTGGAAGCCCGCGATCAATTGCGCGATCTACTCAAGCGCATTATGGAAACGCATGCGGCATTGGAGAGTAAGCAGCCACTGCTTCTGGTCAAGATATCGCCGGATCTTTCCGAAAAGCAGGCGGAAGACATCGCCAAAGTAGCGGAAGACGCCTGCATTAACGGCCTGATTGTCGGCAATACGACGACGGATAGGCCGCCTGAAATACCGCCGATTGTCGCAGCGGAAAAAGGCGGGCTTTCAGGTAAACCGCTTTTTGAAAAATCCACTTGGCTTTTGGGCCGCATGTATCAATTGACGGATGGCAAGATGCCTTTGATCGGCTGCGGCGGCGTTTTTACGGGCGAGGATGCATACCGGAAAATCCGCGCCGGAGCTTCATTAGTCCAAATTTATACCGCTATGGTTTATCGGGGAACGCTTGTCGTTCCCAAAATCGCCGAAGAACTGGCGACGCTTTTAAAACGCGATGGCTTCGCTTGCGCGAGCGATGCCGTAGGGGCGAATTATCGAAAGGCTTGAGATGAAGCAACATCCCGAATTCCCCTCTTTCTTTTGGATCGATCATCCGCTGATACAGGACAAATTGACCCATATGCGCGAAACGCATTGCGAAGCCATGGGCTTTCGCGCGCTTTTGCGGAAAATTTCGATGTTCATCGGCTATGAGATGGCGCGCGATCTGCCCATGCAGACGCGGCGCATCAAAACGCCCATTTGCGAAATGGACGCGCCCGCTTTGGCCGTTCAGCCTCCTTGCATCGTCCCCGTTCTTCGCGCAGGGCTAGGCATGGCCGACGGGTTGCTTGATTTAATTCCGACGGCGCAAGTCGGGCATATCGGGATTTACCGCGACCACGAGACCAAGAAACCCATCGAATACCTTGTGCGTCTGCCCAAAAACGTCGGCCAGAACTTCATCGTCGTCGATCCCATGGTGGCGACGGGAAATTCGCTGGTTCATGCCTGCGATGTTTTGGTTAGCCACGGCATCGCGCCCGAGAAGATTAGCATCGTGGCGCTTGTCGCCGCGCCGGAAGGCGTAAGGCAATTCGCTTCGCATTATCCTTCCATCCGCATTTATTGCGCGGCGATGGATGAAAAGCTGAATGCTTCGGCATATATCGTTCCCGGTCTTGGCGACGCGGGGGATCGGCTTTATGGGACGGAATAGTATTATATTGATGGATCCGCTCGGGGATGACGCCGGAGCTTAAAGGAGTCGCTATTGTCCTGCGCAACTATAAAGAATATACCGCTCACTTCCGTAGTTCTTGTCAGCTACAACACAGGGCCGGATTTGTTCGCAACTATCGACTCGGCTCTTCGGCAGGCCGCTCCGGTCGAGGTGATCGTCGTCAACAATGGCAATCCTGATAAGGATGTGGCAAGATTGCGCCGCATGTCGGAAGGCGAGTCGCGTTTTAGCCTGATCGACGGGCATGGAAATGTCGGATTCGCGCGCGGGAATAACTTGGGCGTCAAGGCCTCGCGCGGCGAATATGTGCTTATCCTTAATCCGGATTGCGTGCTTGCCGATGACACGCTTTTAAAACTTCACGGACATGCGGCCGTTATTCCTTCTCCTTTCATGATAGGCGCGAGGATTTTGAATACGGATGGGAGCGACCAGCGCGGCTGCCGAAGGCAGCTTTTGACTCCCGCATCGGCGTTCATCGAGGCCTTGCATCTTTCGCGTTTTTTTCCCAAGCAACGCCTGAACCAACATGAAGACCCCATTCCGTCGGCTATTTTACCGATCCCCGCCATCAGCGGCGCGTTTATGTTTTTGCCGCGCAAGGACTACGATTTGATCGAAGGCTTCGACGAGGGCTATTTTTTGCATGTGGAGGATTTGGATTTTTGCTTCCGTTTCCGCAAAGCGGGCGGCGAGATATACTTTGCGCCGGATGTTCCCGTCACGCACATCGGCGCGACGAGCGACGCGGCGTCGGACTATATCGAAAGGCACAAAACAAGGGGTTTTTCGCGCTATTTCCATAACAATTTCAAAAACAAATATTCCGCGCTATTCTTGGGCTGCTTAGATTTGGCCATATGGAGCCGCTACGCTCTGCGTAGTTTTTTCAGGCGCAAAAAGAAAGCCAAGAAATGACCACATCGCCTTTTTTATCTTCACCTAATCCCCCCATCCTTGTGACGGGAAGCGCGGGCTTTATCGGCGCGAATTTTGTCCTTGATTGGATGCGCGAAGTCGGCTCGCCCGTGATCAGCCTCGACAAGCTGACGTATGCCGGGAACCGCGCCAATTTAGAAAGCCTTGACGGCGACAAGCGGCATGTTTTTATTCAGGGCGATATCGGCGATAGCGCGCTTATCGAAAAAATATTGAAAGAACATCAGCCTTTCGCCATCGTGAATTTCGCGGCGGAGTCCCATGTGGACCGCTCCATTCACGCGCCTGAGGATTTTATCCAAACGAATATCGTCGGCACATTTCGGCTTTTGGAAGCGGCGCGCGTTTATATGGACGCATTGGAAGGCAAAGCACGGGATGCTTTTCGTTTTTTGCATATATCCACGGACGAGATTTACGGCTCGCTTGGATCTGAAGAGCCCGCCTTTGCCGAATCAAACAAGGCTTTGCCGAACAGCCCTTATGCAGCGTCGAAAGCATCGTCGGATCATTTGGCTCGCGCCTATTTCCATACATACGGGCTTCCGGTTTTGACCACGAATTGCTCCAATAACTACGGGCCTTATCAATTTCCGGAAAAATTGATCCCGTTGATAATTCACAACGCCCTTTCGGGAAAGCCCCTGCCCGTTTACGGCGACGGGCAGAACGTGCGCGACTGGCTGTACGTAGGCGATCATTGCGCAGCCTTGCGCCGTGTTTTGGAAAAAGGCCGCGTGGGCGAGACTTATAATATCGGCGGCGGAAGCGAGATGAAGAATATCGACGTCGTGAACGCCCTCTGCGCCATTTTAGATGAACTTCGGCCTTCACCCCATTCTTATTCCAAACAAATTTCTTTCGTCACAGACCGCCCGGGCCATGATCGCCGTTATGCTATCGATGCGCGAAAGATCGGGCGCGAATTGGGCTGGAAACCGGCGGAGAGCTTTGAGACGGGGCTTGAAAAAACCGTGCGCTGGTATTTGAAAAATTCGGCGTGGGTCGAAAGCGTGACGAGCGGCGCATACAGGCAATGGGTCAAGACGAATTACGAATCCGGCATAAGGGCATGATCATGAAACGCAAGGGCATCATTCTGGCGGGCGGCGCGGGAACGCGATTGAATCCGGTGACGCTCGCAGTCTCAAAACAGCTTTTGCCCGTTTACGACAAGCCGATGATTTATTACCCGTTGTCCACGCTGATGCTGGCGGGCATCCGCGATATTCTTGTGATCTCTACGCCCCAGGATACGCCGCGCTTTCAAAGCCTTCTGGGCGACGGGAGCGCATGGGGGCTTAGTCTTTCTTATGCCGTGCAGCCCTCGCCGGACGGGTTGGCGCAAGCGTTTGTCATCGGAAAGGATTTTATCGGCCAGGATTCGGTGGCGATGGTTTTAGGCGATAATATTTTCTATGGGCATGATTTTTCCGCTCGCCTGCAGCGCATCGCCGCAGCCGAGAAAGGCGCTACGGTTTTTGCATACACCGTAAGCGATCCCGAGCGTTACGGAGTCGTGGACTTCGGCGCGGACGGGCGCGCGCTTTCCATCGAGGAAAAGCCCCAAAAGCCGAAAAGCAATTATGCCGTTACGGGCTTGTATTTCTATGACAATAAAGTGATCGATTACGCCGCAGGCTTAAAGTCCTCGGCGCGGGGCGAATTGGAAATCACGGATATCAATTGCCTGTATTTGAAAAACGGCTCTCTGGCCGTTGAGGACCTGGGACGCGGCTTTGCATGGCTGGATACCGGAACGCACGACTCGCTGCTGGAGGCAAGCCAGTTCGTTCAAACCATCGAAAAGCGGCAGGGATTAAAGGTCGCCTGCCCGGAAGAAATCGCCTATCGCATGGGCTATATCGACGCAGCGCAAGTCGAAAAATTGGCCGCGCCGCTTATGAAAAACGCCTATGGGCAATATCTCATGGCGCTTCTCGGCAAAAAGGCGCGCGCATGAAGGCGACCGAGACAAAACTGAAAGGCGTTTTTCTTTTGGAGCCTGATGTGCACGGCGATGCGCGGGGCTTTTTTATGGAAAGCTATAACCAACGCGACCTTCGCGAAGCTATAGGTTTCGCCCCCACGTTTGTGCAGGATAATCATTCCCGCTCGGCCAAAGGCGTATTGCGCGGCATGCACTATCAAATAGGCCAGCCGCAGGGGAAACTTGTTCGCGTCGCGCGAGGTCGCGTTTTCGACGTTGCCGTGGATTTGCGCAAATCCTCGCCCACTTTCGGCCAATGGACTGGCGCCGAGCTTTCGGATGACAATCATAAACAAATATGGATACCCGTCGGCTTCGCGCACGGCTTTTGCGTTTTATCCGAACTGGCTGATTTTCTTTATAAAACGACGGATTTTTACGCGCCGGAGCAAGAACGTTGCTTGCTTTGGGACGATCCAGCCGTGGGCATCGAATGGCCGATTGATTTCGCGCCTCTTTTGTCGGAAAAAGACAAACAGGGGCTTCCCATCAGTCAAGCGGAGACATTTTAATACATGAGAGTTCTTCTTTTCGGCAGTAACGGGCAAGTCGGAAGCGCGGTGAAAGAGCGGCTTTCGCAAATGGATAATATTGAGTTGATCACCGTTGATCGCGAAGATAAATCCGCGCCAAATTTAGGGTTAAACGATCTTTGCGCCGATTTAAGCGATCCCGAAGGGATCGAGGATACCGTTCGCCGCGTAAAGCCGGATGTGATTATCAACGCCGCGGCGTATACCGACGTGGACGGCGCGGAAGACAACGAGGATTACGCGAATACGGTAAACGCCGCCTCTCCCGCCGTTATGGCGAAAGTCGCCGCCGAAACCGGCGCGCTTGTGATGCATTATTCGACCGATTACGTCCTCAGCGACGACTTGAACGATATGGAACGTCCTTGGACGGAGGACGACGAGGCCGTGCCCGTGAACAAATACGGCTCATCTAAGCTTTCCGGCGACAAAGCGATTATGCGTTCCGGCGCGCGGCATTTGATTTTCCGTACGGGCGGCGTTTATTCGGACGATCCGAAGCACAACAATTTTATCAAGTCCATTTTGGGGCTTGCGAACAAAGGCCAAACTTTCGACGTTGTCGACGATCAGGTTGGCAGTCCCACCTCGGCGCGGCTTTTGGCGGATGTGACGGCGCACGCGATGCAGATGGCGATGAACGACCGGAATTTAAGCGGGCTTTATAACATCGCGCCCAGCGGTTACGTTTCACGCTATGATCTTGCCCGTTTTGCCCTGAAATGCGCGATGGGAAATGGCTTGCCTTTGCGTCCCGATCAGATCAGGCGCATCACATCCAGCGCCTTTTATAAGAAAGCGCAAAGAAGAATGGCTATGCGGCCGCTTAATTTGCGCCTCAATACGTCCAGGTTCGCGAAAACATTCGCCTATAAGTTTCGTGCCTGGGATGTCGATGTGAAGAAAGCGGTGGGCGTGATGAGCGCCCAGTTTGCGGCCAAGCCGCTCTCGCCGTCGCAAAAAGCCCAAATGGCCCCTGTCGGGGTGGCGATAGACGGCGATCAACCGTAAAGCCCGCACGCCTTCATCGCCGACTTTTGGTTCTTCGCCACCTCACGCAGGTCGAAATCCTTAGTCATCCCTTCAAACAGCCGATGCCAATTAACTTCGGCGTTCAAGCGCAGAAATACGCCGCCCAACCCAATCGACGCGCGATCCATGAATACGAATTCACGAGGCACTTCCACGCCGCCGATCTTGCGCAACTCGGCATGCACCTTCATCGCGGTCTCGCGCCCGTAAAGGCTTGAATTTGTCTCCTCCAAAGGGCGCGCAGAGTCATGCAAAAGCGGAGCGTAAATAAACTTCGCCCATAAATTCAGTACCTCTACCAGCTTTTTGGTCGGCTTTGAAAAGCCCCAGATTTTATAGGCTTCCACAGCTCGATCTTCATGCCCATCGCGCAAAGCCTCATAAAGCATGATCACGGCTTTAACGAGCTCAGGCCTGAAAATCCGGATGCAGCCGAAATCCAGCAGATTAATGCTGCCGTCCTTCCGCGCCGTGTAATTGCCTAAATGCGGATCGCCGTGAATGACGCCATATGAATAAAAGGGCGTGTACCAAGCCCTGAACAGATTAGCCGCGACGGCGTTGCGCTCCTTTAAAGGCCGCGCCAATGCCACATCCGCAAGCCGTTCGCCGTCCAGCCATGTCATCGTCAACAATCGATCAGTCGAAAGCTCCTCAAGCGGCTCAGGCACATGAACGCCCTTCGTTTGCGCATGCATACGGCCGTAAAGGCGGATATGCCGCGCCTCACGCGCATAATCAAGCTCCTCATGCAATCGATCGGCGATTTCCTTCTGCACGCCCGCAGTCGACACCGCGCGGTCGTAAAGATCGAAAAACGCGAGAATGAGTTTGAGTTGCTTCAAATCCGCCTCAACGACGGATTTCATGTCAGGATACTGAAGCTTGCAAGCCAGAAGTCGCCCATCATGAGAAACGGCTTGATGCACCTGCCCCAGCGAAGCGGCGGCACTGGCCTCGCGCGAAAATCTTTTGAATTTGTTCTCCCAATCCGCGCCCAGTTCCGCCGCCATGCGCCGCTTGACGAAACTCCATCCCATCGAGGGCGCATCGGCCTGAAGCTGCGCAAGCTCCGCAGCGTATTCCTTGGGCACAAGATCGGGAACAGACGATACAATCTGCGCCACCTTCATTAAAGGCCCCTTAAGGCCGCCAAGGGCGATGCGCAATTTTTCGGCGCGCCCTGCGCGGCTGCCCCCGCCCAACAACCGCGCCCCCGCAGCGCGCGCGCCAAAGTGAGCCGCCGAGGCCGAAACCGAGGCGTACCGTTTCAGGCGGCCGCGAAAAGAAGAATTATCGGATTTAGGCATAAAGTCCCTGATTTGGAAATCCATTTTTCTTATCAAAAAAAATGGATCCCGCTTCCGCGGGGATGACGCTCTATCGCTACTCTGCCGTTTCCGCTTTCGCCTTTATAAAGCCTATCAACACACGGTAATCGGGGCCAACTGTTAAATTCTCCTCAAGCAGCGGAATAAATATATGAAGCTGTTCACTTTGCTCCTTCACTTTTTCATCGCCTGAAAATCGGTACTTCTCGGTCAAAGTCTGGCGGTTCACAATGTTGTCCGACTGATCCAAAACGGCGACGAAGAAGGGGAAGCTGATCTTCGCCTTGTCCTTGTCCAACTTTGGTCCGCGCATAACAATAGATTTCAGCGTAAACGCAATATCAATGCCCGACTCTTCAATATCGCCTTTGCGATAGGCGCAGTCGCCGTCAATCCCTGTCATTTTCGCCTTGGCAATGAGCTTGGCCGGAACGGCCTCGCCGTTTTCGAAATCCAAAATCTCTTCCGCCTCTTTCACGATGGCGACTTGCGGGCAGATCAAATTCTGCGTCTTGATTTCGAGTTTAGCGGGAGGCGCTTCCGGCTCCGCCTCCGGCACGGAGACATCTTCGCCCGAGGCACATGCCGCCATAGTCAGGAAGATCATCAAGAATCCAAATTTCTTCATGTGCAGCTCCACTCAAGTCTTGAGTTTATACCCGCTCTCGAACATCGCATGCGCGGCGCCCAAAAGACCCAAATTCATCACAAACAGTACGGCCATCCCTATGTATATACGGCTATCCGCATGACCGATGAACCCATAACGAAATCCGTCGATCATATAGAAAAACGGATTCAAATAGCAAACAAACTGCCACTCCTGCGGCAACTGGCTAACCGAATAGAAAGTCCCAGACAGGAACGTCGCGGGCATAATGATGAAATTCTGCACGGTCGCCATGTGATCAAACTTTTCGGCCCAAATGCCCGTAAGCAAGCCTGCCAAAGACAACATCATGGAGCCTAATATGGCAAAATAAAGAACATAAAAGACGGAATAGATTGCCAAAGGCGCAAAGAATGCAAGGCAGGCTACCGAAACCAGACCCACGATCAGCCCTCGCGCCGTTCCGCCAAGGCCATAGGCGATAGTCAGCTCCAGCGACGACAATGGCGGCATCAAAATGTCGACGATATTCCCCTGAACCTTGGAAAGCACCAACGACGTGCTAGTGTTCATGAAAGCCTGCTGCGCCATCATCATCATGACAAGGCCTGGCGCAAGAAAGGAAAGGCTTACCGCCCTGCCTGCGCTCATTGCGCCGCCGCCAATCGAAAAGGAAAAGACCGTAAAGAAAAGCAGCGTGACGATTACCGGCGAGACTACGGTCTGAGCGAAAATCTTCATGAATCGCTGAATCTCCTTTCCAATCATAGTCCAAAGGCCAAGCCAGTTCACAGCACCGATTTGGCGCGGCCGAGGGCAAGAAAGGGGATAGGATTTCATGTCGATAATAGAAAATATTAGAAAAATTTATGCACAATCCAATTTAGTCTCTTATATCAAGAAACAAAATCGGATTCCGGATAAATTCCTTGCAAGGCTCAAAATTTTCCGGAAGGACGAGCATTAAATTGAGCCAGTTCATTTAAGTATCAGAAGGTTATGCCTTTTTCGCCGTAGGATCAATTCCCATGCACCAGCAGATAATGGCTTTATGCGCATGAAGGCGGTTTTCGGCTTCGTCCCACGCGGCCGATTGAGGACTGTCGAGGACGCCGTCGGTCACCTCCTCGCCCCTATGCGCGGGCAGGCAATGCATAAAAATGGCGTCCGAGGCGGCGCGTTTCATCAAGGCTTCGTCAACACGGAACGGCGTCAAAAGCTGTTCGCGTATGCCCGCGTCGCTGTTGTGCATCGAAACCCAGCAATCCGTCAGAACAATATGAGCCCCTTGGGCGGCTTTGATGTCGGCGGTCACGTCGATATTCGCCCCCGCCTTTTGCATTTTGCCGAGCAGCGCTGACTTGGGCGCGAATTCAGGCGGGCAAATGATCGTCAAAAAGAAATCGAAAATCGATGCAGCATGCATCCAGCTGTTCAGAACGTTGTTATCGCCGTCTCCGAGCCAAACGACTTTCTTCGCTGAAAGAGATCCAAGCCTTTCTTCCGCCGTCATTAAATCGGCGATGACCTGCCCGGGATGCGAAGCGTTCGTCAAGCCATTGATCACGGGAATAGATGCGCCGTCGGAAAGCTCGCGCAGTTTTTGCTGCTCGAAGGTGCGAATCATCGCAATATCGACGTAACGGGAAAGAACGCGCCCCGTGTCCGCAATCGTCTCGCCACGCCCCAACTGAATCTCCGCGCCCGTTAGAGTCGTGACGGAGCCGCCAAGCTGCCGCATGCCGACCTCGAAGGAAACGCGCGTACGCGTCGAGGGCTTCTCAAAAATCAACGCCAGCGTTTTGTCCTGCATCGGAAGGTAGGCGCGCGGATTTTTTTTCAGATTATGCGCAAGCGCAATAATCGACTTGATCTCTTCCGGCGGCGCTTGATCAAGATCCAAAAAATCACGGCCGTTGTTCTTCTTTATCATGCGATTCCCCCTTCGCAGGAATTGGTAATAATCATAACCCATAAACAAAAACGGGGGAAACTTTCGCTTCCCCCGTTTGCATTCGTAAAACTGTTCTTTTAACGTTTGCTGAACTGGAAGCGGCGACGAGCCTTGACTCGACCGTACTTTTTACGTTCCACGACGCGTGCGTCGCGGCGCAGGAACTTGGCGACCTTCAGCGGTGCGCGAAGCTCCGGCTCGAAATACGTCAAAGCCTTTGAAATACCATGTTTAACGGCGCCCGCCTGACCCGACAAACCGCCTCCGCAAACGAGAACGTCGACGTCGAACTGATTGGCTCGGTCCGCAACTGCGAACGGCTGGTTCACGATCATCTGCAAAACGGGGCGCGCAAAGTAAACTTCGACCGCACGGCCGTTAACTGTGATCTTGCCTTTGCCCGGCTTTATCCAGACGCGGGCGATGGCATTCTTGCGCTTGCCGGTGGCATAAGCGCGGCCGAATTTGTCAACCTTCTTCTCGTACTTGGGCTTTTCCTCCGTCGCAACGGCGACGATGGGAGCTTCTGCCTTTTTTTGCTCTACCGCTTGCGCTTTGACTGCGGCCTTGATTCCGGTGAGGCTGGATGTTGATTTACGCGGTGTGGCCATGGTTTAGCCTCTCTTATTCTTGCTGTTACGGGCGGCGACGTCGACGATCGTCGGATTTTGCGCTTGATGCGGATGCTGCGCGCCTTTGTAAACCTTCAGGTTGCCCATCTGGCGGTGTCCCAAAGGACCTCGGGGCATCATGCGTTCGACCGCTTTTTCGATCACACGCTCCGGATGTTCGCCCGCCAAAAGATGCGCGCGCGTGCGCGCTTTGATCCCACCCGGATAGCCGGTGTGATAATAGAAATTCTTGTCCTCCGCCTTATGCCCCGTGATCTTCACCTTTTCGGCATTGATGACGATGATATTGTCGCCGCAATCGACCGACGGCGTGAACGTGGGACGATGCTTGCCGCGAAGCATGGTTGCGATGACGGCGGCCAAACGGCCAAGCACCACTCCATCAGCGTCGACCAGAACCCATTTCTTCTTGACGTCCTGATGCCGCAGTTCGAAGCTGGTGCTTTGCACGCTTTTGTTGACGCGAATTCTTCCAGACATTGGTTTCTCCTAAGTTAGGGCGTCTTTGTATATATTTGTCGAGCATTGTGTCAATCTAATTCCGATAATTTATGACTTTTCGTTGCGTGGTACTATGATACCGTTGCAATGCGTTTTCCGTAATGAAGGCGCTTTTTATGAAGCCTGGGACCTGAATGGTATTTATTCCCAACTCTTATACATGCTAAAGATACCCTATGAATTCCAATCCCTTAAACGACATGCTCGATCCAGAAGGTCAATCTTTCGAAAGCGTTCTCGCATGGATAAACGATAAGATTAAGACCATCCGGCAAACCGACTTCACGCCGGATATCCAAAGCACCTTTACGCCTGTCGAGCAGGAGACCCCCCTCTCCAACCCCATGGGCCCGGAGACCGACCCTTTATGGCGGCGGTTTTTCCTATCCGCGCTTGTCTCGGACTGGGCCTGTTATGATAACGAAGTCGACCGCGCCGATTTTTCACGCATGAAGTACGTCATAGCCAGCGCGTATCGCACGACGCGCGTCTGGTTCTGCAAAATGCCCGACGGCCTTTACGCGCCTGTCGGCTATACGTGCTGGTATCCTATACCTAAATTTATTTTCGACGGCTCGATTGAAAATTCGCAGGATGTCGACGACCGGGGCATCTTCATGCCTTCCCGTTTCAAGGAACCCAAGGACATTCGCTACGCCTACGTTTTCGACATCAGCATAATCCCGCAGCTTCTGAATACGCCATGCAGCAAGAAACTCGCCCTGTCGATGAAGCGCGAAGACATGCCCGGATTGGGCGCGATCTCGATAGCCGTCGGCACGCAAGGCCATAAATTCCTGCAAATGGCGGGCTTCGCCTCGGCGGGAGATATTACGGTTCAGGGCGAAAAAGAGACTTTGTATGTGCGGCATCCAAAATAAATCTCCTCCCCCTCGCGGGGAGGGTTAGGGAGGGGGGAGTCGCAAGAATCTTCCATATTATATATGCGCATTTTTAATCACCCATCCTGCCTCAAACACGATCCGGGTCCCGTGCCCGGTTTTGCGCCTACACGGCTTAAGGCCGTCATCGACGCCTTAAAGGCCGATAAATTCCGGCTACTGCGGTGGGAAGATAAGACTCCTGCCGCAAAGCCTGAAGATCTTTATCTGCTCCACACCCCTCCCTATGTTGCCGATGTTCTTTCCCCTATCGAAGAAGGAAAAGAACGATTTTTTGACAAAGACACACGCGCCATGAGCAGCACAGCGGAAGCCGCGCTTGCGGCGGCTGGAATGGTCATGCACGCCACAGATCAAGTCGCCCAAGGCAAAATCCGCAAAGCCTTTTGCCTTGCCAGTCCGGGCGGGCATCACGCCGAAGCGGACGCCGCCATCGGCTTTTGCTTCTTTAATCACATCGCCCTTGCAGCCGTTGCCGCGCAAAAGAAATACGGCATCGGCAAGGTAGCGGTGTTGGATTTCGACGCGCATCACGGCAACGGCACGCAAAGTTTTTTTTGGAATTTCGAGGATCGCCTTTATGTTTCTTTGCATGAAGATAATCCGCTTTCCGGCTTTGCACGCGAAACGGGATCCGGCAACAATATCATGAACCTGCCCCTGCCTGTCGGCAGCGATGGCGCTGCCTTTCGCCAAGCGTTCGAGGAAAAAGCCGCGCCAAATATCGAAGCCTTTCAGCCGGAAATCCTGTTCGTTTCCGCGGGTTTCGATATGCACAAAGACGATCCACTTGCCGGGCTTTGCCTCGAAGAAAACGATTACCAATGGCTTGGCCGCAGCCTTCGCGATTTATCCGATACCTTATGCGATGGCCGCCTTATATGCGTCCTCGAGGGCGGCTATAACCTCGAAGCACTTGCGGCATCCGCTGCGGCTTTCGTCGATGGGTGTGCGTAGTCCCTTCTATTGATAATGATCAAAACCCCCTCGATCGCTTTTTTTTAAAATGCGCAATCGTTTCAAGCGAGGGCGGCTCTATGTTATTTCCCTATCTTCTAAAATCCGTCATTCATAATGGCACGCTGAACCTTATTACGGCATCCGGCAAGACGCTTAGGTTCGGCGACGGCTATCCACCCAAAGTTACAGTGCGGCTTCACCGCAAAAGTCTTGAATGGACAATTCCCTTCAATCCTGAATTAAAAATCGGCGAGGCTTATGTCGACGGCGGGCTGACCTTTGAGGACGGCGGCATCGACGTCTTTCTTAGTCTGATGCTTTCCAACTGCATGGCGGCGGATAACAATTCCCCCTATCGATGGATGGAGCGCCTGCGCATGCGTCTTGCAAAGCTGGGACAATTCAACCCCCTTTCGCGCGCGCGGCAAAATGCGCGCTTTCATTACGACATGCCGGACGAGCTTTATGCCTTTTTTCTGGATAAAGACCGCCAATATTCCTGCGCGTATTTTACGGATGGCTGCGCGAGCCTCGATCGGGCTCAGCAAGATAAAAAACGCCATATCGCTTCTAAAGTTTTGCTGAACCGCGCGGGGCTAAAGGTTCTGGATATAGGCTCCGGCTGGGGCGGTTTAGCGCTTTACCTTGCGCGGGAGGCGAACGCTAACGTCAAAGGCATCACACTAAGCGTCAATCAATACAAAATGAGCAGCGAACGCGCGGCCTCTGCAGGATTAAGCCGACGCTGCGCTTTCGCTTTGCGCGACTATCGGCAGGAAAACGATGTCTATGACCGCATCGTATCCGTCGGCATGTTCGAGCATATCGGCAAAAAGCATTACGACGAATTCTTCGCGCGAATCCGCCGCTTGCTGTCGGAAGACGGGATATGCCTTATTCATACCATAGGCAGATACGGCGAGCCGAAGCCCGTGAACGGCTTTATCCGAAAACATATTTTTCCTGGAACCGATGTGCCGACGACTTCGGAAATTACGGCGGCTATCGACCGCTCCGGCCTTTACGCGACGGATATAGAAATTTTGCGCGGGCATTATGATGAAACGTTACGGCACTGGCTCGCCCGCTACCGCGCCGCGCGAAAGGAAATTGTGGCTTTGTTCGGCGAAGAACTTTACCGCAAATGGGAATTGTATTTTTCCGGCTCCGAAGCCAGCTTCCGGCTCGGCTCGCTTATGGTTTTGCAAATACAGTTGACCAAAAAACTCATGACCGTCCCAAAAACGCGGGATTATATGATGGAGGGGAAGCACGGACAATTACACCCCCTCCTTGCGGAAGGGGAAGCGCAGCACTAAATTGACAAACCGTATCTGCAAACGCATGCCTTCAGCCGGTTTTGTGCCTCAGGCTCAATTGTAAAGAACATCGGCGCGAAACGAGCTTTTTGCCTATAGTGAGTATCCGGCTATTCTGACTGTTGGCGCCGACCGCTGAACGCGCAAAGCGGATAATATTAGTCTCAACGCCGCAACCTGCGCTCAGCATATGATTTACTTCGGATTGGGATTCAATTTCCAGTCGTATATACTCCCACACATGAAACTGACTGCCAGCCATCTTTTAAAGGCTTATGCTTCGGGCATCTTTCCGATGGCCAACAGCGCGGAATCAAAGGAGCTTTTATGGTTCGATCCGCCGATGCGGGCGTTAATACCGCTGGATGACCGATTTCATATTCCCAGAAGGCTGCAACGCGTTTTGCGCAAAGAGCCGTTTCTAGTGACCTTGAACAAAGCCTTTTCTGAAGTCATTAATGGATGCGCGGCGCCTGCCTTGGGGCGAGAAATTACATGGATCAACGCGGAGATAGTAAGGCTTTACGAGGAATTGCATAGGAAAGGCCATGCTCATTCAATCGAGGCTTGGGAAGGCGATAATTTGATCGGCGGGCTTTACGGCGTATCGCTGGGCGGCGCGTTTTTCGGCGAGAGCATGTTTTCCCGCAAAACAGACGCGAGCAAAATCGCGCTTGTGCATCTGGTGGAGTTGCTGAAGCGGCGCGGATACGTTCTTCTCGACGCGCAGTTCCAAACGCCGCATTTAAAGAGGTTCGGCGCGTACGAGATCGAAAGAGAAAAATATCTGGCGTTGCTGGGGGAGGCGATCAAAAAGGAAATAAGCCCGTTTTTCCACTAACAGTCTGCTGAAAAACTTCCCGAAGAAGAAAGAAAACCAAATGGGACCCCCGCCTGCCCGGGGGTGAAGGCCTTTATTTCTTCTCTTCCTTCTCCTTCTGATTTTCGCGGCAGGCAACGACCCAAAGGTCGTAGATCGGATGCTCCATCGCGGACAAGGCGGGGCTTGAGGCGAACATCCAGCCGTTGAAAAGCGGCTTGCTTTGCTCGCCGGGCAAAATCTCCCCGATTTCAAGATAGGCTGCGGATTCAGGCGGCGTTTCCTCGGGCGCGGTCGTGCGACAAGTGCGGGCGGTTATGGCAAGGCTTCCGAATTGAATCGTTTTTCCGACCGCCAAATTAATCTCCTCTACCCGCGCGGTCATTTTATCCAGCATGCGCAAGGCGGCCACCGGCTTTTCCTGCGTCGGAACAATGGCGTTGGCCTGCGCCGGAAAAAACAAGCCCATGGCGAAGACCAGCCGCGCAGCAAAATGCCCAGCATGGGTCACGAGCGGTTGCGAGGAGCCTGCCCCTCGCCGAACGGACTGTGCTTTTGATATCAATGGTTCCGCTCGGCAAGGGGCAGGCGAGGCGCAGAGCGAGTAACGTCGAACAGCATTGATACATTCATTGGTTGTTTTGTAAAAACACCGCATGATTTACGGATGCTGCGGTTCTGCGGCTTTATCCTGAGAGGCGTTGCCACGCTTGTTGCTATAGATAAGCTGGCCGATCAGGTCGTCGAGGCGCATGGGAGCTTGCGTGCGCGTGATTCGGCCGGTGCCGTCGGCCTTGATCATCGTTTCGTCGATACCGGGCTCAAGCGACATGTACTTGCCGCCCAGCAGGCTTTCGGTTGAAACAAGCGCGATGGTGTCGGTCGGAAGCTGCACGGATGGCTCAAGTGTTATCGTTACGGTAACCAGATACTGGTTGGGGCCGGGTTCCGTGTTCAGCTCCATCTTGGCGACCGAGCCAATTCTGACGCCGTTGATCTTAACGTCCGTGCCGTCCTTCACGCCGTCCACCATCGGGAAATTCGCCGTCACGGTGTAGCCTTTGACTTTGTGCAGATCCGCGCTCGAATAGGCGAAGGTCAGAAACAATGCGGCGAGAGCTAAGACGATCGCGCCGAGAATGGTTTCGAATACATTGTGTCCCATAAGGCTTTCCTTTGTTTAGTCGGGTTTCCAGGCTTGATAGGTCGATTTCGGCTTCGCGCTCGGCATCCAGGCATCCGGCGTTCCGCTTGGGTTGGGTTTGTGGGGCTTTTGCCAGGCCCGGCGCGTTCCTGCAAGAGGCGCATCTGCTGTATAATGCAGCCAAATGTGCCATTCAGGCGGGACTTTGGACGCATCGGTCTCGCCCTTATAAAGCACCCAGCGTTTTTGACGCACGCGGTGGCCGTCCTTGGTGCGCGGATTTCTTTTTTCTGTGAAATAGCGGTTGCCGAACGAATCCTGCCCCACTTCGCGCCCGAAGAGCTTTGTATGCAACAAAGTTCCAATTTGCGAGACGCGGCGCACAAGCGATAGGGTGTCGGATGTCGGCATGAGTCCGAAAGATTCGTTGATGATGGGATTGTTATAAAGGCACAGATATAAATTTTGAATAAAAAAGGCGGGGGACTAGGGGCTAGGGGCTAGGGAAAGATCGTACATGAGAAGGATTCAGTTTATTCGAGATCAGAAAGCTAAATAGCTTCCAACCTCAGCCGTTAACCCCCGGTCCCTAGCCCCCAGCCCCTAGCCCACCCTCCCTGTTAGTAACTTTCTCTTTATAGCTACCACATTTTGTGGCATAACATATTTACCATACCCTATCTTGTGGATAACTTTTTCCTGCCCTTTCCAAGATCATGACCAACATGCTGAAAAGACAGACGTATCTTCATCCGTTCCCCCGCATTTTCACAAGGGAGGCAACTGACGCCTACGATACGATTCCGTTTCGCTCCAGTGATTATTTCGGAGACGAGTCGTCCCCTGCCCTCGACTCGCCCTTGAACTGGAATCCCGAAGCGGTTGCCGTCATGGCAGGCGCCGCGCATCCCGCCGTTCCTGCTGATTTGCGCTCGAATGAGGAGAATACGGTTCCAAGCTGGCTTTGGCGTCATCAAAGCCGCAGCGCGCGACGCGAAGCGGAATTCGACATGCGCGATATTGTGAATCGCGCCGTCGGGTCCGCCGCTGCGAAGGCATGGAAGCTCGGATTCTTTTCCTCCGAAAGGCACGCCCGCGCTTTTTACGACGAAGCGCGATACGCCCTGATGCAAAGGCATATCGCCGTCATGCCCGATGTGATGGCCTCGTGGGGGCTTTCGTGGGCATACGGCATCGAAGAAAAACCGAAAGTCCGAGAGGCTTTGGAGCCGTCTCGGCACATCGAGATCTCAAACGCGGCCATCGATCATCTCTTGCGCAAAAAAGGCAAAAGCGCGGCCGAAGACGCGTTTTGGAAAAAGATATTTGCCTTTCGCGACAAGAACGCTCCGGCGGCGGCTTTGCGGCTTTGCGATATCGCCGCCGATTGGCAGTCGAAAGGCTCCAATCCCGCCCGCGCCGCGATCGACCTTATGGCGCTCAGGCACAACGACGGCAGCGTCAACGTCGACGCCGTTCGCCACGCGGCGCGGCTGCTTTCGGTCTTGCTCGACCTGCAGGAGCGAAACGATGTGAGCATCGGCTTTGTGAATCTCGCGCCGCTTTTGATGGCGCTTGGACTGGCTTACGACAGCGACGCGGGGCGCGCGATGGCGGCCTCTATCGCCGCGCTGATCACCGCCGAATGCGCGGCGGTCTCCGCCGAAATGGCCGCTTTGCGCGGCGCGGGCGAGGCGTTCGCCGAAAGGCGCGAAGGCGCGATGCGCGCCCTGCGCAATCACCGGCGCGCCGTCTATGGGGACGGCAACGATTACGAAAAGCTTTCCGTGCTTCCCGCGCCTTTGCCCCTAAAGCATTGCCCCGATCTGCTTCTTGTCGCCGAGGCGCAGCGGCGGTGGGACGACGCGGTGGCCTCGGCGCAGGCGTTCGGCCTGCGCGCGCTAAGGCCGACCGATTTGACTCCCTCTCCCGCTTTGGCGGTGCTTATGTCGTGCGCGTCCCAAGGCTTGGCGCCGCTGGCAACATTGTCCATGCTCGAACACGGCGACGGCGACGCGACTGAAACGTCGCTTAATCCAGCGGCGCACGAAGCCATGGCGCGGCTCGGTTATCCGGAATCGGCGTGCAAAGCGTTAGCGCAGCATGTCGTGGGCACGCGTTCCTTGAACAAAGCGCCCGCGATCAATTTCACGAGCCTTGCGGCGCAAGGATTGAACGAAAGCGCTTTGGAAAAGATCGAGGCTTATCTGCCTTTCGTTAATTCGGTTCGCTTGGCGGTGACGCCATGGATTATCGGCGTTGATTATTGCCGGATGTCGCTGAACATAGCCGCAAAAAAGCTGGAATCGCCGCGTTTTGATCTGTTAGCTCATTTGGGTTTTTCAGCCGCCGATGTTCAAGTGGCCGACTTGTATATCTTCGGCCACGGCACCGCGCTTAACGCGAAATCCTTGAATATCAGGCATCGACCGCTTTTCGCCCGCGAGGACGAGATTTCCGCCGAGGCGCGCATTCGCATGGCGGCTGCCGTTCAAAGCTTTATTTCCGGCGATACGGGCATTTCGGTTTCCGTTTCCTCGGCGCACAAGGCCGAAAGCGGGGCCGAGGTCGCGCTGATGGCATGGCGGCTCGGCCTCAAATCGCTTGAGGTCGTTTTCGATCCCGACAAGCCCGCAAAGCCGCTTGGTTTGGGGGCGCATAAACAAGCCCAAGCGCGGCGCATCAAGGCAAAGCCTTTGTCGCCCTTAAAACCTGCTCTTTCCGCGCGCGGACGCGTCATGAAAAGCCGCGCCAAGAAATCGGCTGTGGCGATGGGGCCGAAAAAGGGTGCTATGCGGCGGGCGAGGAAAGTATAGAGCTTTTTCTAGATCATTTTTTCCGTTCAGGTGTGCGCGTCACCCCCGCCCCTGCCTTCGCAGGGGCAGGCTCCGGCGGGGGTACCATTTTTTCGGAAGGAAAACAAATGGGATGCCCGCATAGAATCCAGGCGGCCACGACATAAACGCTGTCAGAGGGATTATTTGCGCCGCATACAATATTCCGAATTCTTACCGCCATAGCCTACGGAAAGTCAGACTGGATCCCCGCGTCTCGCCCCGCCTTTGGCGGGGCTCGCGCGAGGATGACACCTGTTTTTTATGTCTGGAGCAATTCTTTACTTCCCCGAATCCAGAATCCCGAATCCCGAATCCATATCCAGAATTCCGCGTCCCTCCCTAGCCCCTAGTCCCTGATCCCTAATCCCTTACTTCTCCCCTTCCATCACATCCTTCACTTTTCCAGCGAGTTGTTTCAGCGTAAACGGCTTGGGCAGGAAGAAGATGGTTTCGCCGGACGTAAACTGTTCGCGCAAGCGGTCTTCGGTATAGCCGGAAACGAAAACGAATTTGATTTCAGGCCATTTCTCGCGCACATGCTTGTATAAGGTCGGGCCGTCCATTTGCGGCATCACAACGTCGGAAACGATTAAATCCAAAACGCCGTTTTCCTTGTTGATAACCTCAATCGCCTCCTCGCCGCTTCGCGCTTCGAGAATATTATAGCCCTTGTTGCGCAAAGCGCGGGACGAAAAGACCCGAACCGCGTCTTCGTCCTCAACAAGCAAGATCGTTCCCGCGCCTGTAAGATCGGGGCCGGGCTTATCCTCGCGCGCGTCCTCGCCGCGCGTTTCGGCGTCGGCCTGTTCATAGACCGGCAAATAGACGTTGATCGTCGTGCCGACGCCCAGTGCGCTTTCGACGCCGATGAATCCGCCCGTTTGCCGCACGATGCCATAAACGGTGGAAAGCCCAAGGCCGGTGCCGGAGCCGATTTCCTTCGTCGAGAAAAAAGGCTCGAAAATGCGTTGGATGTTTTCCGGCGATATGCCGATGCCGGAATCCTTGACCTCGATAAGTACATAGCGGCCGGGGGGCATCGTATCCTGCCCGCGCAATGTCGTGAATTCCTGCAAATGGTTGCGGGTGTGAATGGTAACGGAACCGCCGTCGGGCATTGCATCCCGCGAATTGACGACAAGGTTGATGATCACCTGCTCCAACTGTCCCTGATCGACTTTCACAAGGCCGACGTCGCGCCCGTGCACCATATCAAGCTGAATCTGCGCGCCGATAAGGCGGCGCAAAAGGTTAGTCAGTTCGGAAAGCACGTCGGCAAGATTTAGGATTTTAGGTTGCAATGTTTGTTGGCGAGAGAAGGCGAGCAGCTGCCGCACAAGGTTGGCGGCGCGGTTTCCATTCTGCTTGATCTGCATAATGTCGTTGAAACTTTGGTCGCCAGGCTTGTGGCGCTGAAGCAAAAGGTCGCAAAAGCCGATCATCGCCGTCAGCAAATTATTGAAATCGTGCGCAACGCCGCCGGCAAGCTGGCCTATGGCTTGCATTTTTTGCGATTGCGCGAATTGTATCTGAAGCTGTTTCTGCTCGGTCGCGTCGATGAAGTAAAGCATCAGCCCCATGCGCTGGGGCGCGCCGTGGGAATCCTTGCCGACAAGCTCGAACCGTTTGGCGAAGACATGCACAATAATATCCCGTCCGCCAAGCATGCGAACCTCAAGCGGGGTCGTTTGGTCCCGCCCGCCCAGCACTTCGGCCAGCCTGCCCAGCATTTCCTGCCGATCCTGAGGGGCGATCAACTCGGGCAGGCTCAGCCCCACAAGGTTTTCCGTAGGCCGCCTGATAATCGAAAGAAATGCGGCGTTGCACTCCATCACGGCATATTTATCGTCCGCAAGCAAAACGCCAATGGGCGCTTCCGCGAAAAGTCTTTGGAAACGATGCTCGGAAACGGAAAGCGCCTGTTGCCATTCCCGCTCGCGAGTCTGGTCGCGCACGATAGAGCGCGTGCGCAAGGTTTTGCCGTCCTCGCCCAAAACGATGGTTTGCGTGATGGCGACGGGAAAAACGCTTCCGTCGCGACGGCGCATAACGGCTTCGCCATGCAAATCGCCCTGCGAACCTGACGCAATCGCATGCGCCGCGATGCCCTTGGGCGGATCACGCAGAATATCGTGAAGGCGCACGTCGCCCTTCACCAATTCTTCGGGCGTCACCTGAAGCCAGTCGGCTATGGTCTTGTTCGCAAACCGGAAAAGACCGTGCTGATCAACGGAATAGATGCCCACAGGGGCGTTTGCCATAAAGGCGACCATTTTGGACTGTTCGTCCTGAACGGCGCGCTCCATCCGGCGGCGTTCGCTGATATCGTCGAAACGCCAGTGAAAATAATGGGGATAGCCTTCCATCTGCCGCGCCACGATACGCCGCCATTCGATAACCTTGCCGCCTTTGGCAACGGGGAGTTCGGCAATTCCCGCATGGCCTTTCCTTATGGCGGCACGAAGTTTGTTGAATTCGGTAATGGCTTCGGGGCTTGCCGAAAAACGCGAAGCCAGAGACTCCTCGGCATTCTGGCCGCCCAAATCAATCCACCCGCGAAAAGCGCGATTGGCCAGAATCACATGACCCTTTTCGTCCGTGATTAATTGGGGGGTAAGAACATTATGGAAGGCTTCGCGCAGCAGGATTTCCTGCTTGCTTTCCGGGCGGATTTCCTTGAAAAAATACCATGTGCCTGCCGCCGCGCCAAAAAAAAGAAAGCCCAGAACGAAACTGACGAAGGCACCCGCGCCTCCCCCGATAAAATGCGGGACCACAGCCGCCAAAGCCCCCAGCGCAACCGTGGCCGCAAATCCGTACGTCGAATAAAGGATCGCGCTTTCGGAATTCTCAGCCGCCGGAGCCCCTGCATAAGGATTAGATGTGTCTGGAAGTGTCATGGAAATGCGAGGATTATTCTTTTGATACCCAAGGTTCAACTCGGTAAGCGACGGGATTGAAGTCAAGCGATGTGGCACTCATTGATCGTTAAGCGTAACGCATTGCAAATAACGCAGAATCAGCCGATTCCGCGACTCTTTCGCACTATACAAACCGCCCCTTAACAGGGTCTTAACGATTAGATACGCGCATTTATACGTACTACCACGAACAAATCCATGCAGCAGTTAGCTTGTCCCAGTCCCCGCATAGCTGTTTTTTTAATTATGCTGTTTTTACGATAAGTTTATACTGAAAACCTTCACATGGAGTCATAAGAATGTTTTCCGAAACAATCGACAAAAATCGTTCCTTTGTTTTAATTGAAAAGAACGGGCGCGTGCTTTGCGCGCAAGGCCGTTTTCACCAGCTTCAGAAAATCGACGACATTCATGCGCTGGCAAAACGCTCTGGGCGCGACATCGCGTTCGCCCTGCCCTACCGCGTGTTGCGAGAACGCGGCTTCGACGCGCGTGGCGACGAGCCGATTGTAGCTCTGGAGATCGACGTCGGGCTCAGCCTTTCGAAAGAAAAACTGGCTGATGAATTGCCGGACCCTCCGGTCTTGCTGATGAACGATATCGTGCCTTCGCTTTCGGACGACGCCTATGCCGACCTTGTGCGGACTTTTCAAAAGAACGAGATTGAACGCGGCAACGCTTCGCAAACGACGATTGCCCGTTTCTTCACCGGCCAAATACAAAATTTCTGCACGGACGCGGCTTTAAGCATCTACCGCAGGCTCCTTCGGCAAAGCGGCCAGTATATGGCCGTTCTTTTCGCCCATATTGATCCGGCTGATCCGAAAAAAAACCAGTTCATTATCGGCGCAACCCCTGAAAGGCACTTGGAAATTCGCGGCAACGAAACGGTGATGATCCCTATCGCCGGAACTCTACGCAAAGAGGACAGCGAAACTTTCGAAGCGCGGCTAAATGCTTTTCTTGCCGACCCTAAGGAGATTAACGAGCTGTTTCAGGTCGTCGACGAGGAAATGAAGATCATGGGCGCGATCTGCCCCGAAGGCGGCGACGTGGAAGGCCCGTTTTTGCGAGAGATCGGCGCAGTCGTGCATACCGAATACCGCCTTGTCGGCCGCAGGGGCAAGGATACGATGGCCGCGCTAAAACGCACGCTGCATGCGCCGACGGTCGTCGGCTCGCCGATGGAAAGCGCGGCGCGCATCATCCACAAATACGAACCAGACTCGCGCCGCTATTATGCGGGCGAAGTCGGCATTTATTCAAATCCGCGAACGAACGCGCCGAACGGCGATATCGATTGCGCCATCCTTATTCGTTGCGCCGAAATTCAGGGCGACGGCAAGCTGCGCGTGCAAGCGGGCGGCGGCATTGTGCGTGATTCCGACCCCGACAACGAAGCCCGCGAATCCCGCGCCAAGGCTTTTGGGCTTTTGGGAACATTGATCGGCGCGCCGCAAGTGAGCGAAACCTATCTGACGCCCGAATTGCATGACAAAGTCCGCCCCCTGCTTGCGGCGCGCAACCGGAATTTATCGTCCTTCTGGATGAACCGACAAGACCCGCATGGCGGCAAACTGCCTCGGCTCGACGGGCTAAAGGTTACGATTTTGAATAACGAGGACGATTTCGTCTTCATGATCGCCCATATCCTTCGTGTCATGCATGCCGAGGCGGAGGTGATCGACAGCCTTTTCTACGACGCGGAAAAAGACAATAGCGCGGTCGTGATTATCGGCCCGGGCCCCGGCGATCCGAATGATATGGCGCATCCTCGCATGAAACGGCTTCAGGAAATCATCGCCGACCTCACATACCTCAAAAAACCGATGCTGGGCGTCTGCCTTGGTCATCAGGCCTTGGCCGTGAGCCGGGAACTCGACGTCGAAAGACAGGTTTTCTCGACCCAAGGCTTGCAACGCGAAGTGCAAGTCATGGGCGGCAAGCACAGGCTCGGTTTTTATAATTCTTTTTCGCCGGTGTTCAACGAAAAGGCCCGCGCGATCAAAGACCTGACCTTCGATATCGATGAAACCAAGCGCATCGTCGCCATGCAAGGACCGCGCCTCATCGGATTCCAATTCCATCCGGAATCCATCATGTCGGAGGACGGCGCGTTCCTGCTGCATAAGGCGTTATCGTCCCTGCAGAGCGCCTGATCGGCTTCTACCCCTGCCCTTTAGCTTCCGTATCCCAGTGCGAGCCGAGTTTTTTGATCGGCAGGCGGTAAAGCAGCGGAGCAGAGCCGTAAATCTCTATCTCGATCACCTCGCCAATTTCCACCCTTGCATACGCGCCCTGCGCCTTGGGCGACGTGCGGAAGGTCTCGACAAGCGAAGGGATCGTCACGTAATGAATGCCGTCCATGCAATGATACGCCGTCCAGTGAAAATGGCCGTTGACGCAAAGGATAACCTTGCCGCTGTGCTCAATAACCTCGCGGATGCGCGCGGCCTGATCGGGCGGATAGCCCGCATGATTGGGATATTTTTCAAAATAATAGTTGCCGGCAATAGCGCCGTTATCGAGCGGCACATGCGAGAAAACGATCGTCGGCAGCTTGGAAGCCTTTAATTCGCGTTTTAGCCAGTCGAGATCGCGCTCGTTCAGCGTAAATCCTTTTGTCTTGTGCAGCTTCGGATGGGTATTCCAAAAAATCAGGCGATAGCCCTTGCAGTCTAGGCTGGCCGAAGCCAGCGACTTTCCGAGCGCCTTTTCGTTTTCTTCCAGAGTTAAGTCTTCCAAATCGTGATTGCCGACCAAATGAAAAAGTTTGCCGGGTATTTTCTTAAACGCGGCGCCAACCTCGCACATAAGATCGTAGGCAGGCATGTTTTCGGCCGAAGTCGTGCGATCCCCCATTTCGAGGCAAACGTCGGGCTTCAGTTTTTCCACAAAAGCGGCGAATTGATGGAGGAGTTTAAGACCCTCGGAGCCTTTTTTCGATCCGCGGTCGAGGCCATAATGAATATCAGTGACAAGGGCGAGTTTGAGGCGGGACATTGAGGCATGCGGGAATCGGCGATAGCGCAGCTTACAGTCAGCGCCAACGCATGGAAAGAAAGATTTAGGAAGAAATTCCCGGTTGTCCAAATTGCGCGCTTCTACAGGAAACGGGCTTATTGACGGTGCGTTCAGGCACTAATCTGTCGGCCCATATTTTTTCAAGCACTTCTTTTCTCTCCATGCGAGTCAACGGCGTAGATCCAGCGATATTCTCAGGTGGCAAAAAAAGCAGTGAAATTTTATCATGATCGTCGAACTGTTTGCGCAATTCGTCCAGACAATCCTTCATATCTCCGGAAAACACGAAATTACCTATTTTCAGGCAATAGTCCCCTGCGCTGGCAAAGTCGGGACGCTTGGCGAAAAAATGGACAACAGGAATGTTCATGGGAAAATCCTCCTTGATAATTGTCTCGGAGGAATAATGGGATTGATTCAAGGGTATTGCAAAGCCTAAATCCGGCAAAGCCGGCGGGATTTTATGATTAAAATGCCCGTTCTAGCGCAATTATCCGTTTTAGTGCGCTTGTCACCCCCAAGAAGGCGGAGACGAGCATGACGCTTAATTAGGAAGCAACTGCCTTCCGCAAGGCGCAAGCCTGCCATCCCTGTATCTAGCAGAGGGATTTCCTCTCCTCAAATGCTCTTCCATCCGCCGAGGAAAAGCGTATTTAAGGTCATCGGGAACCTCAAAAACAGTCCCATGATATGTTTTTCTTTCTTCAGTCATGCCTCCTCCATTCGTTTAGGGTTTCTTTGTTCTGCCTCACTTGTCCTACTCGCACTGTACAATAAAAAGATGACAGTAATCAGATAATATGCGGAAATATTTTGTCTAATTAAAAAAACAAACCAGACTGCCAACAAATTATTGGTGGGCATATCGCTCGTCCGGCGGCTACTTTTCAAAACCGCCGGACGAGATGGCTACCGCACTTCCCTAATTCGCCTTTGACTTCGTGCCTTCAAGAACCGTAGCCGCGTGAATGGGGATCATTCGCGGCTTGGCTTCTTCGGGCACTTCGTGTTTCAGGTTAATGGTCAGGAGGCCGTCGCGCATTTCCGCGCTTTCCACCTTAATGTGGTCGGCAAGCCGGAAGGTGCGCTGAAACGAACGCGAGGCAATCCCGCGGTGAAGGTAGGAAACCTCTTTCTTCTCGGTCTTCTCCTCGGTTTTTCCGCTTACTGATAAAGTGTCGCCTTGCGCGGTGATCGTCAGATCGTTTAGCGTGAATCCCGCTATCGCCATCACAATGCGGTAATCGTCATCGCCGGTTTTTTCGATGTTATAGGGGGGATAGGCGTCGAACCTTTCCTCGGCTCCCTCCACAAGGGATTGGAACAAATCGTTAAACCGATCGAAGCCGATAGTGCTGCGCATCAGCGGCGTCGTTAATGAAAGCAAGTCATGCATAGTTAACCTCCTCTAAAGCAAGGTTCTGTTTTTGAGTCCCAACAGTGGCAACCCTCTGCTTTGGAAGTAGGGATAGAAAATTTTTAATCTACCCCTTTAAAAACTATTTTTTATGCCCATCTGTTCGTGTTTTGAAATAGATGGCTCTTTTGCATCCGTCAAAACGCTCAAGGCGGCTCTCTGTTAAAAGGATATAAGATACGCTTATGGCCGGAGTGCAGCGCCATGTCCAAATCCTTCGGGGTTAAAAGCGCTGCACCGTTTTACGGTATATCTCCGGCCACCAGCGCGTCGCGTCTAAGTCTTCCCTTTTGGTTTCTTTATGCACCTATCCCATCAGAAAATTCAGGACGAGGAAATTTCGGTTCCCTATCCTCAAAGCCAAAGCCTATACGTCATCGTTTACATGGCTTGCGCCTTTTCCGGCGCGATCTCAGGCCTTGCAGCGGGATGGATCATTTGGGGATAATTTTCGCCCTAAAAAAAGGGCCCGAGGAGGCCCTTTCTAAATGCGCAATTAACCTCTTATCAGACCAATCGGGGCGTTCGACCTTATAATATCAGAATTTCTTGTCGGTTGAAGCATGTTCTGAGGCGAATGAAGTTCCAAGCCGTTTTGATTATAAAACGCATTGCCACAGATTTCCCGAACCGTCGCGGGCATATATCCTCTTTTATTAATCAAACCTAATCCATATAAATCATCGTAGAAAAAACTTCTGGCTAACGAACCGCCTTTAAAGCCAATGCTGATATCCATTAAAATGGACGCCCCATACGGGCATTTATCGACCACACGTTCAAGCGCATCCACGACTTTATTAAAACTCTTTTCCGGAACCGACTGACCATTACGCAGCGTGACCATTCTCATTTTTTTCTCCCATAAAATAAGCGCGAAAAAATTTAATGCTCTCCTATAACACACAAACATGAAAGCAATTCGACTTTAACCATAAAGATTTAATTAACGTCACTCCCCCTACGGTATCAGCGACTATCTCGGCATCGCCGAAAGAACCTGACCTGTCGAAGGTTCCACGGTTAGCAAAACAGGCCCTGTGGTCGGATGAAACGCCATATATTGAGCGGACGACGAAGCCACCGGCGAAATATTCGTATAGCCCTGCCTTTGAAGAAGCTCTACGACGACTATGGCGTCGCTTGAACCGTTAAATTTTTTAGTCGCGCCGTAAAGAGCGCCCATGCCAACGGATCCCGCAACAGCCGATTCCATCAGCGATTGCGCATGCGCAGAGGCGGAAAATATTAATGCGAAAGCCAAACAGACTGCGGAGTAAATGTAAGAAAAGCGCATGCGCAAGCCCTTGAGGAGGTGTTGATGCGTATTCTGTTTGATTTCCGGCCAAAGAACAAGTGGCAAGGAAAAACTTTATCCAAGCCGCCACGGACGCAGGAAAGGCTTTATCAGCAAACCTTTAAATCGGCAGCAAGGGTAGGTACGTTGGCGACAGCCTGTGGATACGGACTTGACACATTTCCCCAGTTTTGAATCGTAGCGCTCCGAGGTTATCTTATAGGGTCTGCGGTCAATTCCATGCCCGGTGATATCGTATATCGTTTGGGAGAAATGCGCCGGAATGGATTCGATAGTAAGCTCGACCGACTGGTTTGCTTTTATCTCACCCGTATGCGCCCCTTGCATCATCGAGTACCCTTTTCCCATGCCATATTCAGCATTCAGGAATATCATTTCGAGGGGAATAGTTTCAGGCGTCGGGTTTTTGACGCGCAAGGTCATATCGAATGCATTGCCGTCATAGCCTTTCTTTTTTTCGCCGATTTCAAATCCCGTAATTCTGACAACGGGCATTTCATGAAGAGGCTTGTGTATTACCCACGCTTCGTCATCCTCAAAACAGTGATGATAACCTCCATCAGATTCAGCCATAATTTTTTCCTTTAAAATTGCATCGCCGATGCTGTTAAAATTTATCCCATCCGCCACGAACGAAGGAACGGCTTTATCAAGCTGCCTTTGAAAGTGCAACATG
>CAZFCA010000011.1:0-44320 GCA_964517415.1 uncultured Rhodospirillaceae bacterium
TTGCGCCCAACGCGCTGGAGGGCGCAATGCGGCGCGGCTGCTTGTTCGATGATCATGACGTTTTTCATAGCCATCGCGCTTAGGCATCTTCCCTTTACGCTTTTTTACGCGCTGGTGTTCACCGCGCCCCTCATTATTGCTCTTATTTCGTTTATTCTTAAGGAGGAACAGGTAACGGCCATCAAAATAGTATGTCTGGTCGCCGGTTTTTCGGGAACCATTTTAGCGGTGGGGATTCATGAAAGCAGCCGAGATGTGATCGGCTATGTATGTGCGTTGATAGGCGTCTTGGGCTTTTCGGGACGCGCTCTTATCGTGAGGCATATCGGGAAAAAGGCGACGGCGCAAAGCACTCTTCTTTTGTGCAATGTTTTTGTGGGCTTCTTAGGGCTTGCGGGGCTTTTATTTCTGCCCCCGCAAAGCGTAAGCGCGAAAGCAATTCTGTGCTTTGTTTTTGCGGGATTGATGACCGCCATTGGAAGCACGATGTATTTTCGCGCCTTGCAGAACACGGTTTCCACAAACGTCGCACAGTTGCACTATATGCAAATCGTTTTCGGCGCCGTCTTCGGATATTTTTTATGGCGCGAGATTCCGACATGGAACCGCATAGCGGGTTCCATCGTCATCGTTGTTGCGGTGTCGTTCTGGCGTCCCAAGAAAGAAAAAAGAATATCGACATCCCCACCGACTAAAAGCCCAATCGCAAATCTGATTTCTCTTTGCATATTCCCTTATGGCATAGCGAGAAGCCCATCAAAAACCTTTGACGATTATCAAAGCCCGCTTCGCCGTTCGTCGTAAAAAAGTCCAGGCACAAAAACGCGAAGAGGAGCAAACAATGAACAACGGAAGATTTACGGAAGAAATTAAGGAATCGGCGCGCCATTTGCGGGGTGACGTGCGCGAAGCCGCAGGCGTTATTCGCGAGGACCTTGAAGATGTGGCGCGCCGCGCGGGGTATCGCGCCCGCGAATTTGCGGATCGCGCGCAATATACGCTTAAAGACGCAGGCGGCATGATGGCAGACCAAGTCAGGCAGCATCCGTTGAAATGGATTTTGCTCTCGCTCGGCTTCGGCATGCTGCTTGGCCGTCTTATACGCGGCAAATGATATCCGTCCCTTCCGCTTATCTGCAAAGGGAGGCCGCATGCTGCTGGGCAATCTTTTTCGCATGGCGACTGCCGGCAATTTTTTTGCCAGCGCAGCGGTCATGAACCGCTTTTTGTCGATTATCGCAAAGGTCGTCGTTTTCTCGATCATTTGCGCGTTTCTAGTCTGCGGGATTTTGGCGAACCTGTTTCTGATGTCCTATGTACTGCTCGTCGCCGGTGGTCTTAATCCGTTTCTTGCTGTTATGGTGCTAGCCTCCATTGCGATTTTAATTATCGCTCTTCTCATCCTGATTATTTTCGATAACATCCGGCATCTTCGCAACTGGTTATATTACCGGAATTCCCCCCGTATCCGCGGCGCCGCCGCGGCCTTTGTGGAAGGCTTTTTTCCGGCAAAAAGAAGCCGTTCGGCAAGTGACGGGCTGCTATGCGGTTCTTCTGCTTGCAGCTATCACATTAATAAAGACCAGAAAGTATTTTAACCATTTTTGTCGGCGTCAGAAGAAGCTATAGATATTTTTTAAAATATTTTAATAGCTCATCATGTCCGAAAAATTATTTGGGAATGCAGCGGAGCCAACGGCTTCTTCTCCTGTCGATTATCCCCCCATCAAGAACACAGGCGCAAGCATAGAATTTCTTCAAGCCGTTCTAGACGAATTGGAAAACCTGTCGCCGGAATTCAAGCGCCGAATCGCATCCAATACGGAAATCCGCATCGGCCGCACCACGTCGGAAATTCTAGGGGAGGATGGCGTTTCCCCTCGTATCCTTTCCGAAGGCGATCTTCGCTTTTGCTCGCAGCAAACCCCGTTCCTTTGCTGCATAGATGATAAGGGAAAAATTAGTATTTGCCTTGCCGAATATTACTACGACGACGGCTTGACGGTACCGGCAAGCGTCAATCTTTCCGCAAAAACGCCGTGGGATTTTACGGAGGCGGATATCGAGCGGTTCATGAATAACTGCTCAGAACTTTACGATGCGCCGCAAGTCGCGCGGGGGCATTGGAAATCCTCGATGCCTCTGCTGAAAGATCAAATCCAGCACGAAATTGGCCATGCGCTTGCTTGTTGCGACCAAATAACAAAAGATCCATCCTTTATCGCCGCGTACAAAGCCGATGTGGGCGCTTTGGGAGCCGAAGAGAAAAACTATTTATATTTTCTTGACCCCGAAAAGGGAATCGATGAAGCCTTTGCCGAAGGATACTCTCTTGTCTTGGACGGAAAATGCGTTGCCAAGGATTTTTCAACCCATTTTCCCCATACCTGCGAATGGATACGCCAGTATATGCAAGGCATCGACCACTATAAATTGCCGGAAGGTCCGCATCTATCGCCCTACGACAGAGGCATAGACACAACGCATATCGCTTTTTCCGGCGGCATGGACCCATTCGGCCTTGGCGTGCAGGCGCCGACATTAGGCTTTATGCTGCTTGCGGGAACGGCCGCCATGATTGTGCTTCAGCAGCGCTATGGCATTATCGGAACGCCGCGTCAGGCCGCGCTTGGCCTTTTATTCGGCGCCGCAAGAAAAATTGCAAAGCGTTCGCGTCATCCAAGAAAGCCCGCGCCAAAGCCTTACAAACCAGAACCGCGAAAGCGGAAAACGAGGATATTCAAGAGCGATAAGACGCTCTAACCTCGACTTATGCCAACTGTTCAATGAAACGACTCGTTGGGTCACGAGCGGTTGCGAGGAGCTTATCGCTCGCTGGATTTATTAAGCCGTTGGAATCCTAGTGACTTCCAGCAAGCGATAAACGGGGCGCAGAGCGAGTGAAGTCAAATCCACTGTCAGATTTCATTGGTCCTTTGGTATTATTGCTCCTTCGCCGCCGAAGGCTTCACCGTCACGCTGCCTTGTTCGGATTGCTGGGGAGGCGACTGTTCGGGAGCAGTGCCGGGCACTTTATACTTGGCGCCGTCGCGCAATTTATCCGTGCCTTCGGTCACGACTTTGTCGCCTTCGTTTAGCCCCTCGATAATTTCTATCTTGTCGCTCTGCGCAATGCCGGTTTTAACGGGGCGCATCGCCACCGTGCCATCCTCTTTCGCCAGATAGACGAAGGCGCCCACCGATCCGCGCAAAAGCGCGCTTTGCGGCGCGAGAACTGCGGCCTGCAGGGTATCCACTTTAATTTGGATATTCACAAATTGGTTGGGGAAAAGGGCATGGTCCGCATTGTCGAACTGCGCGCGCAGTTTTATCGTTCCCGTCGAGGTGTCGATGGCATTGTCCACCGCCGTCAATTTTCCCGTAGCGAGTTTTGCCTCCCCCGCGCGGTCGAAAGCCGTCACCTGCAATTCCGCGCCTTCGCGAAGCCTTTTCATCACGGCGGGAAGTTGATCCTCCGGTAGCACGAACAAGACGGAAATAGGGTCAAGCTGCGTAATGGTTACAATCCCGTTGGCGTCGGATGTTTGCACGTAATTGCCCGGATCGACTTGCCGCAAGCCTGCCCGTCCCGAGAGGGGAGAGGTGATATGGCAATAGGCAAGGTTTAAATTCGCGGCGTCGATCTGGCCTTTATCGACGGCGACGTTGCCCTCGTATTGCTGAACCAGCGAAGCCTGCGTATCCAGCTGTTGCTTCGAGATGGAATTTTGCTGCGCTAATTTTTGAAACCGCGCCAGATTAACTTGCGCGTCCTTCAGCAATGCCATGTTTTTCTGCAATTGGCCTTTGGCCTGTTCCAGCGCGGCTTCGTAGGGCCGGGGGTCCACTTGCGCCAAAAAATCGCCCTTGTTCACCATCTGACCTTCGTGGAAAGCGACTTCCAGCAATTGCCCGCTGATTTGCGTGCGCACGGTCACATCCGCCAGGGGCGTCACCGTGCCCAGCGCGGGGCGCACGATATCGATATCGCCTTTCGCAACAATAGCCAGCGCAACCGTCACAACATCGGCGCGCCTGCGCTTTGCTTCGTCGGGGGCGTCCGCACGCTGCGCGATGCGGAATCCGATAGCCGCGACAAAAAGCGCGGCCAAAGCCAGCATGATGCGCCCGCGGTGGGACTTCGGAAGAAAAAGGCTCATATGAAGCACACCTGAAAAAACCATCAGGGCTTAGAGTAGGCGATATCGCCCTTTGAGTAAATCAGCGAATAGCCTTAATTAGAGGCGGAAACTTTCGCCGTCCTGCTGGCCTTCACCTGCTCGCGCATTTTCTGAAGAAGGGCGTCGATGCGCCCATCGTTGTTTTGAATAATGGCGGCGTATTCCTGCTTCTGAGTCACGCTGAGGCTCACCCCTTCGACCACAACGTCGATCACTCCCAGCTTGTTGTCCTTCTGGCGGATGCGCCAGTCGATCTGGGTCGGCTTCGAACCGTCGGGATGCGTAATCTGGCTCATGACGGTCACGTCCATATCCGATTCAGGCCGCGTCCCGACAACGGTGAACCCTTCGCCCGTGTAAAGAGTCATGCGGTCGGCATACGTTTGAAGCACCAGCGACTTGAACAGGCTCTGGTATTCGGCCTGCTGTTGTGGGGTCGCTGCGTTCCACGAACGGCCAAGAACGAAGCGGCCGATGGTTTTCAGGTCGAAGTAGTCGTTTAATAGCGCGCTAAAGGCGTTCGAGCGGCCGTCCGATAGCAATTGCTTGTTCGCGATGATCTTAATGGCCTTGTCGCCAAGATCCTGAACGAATTTGCCTCCGGGAGTCTGCACGGCCAGATCGTGCGAGCGGGTCATCGCCATATCGACCGCATAAGCGGGAAAGGGCGATGCGGCCGCTGTGAAGGTCAAGGCGATAAGAAGGAGTCTAAGCAGACGAGGCATAATCGAAGGGCTCCATAAAAAGATTAAGGGCGACCAATAGAATCAATAAACGGATAGTTGTTAACAATTGTTTATATCAGAACGATTTTAGATTCCATCGAAATTTTCCTGCGGAACCGAACCTCTCGGTTTGCCCTCAAGTGTGTCATTTTTGAGATGGTTTATAAAAGCATGGAAGGGATTGGGAATCCCCATTGACGTCATTATTTTGCCATGCTCACCATGGATTCCTACTGCAACGAGCTCGTCCGAGTCTCGGTTGAACCCCATGAAAGGAAACTTCATTATGCGTAATCTATTGATGGCAACGGCTTTGGTTGCCGCTCTTGTTGCCGGCCCCGTTCTGGCTCAAGAAGAAGTCGCCCCCGTCGCTTCGGAAGCGACCACAATCGCAACGGAAGCCCCTGCGGCAGCCGCTCCGGCGAAAGCCAAAGTCAAGCATGCCAAGAAGCATGTGAAAAAACACCACAAGGTTAAAAAGGGAGCTACCCCTGCCGTTCCCGCTACGCCCGCGATTCCGGCGGAAGCGCCTGAGGAAATTCAATAAGAGCGTTAAGCTAAGAAACCGCCGCATGCAAAGTGCGGCGGTTTTCTTTTTACCTTAAATCCGTTTATATATTTCCGTACTCATATATATTGCGCTTGTTTAGCCATAATGCTAATCCCTAGCTTCCATAAACAATAACAGAAAAGCCTTATAAATATGCAAGTAGACGCCAATACGCTCCGCAAGGGGCATGTGATCGATTATAATAACAAGCTCTGGGCCATCATCAAAAGCGAGATTATGATTCCCGGCAAAGGGAACGCCGTCATTCAAATCGAAATGCGCGATGTGCGCACGGGCATTAAAAACAACGTCCGATTCCGTACGCAGGAAACGATTGAACGCGTTCAGCTTCAAGAACACCAAATGCAGTTCCTTTTCGCAGCGGGCGACGACTACACGTTTATGGATCAGGAAAATTTTGAACAGCTTTCCATCTCCAAAGACGTGATCGGCGATCCGGTCGTTTTTTTGGCCGAAGGCATGGTGTGCAAAGTGATGACCTATGAAGGCGCGGCGCTATCCGTCGAATTGCCGCCGTCGGTCGTTCTTGAAATCGTCGAAGCCGATCCGGTCGTGAAAGGCCAAACGGCATCCTCGTCGTATAAGCCCGCCAAAATGTCGAACGGCATCCGCGTCATGGTGCCGCCGTTTATCGAAGCCGGCACGCGCATCGTCGTCAGCACGGCCGATGGCTCGTACGTCGAACGCTCTCGCGATTAATTATAAGAGGAGGGCCGTATGCCTGTCCGTTCCGCACTTATTAACGTCATGTTTAAGGCGGCTGATAAAGCCGCTAAAGGTCTTGTGCGCGATTTCGGCGAGGTGGAGCGCCTCCAGGTATCGCGCAAAGGCCCGGGCGATTTTGTCAGCACGGCCGATTTCAACGCGCAAAAAATCATTAGGCAAGAGCTTTCCAAAGCGCGTCCCGAATTCGGCTTCCTCATGGAGGAAAGCGACGGCTGCCCCGATACGTCGCATAAGCCCGAGCGTTGGATCGTCGATCCTTTGGATGGAACGACAAATTTCCTGCACGGCATCGGCCAGTGGGCGATCTCTATCGGTGCCGAAAGGGCGGGAGAGCTGATCGCAGGTCTCATCTTTGATCCCATCAAGAACGAATACTTCTGGGCTGAAAAAGGCACGGGCGCTTATTGCAACAACGCCCGCCTGCGCGTTTCCGGCCGCGATGATTTTTCAAGCTGCCTTATTGGCACCGGCGCGCCGTTCATGGGCGTGATGGATAAACGGCCAAATTTCATGAAGCAGCTGAATGCGATCATGCCCAAGGTATCGGGCATCCGCCGCATGGGCGCGGCCGCGCTCGACCTAGCCTATGTCGCTGCCGGCCGCTTCGACGGTTTTTGGGAAGAAGGCCTTATGCCCTGGGACATGGCGGCAGGCGTTTTGATCGTGAGGGAGGCGGGCGGTTTCGTCGCGCCGATAGATTCCAAAGCCAATTTCATGCAGACGGGATGCCTTATCGCCACGAACGCCGCGATTCACGAGCCTCTCGTCAAGCTCCTTCGCGACGCGAGCGGGAAGTAATACCAACGGCACAATGAAATGACTCGTTTGGGGCACGCGCGGTTGCGAGGAGGTTCTCGCTCGCGGGACTTATTAAGCCATTGGAATCTATGTTTAGGCCCAGCAAGCGATAAGCGAGTCGCAAAGCGAGTGAAGTCGAGTGGCGCGGATACGTTCATTGGTGATTTGGTATAATACCAAGCGAATAAAGATCAGGAACCCGCTTTCGCGAACATCTCCCGCCATTCCTCGACGGGCAGCTTTGCGAATGGCCCCGAAGCCGAGCGCCAGAATTTCACGATTTGCGGAAAGCCGTTAAAATCGCGACCGTGGGCTCGAACCATGTGTTTGTCCAAGGGCAGCAATCGCACGCCGTCCAGCCGATGCACGGCTGCTTTACGCTCGGCGGGGGTCAGGGATTCATGAAAGGCGGTCGCAAGAACAAGAGGATCGTCGGTGCCCAGCCGCTTTTTGGCGTCCGTTCGGCGCGCCAAAAGCGCGTCAAGCCCGCGGGAAGCTGCATCGACCAGATCGCTGTTTTCCGATGCCTTGGCGACATAAATGGCTCTAACGATGTGGTTCAACTCGGCTTGGGAAATCTCGGGCAGCCAGATAAGGGTTCCGCTTCCCATTAAGCCGGCGCGTTCAAGGAAAAGGGATTGTTCGCAGAAGCTGCAGGCAGTTACATGACTGCCGTCAAAGGGAACGACGCGTTGATATTGCGCCGATCTGAAACCGCAAAAGCGACAAGTATAATTGTCGCTTTTCAGAATCTTTTCCGTGGCATGCTTCGCCAAAGGCTTAAGCGAGAGCCCTTCGGCGCCGGTTGTTTGCCCGGCGCCGAGAGAGAGAGGAAGAAAAGACAAACGGCCACCGCCTAGAATTTAATGATAGAAGCACCATCCGATTCCGCTCCCAGCGTGGCGCTTCCTGTCGTTTGCAGCATGCCGATGACCGACGGAGCGGCCAAAAGCGCGGCGCCTGCGCCCAGCTTGCCGAGCGCGGGGTTCAGCGGCGTGGCGGTCGGGTTGTCCGCATGCTTTTTCGCGCCCGCAATGCCGGCGACAGTTAAAACCGTGCCAAGGCCGTAGCTGATATAGCTAACGATTTGATTGAAAGGCGCACCGATTTGTGTCTCTGTATTTCCCGCGACAGTTACCAAAGTGTCGGCAAGCGCGCCGTCCGGACACACGGCGGCAAAGGCCGCAGAGACCAACAAGCCCATCAGGATATCGTTGATCAATTCTGATTTCATTTTCTTGGTCACGTCTTCCTCCAAAGGTTAGTTAAATTGCTAAAATTTTAGCCGATATTTACACTCAATTTAAACTTCTTTCCTTAAAGATGGCTTAATTTGGGTGTTTTTCAAGTATTGAAAATTATACCCTTTTTCATGCTTTTGGTACAAGAAAGATATTTGTATTCCTCTGCCCCAAAAACAAAAGAACCCCTTGACGGCTTTTATTATTTTCATGTTTTGACGCTGTCTTTTCATGCGCTTACGCGCCACATTTAAGGTTAACGCAAAGGAACGCCAAAACCGGCATTCGAGCGGGTTATCTCTTCTCGCTGCACGGGTTGCAAAGGATACACGCGACTCTGAAATCGTTTTCTTATAGGCCACGAACCCGTTATAAGTCTCCCCATGATCGCTGATTTAGCCCCTAAAAAACCGACTCCGCGCGCTTCCATCGATGAAATTATCGAGGAAGCGCGGCGCGGCCGCATGTTTATTCTCGCCGACGACGAAGACCGCGAGAATGAAGGCGACCTTGTCATCCCCGCGCAGTTCGCTAACGCCGAGGCCGTCAATTTCATGGCGCACTTCGGCTGCGGCCTTATATGCCTTGCTCTGGCTCCCGAACTTGTCGACCGTCTTGGCTTGCCGATGATGACGCCGCATAACTGCGCGCGCTTTCAAACAGCCTTTACGGTTTCCATCGAAGCGAAAGAAGGCGTGACGACCGGCATTTCGGCGGCAGATCGTGCGCATACGATACGAACCGCCATTGATCCTCAAAAAGGTCCCGAAGACATCGTCAGCCCGGGCCATATTTTTCCTCTGAAGGCCAAGCCGAGAGGCGTTCTCGAAAGGGGAGGGCAAACGGAAGGCTCCGTGGATATCGCGCGCTTGGCGGGGCTTTTGCCCGCCGCCGTCATTTGCGAGATCATGAACGAGGACGGCACGATGGCGCGCATGCCTCAGCTTCAAGCTTTTGCCAATCGCCATGGGATGAAGATCGGCACTATCGCCGATCTGGCTGCGTGGCGCCGCGCGAAGGAAGGGTAAGGATATGCAGGCCAAACGCCCTCCCGCCGCTTTTCGCTTTTCAAAGCCGCCGCATCTTCTTATCGTCGAAGCGCGATTTTATGAAGACATCGCCGATCTTCAGCTTAATGGAACGAAAGCCGTTTTGGATTGCTGCGGTGCGACGAGCGAGATCATCAGGGTTCCCGGCGCGCTTGAAATTCCCGCCGCCATAGCTATCGCGCTTCAATCAAAACGCGCCTACGACGGCTTCATTGCCTTGGGCTGCGTCCTTAAAGGCGGCACGCACCACGATCAAATCGTGGCCTTTGAAAGCGCGCGCGCGCTTCAGGACTTGGCCGTTCGGCATGCTCTCGCCATCGGCAACGGCATTTTGACATGCAACACAAAGAAACAGGCGCTTGAACGGGCCGACCCCAAGCGCTTGAACCGAAGCGGACAGGCGGCCGAGGCCGCTTTACGCATGATCGAATTGCAGCGGCAGTTCACTATAACAAAGTCGAGAAAATGAAACAGGAAACGAAAAAGAAAGCCGATTATTCCAGCCGCAAATTGGCGCGCCTCGCGGCCGTGCAGGGGCTTTATCAGGCGCAGTTGTCCGGCGAACCCGTGGAAAACGTCATTCGACGCTTTCAAGAAAATCCCGCCGTCCTGATTCAGGAAGAGCAAACCCTCGTTGCCGTGGATGCCGATCTTTTCAGCAAAATTGTCATCGGCGCGTCGACGCGAGGGGCTGAACTGGATTCTCTGATCACGGGGTTTTTCGATCAGCGATTTTCTTTCGACAGGCTGGAGCCGCTTTTAAAAGCCATCCTTCGCGGAGGAGCCTTCGAGCTATGGGAACATACCGACATACCCACTGGCGTCATCGTTAACGATTACGTCGATGTTGCGCATGGTTTTTTTGACGTCAAAGAACCTGGGCTCGTTAATGCCATTCTTGATGCGATGGCCAAAAAAATCCGATCTTAATTTCTCGTCAAACGTTATGCCTTTAGAATAGCGCATGCCAAAAAGCCGCCGCCTTTTTCTTATGGCACGCATGATAGGGATATGCGCCTTTTGCGTGTTTTCCTTGCATCCCGCCTTGGCTGCAGAGACGTCGGCCGCGGAAGAGGGGGATCCCGACGATAGCATCAAAGGCGGCCGGTTCAAGAACGATCCCGTCTATGTCCACATCGCTCCCCTTACCCTTCCCATTATCAACGAAAAGGGGGTGGAGCAGCTTGTCACCCTTCTGATCGACGTGCAGGTCCCCGATTTGGAAACCGCAAGTCTGCTTCAGGCCAGCATGCCGCGCGTCATCGATTCCCTTTTGCAGCATTTGTACGGCAAGCTGAGCGACGGAGACGTTCGCAGTGGCAAAATGGTTAATGTCAGAAAGGTCAAAAGGGAGGCCGCTGCTGCCGTAAGCAATATCATCGGCGCGAAAAACGTCAAAGACGTGCTCGTGCAGGGCGTCTCCCAAAGAATGCTTTAGCCATAGCCGCCAGACCACGTTCATTGGATGTTTTGTATTACTGCATCCTCCAGCTCTGAATGGCGATGCCCCATGGATTCTTGTTCGTGGGCACGCGCACGATTTCAAGCGTCACATAGCTTTGGTCGCTGCGCATGATGTTGTTGTTGGTGGCAAAGGTCATAATCACGGGCATCTGGACGTCCCATTGATGCTCCCCGTTGACGTTCAGGCCTTGCCTCAAAATTACCGGCGTGTTCGAGGGAACGGTGGTGAGGACCAGCTGTTTCATCTTGAATGTTTCGTATAATTCAAGCTCGCGGAACGATTTTAAAAACTGTTTCCATCCTTTGGCCGTAAATTTGTTCTCCTGGTTGGGAAGCCGTTCGTCCATATCGCCGAATCCCATCGTCAGGACTTCCGTGATGCTGGTCGTCGCCCAAGCCAAAACAGCTCGGTTGGTCATGTTGGGCGCGCTCAGCGAGATGAGCGGCGTCAACTGTTTCACCGGATTCATCGCATTGTAATAATAAGCGGGCTGCGTAAAAGGCACGGCAAGCACAAGAAGCACACCCAACCCCGCGATGATCGCGGATTGGACGGACGCCAATTTTTTTAGCTTGTCAAAAGATTCAAGCGCTTCCGGCTCGTCGGAAATAATGGGGTGGACGCTATGAAGCAGCTCTTGCTCAATGTCCTGTTCGGCAAGCGTCTCGGATATAGGCTCCTGAGGCATGGCATGCGTCTCTGGCGCTGGCGCCTGAGGCGGCGGTTCCTGAGCGACGAGCTTCTCTGGCATTGGCGCCGGTGGCGGTGCTTCCTGTATGGCGTCGTCGGCCATTATCTGCGCCCATCGACCATCGGCAGCCACTGCTCGATGCTGATTCCATCGGGGTTCTGCAACGTCGAAACGCGCTGAATCTGGAGGCGCAGATTCGTCCGAATAGGCGAGGGCGGCGCAGTGCCGTCAAACTTGATGGTAACGGGAAACAGAACGAACCAGGTGTAAATGCCGTCCTTGTTTGGGCCTTCCTTTTGGATTTCGGGGGCGCCGTTGATGTCCATCGTGACGACGAGCTTACGCGCCTCTACGGCGTCGATAAAGTTGGCTTCTTTCAGTGCCTTGTTAAAGCTGTTCCAGCCCGTCGGCGTGAAGTTGGCCGATGCCTGTTGAAGGCGTTCGCGATAATCGTGGTAGCCGAAGCGCATGATGTTCTGCGCCGTCGAAGCCGCCCACGCGATGACCTGCGCGGGGGACAAATAGGGCTCATTCAGCGGCACGATGTTGATGATGCGGCCGTCCGAGGTCGTCGCGAAGTAGACTTGCCGCGTTTCCATCGTCCGAGCCAGCGTGACGATGGCGATAATCAAAACAGCGATCACGATTCCCTGAATGAAACTAATGCGCAAAAGAGACCGATACCCGTCGCGGTAGAAGGAATTGCGATTCAGAACAGTGGCAATGGCGTCTTTGACTGGCATGAAGGTCACCTAAACGGGAAAGTTGATTTCGGAAAGACTGACAGCGGCGTTGTATTCGGACGAATTCTTGCAGGAGGAGCAAATGCGGTTATGACGCCCTTGGGATTGGAAAGGCCTTAGGCACATCAAGCATATCCGGGTTGAGCCATGGGGGGCAAGCCCGCCTTCGGGGGCTCTTAAAGGAGACAGGTGCGCTGTCGTGCGGGTTTCCCTGAAAGGCCGCCGGCTGCCCGGTTTACGGCCGGGGGCCGAGCGCCTTGGCAAGCCAAGACGGGCGGCGCGGGTCATAATGGCGGCTGTTGAACGCCCCAGTAATTCGGATATTTCTTGAGGCGTCTTGTTTTTCATCCACAAATCGCGCAAGACCGAATCCTGTTCCGTCCACGTGGGGCCGGACGCCATCAGAGGCGCGGCGTCGGGCGGAGCGCCTGCCAAATCTTGATCCGCCGGTGGTAGAATCTCGTCGCTCACGCGCGCCTCGTCGTTAAGTAAAAAGGCAATTAAAATAAACCACCAACGAACGTTGGCTGGAACAACAATTACTGATGAATTACTCAGATTCTGTTAATGTTCGAAAGTATTCTCCGTATGAAAAACCGCCAACGCAGCCACCGCAATTTTCGGAAAAGACAAATCGGCGAGACAGTGCCAACGGCGAAAAAACTTCAAAAGGTTAACAAGCAGGTTGCGCCATAGGTAATAATAAGCATCACATTATAGCTAAACCGCAATAATATTACCTAAGTGCATTCCCTCAACTCTTTCAATTTAAAAAATTTTTTTCTGTATTTTCAATTAATAGCCGTTAATACTTCACATTCTTACCCAAAATGGGTAACTTAAAATAGGCTTAATAAGGAAAAAGGGCGTTGACATAACGAGGGCTTATGGACACCCTTCGCCCCCAGTTAAGGATTGAAACAGCAATTAAGGACTATCTTGCTGACATCGCGATTAGGTTCAGTTCGTGCGGATTCGTTGCACGTAGCCCCCGTTTTCAGAATGCTTGCCGTTAGTGCGTTCGCGCTGACCGTTGGCTTGTGCGGCCATCATTACCGCGCCTCCACGCTGGTGTTTGCTGAAGCGGCCTCGCCCGCTATGCAGAACGCCATTCAGGCCGTCCAGCAATCTCCGGCAGGGCAGGTCCTCGCATCGGCAAATCAAGCTGTTAATAATGCCTTGGTCCCTCCCGAAACGGTGATGCGCGACGCCGAAGTAGCCAGCGGGCAGAATTTTTCAGAAGTCTTGGGCGATGCGGGCGTAAGCGACGCCGATGCCTTAGCGGCCATGAACGCCCTTTCCAAAGTTTATTCCTTACGCAAACTCCGCGCCGGCCAGAATATCACCCTTACATTCCAGCGTACGCCTCAGGCGGAAACCTTCACCAGCGCCGTTTTTCAGCCTGAGGACACGAAGGAAATCCAAGTCTCGCGCGGGGCGGACGGCAAGTTTGTAGCCTTTGGCAAGCCGATTCCCATTGTGCGCGAGCGCATTGCGGCGCGGGGCGAGATTCGCTCCAGCGTTTTCGAGGCGGGAGACCGCTCCGGCGTGCCGCATGCGATTATGGCGGCTTTAATCCGCATCTATGCGCATGACATCGACTTCCAGCGCGATATCAAGCCTGGCGATAAGTTTGAAATTCTTTACGATCAGCCCAAAACGGTTCAGGGCAAGTCGGTGGGCGAAGGTTCGATTATTTTCGCCGCTCTCCATATCGGCAAAGAGGTCAAGCCGATCTATCGCGTCACTTTCGCCGATAAAACGATTGACTACTTCGACGCCGCTGGGCGCAGCGTCCGCCGCGCTCTTTTGCGCACGCCGCTTGCCGTCGCGCGCGTGACGTCTGGTTATGGTATGCGCATGCACCCGCTTTTGGGTTACAGCAAAATGCATCAAGGCGTCGATTTTGGCGCTCCGACCGGCACGCCCATTTTTGCGGCAGGCCCAGGAATCGTGCAAGAAATCGGTTTCAAGAACGGCTTTGGGCGCTTTGTCCTTATCCGGCACGCGAACGGCTTGGAAACGGCCTACGGCCACATGAGCCGGTTTAACACGCGGCTTTACAAAGGCGCGCGCGTCAATCAGGGCGAAGTGATCGCCTATGTCGGCTCGTCAGGCCGCTCTACGGGGCCGCATCTGCATTACGAAGTGCGCATGAGCGGCAAGCAGATCAATCCTCTTAACATCAAAATGCCGGTGGGCCGCATCCTTCAGGGCAAGCAGTTGGCCCAGTTCAAAAGCGGCCAGCTTCATATTCGCGACGAATACGCCAGTTTGATGACCAAAAAACAGACGGCGTCTTTGGTGCGCGTCAGCGCCAATACGCGCGGCGGCAAATAAACCGCTTACACGAAACAACTACTGAACATATCCATATCGTTCGACTTTTACTCCTGTCGCTTACCGAGTTGAATCTTAGGTATAAAATGTTCGGTTCCGTAAGTGACAGGCTCTTCGCACCCGCTCGACCCACGCGAGTCATTTCGTTGGACGGCCGATATTACACCGCTTGTTTTCATCCGTCCGATGCGCAAAAGAGCTTGTGCGGCAAGCTGTATTCTTTTAGCCTGTTTGTCTGATTCCTCAAGTGGACACCTGATCAATGGCCAAAACAGGTCTGCGCCTTTTGCGCGCGCCATTATATGGCGCGGCTTTCCTAAGCGTTCTTTGCGCAGGAGCGGGGCAGGCTTTGGCCGTTTCTTCGATAGCGGAAATCGCCGAAAAATCGCCCTCGACCTCGACCTCGACCGAAGCCGTCGGCCGGCGCATCGGCAGTATCCGGGTCGAAGGCGTCCAGCGGCTTGAGGCGGAAACCGTCCGTTCCTATCTCAGCCTCAATGCGGGCGACGAGGGGACGCCGGAATCGCTGGATTCGGCCCTTAAGGCGCTTTATGCGACGGGGCTTTTCTCCGATATAAACCTTTTCATGGAAGACGATACGCTAGTCGTGCAGGTGGCGGAAAACGCCATCCTGAGTCGCGTCACGTTCGAGGGCAACAGCGCCATCTCCAAAGAAGACCTTGAAAAGGAAGTTCAGCTTAAGCCCCGCATGGTCTATACGCTGCCTCGGGTGGAGCGCGACGTCGCGCGCATTCTCGATCTCTACAGGCGCAGCGGCTATTTCGGCGCGTCGGCCGAACCGAAAATCGTGAAGCACGAACAAAACCGCGTTGATCTGGTGTTTGAGATATCCGAAGGCGACCGCACCGGCATCCGCACAATCGATTTCGTCGGCAACGACCGTTTTTCCGCCAGCAAGTTGCGCGAGGCTATTAACACGCGCGAGTCGGCTTGGTGGCGCTTTTTTTCCTCGACCGATTACTACGACCCCGACCGCCTGAACTACGACAAGGAGCTTTTGCGCAAATTCTATCTTGAGGAAGGCTATGTCGATTTCCGCGTTCTCTCGGCCGTGGCCGAGCTGACGCCCGACCGCGACGACTTCTTCATTACCTTTTCGCTGGATGAAGGCCCGCGTTACAAGTTCGGCAAGATAACTCTCTCGAGTGAAATCAAGGGGCTCGACAGCGAAACCTTGCGCCAATACCTCTTGACGCGCGAGGGCGAATGGTACGATTCATCCGCCATAGAAAAATCAATCGCGAAAATCGCGGCAGCCTTGGGCGACCGGCAGTACGCCTTTGCGACCGTTACGCCAAATCCCGAAAGGCATAAAGAATCTTTAGCCGTCGATCTGAACTATGTGGTGAAGCAAGGCGCGCGGGTTTACGTCGGTCGCATCGACATTAACGGCAATACCAACACGGTCGATAAAGTCATTCGCCGCGAAATCAGCCTTGCGGAAAACGATCCTTTCAACGGCACCGCTTTGCATAAATCCGAACAAAGGCTGAAAGACTTGGGCTTCTTCAGCGAAGTCAAGGTGACGCCGGTCGATGGCGGCCAGCCCGACCGCGCGAACATCAAAGTGGATGTGAAAGAAAAATCGACGGGCGAGGTGATGATTGGCGCAGGTTACTCGTCGACGGACGGTCCCTTGGGCGATTTCAGCATTAGCCAGCATAACTTTATGGGCAAGGGGCAAGACGTGCGCCTCGGCGCCACGGTATCGGGACGCACGAAGCAGATCGACACCAGCTTTACCGAGCCTTATTTCCTCGATCGCAATCTTTCGGCGGGTATCGATCTGTTTGCGACGCAGACGAATAATCAGGATCTCAGCTCCTACGACGTCAACAGCGCGGGAACGAATTTGCGCGTCGGCTATCCGCTTTCCGAGGAAATTCGGCAAAGGCTGAATTACGGTTTCCATTACGATCAAATCGTCAATGTGCCTAGCAACGCCTCTATTTACATCCGCGATCAAAAAGGCGCGTCCACTACCTCATCCGTCGGGCAAACGCTGGTTTGGGATACGCGCGATAGCAAGCTCGATCCTACGATTGGCTTCATCACGCATTTCGATACCGACGTGGCGGGGCTGGGCGGTTCGCGCAAGTGGTTCCGCGCCAAAATCGGCGGCACGCAATACTATCCCTTGGCCGAGAAATGGATATTGAGCGGCACGGCTGAAACAGGGCAAATTTGGGGGCTTTCGGGGCCGACCAAAATCAATGAACGCTTTTTCCTCGGCGGCGACAATCTGCGCGGCTTTGAATATGCAGGCATCGGCGCGCGCGATTTGTCCAGCTCTTACCAAGATGCATTGGGTGGCACGCGCTTTGCCCGAGGCTCCATCGATCTTGGGATGCCAACGCCTGTGCCGGCGGAATTCGGCTTGCGGGCGCATATCTTTAGCGATATCGGCGTGATCGGCAGACCGGACACGACCCTTGTGGGGGGTAACGTGATCGCCAACGACGAAAGCCTGCATCTCAGCGCGGGCGTGGGCATCACATGGGATTCGCCGTTCGGCCCCATCCGCCTCGATTTCGCCAAACCGATTTTGTACAAGTCGTACGACAAGATCGAGCATATACACTTCAGCTTCGGCACGAAGCTTTAGCCATAACCGGGCGTCATCCCCGCGAAGGCGGGGATCCAACTTCTTCAGGGGATTCGGATCATCCATGCTCAATATCGCCATCGCAGGGCTGGGAACCGTCGGCGCTTCTGTCGTCCGCCAATTGCGGCAAAATGCGGAAAGGATAAATGCGCATGCGGGGCAGAAAGTGGCACTCAAGGCCGTTTGCGACCTCGATAAAAACAAACAAGGCGACCGTGACTTCAACGGCGTTGAATGGGTTGACGATGCGCTGGTCCTCCCCGAAAGAGCGGACATCGACGTCGTCGTCGAACTCATCGGCGGGGCCGAAGGCACCGCGCGCGAACTGGCCGAGGCGACTCTTTCGAAAGGCAAGCATTTCGTCACGGCCAACAAAGCCTTGATTGCAGCCCACGGCCCCGCCCTTGCGGCTCTGGCGGAAGCAGGCAAAGTCCAGCTTTCTTTTGAAGCGGCGGTTGCGGGCGGCATCCCCATCATCAAGGCATTGCGCGAAAACCTGCCTGGCGACAACATTCAAAGCATTAGCGGGATTTTGAACGGGACTTGCAATTATGTCCTCACCCGCATGTGCGAAGCCAAGTTGGATTTTGCTGCGGCTTTGGCCGAAGCGCAGCAAAAAGGCTATGCCGAAGCGGATCCACGCGCGGATATCGAAGGCCGCGATACCGCCAACAAACTGGCCATATTATCCGCGCTTGCTTTTGGGGTTAAGCCTGACATCGCCTCTATAAGCGTCGAAGGCATCGAAGGCGTTACGCTGTTAGACCATACCAGCGCGCAGGAGTTGGGCTATCGCATCAAGCTGTTGGGCATCGCGCGACTCGTTCCGAATGGCATCGAGCAAAGGGTCGTCCCCTCGCTCGTCCCGCACAATTCACCGCTCGCCAGTGTCGAAGGCGCGCTTAATGCCGTATTGATTCATGGTGAAAGAACAGGGTCAATGATGCTGGAAGGGCAGGGGGCGGGGGGCGAGCCGACTGCCAATGCCGTCGTCGCGGATCTTTTGGACATCGCGCGCGGAACGCGGATTAACGCTTTTTCCATTCCGGCCGCCCGCCTTGAAACGCTTAAAAGCGGCAAATCCCTGCCCATTCGCTCCTATATGCGCCTTGACGTATCCGATAAGCCGGGCGTCGTTGCCGATATCGCCGCCCTTATGCGGGATGAGGGCTTGTCGTTCGAATCGCTTCTTCAGCGAAGCCAGTCGCAAAGCGCTTCGGTTCCTGTTATCATCACGACCCATAAAGGCGACGGGAATGCCATGCGCCGCGCCGCGGAGAAAATCGCCCGTATGCCCGCCGTGGAAAAGCCCCCTTTTGTGATGGCCATCGAGGATCAATGACCAAACTTCTTCAAATCATCGGACTCATCTGCGGCTGCTTTATTTTCGCGCCGCCCGCGCAGGCGGAAAACGCGAAGCTGCCCTCGCCCATCATCGCGATTGTGGATGTGCAACGCATTTTGCAGGAATCCTTGGCGGCGAAAAGTGCGCAAAAGCAGCTCGACGCCCAGCGCCTGCAATTCCAAAACGAAATTTCCGGCGAGGAGAACGGCCTTCGCAAAGCCGAGCAGGAACTGGCGAAACAACGCGCCTCCCTTTCGACCGAAGCCTATGCCGAGCGCGAACAACAGCTCAGGCAACGCTTTGTCGCCGTCGAAAACCACGTCTCGTCGCGCCGCAAGGTTTTGGACAAGTCCTTTTCCGATTCCATGAACGCCGTGCGCACCGCCTTGCTCGAAGTCGTGGGCGCGACCGCGCGCGAGCGCGGAGCCAACCTTGTTATTGTCAAGCAGCAAGCCCTTTGGACGGATCAGCCGCTCGACATCACCGATGAAGTCCTCAAACGCCTCGACAAAAAAATGCCCAAAGTCGATGTCGCGCCGCCGCCGCCGGTAAAAGAATGACCGAAAGCATTCCCACCGCCGCCGCGCTAATTATCGGGAACGAACTCCTTTCGGGCCGCACGCAGGAAGCAAACCTCAACCCCATCGCCGTCAAGCTCGGCGCAATAGGCATTCCTTTGCGGGAAGCCCGCGTCGTTCCCGACATCGCACCCGAGATCATCGAGGCCGTCAACGCGCTGCGCCGCCGCTATACGTACGTTTTTACCACCGGCGGCATAGGGCCGACGCACGACGATATCACCATCGACGCGATGGCCGAGGCTTTCGGCGTTCCGGTCGTCGAGGATCCGCAAGCTCATTCCTTGTTGGCGGCGCATTTTGGCAAAAAGAATCTGACGCCTGCGCGGTTGCGCATGGCGCGCGTTCCGCAGGGCGCGAAATTGGTTAAAAATCCGGTCAGTGCCGCGCCCGGAATTCAAATGGAAAATGTTTACATGCTGGCGGGCGTTCCGCTGATTATGGAAAGCATGATGGACAGCGTGGTGGCGTCCTTGCGTCACGGCCCGGACTTGTACAGCCTCACGGTCTCCGGCTTTGTGACGGAAAGCATTATCGCCGACCATTTACGCGCCATAGCCTCGCGCTTCCCGCAAATCGATATCGGTTCCTATCCTTGGCTGCGCGAAGGCAAGCACGGGACGGCGCTTGTCGCGCGCGGAATCGACAAGGAAGACGTTAAAAAAGCGGCCGATGAAATCATGCTTATGGTCAAGGCGAAGGGAGTCGCCGCTATTCTGTCGGAGGGGTAAAGCCCTGCTCCCCCGCATCGTTTTGGTCCTTTTCGGATTCCTTTTTGCCTTCCTTGTCGGTTGCGGCGGGCGCGGCGTTTTCCTTATGCATGCCTGACATCGAATCGGGCAGCTGGAACAAAGGATTCGGGCTGTCGGGGCCGAAGGCTTTGTAAATCAACGCCAGCCCTAAAAATATCGCTAGCCACAACGCGATATTGCGCAGAATTTTGCCCCGATTCATCAGAAAAATGCCGGGCGCGAAAAAAACAACCATAGTCAGAAGAAGCAACCCGCTTAAAATCATGGAGGTGTGGGACATGGGTAAATCCTTTTTATGAGGCAGCCTCAGTATATACAGAAGGCATAAGGCAGGAAACAGGTATCAGACATAAGAATGAATCTCCCTCCAAAAAGATAGAAGGAAGTCATCAGATTTAGCATACTCGCGTTCATTCATCGTATAGTATAAAATTATCTCATGCGTATTTTCCTCCCCCTCCTTCTCATTTTTCTTCTCTCCGCCTGCGCCGAGCCGCGCGAGACGGATCGCCTGACCCTTGCGCCGGTTTCTTTCTCCGATCTTCAAGGTTGGCGGCAAGACGGACCGTTGCCCGCGCTTCAAGCCTTTCAAAAATCGTGCAAAGCCCTGCTTGCAAAACAGCCAAGCGCGTCCATGGGCATCGGCGGCAAAGCAGACGATTGGCGAAAGCCTTGCGCGGAAGCGACAAATACTCTCCCAACAAACGCCGCTGCGCGGGCGTTCTTCGAATACTGGTTCTGCCCCTATGCAACCTCCGGCAGGGAAGGCGATACCGGCCTTTTCACTGGTTATTATATGCCCGAAGTGCGCGGCTCGATTATGCGCGATGCAGCCTTTCAAACGCCTCTCTACAAACGCCCAAAAGACAGGATCGAAGCTAATCTTGCGCTTTTCAAACCCGATCTTAACGGAAAGATCATCGGAAAAGTGCAGGGCAATGCCCTGGTTCCTTACGATGTTCGCGCCGAAATCGCCCAAGGCTCCTTGCATGGCCGCGCCGAGCCTTTGGTCTGGATCGACGATCCTACGAGTGCTTTTTTCCTTGAAATCCAAGGCTCGGGCTTCGTGCGTCTGAAAGACGGCAAGCGTTTCGCCGTGGGCTACGACAGCGCCAATGGACGCGATTATACCGCCATTGGCCGCGTGCTTGCGGATCGTGGCGAAATCCAAAGGCCAGTCACGATGCCAAGCATCCGCGCGTGGCTCGCCGCTAATCCTACACGTGCCCAAGAAGTTATGAACGAAAACGCCTCTTACGTTTTCTTTCGATTGCTGCCGAACGACGAGGCCGTGGGGGCGCAAGGCGTTGCCCTCACGCTTATGCGCAGCCTTGCGGTCGACCCTAAATTTCTTCCTCTTGGCGCGCCCGTGTGGCTGGATACAACGGACGGGCAGGGGGCGTCCCTCCAACGCCTGATGATCGCGCAAGACACAGGCGGCGCCATTAAAGGCCCTGTTCGCGGCGATGTTTTCTGGGGCGAGGGCGACGTCGCAGCCTTGCAAGCCGGTGCGATGCAAAGCAAAGGCCGTGCCTTCGTCCTTTTACCGAAAACGGTTTTGCCCCATGCCGACCGATAAATCCTTATGGGAAGGCTATACGCGCGGCGTCAAGCGCGTAAAAAAAGAAAAAGTCGGGAAGCAGAAAGAAATCCCCCTCCCCCAGCGGGAGGGGGTAGCGGTTAGGAATATCCAGAATTTAGATAATGGGAGAAACTCAGTAGTCGATTGCAAATCCCTCGAACGCAAACGTGAAAAATCTATCCGCCAAGGCAAAATTGAGATTGAAGCCAAGCTCGATCTTCACGGCATGACGCAATCCGAGGCTTACAGCGCGCTGGCGAATTTTATGCAAAGAAAAACGAAAGAGGGAAAACGCAATCTTTTAATTATAACGGGTGTGGGCCGCGAAGGGCAGGGCGTTCTGCGCCAAAACCTGAAAAACTGGCTATCTCAATTGCCCGAATCCAAATCCATCCTTGCCATTCGCGAAGCTGCGCCGAACCACGGCGGCAAAGGCGCTTTTTACGTGTTACTGAGAAAAAAATCAGCCATTGTCAGGAAACGCGAACTTGTGGCGCGCCGTTAGCTGAATGAAAATATCCTCCAGCGTCGTCTCCTCGGTCGTCAAATCGACGATGACAAGGCCGTTCATCTGCACGTTTCGCAAAAGCGCGCCCACCGCAGCCGCGCTCGGGCGATAAGCGATGCTGAGCGTACGCGGCGATGTCAAAAACCATCCGCCCGCGCGCATGTTTTCTGGCAATTCCGCCAAATCGCGATCCAGACGCAGGGTCAGCTTTTTATTGTCAATCCGGCGAAGGAGGTTCGCTTTCGTATCGTTAGCGACCAGCTCGCCGTTATTGATAATGGCAATGGTGTCGCAAAGCTCCTGAGCTTCCTCCAGATAGTGCGTGGTCAGCAAAATGGTGGTTCCGGCGGCATTCAATTTGCGCACATACTCCCAAAGTGATTTGCGCAATTCGACATCCACACCTGCAGTCGGCTCGTCCAGCACAAGAACGGGCGGCGCATGCACAAGCGCCTTGGCGATCATCAGCCGCCGCCGCATTCCGCCCGAAAGCGTGCGTGAGTAAGATTTAGCCTGCGCCAAAAGCCCCAAAGCCTCTAAAAGTTCATGGGTCCGGCGTTCTCTCGATGGCACGCCGTAAAGCCCCGCCTGCATCTCAAGCATTTCACGCGGGGAGAAAAAGGCGTCCAAATTCAATTCCTGCGGCACAACGCCGATGGCGGAACGCGCCATTCGCGGTTGCTCGCCGACTTCGTAACCCCAAACCTTTGCCGCGCCGCCCGTCTTTAGAACAAGCCCTGCTAAAATGCCGATCAGAGTGGACTTGCCCGCGCCGTTGGGACCCAAAAGGCCGTAAATGCTCCCCCTTGGGATTCGAAGATTGATCCCCTTCAAGGCTTCTTTGGGCGGATGTTCGCCATCTCCGGCATAGGTTTTGAGCAGCCCCGAAACCTCGATGGCATAATCCGGCAAAGCCTCGCCCGCAGAGCATGTGGCAATTGAAGCAGTCATTGAACATTCTTCCCTATCATCCTGCAATAATGCAGTTTATTGCTTGCGGGCGCAATGGGGGAAGATGGCGGCAGGGACTCCTCAAACAGCATCGTTAACCATACCTTTTCGTTTACATAGTGCGTGTTTATTTTTAATCTCGCTGCATATTCACCTTCCATTAAAAGGAAAACATGCTCGAATATCTTATATACTCCCTCCAACAACATGGTGTTGGCCGCTTGGATCCGGCAACATGTCACGATCACACGCATACGGCTTGCATTGCGGATACGAGTGAAATCATCAGATTCACGGAGCGTGGTAAGTCAGGTCGTAGCAACTGGCGCGATGCGATCATTTATGGCACATTTCCAGAGGAAAGCATTATCGTCTTTCGCGAGGGCAGTTTAAAAGTTTGGGATATTAACATGGATTATAGGTGTAGACACCTTTCAGAGGCACAGAAGCTCAATGTCGCGGAGGCCGTCAGGAAGATTTTCCCAGCAGCAGAAACTCCTAAAATAAGACGCACCCCCAATGCCGCCGCTGATAACATTCCTGGTTAGATATCGCTAAAGTTTAGCAGTCTCGCAAGCATCGCAAACCCCTTCGCTCCAGTCATGGGGTGACGCGCACACTTGAACGGATTATGATCTATGGGGCTTGCGATTCTTTCCACTACTTTAGCCCCAAGCCCCATCCCCGGCGCCTTCATGACTCTTCCTACGCTCCATCAAATCCAAAACATTCTTGTCCAAATGGCGCCGGGAATGCCGCATCAATTTTGGTGGCTGACGGCGAGCGTCATAATTATTTTGGTTCTGACATCCATCGCTGTTTTTGCCACCCGTTTTCCAGATTTTCTTCTCCTCTCCGGTCTTCTTGCGGTTATCGCTGTCGAAGGCGTCTTTTCCTCATGGAAAAGCTCGGGAGAGCACCTTCTGCAGGCCTGTGCCGCAGGCGTTTTTGTGGTTGCAATACGCTTTGCATGGAAGGCGAAAATTCGCTATGATACGCTGGCGTTTCGAAGCGCGGAATGGACCGCATTGGCCGTAGCGTGTTTTGGGATTCTTCCCCTCGTCTATGCGTGGGGCGTGGGGGTGGTTCTGTCTTGCGTTCTCATGTTAATGTTGGGGTTAGTTAACGTTCGAAAGGGGGATGTCACATTTTTGCCTTTTTTGCTTATAGGCCTTGGCGTTGGACTTTATTCCGTCCGTTTTTGGTGATGAAAAACAGGCAAAGAATTTTTTGAATTCCCTTGATCAAGATCAAACACAACACTACATCTTGTGCTACTCTACATCCTACAACACATTATATAGTGCATATCCCATATTTTCAGGAAGAGCGGTATCATGGCACAGTCATCTTTGGCTTTTCGTACAACGGAGCCTGTTTCCGAAGTTCAAATCTCGCAAGGAACCATGATCGACTGTTCCGATACCGTCGAGGAATACGTTTCCAAAGCCGACTGGCGAATCAACGCGAACGCCAACGTCGGCTACAGCCACGCAGGTCTCGTCAACAACATCGCAGGCAAAGTCATCGCGAACTTTTGGCTTGATGACGTCTACACGCCCGACGAAGGCCGTGCGCATCGCGAAGGCGACTATCACATCCACGATCTCGACAGCCTTGCGGGCTATTGCGCGGGCTGGAGCTTGCGCCAGCTTCTGACGGAAGGCTTCAACGGGGTGACCGGTCGAGTTTCCTCGCGCCCGCCGCGCCATTTCCGCGAAGCGTTGGGGCAGATGGCAAATTTCCTCGGCATCCTTCAATCCGAATGGGCGGGCGCGCAAGCGTTCAGCTCCTTCGATACGTACCTCGCGCCGCTGGTGTTTATCGACCAGTTGGGCGACGGCGAAATCGTTAAGGCTATCCGCCAATTCGTCTATAACCTCAACGTTCCCGCGCGCTGGGGCCAGTCGCCGTTCACGAACGTGACGATGGACATCGTCTGCCCTGAAGATTTACGCGCGGTTATGCCCATGTGCGGGGCGGAGCATTTGTTCGACGGCATGCGCGACGGCGAGTTGCTGCGCATGGCGCGCCAACGCCGCCCCGAGATTCAGAAGCTGACCGACATGACCTATGGCGACTTCGCGCCGGAGATGGAACGCATCGTCCTCGCTTACTACGAAGTCATGACGGAAGGCGACATGAACGGCCAGCCCTTCACATTCCCAATTCCTACCGTCAACATTACGGAAGACTTCAAGTGGGACAGCCGCGTGGCCGACGTCATTTTCGCCAACACGGCCAAATTCGGCAGCTCGTATTTCCAGAATTTCATCGGCAGCCAATATACGCGCGACGAAAACGGCATGCGCCATGAAAACCCCGAAGCCTACAAGCCCGGCGCGGTGCGTTCGATGTGCTGCCGCCTTCAGCTCGACCTGCGGGAATTGCAAAAGCGCGGGAACGGCCTGTTCGGCTCGGCCGAGATGACCGGCTCCATCGGCGTCGTCACCATCAATATGGCGCGCCTCGGCTTTTTACATGCTGGCAATGAGCCGAAGCTGATCGAGGCTATCGACCGCCTGATGGACTTGGCCTTCGGCACGCTCGAGAAAAAACGCATCTTCGTCAGCGACGGATTGAAGCGCGGCCTTTATCCGTATACCCAGCGTTACCTAAGTTCGCTGCGCAACCACTTCAGCACCATCGGCGTCAACGGCATGAACGAGATGGTTCGGAATTACACCCGCGGCAAAGCCGACATGACCAGCCAAGAAGGCATCGAAATGAGCATTCGCGTGCTCGACCACATGCGTTTGCGTTTGCGGGAATATCAGGAAAAATCGGGCAACCTCTACAATCTCGAAGCCTCCCCGGCGGAAGGCGCGACCTACCGCTTCGCCAAGGAAGACCACAAACGCTTCCCGCAGATGATTCAGTCCGGCAACTATCCGAACATCTATTACACGAACAGCAGCCAAATTCCGGTCGGCCACACCGAAGACCCCTTCGAAGCGTTGGAATTGCAGAATCGCCTGCAATGCAAGTACACGGGCGGCACGGTTTTGCACATGTACATGAACGAAAAGCTGGAAAGCGTCGATTCCTGCCGCCGCATGATACGCACGGTGTTGGAAAACTATCAGCTGCCGTACATCACGATCACGCCGATTTTCTCGGTTTGCGACGATCACGGCTATCTGAACGGCGAGCAAGCGGAATGCCCCACTTGCGGCAAAAAGACGCAAGTCTGGACGCGTGTCATGGGCTACTTTCGCCCCGTGGACGGCTTCAACATCGGCAAGAAGGGCGAGCACCGCGAACGCAAGCCGTTCAAGGAACCCTCGAAAGACAAGTGCGTTGCGGAAAGCAAGCGCCTCGGCACCTATAAAGAGCCGACGGAACGCTGCTCCTGTTGTGACTGATTTTGAGTTTTGAGTATTGTTCCGAAGCCGTTGAGCAGCAGCGGAAATCCGGAATCCAGATGGCATTGACGTTAATATGCCAGCACAGTTTGCTCACGGCAAAGACGCATGTCTCACATTTACGACATAACCCCCTTTTCGATGCTCGATTATCCGGGCGAGCTTTCCTGCATTGTCTGGATGCCTGGTTGCAATTTGCGCTGCGTCTACTGCCACAATCCCGAAATCGTGCTCAGCAAAGGCCGCAAGGAAGAAGCCGAGCTTTTAAAATTCCTCGAATCCCGCAAAGGCAAACTCACAGGCGTCGTCTTTTCCGGCGGCGAGGCGACCTTCTGCCCTTCGCTTCCGGAACTTCTGCGCAAGGCAAAGGAACTGGGCTTCAAAACCAAGCTCGACACGAACGGCAGCAACCCCAAAGTCCTTAAGGAACTCGTGAACAAAGGCCTTCTGGATTACGTCGCGCTCGATTACAAATGCCCGCCGTATATGGCGGAAAAGATTTTGGGCACGGATCGCTTCGTCGAAGCCTTTAACGAAAGCCTCGATTTTCTCATCGCCGAAAACGGGGCAGGGCGCGTCTTTCTGGAAGTCCGCACGACGATATCGCCCGACCATATGGCGGAAGCCGATATCGCATGGATGATCGCAGACCTCGAAAAACGAGGCTATAAGGGAACGTATTATCTGCAAAATATCGTCACGACGGGCGAAAACACGCTCGGCAATATCCCCGTTCCCTCGCGCAAGATTGATCTCGCCGCGCTTCCCGCCCCCAAAACTTTTACCCTCGGTTTCAGGAATTTTAATTAGGATTCAGGATTCGGCATTTACCATTCAGGCAAAAAAATCCCCGCCTTTTCAGGCGGGGATTTTCGGAAAAACAAAACCTTCTGATTTTAATCCCCATAATACGCAGGCGGCGAAGCCGGAGGCTGCGTATAAATCACGGTCGTCTGGCCTTGCGGCGGGGCGTACATGACAGGGCGGTCGATCTTGTTGCCCTTTGCAACCATGCACGAAACGTAGGCGTTGTCGTATTGCACCTGGATGCCCTTCTGATCGTTCGAGGACGTATGCGCGCCGACGGCAGTGCCCGCAACTGCGCCGCTTGCCGCGCCGATAGCCGCGCCTTGGCCGCCGCCAATGGCCGCGCCAAGCCCCGCGCCCAAAGCTGTGCCGCCCAAGCCTTCCAAAAACGCCGTTTGGTTGGCGCGTTCGGCTTGGCCGCTAACTTGGCTGTTCGCATATTGTTTGCAGCTATATTCGTCCATCTGGAATTGTTCGAAGGTTTTTCCCTTCTTGGGCGGAAGAACGCGAACCGTCGGTCCCATGGGCGTGCTGGCGCACGCGGTGATCGCAAAAGCGGTGCCGAGAAGAACGGCGTATCGTAAGGCCTTCATGATGAGAACTCCTTGGATGTTAGGATGAAGGAAAGTCTGGCCGAAAACGGAATCAAAAGATAGACCCAAATTCACAATAAGCCTAAACCTTTATTAAGGCAAAAATAGGGAATGAGATGCACGACGATTTAACAATTTTCGCTCCAGCTACCGCGCCCGGTAAAGGCGGCGTCGCGGTCTTTCGCGTATCCGGTTCGAGAGCGAAAGACGCCCTAAAATTATGCATTCCGTTTACCCAGCCTTTGCCGCGCAAAGCCTCGCTTAGGGAAATCAAAAACCCCGAATCGGGCGAAGTTCTTGATAAAGCCCTTGTCCTCTTTTTTCCGGCTGGAGACAGCTACACGGGCGAGGACGTTATCGAATTCCATACGCATGGGGGCCGCGCTGTCACGCAGGCAATAGTTGACGCGTTGCAAACCCTGCCGGACTTTCGCCTTGCCGAACCCGGGGAATTCACGCGCCGCGCTTTCGAGAATGGCAAAATGGATCTCACTGAGGCCGAGGCTGTGGCCGATCTGGTGAACGCCGAAACGGAAGCCCAGCGCAAGCAAGCCTTGCGCCAGATGGAAGGCGCGCTCGGTAAACTTTACAAGGATTGGCATGAACGCCTTTCCCGCACGCTGGCCTATATTGAAGGCGCGATAGATTTTTCGGAAGAAGAATTACCTGAAGGCATGTTCGAAGCGCAAAATACGGAACTGCGGAATTTGATGGAAGAAATCGCCGCGCATCTGAACGATAATCACCGCGGCGAACGCCTGCGCGAGGGTTTTTCCATCGTGCTTTTGGGGACTCCCAATGCCGGTAAATCCTCGCTCCTCAACGCGCTGGCCCGTCGCGAAGCCGCCATTGTTTCGCCTCAGGCGGGAACGACGCGCGATCTGATCGATGTGCATCTGGATATCGGCGGCTATCCGGTGATTTTGACGGACACGGCAGGCCTGCGCGAGATGGCCGATCGCTCGGAAACTCAAAGCGCCATCGAGGGCGAGGGCATCCGACGCGCGAAAGCCCGCGCCGAAAATGCCGATCTCAAAATCATCGTTTTCGACGGCGCGGTCTGGCCTCAAACGGACGAAACCGCTTTGGCGCAAATCGACTCCGACTCTCTTATCGTTATAAACAAAGCCGACCTTTTTAGCGGGATTCAGGATTCGGGATCCCGCATTCAAGAAAGAAAGAATCTTCCTCCCCCATGTGGGGAGAGTCGGGGAGGGGGGAGTTCAGTAGGAAAAAACGTTCAGGATTCAGGATTCGGGATTCAGGAAAAAGTAATGCGTCATCCCGGCGAATGCGGGGATTCATCTTTCCAGAATGCACAGGGCGGACATCAGAAAGCAGATAGAAAAATTCCCCTCCTCTTGCGAGAGGGGGTAGGGGAGGGGTTATCGGTAAAAAATTCTCCCTACATTGAAGGCGACAACAAACGAATAACAAACAAAACTCTACCTATTCCCCGAATCCCCCTTCCAGTCTCCGCCCTCACCGGCCAAGGAATCGACGCGCTTCTCGATACGCTGCATAAGGAAATCGACGCCCGTTTTACGGCGAGCGCCTCGCCCCCTTTGACCCGCGCAAGGCATCGCGCCGCGCTAGAGGCGTGCGCCGAACATCTCAATCGCGCGTTGAACGTGCCCCAAACCGATATGCGCGCGGAAGATGTGCGACTCGCCATGCGCGCGCTGGGTCGCATGACGGGGCGGGTCGATGTCGAAGATCTCCTGGACATCATTTTCAAGGATTTCTGCATCGGCAAGTAAATTTATTGCCGCAAAAATGGTTAATCATACGCATATACTCTTGAAGTACGCGGGGATGTTTGGAATTATGCGCCCTCAAATTATGGAGGATGCATGAGCAGACAAATTCCTGAAATAAAAATCTATTTTTCTTACGATTACGAAAACTTCATTCGCGGCCATGTCGCGGAAAACTCCGCCTCGACGAGCTGGGAGGGAGTGGAAAGGCTTTTCAACCTGAGCTTGGAGTCTTTTCGCGATTTCCCCGCTGCTCGAAACGCTGAAGAGAAGGCTTTACGACAGAAAGAAACCACGCCCGATAAGACCGCTGAACTTTCCAAAGAGATCGCTCAGCATAAACAAAATATCGCCCGGCTTTCCGATGATCTTCCGTGGCATATGAAAAACAGGTTTTTAGGCATGGCGGAAGCGATACGTCTCTACAACAGGGACAATGCGAACGATCATCTCAGAAAACAATCCCTCGATAGAAGCAGGTTCATCGGCGATCATATCCACGACGTGGTGAACGCGCTTCTTGACGATCATTCGCCCGAATCCCTTGCGCGCGCCTGCAGGCTCTCGGATATGTTCGCGGATAGCAGGGCGTCGAATGATTTTCCTAAAGAGGCGTTCCTGAATCAAAGCGACTGCGCGCAGGAAGCCAGTCGGCAGGCGTATACAATCCAAAAAGAAAATAGGGACGCTGAAATACGCAGGGAAACCGCTTGGCAGGAGCATCAGAAGGAACCCACCGAACAAACGCGCGAGGATTTTCATATCGCTAACGCAAAGGCTTGCGTGCCGGCCGACCGCAGAATGATGGAGCGCAGCTTGTTGGCCGCAGCGCTTTGGCAAGGGGGATGCGCTTTGGAAAGCGCGAACAGGCGTCTCGAGAACGTAAAAAACGGAAAGACGCGCGAGAACTGTATCTCGAACGCCTCCGCTTTTAAAACGCTGGAAAGAGCCGTCGCCAAACGCGATTTAGCGCTCTTAGTGCTCGAAACGCTTGCCGAAATGGCGTCTCAGTACCCTCACATCAAGGGCGCCGCGAAATGCCTTGTCCTGATGGCGAACGAAAAGAAAGACGAAAGAGTCCCGCAGGAAAAACCATCTCGCCGCGATAATTTGGTTTACGTTAGCTCCGTGCCCGAAAGATATGCGAAATCCTGAACCGCTAGAGCATTATTTGTTGGGTGAACTCATCTCCATGCCCACGCAGATTGGGAGTGACGGTGCACACTGAAAAGGAGATGCTGAAGCGTGCCAAGATGCGGAAATCCGATTTGGTTTCTTGCGGTAAGAAATCGGATTTTGGAATTGAGTCAGAACCTAATCCATCTCAAACAACGCGCCTAGTTGTTCCGTCATCACGGGCGCCAATTGCTCCATATCGGCAATCGTCACGGCGCGGTGGTAATAGCGCGTCACGTCATGCCCGATGCCGATAGCGGCCAGCTCGATATCCGTCCGGTCTTCGATCCAGCCGATTACAGCGCGTAAATGCTGCTCAAGGTAATTGGGGGGATTGACCGCCATCGTTGAATCGTCCACCGGTGCGCCGTCGGAAATCACCATCAAAATCTTTCGCTGCTCAGGCCGCGCCAGAAGGCGCGTCGACGCCCACAGCAAGGCCTCGCCATCGATATTTTCCTTCAGCAATCCCTCGCGCAGCATCAGGCCAAGGTTCCGCCGCGCATGCCGCCACGGCTGATCCGCGCTTTTGTAAACGATATGTCTCAAATCGTTTAGCCGCCCGGGCAAAAGCGGCTTTCCGGCGGCAATCCAGCTTTCGCGCGATTGCCCACCCTTCCATGACCGCGTGGTGAAGCCCAAGATTTCCGCCTTCACGCCGCATCTGTCCATCGCCCGCGCCAGAATATCCGCGCTCATGGCCGCCAGCGTGATCGGCCGCCCGCGCATGGAGCCGGAATTGTCGATGAGCAGAGAGACAACAGTATCGCGAAAATCCATAGGTTTTTCCCGCTTGTAGACAAGAGGGTGTGTGGGCGAAACCACGATGCGCGAAAGGCGTGAAGGATCCAGCAAGCCTTCCTCCAAATCGTATTCCCACTGCCGCTGCTGCACGGCCATCAGCCGCCGTTGCAAGCGGTTGGCCAGCCGCGCGATCAGCGATTGCATGGGGGCTACTTGCCGATCAAGCAGACTGCGCAAATGGTTCAGTTCATCCGGATGGCAAAGCTCTCGCGCTTCCACGATCTCGTCGTGCTTCGTCGTAAAAGCGCGATACGTCGTGACATTCTCGCTGTTCTCCCCCCGCCTTTGAAGCCGCGTATCCTCTGCAGCTTCGTCGTCTTCGTCGCTTAGCGTGGCCGCAGCTTCGCCGTCTTGGCCTTCGCCCGCCACGGTGGGCGTGGCGCCGCCGCTTGGCGGGGGCTCGTTTTTGCTTTTTTCTGGGCTTTCCTCTTTCTCTTCCTGACCCTTATCAGGGGCGGCTTTGTTCTCTTCTTGCTGCGCGCGCGTTTCTTCCTTCTTTCCCGACTTCGCCAGGTCGGCAATCAACGCCAAGGACTCGACGCCAAACGATTTCTGTCGATCCAAAGCCGTTTCCAGCGTTGGCCAAAAAAACGCGGCAGATGCCTCTACATAAGCCCGCCAAGGCGAAACGGCAGCCATTGCATTGGGCGGCAGCGGAATATGCGTGAATTTTTCAAAAGCCAGCAACCGTAAGGCATGCGGCAAAGTCCCGCGCGAATCCGATGCGCAAGGCGCGGCCTCGCGGCTGGATTCGTCCTCAAGCAAAGCCGAAATGTTCGTCTCGACGCCCTTCATCGCGCGCGCGCCCAGCGCTTGGTAACGCGCCTGCTCAAGGGCGTCGAACAGCGCGCGCGCATCCTCGTTATTGGGTGCCATCGCGTCATGGATCTTCCGGCTATGGAAGCGAAGAAAAAGCGCGGCCATGTCGGCGGCGCCCCGCGCAATCCTGCGCGACGTGGGCGTCAGCTTTTCCGGAAGGGATGGAAGCTGCACGCGCCGCTCGTCGGTCTGCGCGTCCATTCCCGAAAAACCCACCTCAAGCTCCGCCTTCCGCCCAATCGCCTTAAGGGCGATGGCGGTGGCCTGTTTGAATATATCCGGTGAAGGCATCGACATGCGGATAGTGTAGAAGAAAACGAGAAAAATCGGAAATATATTGGAAAAAACGAGCCGAAGCCCCTCAATGCTTCGTCTTGACTCCCCCCTCAATAAGGTTACGATTCACCGCTTTTGCGCAGGATAATTAAGGAAAGGCCCTTTTCATGATCGGCATGATTCTTGTGACCCACGCCCAAATCGGGGCGGAACTGTTGCGCGCGCTCGACCTTATCGTCGGCCCGCAGGAACAGGCGATGGCCCTTACCATCGGCGCCGAGGACAATATGGATGCTTGCCGCAACCAAATCTTCGCCGCCATAAAAACCGTGAATTCTGGCGATGGAGTCATTTTGCTTGTCGATATGTTCGGCGGCACGCCCAGCAATCTGGCCATCGCCTCTATGCCGCTGGGGAAGGCGGTCGTTCTGGCGGGCGTCAACCTGCCGATGCTTGTCAAGCTGGCGTCCGCAAGGAAAACGAAACCGCTGCTCGATGCGGCGCGCGAGGCGGAAGCCGCAGGCCGCAAATACGTCCAGCTTATCTCCGAAAACCTCGCGCCGGAGAAATAGGGATGAGCGAAGGCGAGCTTTGCATGATGGCGACGATCGCGAACGAGCGCGGCCTTCACGCCCGCGCAGCCGTGAAATTCGTCAAACTGGCCGAGTCTTTTTCCTGCGACATTCAGGTGATCAAAGACGATATGCGGGTTTCGGGACGCTCGATCATGGGGCTTATGATGCTGGGCGCGACCAGCGGCTCGGTTCTTCGTTTGTGCTGCTCCGGCGAAGGCTCGGCGGAAGCACTAGACGCTTTAACGGACTTGGTGAAACGGAAATTCGATGAAGAATGACGAACAGCGAAAGGCGGCGGGCATCGGCATTTCGCCGGGCATCGCCATCGGCCCCGCATTTATTATCGAGCAAAGCGGCATCCCCGTTCCTGAATATGAAATCCCCGCCGCGCAGATCGAGCGCGAGATCAAGCGTTTTCACGGCGCGATAACCAAGGTTCAAAAGCACCTTTCGCAAATGCGCCAGAAGGCGGAAACGCTGGCCAGCGGGGCTGAAGATATGCTCCTTCTGCTCGATGCGTACAAGGGCATGCTTTCCGGCTCGCGGCTCGTGCGCGGGGTGGAGGCGATTATCGAACGCCAGCATCTGAACGCCGAAGCCGCTATTCAAAAGCAAACCGCCTCGTTAAAAGCCAGCTTCGCGGATATGGAGGATCCCTATCTTGCCGCGCGCGCCGAAGACGTGGGCGAGGTTGGGACGCGCCTGATCCGCAGCCTTCAGCAGCAAAATTATAATCCCTTCGCAAGCGCGCCCGAAGGCAGCGTCATTTTGGCCGAGGAAATGACGCCTGCCGACGCCGCGCTTTTGAACCCCGAAAGGGTCGTGGGCTTTGCCACCGTGCTGGGCGGCGCCGAAGGTCATGCGGCCATTCTTGCCCGCGCCATCGGCATCCCGGCAATCTCCGGTGTCGGCGCCCTGACTCACGGCATTCGCTCTGGCGACCTGATCATCATTGATGGCCTCCGCGGCGAAATTGTCGCGCGCCCGGATTCCCAAACGCTCCAGCATTATCGGCATGAGGCGGTTCGCATGCGGCAGGAAAGTCGCCGCCTTAAAAACCTTCGCAAAATTCCCGCAATGACCAAGGACGGCAAGGGAATTATGCTTCAGGCGAATATGGAGCTGCCGCGCGATATCGACGCCGTGGTTGATTCCGGCGCAGAAGGCGTTGGTCTTTTGCGCACGGAATTCATGTTTATGAACCGCGCGACTTTGCCGGACGAGGAAGAACAATACGCCGCGCTGCGCAAGATCGTCGAAATGCTCGACGGCATGCCGATCACGATCCGTACGCTGGACGTTGGCGGAGAAAAACTGGCTTCGGCCGTCGGCGGCGCCTTGGGCGAAAGCGCGAATCCGGCGTTGGGGCTTCGTGCCATTCGCCTCGGCCTCAAGCAGCCGAAATTGCTCGATGCGCAACTCGCCGCCATTCTTCGCGCCAGCATGCACGGGCCCGTGCGCATCCTGATCCCCATGGTTTCGTCGGTCGCGCAGATGAAAGAAGTTCGTGCGCGTCTGCTGAACATCGAACGCCGCCTGCATCGGCGCGGCGTTAAATTAAAGGGGCTGCCGCCGCTGGGCGCGATGATCGAAATCCCAGGCGCGGCGCTGATTGCCGACTCTCTTGCGCGCGCTTGCGATTTTTTTTCCATCGGCAGCAACGACTTGACGCAATACACGCTCGCCATAGACCGCGGCGACGACCAGGTGGCCGATCTCTACGATCCATTCCATCCGGCGGTCATGCGCCTCATTCAATTCACCGTCGCGGCGGCATGGCGCGCGAATATCCCCGTCTCCTTATGCGGCGAAATCGCGGGCGACGTCCGCGCCACGGCGTTGCTGCTTGGTCTTGGCCTGCGCGAGCTGTCAATGGCGCCGCGGCGGCTTTTGGCCGTGAAAAACGAGATCATGCAAACAACGATCCCCCAAGCGGTGGATCTGGCCGAACAAGCGCTGAGCAAAACGAAGCAGGAAGAAATTCTGAGCCTGCTTCTCCAAAACCTCGCCAAACCCCGCTGAAAAGGGAGCTAGGTCGGGATTATCTAAATTTATCCCAAATACCCTCTCACGCCGCTCGCCATCGCCCACAGGGCAAGAACGGCAAGCAACACAGAGGTCACGCGGTTCAAAATAATGATGCGGTTGTCATTGAAATGCCGCCGCAGCAGCGAGACCCCGCCCGAAAGCATCAGCCACCACAAAGCCGACCCTGAAAATAGGCCGCCGATCAAAACCCCCGCCTCCAACTTTTTTGTCACGGCGCCCAGCGTCGCCACGACGGCAAGCGTGCCGAAAAGAGTAAGGGGATTAGTCAGGGTAAGAATGAATCCGCTGAAGGCCGCGCTTTCCGTCCCTTTCCATTTATTTTCGGGAGCGTATTGTAACACGCGGCTAACGAATTCGGTGGGCGAGGCGGGCTTTGGATGATCATGCCACGTATGCCAGGCGGTCGCGAAAACCAGCATGCCGCCGACGATGCGGATTGTCATGTGATACTGCTGGATAAAGTCCAGAATTGCGCTGACGCCCAAAACAGCGATGGAGCCGAAAAAAGCGTCGGCGCATGCCGCGCCCAGCCCCGTTGCCAGCCCCACAAGCATCCCTTTCTGAAGAGTGCGTCGGATGCACATCAGTCCTACAGGCCCCACAGGCGCCGCGATCACCAGCCCTAAAATCAGGCCGCGATAAAGTACGCCCATTTCATCCAGCAACACCGTTCTCCGAATCTGTTTGGCAAGCCGCCGCGAGCGTTTATGGCAAAGCGTCAGTCATTAATCAATAGGAACAACCAAAGGCAGGCAAAGTATAAACGTCATTCCGCAATTTGCTTCAGTCTCTATCAGGCTGCGCTTCAGATGGTTCTACGATGCATCCCTCAGCGCCGCCGCCATTTTAGCGACCCGTGCCATGAATTTCACGTCGTGGACGCGCACGATATCGACGCCTTGAAGGACGGCAGCCACCACGCCGGCGGCAGTGCCTTCCAGCCTTTCCTCGACGGATACGTCCAGCACGTGCCCGATGAAGGACTTGCGTGAAGGCCCGACCAGAACGGGAAAGCCAAGCTCCTTGAGGCGCCCCAGCTTCGCGATAAGCTCTAAATTCTGTTGCGGCGTTTTGCCGAAGCCGATGCCCGGATCGAGAATAATGGAGTCCTTTTTGATGCCCGCTTCTAAAGCCTCCTTCACGCGTTCTTCCAAATCGCGCCGTACGTCCTCCACAACGTTTTCATAAGCGGGCACGTCGTAGTGCGCCCCCTTCTTCTCGTCATAGATTACGTTCTCGGCCACTGCGCGGTTGTGCATCAAAACGATTTTCACGCCAAGCCGCGCCGCGACCTCGCCCATGCGCGGATCGCCCTGCAAAGCCGAAATGTCGTTGATGATCGTCGCCCCCGCGTCCAAAGCCCGTTCTGCCACGTCGGCCTTAACGGTGTCCACGCCGATGACGGCTTTCGGAAATCTTCCTCGAATGGCGTTGATGACGGGTATAACGCGGGCGATCTCCTCCTTTGATGGAACGGGAACGCACCCAGGGCGCGAGCTTTCGCCCCCTATATCCAGAATATCCGCGCCATCCGCCAGCATCTCTTCAGCTTGACGAAGGGCGTGCGTGACATAGGCTTCGTCGCGAAAAAGGCCGTCGCCGGAAAAAGAATCCGGCGTGATATTAATAATGCCCATAATTAAGGGTCGCTTCACGCCAGAACCTTTCCAAGGCACGTCATGCCTGTATCCGCCAGCGATGTCAGCATGTCCGCAACTGTCTTTCCGTTTTTGGGATGCTTCAAACCGGGCGCAATATCGCATAAAGGCCGCAAAACAAATTCACGCTCAGGCAAGCTCGTGTGCGGAATCGTCAACTCATCGGAAGCGTAGACCAAATCGCCGTAGAAAAGGATATCGATATCGATGACGCGCGGGCCATAACGAAAAGTAGGTTTGCGCCCAACCTTCGTTTCAATATCCTTCACCTTCCATAAAAGGGGCAAAGGCTCCAGAAGCGTTGTTCCTATCACAGCGGCATTCAGAAAAACGGGCTGGTCAGTGACATAGGCGGGTGCAGTCTCGTAAACAGGTGAAATCGCCGAAATATCCACATAACCCCGCAACGCCAGAACGGCTTTGCGCAAGGCTTCCATCCGGTCGCCTACATTGGAACCTAAAGCAAAGGCGACTGGAATAGGCTTGCGGGCGGCTTTTTCTACAGCATTCTCCATCAAAACCAATCGGCATTCCCTTCTAAGGGAACCGTTCGCTAAATTTCGAAAAATGACTTAACCTGAATGTTTTCTAGAACACTTTTCGCCAAAGCGATAGTTATCTTTCTTCCCTCGGCCAAAGCCTGTTGATCGAGCTTCTCCACAAAAGAGCGAAGCCCCGCTGCATCGCGAGGCATGCGGGGAATTAAATATTGAACGACATCGGAGTCCAAAGTGACCTGCCTGTCGCGAAACTGCTTGATCAGCAAGGCCTCGAGCAGTTGATCGTCGGGATCGCATAAAGCCGCGGCCGGAAGAGCCAAAAGCCGCGACCTTAAATCGGGTAATTGAAACCCCGAAAGGTTAGCGCCGCGCGACAGGGTCAACAAAAGCCAGCCGTGGCCGCTCGCCGTATGTTCCTCTTTCAGGCGATTGAAAAGATGAAACAGCTTTTCTTCCGCCATCTTGTCGCCTGCCAAGGCATCGGCGTCGTCGATGGCGATGGCGGCGTTTTGCGCTAGAAGCGCGGCGGTTTCCTCGTTTCTAAGATGGGCATGCGATAGTTGCTTGCCGCCGCTCAGGGACAGCCACAATTTCATCAAATGAGTTTTGCCGCTGCCCGCGGGCCCCGTCAGAATAAAGCCATGCGCAGGCCACGCGGGCCACTTGCTGATCCACACCGCAGCTTCGCGATTGCTGCTCGTGACCAAAAAATCGTCCGCGCTCATGGCTTCGTTATGCGGCAAGGGCAGGGGGATTTGCTTCATTTCCGGCCGGTTTCCGCTTATTTATATATTGAACTTGCTTTGTACTGCTGCACGCCGAAACGCAGCAAAACGCCGACAACGGCAGCGGTAGGCACAGCGATCAGGGCGCCCAGGAATCCCATCAACTTGATTCCCGCAATGACGGCGAAGAAAACCCAAACGGGATGAAGCCCGACGCGATTGCCGACGAAACGCGGCGTCAGCACATAGCCTTCCATGAATTGCCCGAAAGCGAAAACCGAGAACACTAGCCCGATGCGCAGCCAATCGTCGTGGAATTGCACCAAAGCCAAAAGCATGCTGGACACAAGGCAAAAAGTGGAGCCGACATAAGGCATAACGCTGAGCAAGCCCGCAATGACGCCGATGGTAAAGCCGTATTGAAGATTGTTAAGGCTCAGCCCAACGCTGTAAATAAATCCCAAAGCGACACACACTAAAGCCTGTCCGCGAAGAAAGCCGGAGAGCGTATTGTCGATCTTCGCCAATTCGGCCTTTACCGTATCGTAATATCCGCGGGGAATCATCTGATCGATTGTCTTCGTCATTTTTCCCCAATCGCGCAACAGATAGAAGGCGGTGACGGGCGCCAAAATAATGAAAGCCACCACGTCGATCAAAACAAAGCCGCCGCTTACAATGTTTTTCACCGTGCTGCTTACGATGCCGACGGCCGCGCCTGTCGATTGCCCTGCGGCTTCGCGCAGCTTCTCGACGCTCTCGGGCGCAAGACGCGAGAACCATTGCTGCGCCGAAGGCAAAAAATCCTCGCGGATTTTAGCGATATAGTCGGGTAACGAATCCACTAAGGCTTGGACTTGGCTGCTTAGCATTGGCCAAATCAGGAAAAAAATGGACGCGATCAGAAAAAGGAATCCAGCGAGAACCATAAAAGAGCCCAAAAAACGGGGGACTTTCCTTTTTTCCAAAGCTGTGACAACAGGCTCAAGGAAGTAGGCAAGCGCAAGCCCAAACGCGAAAGGCAGCAAGACGGGTTTAAAAAGCCATAAAACGGCAAAGAACGCCGCAAGGGCAATGAGCCAAAACCGCATCAAAGACTTAGGCGTAGGAGTCATGAAGGCATCCTTTTCTACAGAACCTATAAATACCCCGATTTTCCCTAAACGTCGAGAACTTAGGCATTTATCCCCCATAACACCAAACTATCAGTGACGTATTCATGCTGCGTGACTTCACTCGCTCTGCGCCTCGCTTATCGTTTGCTGGGCGTAAATAGGGATTCCAATGGCTTATTAAGTCCAGTGCGCGATAAGCTCCTCGCAACCGCTCGTGACCCAAACGAGTCCCTGTCTTTGGACAGTGGGTATATCTCTCTCTTATTGCGCTCCTATGCCCATTTCTGCTACAAGCGCCGCAACAGAGGAAAGCGAGAAACAGGATAAAGTGACAACATTTGCCGATTTAGGGCTAAGCGAAGACATCCTCAAAGCCGTCGAGGATGTCGGTTACACGACCCCGACCCCCATACAGGAACAGGCCATCCCCTACGTCTTGCAAGGGCGCGATCTTTTAGGCTGCGCGCAAACAGGCACGGGCAAAACGGCGGGCTTCGTGCTTCCCATGCTGGAAATTCTGGGGCAAGGGCGCGCCCGCGCGCGTATGCCGCGTTCGCTTATTCTGGAGCCGACGCGCGAGCTCGCGGCGCAAGTCGCGGAAAGTTTCGACCAGTACGGCAAGTATCACAAACTCTCGATGGCGCTTCTGATCGGCGGCGAAGCGATGGTCGAACAGGTCCGCGCGCTCGACAGCAGCGTCGACGTTTTGATCGCGACGCCTGGACGCATGATCGATCTTTTCGAACGCGGCAAGATCATGCTCGCCGACATCAAGATTTTCGTCATCGACGAAGCCGACCGCATGCTCGACATGGGCTTCATTCCCGATGTGGAGCGCATTGCGGGACTTCTTCCGCCGCTCAAGCAAACCCTGTTTTTCTCGGCGACGATGCCGCCGGAAATCCGCAAGCTCGCGGATCGCTTTCTCAGCAACCCGAAAACGGTGACCGTCGCGCCGCCCGCCAGCACGGCCGAAAACGTGACCCAAAAACTGGCGATGCTGCCCGTCAACAATCCGTGGATGAAGCGCGAAGCCCTGCGCGCCCTTATGCGCCGCGACAACGTTAAAAACGCCTTTATTTTCTGCAACCGCAAGCGCGACGTGGCGGTGTTGAGCAAATCCCTTGTTCGCCACGGCTTCAACGCGGGCGCGCTGCACGGGGATATGGAACAATCCGACCGCACGGCGACGCTGAACAAGTTTCGCAATAAAGAAATCGACTTTCTCGTATGCAGCGACGTGGCCGCGCGCGGCCTCGATATCGACGCCGTCAGCCACGTGTTCAATTTCGACGTCCCTTTTAATGCCGAAGATTACGTGCACCGCATCGGCCGCACTGCGCGGGCGGGTCTTTGCGGCACGGCCTATACGCTGGTGACGCACGACGATCAAAAGCAGCTCGACGCTATCGAGAGATTGATCAAAATGACCCTTCCGCGCGAGGTTATGGAAGGCTTCGGCGAACCGAGGGAACACGCTCACAAAACCCATGAAAGAAAACCGGCAAGTCACGGAAGGAAAAGGAATTCGTCCCACTCCGACAGCCGCACAGCGTCCCGCTCAAAGCCCAATTCGCCCGAGCAAGAAGCCCTTGCCGATGTGGGCGGCTTCTCGAATGAAGGGCTAACCGAAACAGCCCCCGCAGCCGCAAAGGAACGCGTTCGAAAAGAGCCTGCTTCTGGAAGAAGCAAATCTGCGGAGGGAAGGCCTAGGTCTACAGATGGAAGGAATAAATCTGTGCATGGACGGCGCGAAACTGCGGATAGATCCGGCGCCGGAAAAAGTCTTTCGGATCCCGAAAATATCGGCTTTATAAACGACCTCCCCGCCTTCCTCCGCCGCCCCGCCCCTATAAAGGGATAGGATAAACAATAGGTAAGGTCATTCCGCACGAGGCGCGCGTTAATCGTGCCGAGATGAGGAATCCGATTTAGTTTCTTAGAGCAAGAAAAACAAATCGGATTCCGGATGAGCCGAATTTTCCGGAATAATGAGCTACTAAAGGCAGGGGTTGACGGCTAGGAATGTGCTATCCCTCAATTCCGTAACTAAATCCCTCATGGTTAAAACCCATTCCTTTCGGCAAAACTCCTTTCTTTTAAACCGATCACGGTTTAGAAATGTAACCTACTGATTCTATATGCTTGTGTCCGGCTCATGTCCTTACGCTCATACCCCAAAACGCGCGGCCTTCTGACCGTAACGGTTTCCGCCTTATGCCTTGTCGGCATTGCAGGCAAAGCCGAGGCTAAGGCGCGAACGATCAAAGCGCCGCTGGTGGAGCAACAAGCGCCGGTCTCGGACCCCCTGGCCTACCCCAATGCGCCGCTTCGCGCAGGTGCGCTGACGCTCGATGACGTGCTGGAAGCGCACCGCAACCGGACGAAAAGCGCAAAGCCGCCTCCGGCCGAAACGCAAACGCCGTCGGCAACGGCAACGGCGCCCGTGCTATCGCCGTCTTCGGGATCAAGCACAACGGGGCTTATGGTCTCGCAAGGCATGAAAGCCGTCTTGCAAAAACTGGGACCCGCCGCGCCGCAAACGCCGCCTCTGTCGGCCGCGCCTACGTTGACCGCCCTTAAAGTGCCCGTTTTACAGCAGCCCTCAGCCCCCGCGCCTACGCTAGCCTCCGGCGCGAAATACCAGCCCGGCCAAGAACCGCGAAACCTCGCGACGGGCAAGCCGTCGCCGTCCGTCGATTCCCATGTATCCTTGACGGCTCTGCCGCCGTCGTCCGCAAAAGAGAAATCAGTCCTCGCGCTTCCCTGCAAGCCGCGCGTGGATAAATGGGAGAAAAATTGCGCGGAAGCCGGTTATCCTGCCTCGTTCGTAGGCAAGATTTTGGGCGAAACGCGCATCGATTGCAAAACGGACGATCAACTGCACGATTTCTGGGTCTCCAATACCTGCGCCCCGCCCAGCTCGGCGAACGAGGATGGCGAGCCCAAAGTGGCCGTCAAAGAAGAAGAAAGAACGCCGCTTCCCGAACCCCAAGATGAAATCATCGAAGGCGTATGCGGCAAGGCGGACGGGGAATCCTTCGCGGCTGCTCCAACAAGGGATTTATGTGATTCCGGCACGGCCTCTGACATCGAGGGCAACGGTCCGTGGACATGGTCATGCAACGGCAGCCGAAAAGCTCTGACCGAAAGATGTGCGGCATCTGTCGAAAAGGAGACCGAGGAAAAACCCGCGCCCGTGCCCGTCGCCGAAAGAGCGCCCCAACCCGTTCCCGCGGACGAGCCGGAGCCGGAACTCCAACCTGCGCCGCCGCCTCCTTCGCCGCGCGTCGAACCCCTTGCGCCGAAACGCGCGGGACGCGCGCCGCTGCCTTCGGCCGATGACGACATCGTCATGTCGCCCGAACTTGTTGCCGAGCTGACGGGCGGCGTCACGATTGCCGAGGATTCTCTTCCCGCATCGGAAAGACAGGCGTCCTCATCCGCGCGCGCGGGCGGAAAAACATCGTCGGCATCCAAGCCTGAAGGGCAAGCCGAGACGCCGAAGGCATCGCCGCCAAGGCCCGAACGCAAGCCCGAACCGGCTGCGCCGAAATCCTTAGCCAAGCCGGAAGCCAAGCAAGCAGCCGTCGAAGCGAAACCGGAATCCAAAGCCGCATCGTCAGCGGAACCCCAATATGAATCTCAAGCCGAGTCAAAACCCGAGCCCACGCCTGCGACTCCGCGCCCAATCCCTGTGAACGAAGATCTTTGCGGCGTGGCGGCGGAAACGCTTGCCGGCGAAGCGCCGACAAAGAATCTTTGCCGCGCCGGGTCGGCTAGCCCCGTCAACGGCGAAGGGCCGTGGACATGGTCGTGCACGAACAACGAAGGCGTCGTCTCAACTTGCCGCACCCTGTCTCTCAAGAAACCTGCGGCCGCAGTCTCGCCCCCGCGCCCATCGCCGGAATCCGCAATGGTCAAGGCCGCGCCCCGCGTGAAGGTGGAGGAAGCCAAGCCGCTCAAACCAGTTCACGAACCTGCAAAGGATAAGCCGCTTTCATCCGACAAAAACGCGAACGAGGCAAAGACTGAAACACCTGCGGTTGCAAAGACGGGGCATTTCCTTCCCGAAAAGCCGCCCGAAGCCCCAAAAGCCTCAAACGTGCGCCTGTCGCTTGATCCGGCTATGTCCTCCATCTCTTTTGTAAAGGGAACGGACACCATCGACAAAGAGGCTTTAACCAAGTTATCAAAGCTGGCGGCCACGCTTAAAGAAAACCCCGACGTGCGAATTTACCTGATCTCCCATGCCGATAGCGCCGGAAGCTCGCCCCGCGAAGCGCACCGCCTGTCGCTCAATCGGGCCTTGAACGTGAGGGGATATTTGACCTCCCATGGTGTCGCCCAAAGCCGCATGGATGTTAGCGCCAAAGGCTCTGACGGGGCAGAAGGGAACAAAGATAGGGTGGATATCCAGGTTTACGAATAGGGCAGAAACCCCTTAAAGGGCGCATGCAATAGGGCTTCCGTCCTTATCCCCCTTGCTTTTTTTCCGTTTTTTATCTAGTAGTGTCAAAGAGTTTAGAGGACTCTCACTTGCGCGTGACGTGCAGCCGGTTGATTAACCTAACCGTATTGCCCTTCTAGTGCTTGAGGTTGCCGGGGATTCCCGGTGCTAACTCGGCGCGGGTGTCATGGTGATGCCGGCCAATGCTAGACTAAAGGATAAGAGACTATGGCTACAGGTACAGTCAAGTGGTTCAACGGCACCAAAGGCTACGGCTTCATACAGCCGGATGCCGGCGGTTCGGATGTATTCGTTCATATCAGCGCGGTAGAACGCGCGGGTCTGCGCGATCTCCGCGAAGGCCAGAAGATCAGCTACGAATTAGCGACCGAGAAGGGAAAAACCTCGGCAGCGAATCTCAAGGTGGTCGACGCCGCGTAAGTGAGCAAAACCATGAAAAGGGCGGCCCGATTTTCGGCCGCCCTTTTTTGGTTCTATCGCTTCTGATTTTCCTTGGGGCACGCTACTTCCCGATAACCGCCTCCGGGCATGATTTTGTAAACGCGGCAGTTTTCGCGGGGGGCTTTCACATTTTTCTTTCCCTTTTCATCGGCCAACGGCTGGAAAGGCCCTATGCCCCCTTTCGTTTGCGCGAAAGACGGGAACGTCATCGCGATAAAAAAGAAATACGTTGCGATCCAAAAATACTTCCATGCGGCCCAATTAAACATCCTTAAAATACTCCCTTGTCCGTCACAATAATGTCCATAACAACGTCG
>CAZFCA010000012.1:0-41990 GCA_964517415.1 uncultured Rhodospirillaceae bacterium
TATTTTTAACCCAAGGACTCTACTTCAGTGTGGAGACATAACGGGGAGAACGTCAGCTCCCTGTCGCTGCTTGGCAAAATTCTTACCCAGTTCTTCTTTCTATGGGGCAATTAACCGACGAACAAACAGCCTCTTTGCACAAATTCTACAATGCTGTTGAGACATTCAATCGCGGCCTTGATCAAATAAACGCTGCTATTGGTGATACTAAAAAACTTTCGGATGAACAAAATCGGTTAGAGCTTAAAGCAAACGGCATTGCTTCCAGCTCTTGTTTTTATAAGAATGCCTTCGCGACACTTGCTCATCTGCAAAACGGGGGGGGTAAAAAGATGGTGGAGAGACTCGGAAATGTTATTTTCTGGTTAGCCCTCCTGCTGGCTGGTTTTGGCTTTTGCCTTCCATTTAGCGATGGATTAAGTGACGGCTTTTTTAACAATATTGCGTTAGGAACTCTTATCGCGACAGCGGCTCTTCTTACAGGCTGGTCCTGTAGATATATCCTTTCTGGCAACCGATCGTTCAAGCCATAGTTGCTCTTCTTAAGAAAAATTCCCTTCAATAATAGCGGATTGACTCGATAGTAATTGTCGCGCCAGTTACCTCTGCCCCGCCACTAAAAAGCCCCCATAGGGGGCTTTTTAGTGGCGAATGCGGATGCAGTGAACAAACCGCTGAGTTCGTTCCGCCTTCACTGCGTTACGGCGCGACAGGCCAGAAATTGCAACTTTGCGAGCCGCGCTGAAGCGCAGCGAAGGCGAGCGCTGCAAAGTAATCTCATCCGGCGCGCAGCGCCGAACTTTATGCTGCTCCGTTAATAATGCTTTAAGCATTCTTTATCCTTGCAATTCGATGCTATTAGCATTATTATCCGCGTATGGACATCTTCCTTACCCGCACGGCTGAAAGGGATTTGGATAATATCAGCAGCCCTGATTGCGCGAAGATATTGGCAAAGATGGAATTGTACGCGAAGAACCCCAAAGCTCTTGCAAACCAGGTTAAGCGTTTGAAGGGCGACCCGCTTCTTAGGCTTCGAGTAGGAGAATATAGGGTTTTATTCACGGAAGATGGACTTGTAGTAACGGTTATCCGCGTTGGCCACAGAAAAGATATTTACAGATAGGAGGCAAATCATGGATATGCAAACCTTTAAAACGCCCGATGGAAATGAAATGGTTATTCTGCCCAAGGCTCAATATGAGGCCTTGCTTAAGCGTTGCAGCTTTGATGCGCCCGATAATGCGTACAATATTCTACGCCGCGTCGAAGCCGGAACGGAGCCTGTTATTCCCATTGAAGTTTATAAGCTTATGCGCGAGCAAAAGATGTCTCGCATTCGCGCCTTTCGTAAATATCGCGGCATGACCGAAGGCGCGCTTGCTAAAGCTATTGGCAAAAGCCTGTCCTATATCACTCAAATTGAAAACGGAACAAGGACGGGGTCTATTGATACACTTGCGGCTATCGCAAAAGCTTTGAAAACTTCCGTTGATAGCCTGAGGTAATCCGCCGATTTGAAACCCAAAGGCAGGGATTATCAGCCATGCTTCATTACGACGAGCCGGTTTATCGCCCCCCGAGCGAGGGGAATAGCCTCATTATTCAGGCGACTTTGGGCTGTTCGCACAATCGCTGCACTTTCTGTTCGATGTATAAAGCCAAAACCTTCCGCGCTCGATTGCAAGAAGAGGTGTTTGCCGACATCGCTCTCGCCGCAAAAACGCGGCCCGCGACTTCGCGCGTATTTCTTGCCGACGGCGATGCTTTGGCGCTTCCGGCGGACGACATGGCCGCGATCCTAGACGAGTTGGCGGCGCGCTTTGCCTGCCTCGAACGAGTGTCGTGCTACGCGACGCCCCTCGATCTGAACGGTAAGTCGCCAGAGGACCTGAAGCTCTTGCGCAAGAAGGGGCTAACTCTCCTCTATTTTGGCATCGAATCCGGATCGGCCGATATCCTTGCGCGCATTCGCAAAGGGGCGAATCCCGACAAGCTCGCGTCCGCCCTCGACCGCGCGCGCGATGCCGGTATCGCCGTTTCCGCGACCGTCGTTCTGGGGCTTGGCGGGCGGCATCTGTGGAAAGAGCATATCGAAGGCACAGCCGCGCTTGTCAACCGTGCGCCGCCCGATTTTCTTTCCACTTTGCAACTGCGCCTTGAGCCCGCTGTTGAGAATACCTTCATTTCGCGTTTTTCGCGCGACGGCACGCCGTTCGAACCGCAGGATGATCTTGGCATTCTTGATGAACAGCATTCGCTGCTGACGGCACTGAACCCATCGCGACCTGTTGTGTTTCGCTCCAATCATGCGTCGAATTGCCTGCCGCTTGCAGGCACTTTGCCGCAGGATAGCGGTGAGCTTGTCGCCATCGTGGCTGCCGCGCGAGAAGGCCTGCGGGGACTTCGACCCGAGTTTTTACGCGGGCTTTAATCCGCCTCACCTTCTCATAAGCGCGAACACGCCCCAGCCCAGATATTCGCGGGTATAGGCGGCATAGCGTTCCGGCGCGGCGGTCAGTTCGGCGCGCACCTCTTTCGCGAAATCGTCTTTCGGATTCGCCTCAAGCCACCGGCGCATGGTAAGCCATTTGGCGGCCTCGTACCTGTCCCAGCTATCTGCATTTGCCAAAACCATTTCAACGACGTCGTAGCCGCACCCGCCGAAAGACGCGAGAAGCTGCGGAAGCAAAAGAAAGTCTGAAATGGAGGCGGCATGGCATGCCTTTGCGATTTCTTTCGACGATGGCGTTTTCAGCCAATAAGGCTCGCCGATAAGCATCATGCCTCCCGCGCGTAGGCTTTTCGCCAAAAGGTCGATTGTGCCGGCGACCCCTCCGCCAATCCATGTCGCGCCGACGCAAGCCGCCACATCAACTTTTTCCTCGGCGACATAGCCGGCCGCGTCCGCGTGAATGAACGCGACCCTGTCGGCAACGCCAAGCTCCTCGGCGCGTTGCTTTGCCTGCTGGGTGAACAGCGGGCTTAGATCGATCCCTGTGCCGCCAATTCCATAATCGCGCGCCCATGTGCACAGCATTTCGCCAGAGCCGCTGCCAAGATCGAGCATGCGCATCCCCGCCTTAGGCCGCAATGCCGCGCCAAGGGCAGCCAGCTTTTCCGGCGTGAAGGGATTATGAATGCGATGCGCGCTTTCGGTGATCGTAAATATTCGGGGAATGTCCAACTCAGTAACTCCTTGTGTAAGGAAAGGCGGCTTTCCATATAAGTTTCAAAGACTAGTCAATCCGCAAGAAATTATCTATATGTTTGCCAATGTCAGAAAAACCCGAATTCAATCCCCTAATCCCCGAATTGCTTTGCACGAATGTCGATGCGAGCGTCGCGTTCTACACAGGCGTTTTGGGATTCGAGGTTATGTACCAGCGCAAAGAAACCCGCTTTGCCATGGTCGGCCGCGACGGCGCGCAGATCATGCTGGACGAGCTTGCACCGGACAGCCCGCGCACATGGATCGCGGGGCCTTTGGAGTCCCCCTTCGGGCGCGGCATGAATTTGGAGATCGACATCAAAGGCGTCGACGCGCTTTATAAACGCGTTCTTTCCAAGGGCGCGAAGATATTTCTGCCGATGGAAGATAAATGGTATCGCAGAGATGATGTCGATCTTGGTGTCAGGCAATTCATTGTCCTTGATCCCGACGGCTATCTCCTTCGCTTTTCGGAGCGCATCGCCACGCGCCCCACAGCCTTGAAAGGATAATCCTTTGTTCCTTGTCAGCGCGTGTCTTGCCGGAGAGCCTTGCCGTTACGATGGATCCTCGTGCCCGAATAAGAATGTGCAGGAGCTTGTGGCGCGAGGCATGGCCATTTCCGCTTGCCCTGAATTGCTTGGAGGCCTTTGCGTTCCGCGCGAACCGTGCGAAATCATTGATACGAACGATGAGGGGCGTCGCGTCTTGAGCAAGAGCGGCCGCGATTATACAGAGGCTTTCGCGCTGGGCGCCGAGAGGTTACTTGCGCTTTGCCAAAAACACGGCATCAAAAAAGCTATTTTACAATCCAACAGCCCTTCGTGCGGCTGCGGCCTGATTTACGACGGCACATTTTCCGACGTTTTAAAAGAAGGCAACGGCATCACCGCCCAATGCTTAATCGGCGCGGGGATTTCAGTCGAATCCGAAACAGAATAAACTGCCTTGCGCGAAACTTTCTTCTCGCGCACACTTTCTTTTCACTCTTTCACGGACATAAAATGGAATTCCGAAACTTCTCCGGCTCAGCTTTCGAAATCGGCAAGCAAATCGGCGGTTATTACAAAGCCTGCGGCTTTCAATTTTCGCCGCCTTCGGAAACCGAACTGTTGCGCAAGCAACTGGCCTATTATGAAACTTTCGCGCCCGAGGTTTTGGAGGAATTCAAAGGCATCGCGGAAGGCGGCGACTTTGACTTTAACGCCGTTGCGCATACCTATCTGACAAGCGAAATTCTTTATTTGCGGGCGCAAAACCACAAGGCTTGCTCCATCGGCAGCTTTAAAGACGCGTCGGGCGATCTTTGGGTTGCAAGAAATTACGACTGGCACCCGGCAGTGGCCGATGTGATGCAAGCGTGGTCTTTTCAGCGCGAAGGCCGCCGCGTTTTGGCGATTACCGACATGGGCATTCTGGGCGAGGAAGGCCGCGACAAAGCGAAACAGCTTTTCCTATACGAAGACGCGATCAACAACGACGGTCTTTTTATCGGCGTCACGTTCGCCTTTTGCTGGAACGAAAACATCGGCCTTACGAGTTTCGATACCGTGCGGCTTGTCGCATCGCGCTGCAAGACGGTTAGAGAAGCCGCGCAATTTTTTAAGGAAGCGCGGCTGGCCTCGGCTAAGAATTTCTTTATCGCGGACGCGGAAGGAAACAGCCTTGTTGTTCAGCACGCGGGCGGCAATAGTTTCGACTTGCGGACGCCCGATGCCGAAGATCTTTTGGCCGTTACGAACCATTATGTCGGCACTCTTGAAGCGGAGGATCAGATTGGCGCTTCTGGCATTAGTGACGCCATCGCCTCCTTCCCGCGCTATGCGCGATTGATGGGGGAAATAAAGGCCTTGAAAAAAGCGCCTGTGGATTTCGCCGCCTTAGATAAAATGATGACCGCAAGCGCGCCGCTTTCGGCTTGCATCCGCGAACCGCAGGTGGAAACCGTTTGGACGCTTTTAATGAACATGCCCAAGCGGGAATACCGGCTTATCGCGCAGCCGCGCCTGCCTTCGCGCGAAGTCTTTAATTTGACGCTATAAAATCTACGGCGAATGATTGACGATAATATCGCCAGTGATCTTGCCGTTGGGAATGATGACGCGCTGTCCTTCGTCGGTTTTCAAGGTCGTTGTGAAAATATTGATGTCGGAAACAACGCCGTTCTTGCCGCAAGTCTCCACACGGTCGCCCAACTTGAACGGACGCAACGCGATGAGCATCACGCCGGAGGCCAGATTTCCAAGAGACCCCTGAAGCGCCAACCCAATCGCCAAACCCATCGCGCCCAAAATCGCGGCCAGCGACGTCGTTTGAATCCCCAGCTGCCCCAACGCCGCGATGACAATGAAGACCAAGCCTAATCCATACAGGACGTTGCCGATAAAGGAAACCAGCGTTTGATCAACCTTGCTCGCCGCCATGACGCGCTTCATCAATGACACGGCGAGCTTTAGCGACCACCTGCCGATGATAAATATCGCAATGGCTCCCAAAATTTTCCAACCGTATGAAACGACAAGCCCAACGGCGCCGGTAGTGGTCGCATCCATTTTCAATCTCCTTCGCCAATAATTGCACCCGCGACTCGCGCAGACAAGTAAAGTGTTCAAGCCTACGCCGGAATTGTCAAGGCATGCGCGCGAAGGCCTGCCCCAAAAGCCCCTTCTCTTTTAATTGCGCCTATCGTAGCCTGCGCCGCATGACCAGAGAACGGATAACGCTTGTTCTATTCCTCGCGCTCGTTGTTGGCGGCGGCGCTTTGCTTGGAGCTTTTTTTGCGCCCGGAGAATGGTATACCCGCCTGGCCAAGCCTTCTTTTACGCCACCCAATTGGGTTTTCGCGCCCGCCTGGCTCCTTCTTTACATCCTGATCGCCGTCGCTGGTTACAGAACGTGGCTGCGCGACAGGGAAAGCCTTCCCATGACTTTGTGGTGGACCCAGATGCTTTTGAATTTCCTCTGGTCCCCCGTTTTCTTCGGCGCGCATTCCATCGGCCTGGGCATGATTGTGTGTCTGTTCCTTTTGGCGAACATTGGCCTCTTTATCTTCGCCTCTTGGAAGAAAGATAAAATAGCGGCCTTCCTCTTTATGCCCTACGCCGCGTGGGTTTCATTCGCCCTCGCGCTTAATGTGGGCATCTTCATATTGAACGAGGGACTGTGATCGCATCAGAGCGGCGAAAGACTGAACAAAGCCACATATAAAACACATTTTTTTCTCACTCTTTAGGAGAAGAATTTATGGATTTCCGCATGCGCAAAAGTATCTTAATTTTTCTCGCTTTTCTTATTGTCCTTGGCTTTGCTTTGGCTTTTTGGCCGTCAAAGTCTTGGGTCGAATCTCGAATCAAAGCGGCGCTTCAGGCGCAAGGCTTCTCGCAAGTCGAATTATCGCTTTCCAAAGTCGGCCTGACATCCAGCACATTGACTAATGTTAATCTTGGCGGCGATCCTCCCTTTGTTCTGAAAAGCGTCACGCTTCGCTATTCCCCGCTCGATCTTTTGTCCCGACGCATAGAAAGCGCCGTTATTCACGGCCTGTCGCTCGATATCCGCAAAGAAGGCCAGGTGTGGCGCGTGGCGGGGCTTCCGCAAAAAGAAGGGGCAAAAACACCCGCAGCCCTGCCTGTTACCGTCGAGGATTTAGACGCGCTTTCTTTCAAGGATATCGAAGTCAAAGACAGCCGCGCATATATCACAACGGATTTATGGCAACTCGACCTGCCGCTCGATCTTTCCCTTAAAACGCATCCTGCGCCGCAATTCAGCTATACGGCAACGGGCCTTGCGCTGAACAGCGGCAGCCTGACAGCCAAAACGGCGGAAACAAAAATCGCCGCGACGCTTATGGAAAATCGGTGGGACGGCGAATGGACGATCTCGAACATCGAAACGACGGGTGCACCGCAGCCTTTGCCCCCCCTCAACGCAAAAGGGGCCTTTGATTTGCGCGCCGATAAAATTGTTATCGACGGCCGCGTGCAGGATTCTGCGAAGGCTTACGCGGCTGAATTTCAAATTGAGCACAGCTTCTCCTCGCCAGCGCAATCGGCTCTTCTGATCAAAAAAGGCTCTATACCATGGAACGGCGGCATCCTTTCGACGGAAAACGCGCGGCTTTTCTTCGCCCCCAAAGAGCCGACGTCTTTCGACCTGAAAATAGCCGCTGTTTCGGCGGACGCCTTGATGCAGCAATTCACGGGCAAACGCGCCTCGGCGACGGGCGCTCTTTCGGGCACGATTCCCGTGACTATCGCGCCTGACGGCACGATGGCTTTCCATAACGGCAATCTTTATGCCGAAGGGCCGGGCACCATCGCGCTTTCGCCTGAAGTTATATCGGGCGCGAACGCGCAGCTTGCGCTGGTGCGCGATGTCCTTCAGGATTTCCGCTATACATCGCTTTCCATCGGCCTCGATAGCGGCGATCAAGGGCTTCACATGCTTATGAAGCTGGAAGGCAACAATCCTAAAATCCAGCAGGGACGCCCTGTTAAATTGAATGTGAATTTAAAAGGCGATGTGCTAGGCTTCATCCAGCAAAATCTTTTATGGCTGAACGATCCCCGAAAGCTATTGGAGCGAGGCATCCATGCGAATCCCTAGCATCGTCTTGACCCTTGCCGCGCTGGCGGCCTGCACGCCCACGGTTCAGGTGCAGGCGCCCGACAAGCCTATCGAAATCAACCTGAACGTCAATATCGAACAGCATGTGAAGATCGAGATTCAAAAAGACGTTCAGCAAGCAATCGCGAAAAATCCAGACGTATTTTAGGCGGAGGCTCTTATGAAAAAACTTACGGTTCTTGTCGCGCTTCTGGGAATGCTAATCGCAGGTCCCGCTCTGGCGCTGGATCTGCACAGCGCGCGGGCGGGCGGACAGGTCGGCGAAAAGCTGGACGGCTATGTCGCCGCGCTGGCATCGACGCCGGACGTCCAATCCCTAGTTTCGGAAGTGAACGCCAAACGCCAGCAGGAATATGCGCGCATCTCCAAGCAAAACGGCCAACCCGTCGATGTCGTGGCCAAATTGGCGGCGCAGCAAATCATCACACAGCTTCCCGCGGGAAGCTCGTATCAAGCGCCGGACGGAAGCTGGAAGAAACGCTAATCCATCATTCCGCAAAATTTTCTTCGCGAAGCGAATGAGAAATTTATGCGGAATCCGATTTGTTTTTCATATCCGAAATAGATCTGATTTCCCTTGCCTCCCCGTCTTTCTTTATGTATAGAACAAACCATGAACAAAAGCATTGCCGAGGAAGATGCCGTTAACTGGTTATTCCTTGATTTAAATGCCTTTTTTGCCTCCTGCGAGCAGCAGGAGCGGCCCGAATTGCGCGGGCGTCCCGTGGCTATTGTGCAGATGATGACGGACAGCACTTGCGCCATCGCCTCAAGCTACGAGGCTCGCGCCTTCGGCATCAAAACAGGCACGATGGTCTGGGAAGCTAAAAAGCGCTGCCCCGACCTTGCGCTCGTCGAAGCGCGGCACCGCGTCTATGTGCACTACCATCACCGCATTCTTGAAGCGGTGGACACCTGCATCCCCATCGAAAAAGTCTGCTCCATCGACGAGGCGGCGTGTCGCCTGATGGGGCGCGAGCGCGAGCCCGAAAACGCGCGCGCTTTGGCGTACAAAATCAAAACCGCGCTGCGCGAAAAGGTAGGGGACTGCCTTACCTGTTCTATCGGCATCGCGCCCAGCCTTTTCCTCGGCAAGGTGAGCAGCGATATGCAAAAGCCGGACGGCCTTGTGATCATCCGGAAAAAAGACCTGCCGGACATTTTGCACGGCATGGAGCTAACGGACATCTACGGCATCGCCAAAGGCATGAAGGCGCGCCTGAACCGCGCGGGCATCTATAGCGTCGCCGATCTGACAAGCGCGTCGCGGCATCAGCTTCGGCTGGCTTGGGGCGGGATCAATGGCGCCTTGTATTACGAATTGCTCCACGGCGCCGACTTGCAATTTCCCTCTTCGACGCAAAGCAAAAGCCTCGGCCACGAGCACGTATTGGAACCCGCCCTGCGCACAATGAACGGCGCCAAGCAATTCGCGCAGCATTTGCTGGCTAAGGCGGCGGAGCGCCTGCGGCACGACGGCTATTTCTGCCGCCGCCTGGGCGTGCATCTGGCCGCCGAAAAATCATGGGAGCATTACTGGACGGAAACGAGCTTTGCAGAAACGCAAAGCACCCCTTTCCTGCTCGCGCGGCTTTTGGCGTTGTGGCAGGATTTCCCGATGATCCCGCCGATCAAGGTCGGCGTCGTGCTGATGGGGCTCGTGCCCGCCGCGCAGCACCAGCTCGACCTTTTTATCGACAGCGACCCTCTCTTGAAAAAGCGGCAAAAGCTGTCTCCCGTTATCGACAGCATCAATCGGCGTTTCGGGCGCGGCGCCATCGGCTTCGGCAAATCGTCGGAGCGCATCCAAACCTTTACCGGCCACGCCGCGTTTCAGCGCGTGCCGGAGGTGTATGAATTTTAATAAAGATGCTCCCACAAAATCCGCGCGCCAATTAAAATAAGCACAACGCCGCCGAACGCTTCGGCATATTTTCCCGCACGGTTGCCGATAGCGTGTCCTGCCATGAAACCGATGGTCGCCATTAAAAAGGTCGCCGTCCCAATGGCTGCCGCGGTCAGCCAAACATTCGCCTTGATGAATGCCAGCGTCACCCCGACGCCAAGGGAATCGATGCTGCTGCCGACGGCAGCAAAGGCAAGCGCATGCCATTTATGTCTTTTGGGCTTTTCCGCTTCTTCTTTATGAAAACTTCCGGCGAGCATCTTGATGCCAAGCGCCGCCAGAATCAAAAAGGCGATCCAATGGTCGATGCCGGCAATAAACTCGTTTGCCAAAGAGCCAAGCCCCCAGCCGATGATCGGCATCGAGGCCTCGACCGAGCCGAAGATCAGCCCCGTGCGCAGCGCTTCGACAAAACGGGGGCGGCGCACGCCTACGCCTTTGCCAACGGCTACGGCAAAAGCATCGGCGGAAAGGCTGAAAGCGAGGGAGACGGTGGAAAAAAGATTCATGAAAAAGTTACAGCCAACCCCTGATTTTGAACCAAACAATCGGCGCGATGCCGCTCAACAAAATCAGCAAAAGCCCCCAAGGGTAGCCCCAAGCCCACTCCAGCTCCGGCATAAATTTGAAATTCATGCCGTACATACTGGCCACAAGCGTGGGCGGAATGCCGACGACCGAAACGACCGTCAGCACTTTAATAATATTATTCTGTTCGATGTTGATCATGCCAAGCGTCGCATCGAGCAGCAATTGCACCTTGTTCATCAAATGCATGTCATAGTCCGACAGCGACGTAATATCATGATGCTGGGTTTTTAAATGCGTCTTCAGTTCGCTTGAAAACCAGTCCGCGCCCATTTCGCCGACGAAGGAGACGATGCGCCCCATGCCCAAAAGGCTGTCGCGGATTTTCGACGACAAGTCGCCGTTATGCCCTATGCGCTTCAACGTTTCCCTAAGGCTGGCGGTGGCGCGGGCGGGCTTTTTAATCAGCGCAAGCGCGCCCGAACCGCTGTAGAAAATATGCCCTGATATCTGGTCCAGCTCGCTTTCCACGTTTTCCAGAAGGTCGGCCGCGCGGTCCACAATGGCGGCGATCAGGCCGACGAAAGCGCCCGCGCTTCCCGTATAATCGTTTTCCTCGTCAGCGAATTCATCCTCAAACGCAGTAAAAGCCATCAGCGGCGCGTAGCGAATCGTGACGCAAAGATCTTTCGTCAAAATAAAGCCCACGGGCGCGGCTCTCGGAACGCCTGTGCCGCGGGAAACGACCGTCGCGCTCAGATAAAAAGTGTTGCGGTCCGCCCGCAAACGACTGGAATTTTCGATCTCGTTCAGTTCTTCTTTCGTCGGCAAGTGTCGCTTCAGCGCGCGTTCGACGAACGCCACCTCTTCGGGGGTGCCGTCCAGAATATCGACCCATTTCACTTCGCGGGGCAGAAAGGAAGACCCGAGTTCAGCATCAATGTCTTTATATCCTCTTGTGCCGTCATGAAGGGTTAGCATGCGTTTCTCCCCGTTATTTTTTGCCGCGCTTGCCCTTGAAATCCTTGATCTCGATGCGCTTGACCGCGTTTTTGTCGTCGACGTGCACGACAGTCTGCTTCACCGCAGCCGCTTCTTCCGGCGTGCCGTGCGCAAGCGCGAGGATAATCACCTTGTCCCCTTTATGATAAATCCGCGCGGGGCTTCCGTTCAGGCAGATTTCGCCGCGCACGTCGCTGGGAATGGCATAGGTCTCCCAATGCGCGGCGTTGGAAAGATTGTTGATGTGAATCATCTGGAACGGCAAAATGCCCGCAGCCTCCATCAACTTGCGGTCGATGGTGATGCTGCCCTGATAATCAAGACACGCGCCCGTTACCGTCACGCGATGCAATTTACCTGTGCAAAAAGTGATGTGCATTCCTTAAATCCATCTCCCATTAGCGTCATCCTCGGGCGAAACAACGCGAAGCGTCCGCCGCAATGCCAGCTTTGATGTTAAAGCAGAAGCATCCTTCGATACAATTCTATTTTTAGGAATTACACTTGGCCTTTAATTCGGCTCGCCAGGGAAGCCCTTAAAAACAAATCAATATCGCCGTCCAAAACGGCTTGCGATTGGCTGGTTTCCGCGCCCGTGCGGGCGTCTTTGACCATTTGATAAGGCTGCAAAACGTAAGAGCGAATCTGATGCCCCCACGCGATATCGGTTTTCTGGGCTTCGATATCGGCGGCCGCCTCTTCGCGTTTTTTCAGCTCGAGCTCGTAGAGTTTGGCGCGCAGCATTTCCATCGCCTTGGCGCGGTTTTGATGCTGAGAGCGCTCCTGCTGACACGCGACAACGATACCTGTCGGCAAGTGCGTAAAGCGAACCGCGCTTTCCGTCTTGTTCACGTGCTGCCCGCCCGCGCCGCTGGCGCGAAAAACATCCACTTTTAAATCCTTGTCCAGAACTTCGATGGACACATTTTCGTCGACAACGGGCGTCACCGAAATACTGGCAAAGCTGGTGTGGCGGCGCGCGTTGGAATCATAGGGGCTGATGCGCACAAGCCGATGCACGCCCGATTCCGTCTTCAGCCATCCATAGGCGTTATGACCGGCGATCTGAATGGTGGACGATTTGATGCCCGCCTCTTCGCCGCGCGTTTCGGAAAGCATCGACACCTTGTAGCCATGCTTTTCCGCCCAGCGCACATACATGCGAAGCAGCATCTCCGCCCAGTCCTGCGCCTCCGTTCCGCCCGCTCCCGAGTTGACTTCCAGATAGCAGTCGTTGGCGTCGGCCTCGCCTGAAAGCAGGCTTTCCAACTCGCGCTCGGCCGCAACATCGCGCAAGGCGAAAAGGGCGTTTTCCGCTTCGGCCGCCATGGGGGCATCGCCTTCGGCTTCGGCCATCTTTATCATTTCGATGTGGTCCGAAAGCTCGCGCTCGATGCCGCGATAGCCGTTTAGGGCTTGATCAAGCTGCGTGCGTTCGCGCATGATCTTTTGCGCTTTCGCGGCGTCGTTCCAAAGTTCCGGATTTTCGGCGAGCGCGTTCAGTTCGTCAAGGCGCAGAAGGGCATGATCGTAGTCAAAGATGCCTCCTCAGCAAGGCAAGCGATTTCTCGATGTCTGCTATAGCTGCTTCGGTTTCCGCGCGCATATCGGCTCTTCAAAAAGTAAAAGGAATGCCTTGATGGCGTTATTAAAGGCAAAAATCAAGAATTATGTGGGTGTGGCGTTGCAAAATTGAGGGATTCGCGTTTGCGCTAAATCATAAGGCGGTCGCTTAATCGGCCTTCCATAAAACATTATGGATTCTCCAGCGCTTTTAACGGGCTCGAATCTATCATTTCTGTTTGCGAAATTCAGTTCCAAACTTGTAGGCAACCAAGCAGGACAGGGCGCGCCTTCTTCCCTAAGCCTAAGGTAATCTCTTTCAGTTTCCTTGAAATGGGGGTTGCCGTCAGGCAAACACACAAAACAAGCGTTTTTCTTTTTTACGCTTGTGGGTTTCATGCACGATCCCAAAAGGAATCCAGCCAGCACAACGATACGTTCAGGGTCATAGCCTTCCATCGGAAGAAGTTGTTGAAGGATATCCCTGCCCTTTTGCATCGTTAATTGAAATTCTTCCTTGGGAGCAAGAGCGCGAACAATGTCTTCAAGCGGCTCCTCGAATGAATAGCCGGCGGAGGCGGCCATATTTGCGGGTATATTTAGCGCATTGAATTTGTTGCGCGCGAGAACAAAGCCTAGCCTTTCTTTGCGGTGCCTATCTCCTGCCTCAAGATTGCTAGGGGGGACAGAATCAAGCGCATCATATGCCGCGCGCAAACATCCATGTGTATCTTTTGCCGCATGACGAAATTCATAGTGAAGTTCTCCATCATAAGATACTTTTTGGCGCGCAAGATGAACCTGTCTTCCGCAGCAGGCGCAGGCAAGCGGCCAGAGGAGCTTCACATCCGGCATCACGTGCGCATATGTGTCCGCATCCACTTCGGCAATAACTCTTCCGAAGGGAGATCGGGGGTTGGGCACGGTAAAAAATGCGCCTTCTAAAGTCATGCCTGCGTATTTCATAAAACCCGTTTTATCAAAGAAACCCGAAACTAAAAAAACATTTCATGGTTAATGCTCTAACCCATTGTAATTCTTTGCCCTGAACTTCGTCATTAGTCTTTCCAATCATCGGCCTTTTATCTACTTTTACAGGTGTTTTTCTCTGATCGCATAAAAGGGGGTAATGATGTTGAATGATTCTGAATCTGGCGTTGGTGAGAAGTCTATTTTCGAAGAATCAGAAATGCCGCAAACGCCGGATTCTCAAAAACTCATGGGTTTGGAAGAAGTCAACAAGCACATTCAGCAATATATTCACCCGCAGGCGCGGCGCATCATAAACACTGTTGCTGCCGCTATAAAAAAAGGCGATTCCGAACTCGACGTTTTTTTAAATAAAATCCCGTTGCTATCGACCCAGTTCCCTTGCCCTCACTACGCAACGGACGTGAAGCAATTCATAAAAAACGGATTTCTAAAAATGGCTGAAGCGAATGCCGTGCTGTTTCCTGCGGAGGCACGACTTGAAAATAACGCGCTTTTGCGAAATGCCATCTGCATGGAAATTTGCGTCGCCTCGGATATCTTTCACTTTGTGAATGTCGGCCGAGACAAGGACGATAACTTTTTTATCGATCCAAACCATCAAACTTTTGGAATACCTGAGCGCTTTTCTTCCGTGCTGCCGGAACAGCATATCGTGTTTCTGATCCCAACAAAAAACTTCATGGATCAACTTTTCCTCAGCGGCTTTGGCGCGCGAATGGAATCGGCGGCGACCAAAAGCCCCGCAGAGCCTTCCCTTTAAATTGGCTTACCTTCCCGCCAGCTTCTTCTCCAGCTTCTTGGCAGCGTCGAAAAAGGCGGCTTTGGCCTCGTTCGCATACGGGTTTTCGGATTGGATGGCCTGAAATAATTCGTCCGAATCGTCGCGGATGTAATCCACGGCGGCATCCAGCAATTCGTAAGTTTTTGTCGTGAGTTTGTATTCAGGCAAGCCCAACAACACGATCACCTTGCCGATCATATGCGTCAAGCCGTGCACATAAGCTAATTCGCGGTCGTGCGCCTCGGGTGTCACCCTAAAAATGCGAAGCGCAAGACTTTCGGCGCAGAAAAGCGCAACCTCGTCGCCGCGCCCGCCGCGTATATCGCAAATGGCGATGTTAAGCCCGACAATGCCTTGCTTGCCGCTTTGCGGACCAAAAAGCGGGTGCGTTCCCACGATCGAGATGCCCTCTGGCACAAGCTCTTCCATCCAAGACGCAGGCCTGATTTTTACCGAAGCCACATCGACGACAAGCGCGCCTTGTTTTAACATCGGCGCGATCTCGGCCAGAACGGCGCGCATTCTCTGAACGGGCACCGCCAACAAGACAACATCGCACCCCGCTGCCGCAGACAAATCTCCCGCCTTTGCGCCGATTTCCTGCGCCAACTTTTCGGCATTCGCCTTTGGATCATAAAGAACGAGATCGAAATGCTGCGCCAGATGCCGCGCCGCAAAGGCGCCGAAGGCGCCGACGCCGATAATTCCCAAAGATTGAGTCATCAGCTTAGCGTCTTCCGGATTTCAAAGGAACGGCGTAGCCGCCGAGCGGCGCCAAATGCTGCAAGCGACTGCCCAGCATGGCGCGAAGACGCGACAAGCGCGTGTCGTTGCGCCCCACATAGCCTTCGGTCTCCACGAGATAAAGAACGGGCGCCGATGCGCCACGCCCCATATTTTGCGGCAAAAGCTGCCGAACCTTATAGCCCGCCTTGCCCAAAAGCCGTTTCATTTCGCTTTCGGGGACATGCACACACTGCAAAGCGAGGAAGCTGTGATCATCGCCGGTCAATTCGGGATACAACTTGCCTACCACAAGTCCGGCGGGCGCAGCTTTGGCGTTCGCGCGCCCCGCCTTCAGGAATTCAAACGGGATGGTGGCGAAAACAGTCAACGCGTTCTTCTTGTCGCCCGCCAGAAGCGGCCACCAAGGCTCTTTGTCCCCAGCTGCCGGAAACGGCACGACCGCCAAAGACGCTTTTTCAGCCTGAACCGCCTTTAAAGCGGCCAGTGCCGAAGGCGCCTCCATCAAAGGCGTAAACGCGCCGTAATAATCACGCGCAGCGTCCCAAAAATCGGGTCCCTTCGGCGCAACGGTAACTACGACCTTAAGCGCCCCTTCAAGCAGGGTAAATGCCGAGATCATCTCGCGCCAAAGGCGAACCACAAGGCCTTCGGGGATCTTGCCCTGCGGGCGCCCCAAAAGGGTGCGCATCATCTGCGCCTCGCGTCCCGGGCGGATATAGATATGCTGCTTTCCCTTAAGCCGGCGCACATGGTCGATGACCTCGGCGCGTTCGCGCAGCAAATCGTGCAAAACGGCGTCGATTCTGTCGATCTGCGCGCGCATATCGGCCAAAGCCTGCTTGTCGGGGTTTACGCTAACGGTTTTAAGGGACATAGAACGCCTGCTATTTCGGAATATATTAGCAAAGCATACCGCCAAATTGCGTAAAAGTCCAAATTTTAACAGGCCTTTTAGGAGGGAAAGGAGCAAAGTGCTGCGCGAAAGCCTTCTCGAACGGCCGTTTTGGCAAAGGCGCCACTATTTCAAGCGCGCGCCGCGTCCCCCATCTTTACAGGCTTCGGCCACGCTGTTATATCCTCGCCCGTCAGCGGCTTTGCGCGGGGGAAACGGAAAATGAAGCTCATAGCAGGCAACGGCAACCGCCCATTGGCCGAAGCGATTGCGCAGCATCTTGGAGTCGGGCTTGCGCGGGCATCCATCCGTCGATTCGCGGACATGGAAATTTTTTTCGAGGTTCTGGAAAACGTCCGCGGCGAAGATACCTTCATCATCCAGCCGACATCGTTCCCCGCGAACGACACGCTGATGGAACTGCTTATCATGATCGACGCGCTGCGCCGGGCCTCGGCTCGGCGAATTACGGCGGTCATTCCCTATTTCGGCTACGCAAGGCAGGATCGCAAGACCACTTCCCGCTCGCCCATCACGGCAAAACTCGTTGCGAATTTGCTGACAACGGCAGGGGCGCATCGCGTCCTGACGCTTGACCTGCATGCAGGACAAATACAGGGGTTTTTCGACATTCCGGTCGATAATCTTTTTGTCGGCCCCGTTTTTGTGCGCCATATCAAAGATACGCTTTCCGTGCACGGCAAGCTCCCCGAAGGGTTGACGGTCATATCGCCCGACGTCGGCGGCGTCGTGCGCGCCCGCGCGTTGGCCAAAAAGCTGGACGCAGGTCTTGCCATTATCGACAAACGCCGCGAGAAAGCAGGTGAGTCGGAAGTCATGAACATCATCGGCGACGTTTCCGGGCGTGATTGCATTATGGTCGACGATATCGTCGACAGCGCGGGAACGCTGTGCAACGCGGCGGGCGCTTTGACAAAGGCGGGGGCTAAATCGGTTTCAGCTTATTGTTCGCACGGCGTCCTTTCGGGCGCGGCCGTCAAACGCGTTGTGGAGTCTTCCTTGACGAAACTGGTCATCACGGATTCCATCGAGGCGACGCCCGATGTGGCCACGGCCTCTAAAATCCAGCAAATCAGCGTCGCGCCTTTGCTGGGCGAAGCCATCATACGGATTAACCAGGAACGCTCCGTTTCAAGCCTTTTTGGCTGATTTTCCGCTTTTTTGAAAAAAGTCTGGCTTTCAGGGATGGTTTTCTGGTATCTAGCCCCCTCGCGTCGGCACCCCTGGAGGCCGACCTTAAAATAATCCAAGGTTTTATTGTCAGGGGGCAGCTTTGATCGCGCAGTTACGCGCGCCTCACGCTCCTTCGAGAATGCCCTTGCTTTTTGAAGGAGAGAAAAAATGACCCAAGCAACAACCCTTCCCGCATCCGCCCGCGCCAAGACGACCAAAAGCGCCGTCACGCAGATTCGCGCCTCCGGCAAAGTCCCCGCCGTGATCTATGGCGACAAGCAGCCGCCCTTTCTGATCGCGCTGGAGAACAAAATCCTCGTCCGCCAGCTTGAATCCTCGGGCTTCATGACGCGCCTGTTCGATATCGACGTGGACGGCAAGAAATTCCGCGTCCTTCCACGCGACGTGCAATTCGATCCCGTGAGTGGCCGCGCCCTGCATGTGGACTTCCTGCGCGTTTCGGCGCACACCCGCGTTCGCGTTTCGATCCCTGTCGCGTTCTTAAACGCCGAAAAATCGCCGGGCATCAAGCGCGGCGGCACGCTGAACATCGTCCACCACGAGATCGAAGTCCTTTGCGCCCCCGATAAAATTCCGGCGCGTTTTGAAGTGAGCCTCGAAGGCCTTCAGATCAACGACGCGTTCCATCTCAGCGGGCTGAACCTGCCCAAGGACGTCAAGCTCACAACGCATGAGAAAGACTTCACAATCGCGACAATCGCCGTGCCAAGCGCCATCCGCTCTGAAAACGAAGCAGCGGCGGCGGCAGCCGACGCGGCGACGGCTCCGGCAGCAGCGGCAACGCCAGGCGCGGCGGCTCCCGCATCTGGCGCAGCGGCTCCCGCAGCCGGCGCAACGGCCAAGAAGCCGGAAGCGAAGAAATAATAAAAAGCTGTTCCGTTTAGGGCTGGGTTTGTATAATCGAACCCAGCCCTTTTTTAATGATATTTGCCATGCCCTCTATAGATCGGCTCATCATCGGCCTCGGCAATCCCGGGGAAGACTATGCCTTCACGCGGCATAACATCGGCTTCATGGCGGTTGATGAAGTTGCGGCGCATTACCGCTGTTCCGCATGGAAGAAGAAATTCAAAGGCCTTATGACCGGCACCGATGATTTTCTTTTACTAAAACCTCAAACTTTCATGAATCTTTCCGGCGAGAGCGCGCAGGAAGCGTTGAAATTTTACCAACTCGATTCGTCAAAAGTGATTGTTTTCCACGACGATATCGACCTTCTTCCCGGGCAGGTGAAAATCAAGCAAGGCGGCGGGGCGGGGGGGCACAACGGCCTGAAATCTTTGGATGCGCACATAGGAAATAATTACTGGCGCGTTCGCCTTGGCATTGGAAGGCCGCTGACGAACGAAGGCACAGCCGTGAAAGGCGATGCGGTGACGAATTATGTTCTCCACCCCTTTGCCAAAGCCGATAAAAAATGGCTGGAGCCTTTGTTGGGCTCCATCGCCATTTCTTTCGATTTGCTTTTGAATAATAAAACAGCTGATTTTTTGGCGAAGCTGCCTTCAGCTTAGCTTTTTTGCCCTATCCGCCATTTTCGCCTGCGCAGCGACAACCATGCCTGCGGCGATGATAATCAAGGAACCGATTAGCAAATTCCACGTCGGTATCTCGTTCCATAGGAAATAGCCGAATATCGCCCCAAAAATGATTTGCGTGTAGTGCAGCTGTGCAACGTTCGTGGATATGGTGTTCTTGATCGCGATATTATACATGATCCCGCCCAATGCGTTGATGCAGCCCGCCACCATCATCATGACCAGAAACCACGGCTCGGGAATCGAAGAGCCTTCGACAATCGCGCCCGCAAGGCCGAAAAAACCGAGAAAAAGGCACATCAATAATTGCGTGCTCTCCGCCGAAGCGGTGTTGGCGATTTGGCGAAGCAATAGTGTATAAGAAGCGAAGCAGGTAACGCTGATAAAGGCCGCCACATAACCAATCCATTCGCCGCCGCCATTAACGCCAACAGCAAGCGCCGTGCCGCCAAAACCGGCCAGAAGGCAAGCGACTTTTAAAAACGTCAATACCTCATGCTTAAACAAGGCAGACAAAACGGCGATCATCAGAGGAATGGTAAAAACCACGACATAAAACATCGTGATCGGCAAATGTTTCAGGGCAATAACATTGGCGTAATTGATGATGATCGAACACAGCCCGATCCAGCTTTGCAAATGCCAATTCTTCGGCTTCAGCGCGCCGAGATCGCGCCGCAGATATTGCACAAAAACGAGGCTAGCCGCGCCGAAAAGCCCCACCGCCGCCACGATCACGAATGGCGAAAGCGCGCTTTGCCCCATGCTGGTGATCTTCATCGCCACATCGACGAGCACCCACAAAAAGAAAGCGGCGAGCCCGCACAGCATGGCTTGGGGATGAGTCATTTCTTCCCCAAGGCTTCCTTGACGCGCGCTATAAAGCCCTCGCTTTCGGGATGCGTCTTGTGGCCGTCGTCTTCCGCCGCGAATTCTGCCAAAAGATCCTTCTGCTTTTTCGTCAAATGCACGGGCGTCTCGACGGCCAATTCCACATAAAAATCGCCGCGCGTCGCGCTACGCACCACCGACATGCCGCGATGCCGGAGCCGCACGCGATGCCCCGTTTGCGTGCCCGCATCCACCTTTACCTCGGCGGTGCTGCCGTCGATGGTCGGCACTTCGAGCGTGCCGCCCAAAGCCGCCACCGTCATCGCCACAGGCGCGCGGCAATAAAGATTCGCGCCGTCGCGCTGGAAGATCGTGTGCTGATCGACCCCGATGATGACGTACAAATCGCCCGCATGCCCGCCGCGAATGCCCGCCGAACCTTCCCCGGCAAGGCGGATGCGCATGCCGTCTTCGACCCCCGCAGGAATTTGAACGGCCAATGTCCGCTGCTTGTGCACGCGCCCCTGCCCGCCGCAAATCTTGCACGGATTTTGAATCACGCGCCCCACGCCCTGACAGGTCGGGCACACGCGTTCGATAGTGAAAAAGCCCTGCTGCGCGCGCACGCGGCCATGCCCTTTGCACATACCGCATTCGCTTGGCGCGGAGCCGTGCGCGGCGCCCGAGCCTTTGCATTCATCGCATACGATGGAATTGGGAATGGTTATCTGCTTGGTGACGCCGGTGAACGCCTCCTCCAACGTGATGTCCATGTCATAGCGCAAATCCGCGCCGCGCTGCGCGGCTGATTTCTGCTGCTGCGCGCGCCGTCCGCCACCCAAAATCTCCCCGAACATCTCGTCGAAAATATCGCTGAATCCCGCGCCGAAATCGAAACCCGGAAAACCCGCGCCGCCCATTCCGCCCTGCTCGAAAGCCGCATGGCCGAAACGGTCGTAAGCCGCGCGCCGCTGATCATCGCGCAGAATCTCATAGGCCTCTGTCACTTCCTTGAATTTATGCTCGGCCTCGGGATTTCCGTGGTTGCGATCGGGATGATGCTGCATCGCGAGCTTGCGGTACGCTTTTTTAATATCTTCCGCGGACGCTTCTCTTGAAACGCCAAGCAAATCGTAGCAATCTTTTTTAGCCATCATATTCCCCTGAGTGTTCCCGTTATATAGGGGGTGAGGGGCGCAAAGACAATGGGAGAAATACCCATCAAACGGTTAAGCCCTTGAAAACCATGGGCTGTTTTGCCTGTCCACAAGCAGGATTCAATTAAGAACTCGCCACCGCCATTCCTTTGGTCGATGCCGGCAAGGTAGAGGCCGAATAAACGCCCGTCACATCGGTGGAAAGCAGGCTGAGATTCCCCGCCGACAATGTCAAAGTGCCGTCTGTGTTGGATTGAACGCCCGTAACCTTGAACAGCGCCGTTGGATTGCTGCTTGTTATGGCGTTGCCGCCCCCACTCACCGCCACGACCGTAAAGGTATAGGCGCCGTCGCCCAGAACCTCGCCGCCCGCATTCTTGCCGTCCCACGACACATAATTGTCGCCCGACGCCTTGCCTCCTTCCAAGGTCGCGACAATCGAGCCGCTGGCGTTTTTGACGACGATCTTGCAATCGCTCGCCGCGCCTTCGAGCGTATAGCCTATTTCCGCCGCGCCGCCTTGAAGCGCGAAATCGCCGTTTGCGCTGGCCGCGCGCACGTAATTGCCGATATATCCCACGCCGGATGCGAGGCCGTTCGACGTCGTCGCCTTTTGGAGCCTTTCAAGCGCCTCGTTGTTGGAAATCTGGGCCTGCACCTGCTGCATCTGAATCAGTTCCTGCGTGAACTGATTGGGATCGGTCGCGTTCGTCGGATCCTGATTTTGAAGTTGCGCGATCAAAATTTTCAGATATGTCGCAAAGTTCAAATTCAGAGCTTTCGTCTGGTTCGCCGAACTATTGGCCGACGTTCCCTGCGAAAGGCTGCTAAGGCTGCTAACTGCGCTAATGGCCATTTTATCCTCCTTAAACCCTGATATTCACGCCCGTCGGCGTCAGATAGTACGTTTCAGCAAGCGCGCCCAGATCGACAAGATCAACCCCGCTTCCGTCATTTTCTATCGGCAAGGCCCCGTTCGCGGCATAATCGGCAAACTTATCCCCATGCTCCGCATGGTTTTGCTCCCCTTGCCCCAAATTAAATTGCAGGCTTCCGGGATCGGCGCGCAAACCCGCATCTTGTAAGGCGCGTTCGAGGCTGCGCGAATCCTTCTGAAGCATTTCCAAGGTTTTCGGATTGTCCGCAGTGACCGTTCCTTGCACTTTGCCGTCAGCATCGAAATCCAATTTAACCGTTATTTTTCCAAGATCGCCGGGCTGCAGATGTACCGTCACATGGCTCTGGCCGTCCTTGACGCCGCGATTCAAGTGAATCACAACCTGATCCACAACGCTTGGCAGGCCGACCGCGCCCCCGTTTACGGCGCGAAAGGCCGACAACGTGCTGGCAAAGCTGTATGTGCCCGTCGCCTGCGCGCCTTCGGCAGGGGCGTTCGCCCCGAAGGACGCCGTGTTGCCTCCGAAGGAAAACGATTTCCCTCCCGCTCCTTGATCGACGTCCGCACTTGGATTCCCCAGGGGGTTCAATATAACAGTGCCGGCACTTGCCGCGATGGGGGCAGTCGTCGCGCTTTCGTTTCCGTTTGCCGCCAACAGAGCGGCATTCCGCGCCCCTGTGGCGTCCCTTGCCGGCACCGTCAGAGCGGCCTTCATGGCCGAGGACATTTCCGCGCCTTGAGCCGAATGCAACAAGGAAACGACTTCCTCCATCTTGGAATCGAGTTGCGCAAGTTGCTCCAAGGCGTCCGCCAAAGCCGGCTTCGTATCAGCTTCAGCCCCTTCCGCCTTGTCGCCGCCCATCATGGACTGCAGGTTTTTCTCCACCGCCTTCAAAAGACCCAAAACGGACGTCGATTCAACCGCCGAATCCCCTTCATCCCCTAAAACGTCCGTTCCCTCCGCGCCATCCAGCAAGGTCGGCATTTCCGAAAGCTCCGACGATTCCACGCCCGCGCCGGTTTGTTTCATTTGCAAAAGCGCCTGCATAACGAGTTGTATCAGCGCCAGAAGCGCAGCCAAAATTTCCGAAAGCTCCGCATCTTCCGTCTGCGCGCCCTCGCCAGCCGCAACGGCAAGCGCACCATCGACGCGGGTCGCTCCGTCCGCCGCGCTTTTAGGCAAAGGCAAAACCGGGATGTTCGATTCCGTTTGCGCCGCCTTTTCGGCGTGTTGTTGCGCGGTCTGCCCCTGAGGCGCATTTTTCTGCGTCAAAGACTTCCTCGCTTGCGTATCCGCCGCTTGCTCTCTGGCCGCCGAGGCGCGTTGCTTCAAAAGAGCCGAGGCCTTATTCAGAGTCGTTTTTAGATCGGCGAGCGTCTGGGTCCATTTTCCGTTCGCCGTCCCGGTTGAAAAATTCGCAGTTCCGTCGGCGGAGACGGAACCGCAACCCAAAGCGTCTGCGCCCTTCGCGCCGCCGCTCGACAGAAGGGTCGAGAACAAGCCGTCCAGCGCTTCGCCGCTCGGACTGGCTCCCGCTTGCGAAAAGAAACTTTTGATAAGCGACTGTGTCTTAAAAAGAGCCTCGGAAAGCGACGCTGACTCCATAAGTGCTCCCTCCTTAAACGGTTTGACTGACGGCAACGGGCCGGCAGGTCGGGCTGTAACATCCCAATTCCAAATGCGCCTTGGCGTGGTTTTTGTAAGCGGAACTCGTCGTCGTCTCGCTTCTGACCATCGCCATGATGTTCTGAATCAGCTGGCGCGTCGCGCTGGTCGCCGCCCGAAGGGCGCGGGCATTGGAATCCGCCGCGCTCGCCAACCTATTGGCCGACTCTCGAACAGCCGTCTTGGCGTCGTCGCGCAATGTTTTCAAAAGGGATGGATTCTCGGCGATAGCCTTCATGTTCGCGCGGTAATCGACCGCAAGGCGCTGCTTTTGCTTGAGCAAGGCAGCATGCTCCTCTTTTTTGCGCTTTGTGACCATATCGACCTCGGCCAACAGAAGCCGCGCCAATTCGTCCATCAACGCGACTGTGGCGACGACCAGTTTCGGCGCGCCCGCCAGCGCGCGCATTGTTTTTTTATCCGCCGGCGACATCAAGCGCCTCCTTTGTCTGCCTTAAATCCGAAGCGGCTTTGATGGCCGCGTTTGCGCCGCTTTCGAAAGCCTTGACATTTTTCGCCTGCGCGGCTTCCTGGACGCGCAGCATCTCGGCCTTCACTTGCGAGGCGATTCCCAACAAGCCCGACTTCGCGACGATCTTGCCATATTCCTGAAGCATGAACGTGCGCATGACTTCCTCGCCATGCCCGCCGCCGAAAAGCCCGTCCACCGGCACGGTTTCTAACATGGGTTGGAGCATCTGCGTGGCGAACATGGCCTCGAAATCCTGCGCCGCTGCGTCGACAGTCGCGTCCAAACCAATCGTCCTTGCCGGAGGGGACGAAAAAGCGTTCATCGCCGCGAAGTCAGAGCCAAGAGGCAGTACGGCTTGCATCACATAATCTCCAAATCGGCCTGCAAGGCCCCGGCGGCCTTGATAGATTGCAGAATCTGAATCATATCGCGCGGCCCGATCCCCAGCGCATTCAGGCTTTGCACCAGATCCTGCAGGTTCACGCCGCCCTGCAGCATGGCCAGCTTGTTGCCCTTGCCTTCGTCCACGCTCACGTCCGTGCGTTGCACGACCTGCGTCGTTCCGCCCTGCGACAGCGGCATGGGCTGCGAGACTTGCGGCACTTCGCTGATCTTGATGGTCAGATTGCCCTGCGCAATGGCCACTGTACTTAAATGCACGCTTTCACCCATGACGATCACGCCCGACTGCTCGTCGATCACCACGCGGGCCACGTCGTCAGGCACGACTTTCAGTTGCTCGATATCCGTCATAAAGCCGACCAGATCAGCGCGCCGGACTTCGGGGATTTGCAGGCGTACCGTCGTGGAATCGAGCGCCATCGCGAGTGGCGCCTTGGCGTATTTGTTCACAGCGTCGGCGATGCGCTTGGCCGTCGTGAAATCGGGATTGCGCAGCGAAAGGCGCATGTCGTTCAAATCCGTCAGCCGGAAATGAACCTCGCGCTCCACGATAGCGCCGGCCGTAATGCGCCCCGAAGTCGGCACGCCTTTCGTGACGCTGGAGCCGCTTTGCCCCGAGGCGCTGAAGCCCGAGGCCACGGACCCCTGCGCCACCGCGTAAACCTGCCCATCGGCGCCTTGTAAGGGCGTCACCAGCAGCGTTCCGCCCTGAAGGCTTTTGGCGTCGCCCATCGTGGACACTACGACATCGACCCGCGACCCCTGCGCCGCGAAGGGCGGCAAGGTGGCCGTCACCATGACGGCCGCGATATTCTTCGTCTTTAATGTCGAAAAATCCGCGCTGGAATTAATGCCGAGGCGCTCCAACATGCCAATCAGGCTGCGCGCCGTGAAAGGCACGTTCGTTAATGAATCGCCTGTGCCGTTCAAGCCCACGACAAGCCCATAGCCGACCAGCATATTGTCGCGCACGCCCTCGAAACTCACCACATCCTTAATGCGCGAGGCGGCTTGAGCCGATACAGGGGCGAACGCCAGAAAGACCGCGCTCGCGGCAAGAAGCAAGCCGCGCTTGCGCCTGCCGTGCGGCACGAACGAAGCCGACAAAAAGGAGGTCAAAGAAAAAAGGCAAGCGAACATGGCGATTCCAGCTCTCTAATCGTTCCTTTCCTTGCGAGAGTCGTGCCAAACAGCCGCGGCGCAAAGCGCGTTGATAATCTTTTGTATTTCCGATCTTTTTTCGATAAGGCTTGCACCGCATGTAGGGTGGGATATAGTCCTTCCTCGGGCACAATTTGCCCAGTCGAGTAAAGGGGATGTACGCGTGATCGATAAAATTGACGGCATTGGCGGCGTAAGAACATCGCAGCCGATCAAACGCGCGTCCAAATCAGGGGGCAGCAGCAGCGCCTCTTTCGCCAAGCAGCTTGACGAGGGAGAGGAAACAGCCGCCACAAGCGGCATCGCCAGCGCGGCCAACATATCCGGCATTTTAGGCCTTCAGGAAGTCGACGATGCGCTGTCGCACGCGGCCAAAGGCAAACTCAGAGCCGAGGATATCCTCGACCGCCTGGAAGACCTGCGAATCGAACTGCTTTCGGGCGGCGTTTCAAAGGAAAAACTGATACATCTAAGCCACATAGTGAATACGCGCCGCCTTGAAATCAAAGACCCCCGCCTCACCGAAATTCTCGACGCCATCGACCTCCGCGCCCAGGTCGAACTCGCGAAGCACCTGCAAGCCCAGTGAGCAGAGGCCAGGAAACGGGCATCAGAAGGACGAAGTCCCGCACCCTTTTGTTGTCCTTCACGATATCCCCGTCTCCATCATCACCGCGTCCGCCGCCCCGCTCTCCCGCGCATAATAGCCGCGACGCCTGCCGATAACGCGAAAGCCAGCTTTTTCATAAAGCGCAAGCGCCGCCTCATTATCCGCCGCGACTTCCAGAAATAAACGTGCGGCTTTTCTTTCTTTTGCCGCTGCGAATGCCGCGTTCAGCAATAAGGCGCCGATTCCCTTGCGCCGCAGCGCGGGCATCACGCAAATCGTTAAGACTTCGGCTTCCTCGTCCGGCGTCATCTGGCACAGAATAAATCCCGCCGCCTGCCTATCGGCTTCCGCAATAAAGCCGACCGTCGTTGAAAGGCCAAGGCTGCCGGAAATTTGCGCCAAGCTCCACCCCCGCGAGCCAAAGCATTCCCGGTGCAGGGCGGCAAGCAGGCCGGCATCCGCGCCCGTGATCAGGCGCGTTTCCATAAAGGCGCTTTGAGAAGGGAAAGAAAGGCTTCATGCGCGGCGATTTCCTCGGAGCTGGCCGCATGCAGGCGTGGCGCGCGCCGTTCTTTGCTTGAAACAACGACCGCTTCCTCCACGGCAACGCAGTCCGAGAGCCCCATTTGAAGCCCGGGCTGCCGACCGCCGCGCAGCTCAAGATAGACTTCGGAAAGCAATTGCGCGTCCAGCAATGCACCGTGCAGCTTTCGCCCCGAAGCGTCGACATTAAACCGCTTGCACAAAGCGTCGAGCGACGCCGGCGCACCCGGAAAAAGACGCCGCGCCATCGACACAGTGTCGACCGCGCGTTCCATCGGCAGCCGCTGATAGCCGCAGCGCGACAATTCGGCGTTGACGAACCCCATGTCGAACGACGCGTTATGAATGACAAGCGGCGACGCGCCGATAAAGGTCAAAAAGTCGTCTACCTTTTCAGCGAACAAAGGCTTGTCCGCAAGAAACGCGTCCGTCAGGCCGTGCACCATCGCCGCTTCCGACGGCATGTCGCGTTCCGGATTCAGATAAACATGAAAAGTCTGCCCCGTAGCGATGTAGTTATCGACCTCGACACAGCCGATTTCGACGACGCGGTCGCCCCTTAAAGGATCCAAACCGGTGGTTTCCGTGTCCAATACAATTTCACGCATATTTTGCTCTTCCAATTTCCCCGCATATTAACAACACTGTCACAAATCTGTAGCGATTCGGTAAAAACCGATCGTTCCGGAAACGGTTTGTTCTATGATCTGGTCCCCCTCAAAAAATAGATCGTCATTCTGGAAAATGCGGCGCAATGGTGTCGAATTTATCCGGAATCCGATTTGGTTTTCCAGCGAAAAAGGGGGCGCGTGAATTTGGAGACACAGCCATGGCCCCGCAAAAAGAGCGCATTTTGATTATTCGCCTTGGCGCGCTGGGCGATTTAATCTTTTGTTTTCAATCCTTCCGCGAAATCAGGTTGGCGCATCCCGAGGCCGAGATTGCCCTTTTGACGCGTGCACCCTATGCGGAATTTGCGGAAAGCCTGCCTTTTTTCGACCGCGTTATCGTCGATACCCATCCGAAATATTCTATCCCCGCATGGCTCTGTCTGCGCCGCGCCGTCAAGGCCTTCGCGCCGACCCGCGTTTATGATTTGCAAGGCAAAAAACGCCAAACCATTTTATACGCCCTGATTGGCGGGACTAAAGGCCCACTCTGGTCGGGCGCGGCCCCATGGTGCCGTTATCCCCGTCCCTGGCCGCCGAAGCCGACCATGCATTTTATGGATTTTTTGTCGGCGCAATTGCGCGCAGCCGGCGTGCCCTCCGCGCCGCAAATAGATCTCTCCTGGCTAGATTCGGATACCGAAAAGTTCGCCCTGCCCGCGCCTTTCGTCGTGGTGATTCCTGGCGCATCGCCTCACGCCCCCTATAAGCGCTGGCCAGCGGCTTATTACGCGGAAATTATCCAGCGGCTTCATGCGCAAAAAATCGCCTGCGTCGCCGTAGGCACGCAGGCGGACGCCGACGCTATCGCCGCCGCCAAAAAAGGCGCGCCCGATCTGATTGATTTATGCGGCAAAACGTCGCTTTTCGAATTGGCAGGGTTGTTTCGCCGCGCTTCGGGCGTTATCGGCAACGATACGGGCCCGCTTCATCTGGCAGCGGCGGTCGGCGCGCCGACGCTCGCCCTTTTTTCCGGCAAATCAAACCCCGCTTGGTCCAAGCCTCCGGGCAAAAAAGTCGCCTTTCGTCAAAGCGCGAATTTGCGGGATCTAAGCGTCGACGAGGTGTTTTTTGCGTTCGCCGTTTTGCTGCAATATGCCAAAAACGAAGGCCGATAGCGCGAAAGCCGACCAAAGGGCATCAGTCCAAAAGTTGAACCCGAACAGACAGATCACAATCGACGCCGCAAGTCCGCCGAACGCGAAAGGCCGTAAGGAGGGACGCAGCGCGGCGGCCATTTGAACAAGCATAAGGAGGAAAAACAGGCAAATCGCGAGGCCCGGGATTCCCGTTTCGACCCATGTCTGAACGATGAAATTATGCGCATGCGGGGCGGGCGACGTAGTTAACAGATAAAGATCGCCATGCGGTTTCGTAAAATCAAGCGCGGCCGTGCTCCCCAGACCCCAGCCTAAAAGCGGCCTTTCCAAAATCCGGTAGGATAAAAAATCCCATATCTCGGCGCGCTGGCGGAAGGAATCGGGAAGCCTTTCCACCAAAGAGAAAGCCCGCGCGAAAAGAAGCTGCGCGTAAAAAGGCCATAAAGAAACGGCGCAAATGCCGACGCCAAGCGCGTTCCGCGCTATCGCCGGAGAACGCAGAGCAAGCGCGGTTATCGCGCAGCCTGTCAAAAAGGCCAGAAGGCTTGTTTGGGAACAGGTCTGGAAGAGGGGAAAAACAAGCGCAAGCGCAAGCCCAAAAGCGTAACGCTTTCCATATCCCGCCCAAACTCCGCCCAAAAGAGGAAACCCTAAGATGACGATATGCGCCATGCCGCGGTTATAAACGCTTAAGGGCGCATTCCCCTTGATCGCGGAAAGAAGAACGCCGCCGAAGAAATATTCGAATCCAAGCGCGGCAGCGCCGGCGGCAAGACCTCCTGCGGCAACTGGCAAGAACAAGGGGGAATAGGCAAGTATCCGCAAACGCGGCGAAAGCAGCAAGACCAGCGGTATAAACGTCGTGGCCAAATTCAGCCAAACAGAAGGCGATTTTCCCATCGCCGAGGAAAAGGGAATTTCCAAGGCCAAAGCAGCTAATACCAGCAATGCGAAAAGTCCCAGCTTCTTCGGGGGCATAGGAAGATTTTTGTCCGACAACGCCGCGCCGAAATAAAGGATCACCCCCCCCGCAATGCCAAGCGCGCCCCACAGGCTTCCCATGAACGCGCCAACCGTCAAGGCCGTCGCATATAGGACAACGGCAAAAACTTTCAAGAATTTATCGGCCTCAGGCATGCCGATGCCCCGCAGGGAATAGCCTCGCCGCATCGTCGATAATGCTGCGCTTCAAAAGATGCTTGGCGATCATGTCGGCGATGTTGATCACAAAGCAAATGCACCACCGCCCGGCGCCCAGCGAGCGCATATTATAGAAAAGCCGCCGCGCTCCATGATAAAGATCGCCGCGCCGGAAGCGCTCCATGCGCGAGGACATGCCCTTGTCGAAACGCCCAGGCTCTATCGCGTCTATCGTGGACTTCAAAACCCCGGGCTTTACGGGGGAAGGCAAAATTCCATAGGTTTCCATCCCATGAAACCACGGCCGCCTCAAATCGTCGTCGAACGTCAGGCCGCGAATGCCGCGGGCAAGGAACTTTTGCGCGCCCAAAGGCGTGACCAGATACGCGCCCGCGCTGTTCGGGATTTTGGAATAGCGCACAAGAAATCGCGACGCGTCCACCTCGGCGACAGGCACATAAGCGCGCCGCGAAGCGGACGAAAGCCGCAAAATATCCCAGTTTTTTGGCGCCGCCTGCCGCGCCTTGGCGATCACCTCGATCAAATCCGGCACGATATCGAGATCGTCCTCCATAATCAAAACCGCAGAGCCGAGCGCGCCCGTTGCCGCGCGCATGAGCGCTTTTAAATGGCTTGCATAACAGCCGATTTCCCCTCTTTTCATCGTCGTTTTGGCGCACCCCGCCGCGTCATAAAAAAACGGCCGCACGTCCTTGGGCAAGGCATCGCCTAAAAGGCCGGCCTGCCGCGTAAAGACGATGTTCGCCCGCGCCAGTTGCCTTTGCATATGCTCAAGGCGGGCGGCATCGCGGTCCAGATTGATCAGAATGGCGGTAAAGTCCTGCACGGGGGAGATATCCTGAAATCAAAATATCATATTTACTGGCAGAGCCGTTTATGTCCAGTCCTTTCCCTATCTGCCGGTTATGGCTTTTTTTACGAAGTCGTGGTAGCTCTGGCCGCTATGGCTACGGCGATTTATCATCTCTATCATCACCCCTTCGATCCCGCCTCGCGGCGTATCCGGCTGGCCTTGGCGGAAAAAGGCGTTGCTTTTTCCCTTATCCTCGAAAAGCCCTGGGATCCCAGCCCCGCTTTGCGCGCGCTAAATCCTGCCGCCGACGTTCCCGTTCTGGTCGTCGAAATGAGCGGCGACAAGCAGATCATCATCGACGGGCAAGCCATTTGCGAATATTTGGACGAAACCCATACGGGAACCCTTTTGGGAGCGACGCCGATGGAACGCGCTGAAACGCGGCGGCTTGTCGCATGGTTCGACCATAAAATGCAACGGGAAGTGACTGATTTTCTTGTCTGCGAAAAAGCCGTCAAGCGTTTATGCGGCGGCGGGGGAGAGCCGGACAGCACCATCATCCGCGCCGCCTGCGCCAACATCAAAGGGCATCTCGACTATATCGGCTGGCTGACGGAACGCCGAAACTGGCTGGCAGGAGACGCGCTAACTTTGGCCGACCTTGCGGCAGGCGCGCATTTATCGATCATCGATTATCTGGGAGACGTGCCTTGGAACTCTTTTCCGCTCGCCAAGGAATGGTACGCGCGCCTGAAATCGCGCCCTTCGTTCAGGGGCATTTTGGGCGATCACCTCGCCGGCTTCCCCCCGCCCCCCCATTACGCGAATTTGGATTTTTGATAGTATGGAGCGCGGGATTTAAACAAGATTGAGGCGAAAAACGTCCCTTTTTCAAAATTTTGAGCGCAGCGTACTCTAAGGTACGTGAGCATCAAAATTTTGAAAAAGGGCGTTTTGCAGCCCAAGATCGTTTAAATCTATTCTTCCACCCAATAATTCGGCGCCTCTGCCGTTATCTGCACATCATGCACATGGCTTTCGCGCAAGCCCGCGCCGGTGATGCGCACGAATTTGGCGCGGCTTTGCAAATCGGCAATGGTGGCCGATCCCGTATAGCCCATGGCGGCGCGCAAGCCTCCCATTAATTGATGAATGATGCTCTGCACGGGGCCTTTGTATGGCACGCGGCCTTCGATGCCTTCGGGAACGAGCTTGCCCGGATCGGTTTCCATTTTTTGGAAATAACGATCCGCCGACCCGCCCGCCATCGCGCCGACGCTGCCCATGCCGCGATAGGCTTTGTACGAACGCCCTTGATACATAATCACTTCGCCGGGCGCCTCGTCGGTGCCCGCGAACATTGAGCCCATCATGACGACGTCCGCGCCCGCGGCGATGGCCTTGGCGATCTCGCCCGAATAACGGATGCCGCCGTCGGCAATGACCGGCACGCCCTGCTTTTTGCAGGCCGCCGCGACCTCCATAATCGCGGTCAGTTGGGGCACGCCGACCCCCGCGACAATGCGCGTCGTGCAAATCGACCCAGGGCCGATGCCCACCTTGACGGCATCCGCGCCCTTGTCGATCAAGGCTTTTGCGGCCTCTCCCGTCGCAATGTTACCCGCGATAATCTGAACGGCGGACGATAGTCTGCGAACGTCTTGCACCTGCTGCAAAACACGGGATGAATGCCCGTGCGCGGTATCGACGACGATCATGTCCACGCCCGCGTCCAAAAGGGCTTCCGCCCGCGCAAGGCCGTCGACGCCCGTGCCGATGGCAGCGGCGGCGCGCAACCGTCCCTGGTCGTCCTTGCACGAAAGGGGATAGGCCTGCGCCTTTTCCATATCCTTGACGGTAATAAGCCCGATGCAGCGGAACGAATTGTCCACGACCAAAAGTTTTTCTATGCGATGCTTGTGAAGCAACGCCTTGGCCTCGGCGTTATCGACGCCTTCGCGCACGGTCACAAGATTTTTGGTCATCAGTTCCGAAATCGGCTGCTTCTTGTCCTCGGCGAAACGCACGTCGCGATTTGTGATAATGCCGACCAGTTTGCCCGCGGCTTCCACGACCGGAATGCCCGAAATGCTGTTCTCCGACATCAAGCGCAAGGCTTCCGCCAGGGGCGCGTTTGGCGCGATGGTAATGGGATTAACAACCATCCCCGCCTCGAACCGTTTGACCCGGCGCACTTCTTCGGCTTGCTCGGCGGCGGTCATATTGCGATGCAGAACGCCGACTCCGCCCGCTTGCGCCATGGCTATCGCCAAACGGCTTTCAGTCACCGTATCCATGGCGGCGGACAGCAACGGAATGCCAAGGCTTATTTTGCGCGTCAGCTTCGTAGCCGTCTGCACGTCGGCAGGCAGCACGCTCGACGCCTGAGGGGCCAAAAGCACATCGTCAAAAGTAAGAGCTTCGGGGAATGCCATATCGAGATCCTTTGGGTTTGCCTGTCGGCCTACGATTAATGGCGGGAATATATAGTGCGATAAAGAGGCTTAGGTAAAGCCTTAATTTACTTTCATGCGGGAATCCCTCAAAGACGCTTCCCTCCTTCTTAATGCCGGACTAGTATTGAATCGGCTTCGCTTTTCGCCTTCCCTCCCGCCTCGTCCCCATGGCTTATGAAAACGCGCAAATAACGTCTTCTTCCAGCGTCCCGCTGGGACAAATCGAGATTTTCCCCTCGATGCCCCTGCCGGAACTCAATAGCGCCGGCGGGCAAGCCTTTGTGGCGCGATACCGCTCGGACGCGTCTTCAAGCCTTTATGCCGTCATCTGTATGTCGGGAATGCCGCCGCGAATCGAAAGCGTGCAATCCGCGCGTTCCATCGACAATCCAAGCCTTTTGCGGCTGATCGACGCGGGCATCGTCACATGGACCGACGGCGCGAAGGCGTATGCGCTGGTGTACCAAAAGCCCACGGCGCCGCGCATGATGGCGCGGCTTGACGATACCTGCCCTTCCTTGGGCGAGGATTCCATCAACCGGCATTTTATCGCCCCGATGATCAGCGCGCTCCTTTCCCTTAGCGCTTCGGGCATCGTGCATAACTCCATTCGTCCCACAAATATATTCTGGCGCCTGGGCACTGCCGTGCCGCCGCAGTTAGGGGAATGCTTGTCAACGCCCGCAGGGCAAGGCCAGCCAGTGATTTTTGAACCAATTGAGAGAGCCTTGGCCATGCCCATGGGCAGGGGAGTCGGCACGCACGCCGACGATTGCTACGCTTTCGGCATTTCCTTGGCCTTTCTTGTCTTGGGCGGCAATCCCTTGCAGGGGATGGACGACCATGCGCTTATCGATATGAAAATGCAGCGCGGCAGCTTCGGTGCGATCATCGGCACGCGGCGCCTTTTGCCTTCGCATATCGAAATTTTGCGCGGCCTTTTGGCGGACGATGCGGGGCAGCGATGGACATCCTCCGACCTCGATCTATGGCTTAGCGGCCGCCGCATGACGCCGAAAAGCTCGGACGCGGGCCGCCGAGCCGCCCGGCATATCACTTTTATGGGCAAGGAATATTGGCAAATCGCGCCGCTTGCCATCGCGCTAGCAGCCAATCCGGCGGAAGCGACCAAAATCATTGAAAATGAATCTTTGAACAAGTGGCTGCGGCGCGCGCTGAACGACAAAGAACGCGCCAAAGATCTGGAAGCCGTCATTTACGATCTAAAGCAAAGCGGCAAGACATCGCATTACGAGGATCAACTGGTGGCGCGCGTTTGCATCGCCCTTGATTACACCGGCCCCATCCGCTACCGTGGGCTTTCCGTTATGCCCGCCGGCGTGGCCACGCTTTTGGTGGATTCCGCGCTTAACGGCGCCCATACCCAAATTCTCTCAGAAATCATTTCCAGCGAACTGGTGATCGTATGGATTCGCATGCAGAGGGAATCCAGGGCCGACTATGTTACACTCGGGCAAATGTTCGAACGATTGAAATCGGTCGTCGAAAAAACATCCTACGGGAATGGACTCGAGCGCGCGCTTTACGAAGCCAACCCCAGTTTGCCCTGCCTCAGCCCCATGCTCCGCCAGCAGTATGTCACCTCGCCAAAGCTGTTGTTGCCGGCACTAGAGCGCATCGCGGCAAATGGCAATCGCCCTCGCGAGCCGATGGATCGGCACATCGCCGCTTTTTTAATCGCTCGTGAAAAGCGCAGCGAATCTATCTTCATTCCGATGAGCCTTCCCGAAGGCTCCGTCGCCCGCGGCTTGACGCTTCTCACGCTGCTGTCCGAAATGCAGTATCGCCATGGACCAGAAAACCTGCCGCATCTGGCCTCGTGGCTGTCTTTCGTCGTCGAACCCGCCACCCGCCGCTTTTTAAATATAAACATGCGCGCGTCGCTTCAAAAAAAAGCAAACGAGGTGATTGCAGGCGGGAACCTTTCGCACCTGCTTCAGTTAATCGACAACCCCAAAAGCATCACGCGCGACCAGCAAGGCTTTCACGCCGCCCGCATTCTTTATCTTAACATCCAGAAGGAAATTATCGGCCTTGAGGCCAAGATCAATAATCGCGAAAGCGTCCTCCGCTCTGCAGGAAAGCCCATGGCCGCAGCCATCAGCACTTTTCTTGCGCTGCTTATAATTTGCGCCGCCATTTTGCGCGCGTTTTTCGCCGCGCTGTTTCGGTAAGCAGAAGGTAGGAAACAGGTATCAAAAAAAAGCCCTTCCTCTTTGGGGAAAGGAAGGGCTTGCTTTAAAGGGGACGATGGGACGTCATCCCGTCTTAAAAGTTGCTATTAATCTTCCTCCGCCTCGTCTTCCTCGCCGCCCAGCATGGCGCCCGCTACAAGCCCGGCATTGGCGCGGACTTTTTGCTCGATAGCCGCCGCCGCTTCGGGATTGTCGCGCAGGTACTGCTTGGCGTTTTCGCGCCCCTGCCCGATGCGCTGGCCGTCATAAGAGAACCACGCGCCGGATTTTTCAACGACGCCCGCTTGCGCGCCTAGATCGATCATTTCGCCGACTTTCGAAATGCCCTCGCCGTACATGATGTCGAATTCCACGGTGCGGAACGGAGGCGCCAGCTTGTTTTTAACGACTTTCACGCGTGTTTGATTGCCGACGATATTTTCGCGATCCTTGATCGCGCCGATCCGGCGGATATCAAGCCGAACGGACGCGTAGAATTTAAGCGCGTTGCCGCCGGTCGTTGTTTCGGGGTTGCCGAACATCACGCCGATTTTCATGCGAATCTGGTTGATGAAGATCACCATGCAGCGCGACTTCGAGATGGAGCCGGTTAATTTCCGCAAAGCCTGGCTCATCAACCGCGCCTGCAAGCCCATATGGCTGTCGCCCATCTCGCCTTCCAACTCAGCGCGCGGCACAAGCGCCGCGACCGAATCGACCACCAAAACGTCGATGGCGCCCGACCGCACAAGCGTATCGGCGATTTCCAAGGCCTGTTCGCCCGCGTCGGGCTGGGACACCAGCAGATCCTCGATCTGCACGCCCAGCTTGCGGGCGTAAATGGGGTCAAGCGCATGCTCGGCGTCGACAAAGGCGCAGGTGCCGCCCGCTTTTTGCGCTTGCGCGATCACGTGCAAGGCCAGCGTCGTCTTGCCCGAGCTTTCGGGCCCGTAAATTTCAACGATGCGCCCGCGCGGCAAGCCGCCGATGCCAAGCGCAATATCAAGCCCCAGAGAGCCCGTCGAAATGGTTTCGATTTCAGAGACATCCGTTTTCGCGCCCAGTTTCATGACGGAGCCGTTGCCGAAAGCGCGTTCGATTTGGCTTAAAGCGGCGTCCAAGGCTTTCTGGCGATCGGGGTTCATTTCCTTGCTTTCTTTTTTCTCGACAACGTGAAGGTGGGAACGAGCGGCACTCATGAAAAACTCCTTTGCTTAGCAGGAACGAAGAGCGAGAGGAACGGCGTGTTTGTTTCTGTTTTGTTCTTATCACGGGTTACGCGCCTTGCCAAGTTCTTTTTTTGTTCTTTTTTAGCGTTTTTCTATCTTCTTGTTACTTCTGCTTTTTCCGGAAGACGCCCCAAGGGGTCGGGCCGTCCCGCCCCTCCCAAGCAAGCAGAATGTGATCCAACGGATCGATATAAAAGTCAGCGGCTACAAAACCGCTAATATCCGGCATCGTCGTGCGGTTCCATATAGTCTCCACATCATGCGTTGCCGCGAATCGGCTGCCAAGCGTCTTTGATATGTCGCCGTCCATAAGGTCGTGCATTTCCACGATCAAATCCGCATCCAAAAGCGCCGGATAGCGCGCAGGGTCCAAAAGTTCCTTTTCCGCGCCTTCGATATCAACCAGAAAAAGCGTCCGCGTGCCGCGATATTTTTCAAAATCCTCGCCATTGAATCGGCCGCCCACGGTTACGCGATCTTGGACGCCGTTCAGCCCCGCCATTTCGGCGCACTTTTGGCGAACTTCGGCATCAATGTCGAAAGCGTCGATTTTGGCCTGCGGCATGCGCAGCGCCAACCCCACCGCATAATAGCCGACGGAACAGCCGATATTGACGACGCGGTCGTATCGCGCCGCTATCACATTTTCCAAAACGGGGTGCAACTCCTGCTCATAACAGCCCAAAAGCATAGGCGCTTGAAAAAGCCGCAGGGCGTCGTCGGATAACGCCATGCCCTTGAACGGGCCGTCATAAACTTTGTTCCCCAGCTGATTTTGAAGGCCTTTGGAAAGCTCGCGCGCCCGCCCCAAAAGCATGATCCACCAAAGATTCTTGAGCCGCATGGAAGGCGAGGCATTCTTCTTCAAAATTTCGGCGGCGGAACGCAAGATAATTTCCGCATTTTCGTTATTGTAGTGCATGGGCTCCCTTCTTCGGATTGACGCGCTCGGGGACAAGCGGATATGCTACCCTTCCTTTGTCGCGGATGGAAGGTATGTCTTTCCGTTCTTGCGCGTCATTCGGGAGGCTGAAGATTATGCCCTTTCGTTCGCTCTGCCGACAGCTTGTTTTAGCCCTCTGTCTGGCCGCTCTTGCCCTTCCGGCAGAGGCCGCCGCTTGCTATGGCCATAAAGAGATGCACGCCGAGCAGTTGCTTCGCCTGCATTCGGAATTGATGGTCATCACGGCCATCTGCCGCAATGGCTCGGCAGGGCAACCGCTGCCGCAAGCCTACGGAAGCTTCACGAAGACACATATCGGCGTTTTGCATGATGCGGAACAAACGCTGATCGACTATTACGGCGCGACCCTTAAGGGCAATTCCACGCGCCATTTAGACACGCTTCGCACGCGTCTCGCCAACGAGTACGGCCAAAAGGCCGCGACGATGACCTCTCCCCGCTTTTGCGCGGCCTTTCGCGACAAGGTCGTCCACTACAGGGCAGCCTCCGCCGAGGAGGTCGAAAACGAAGCGCGCCTTTTGGAAAGCGCGGGCAAAGCCTATGCGCCGCTTTGCGAGGAAGGCCGCCTCGCTTTCAAAAAGAGCAGATAAATGGAAGAACCCCGCCGTTTTTTTGAGAAGGGCTTTGGGGCGATATCCGATATTAAAGAAAAAATCTCCCGCCTTGCCTCTCCCGACTCAAAAGCATCCCCCTATATTCGCCTGATGCGCCTCGATAAGCCCGCGGGCACATGGCTGTTGCTGATTCCCTGCTGGTGGGGGGTGGCGCTGGCCTCCAACGGCTTTCCCAATCTTTGGCTCCTTTTTCTTTTCGCCATCGGCGCCGTTGTCATGCGCGGCGCAGGCTGCACGATCAACGATATCTACGACCGCAAAATCGATCCGCTTGTGGAGCGCACCAAAAACCGCCCGCTGGCCAGCGGCGAGATCACCCCGACGCAGGCGATTCTCTTCCTTTGCTCGTTGCTTTTGATCGGCCTTGGGATTTTATTGCTTTTCAACCGCGCCACGATTGTCCTCGGCATACTCTCGCTTTTTCTTGTTTTCACCTACCCACTGATGAAGCGCATCACATGGTGGCCTCAGCTCTTTTTGGGACTTACCTTTAACTGGGGCATTTTGATGGGCAGCACGGCGGTGACGGGCGGCGTCCGCTTCCCCCATTTATTTGCCTACATCGCGGGCGTTTTATGGACGCTAGGCTACGATACGATCTATGCGCACCAAGACAAAATCGACGATGCCGCCATCGGCGTCAAATCGACCGCGCTTTTATTCGGCGACAGGTCTTTGCAAATGATTTCGGCCTTTTACGGCTGCATGCTCGCTTTCCTTGCGCTCGCCGGATGGGCGGCAAATCTCGGACTCTTGTATTTCCTTGGGCTTTTGGCGGCCGCGCTGTTCATCGCCGCGCAATTGTATCTTTGGAATCCGGACGATAGCGAAAACAGCTATCGCCGATTCAAGGCCAACCGCGACTTCGGCCTTATCATCCTCATCTCTATCATTCTGGGAAAATTATTCTGATTGAAGCGGCTGAATCTCAATTCTCTCAAACGCCGCCGCGAAAAAACCGTCGGTTCCGTGCCGCGCGGGAGACAGGGAAAGATACACCCCCCCCTCCAGACCGCAAGCAGCCGCCTTGAACTCGGCATGCGCCGCCAAAAACTTTTCCGCCTGCTTTTCGTTTTCCTCCGCCAAAAGCGAGCACGTCGCATAAATAAGCCTACCGCCCGGCTTCACCAGCCGCGCCGCGCTGTCCAAAATATCGGCCTGCGTTTTAACGAGCTTTTCGACTCCCGGCCCCAAATCGCGCCACCGCGCGTCCGGATTGCGCCGCCAAGTGCCCGCGCCGCTGCATGGCGCGTCCACAAGAACGCGGTCGAAGCTCGCTTTATGCTTCTTCACCCAAGGATCGCGCTCGCTTTTTAACACGCGGGTTTGGATATTATGCGCGCCAGCGCGGCGAAAACGCTCCGCGCTGCGCGCCAGCCTGCCTTCCATAACGTCACATGCCATGATCCTGCCGGTATTGCGCATCATCGCCGCCAGAGCCAAAGTCTTGCCTCCTGCGCCCGCGCAGAAATCGCATATGCGCTCCCCGGGCTTGGCGTCAACAGCCATGGCCACAAGCTGCGAGCCTTCGTCCTGTATCTCCACAAAACCGTTTTTCAACATCGGCAAGGCGTTCAAAGACGGGCGTTCAAAAACACGCACGCCCCAAGGCGAATGGGCGCAAAGTTCGGCGCGAAAGCCGCGTTTGCAAAGATCTTTCAAAATGTCTTCCCGCGCAGCCTTAAGGGGATTTACGCGCAAATCCAGCGAAGCAGGCTCCTGCATCGCGCGCATCTCGCGCATGAAGTTTTCGCCGAATTTCTGCCGAAGCGGCGCTTCCATCTCCGGCGGACATTCAGCCAAAACAACTTCCGGCATCTCCGGATGTTCGACCGTTCCGCCATCCAATTGGCGAAGCCATCCGCGCTCCTCTTTCGATAAAGGCTCGGGCGTGAATTTGCCGCCGGCGCATATCTCGTCAATGCTTTCGACTTTGCGACTCTCGCCAAGAACCTGCCACGCCAGAAGCCTTTCCCGAGGGGCGCGCGCCGCGCCGCATTTTTTAAGCCGCCAATCGAGCCGCGCCTGATGCCGCATCACCGCATAAAGCCGCGTTGAAATATCCGCGCGGTCATGGCTGCCAATATAACGGCGCGCGCGGAAATACGCGCTGACAAGCGCATCCGCAGGCCGGGGCGTGTCGGCGATTTCCTGCAACAATTCAAGCGTTGCTTTAATACGGGCGGCGGGGGTCATGAAATAATAAAAAACAGCTTTATTGGTTTTAAATCTGTTCGGCACTTCGTCAGGTTGGGTCGAAAATCGTCTTTTTTAGGGTTTTTTGCGCCGCGCAGTGAAACGCACGTGAGCAGAAAAAATCCGAAACTAGGCAATTTACAGGCCAACATCACAAGATCAGTTAGCCGAATTCCCCGGGTGGCGGATCAACTGGCACATTCAAGTCTTCAAGAAGCAAATCCTCGTTGGTCAGCTTCATCTGGCCGATGGTGAAATGCTCGGGCGCGTTAAGCTCCGCATCGAAAACGTCCATCTCGAACGGCGCGACTTTGATATCCGTCTTGAAAAGGGCGTTTTTGAAAACGACCGTCGCCGTCAAGGTCAAAAGGTTATCGCGGCCAATGCCTTTATAAGTGATGGGCATCAGGCGTTCGTTCACCTTGGCCTTTTCCTCGTCCGTGGCGTTCGAAAGCCAAACGACCTCCTCCGGCTTTTCGACGATGATAAAGCGCCCCAACTGGCCGCGCACGAAATGGAAGAAAAAGCGGGCATAGGGAATGGCGGTCTTACGGTCGACTTTGATCGGCGCGCGTTCGTTGACGCTGTAAATCGGTTCGTTCGTCCAATCCAGACGGCTCAAATCGCCCGGCTTATAAAGCATATAGCGCGTGTTGGGCTGCGGCAGGGCGGCGTCGCTGACGGCATAGAGCCTAAACGCGTCGTAAAAAGGCAGCTCCGCGACCTGAACGGTCGTTTGGTCCGAAAGCGTGACGGGCGCCATGTCTACGGCAATGGCCGAGAGAAACTTCTTGGCCTCATCCTCGGGAAGCAGAGAAAACGTGGAATCGATCATTGCCTTTGCCTATCATGCCTTGTCGTTGTGGATAAGTTCAGCCCTTTATAGTCATTGATGAAGCCAAAATATAGGCGATTCTTTCTCTTTTATGGCGAATATAGCGGCCATTTCTGCCTAATTTTTAGGCAGTTATCTGCCGCCCTCAAAGGACTCCTTTTTGCGCCTGCTTTTTTCTTTGAAAATTGCGAATCAAAGCCAAGGACTCCAGTTGCATCGAAGGAGCGGCTTTGCTATCTGATGCGCGAGACAAAATCAATCCGAAGGGTTTTTGAACGTGTCCGATTCTTCCACCCTGGCCGTCGCCGGCGAAACCGCAATTCTTGCCGCGCGTTATGTCGAGGCGCTTTTCGAGCTTGCCGAACAGAAAGGCGCGCTGGACGCCGTTCTTGCCGATCTGGCCGCCTTGAAAGGCTTGTGGAAAGACAGCGCGGAATGGCGCTTTATCGCCACCGATCCGCGCATCGGCGCCGCAGACGCGGGAAAGGCGGTGGCAAAGGCCGCAGTCGCAGCCAAGTTGCATAAATTGACCGCCAATTTTCTGGCCGTTCTCGCCCAAAACCACCGGTTGAACCTTTTGCCTTTGCTGATTGAAAAATTTATGGACGCCGTCAGCGCCAAACGCGGCGAGTTCCGCGCAGATGTACGCGTGGCAAAGCCTCTGTCGGACGAGCAACGGGACAAACTGTCATCGCTTTTGTCTTCAGCGATCAAGGGGACGGTGCGCCTGTCGATGATCAACGATCCGTCGATCATCGGCGGTTTGACGGTGAAAGTCGGGTCGCAATTTATCGACGGTTCGGTGAAAACGAAGTTGGATCTTTTGGAAAGAAAACTCAAAGCAGAAAAGGAAGCTGTGTAACTTAAGGCACAGAAAGGGGAGCACTTATGGATATTCGCGTTTCTGAAATTTCTTCGGTCTTGAAAAAGCAGATCGCCGATTTGGGCACGACGACCGAGATCGCCGAAGTGGGGCAAGTTCTGTCGGTCGGCGACGGCGTCGCGCGAGTCTACGGACTCGATAATGTCCGCGC
>CAZFCA010000013.1:0-37152 GCA_964517415.1 uncultured Rhodospirillaceae bacterium
ACCGCCGACCCGGTGATTAACAGTCACCTGCTCTACCGCTGAGCTACCAGGGAATGGGGGCTATGTATAAAGGCCGAAAACGCAAAGCGCAACAAGCTATTTTGCTTATTTTTAATGGTTTTTCCAGTGATATTTGGCCTGCGCCGGAATTCAGGTTCTTCACGCAGGCGAAAAAAGTTTACGCGAATCATGTTTATTTCCTGAAAAAGTTCCAGATTTTTTCGGCGGTGCTGCGGCAAATTCCCTCCGCGCGGGAAAGGTCTTCCATCGTCGCCGCTTCCACGGCCTTGGCCGAGCCGAAGTGGTTAAGCAGCGCTTTTTTGCGTTTCGCGCCGATGCCGGGCACATCGTCAAGCCGCGATGCGCCAATAGCCTTGGCGCGGCGAACGCGGTGCGCGCCGATGGCGAAGCGGTGCGCTTCGTCGCGCAGGCGCTGCAAATAATAAAGGGCAGGGTCGCCCGAGGGCAGGGCGAAAGGCTCGCGCTCACGCATAAAGAAGCGTTCCAATCCGGCGTTCCTGTCGGGCCCCTTGGCGATGCCGACGACGTCGATATCGCGAATGCCAAGCTCGTTCAGAACGCCGCAGACTTTATTCACTTGCCCTTGCCCTCCGTCGATAAGCAGCAAATCCGGCCACAGGCCGGAGGATCGCTCAGGATCTTCGTCGATCAGGCGCTTGAAGCGGCGGTTCAAAACTTCGTTCATCATGGCGAAATCGTCGGCCGCATTGTCGTTGCGAATATTGAATTTGCGGTAGGTCTTTTTCAAAAATCCTTCCGGCCCGGCGGCGATCATCGCGCCCACCGCGTATGTGCCCGAGGTGTGCGAGTTATCGTAAACCTCGATGCGTTTCGGGGATTCCGGCAGACCGAATATTTCCGCCACTCGCGCGAGCAGCCGCGCCTGTTCCTTGCTTTCGGAAAGCGCGCGGGCAAGCGCTTCTTCGGCATTTTTACGCGCCATTTCGACGAGGATTTTCTTGTCGCCGCTCTTGGGAAGGGCGATGCGAACCCCGTGCCCCGTTCGCTCCGCAAGAGCTTTGGCAAGCAACGCGCCGTCGGTCGGCGCGATATTGGCCAAAATCAGGGGTGGCGGCGCCTTGTCCACATAGAACTGGGCGATAAACGCGCCCAGAATCTCGGCTGGGTCTTGATCCCTGTCGTGGATGGGCGTGAACAGGCGCGCGCCGTAATTGCGCCCTTGCCGATAAAAGAAAACCTGCACCGCCGTTTTGCCGCCGCTTTGATGCAGCGCCATCACATCGGCGTTGCTCAGGCACCGCACATGGATGCTTTGGCGAGACTGGATGGACGTGAGAATTTTTATGCGGTCGCGGATCTCGGCGGCTTTTTCGTAATCTCGGGCGTCGCTGGCGGTCTGCATTTGCGCAGCGAGTTTTTTCTGCAATTCCTGATTTTTGCCTTTCAGGAAATCCACCGCCTCTGTGACCTGCTGGGCGTATGCCTCCTTGCCGACAGGGCAGGCGCAGGGACCCGTGCAGCGTTTGATATGGTACTGAAGGCAGGGGCGCGAGCGGTTGGCGAAAAAGCTATTGCTGCAATTCCGAAGCCTAAAACCGCGCTGGAGCAGGGTCAGCGTTTCCGTCACCGCCATGCCCGAGGCGAAGGGGCCGAAATACCAGCCCTTGCGCTTTTGCGCGCCGCGATGTTTCACCATCTGGGGGAAATCGTGGTCGCGGGTGATCAAGATATAGGGGTAGCTTTTGTCGTCGCGCAGCAGGATGTTGAATGGCGGCAGAAAACGCTGGATGTAATTGGCCTCCAGCAATAGGGCTTCGGCTTCCGTGCGCGTTACCGTTATCTCAAGGCTTTGGATCTGCGAAACCATGCGTTGCAGGCGCACAGGCAGCCTCGCGCGTTGCGTATACGAGGCTACGCGCTTTTTAAGGCTCTTGGCCTTGCCCACATAAAGCGGCGCGCCGTCGCCGCCCATCATGCGATAGACGCCCGGGCTTTCGGGCAGGGTTTTAATCTGCTCGCGCAGGATCGCAGAGCCGTTGTCAAAGCCTGTTTTGATCGAAGCCATGGATGTAATTTTTTCAGGCAAAGGTCGAATTCCTGTAAATAAAAGCCGCCATTTCCTAGTTTTTTTTATCCCCCAAAACTGTGGATAACTTTGTGCTTAACTTCCTTAAGAGCAGTTGATTCGCCCATAAAAGCGTATTTTGCCTCCATTTGCCTAAAAAAAAGGCATAACACCTAAGCCCTTGATTAATAAATAATAGTTTGTGTCAAAAGCAAGGAGGCAAGACTATTAGCCCGTATGCAGGGTAAACGCGCGTATGCTTCGCAAGGGATGTGCACAAGAGGGCTTTTTGCTGCACCAACAAGGTTAACGAGTCAAGCTGCAATATTTACTTTATATTAATTTTTTAGGATTGACGGATTTTGCATTTTTGCCGCCCGAAGAGGCAGAAAGTATTTTAACCGAGATGAGAACTTGAGGGGTTGGTTAAATAGGGGTAAATTTCGTTTGGAGGGTAAACATGATCGATGAAAAAATTTTGATTTTTGTAGGCGCGGGCGCGATCCTAACGGGTATTGGCGCCGGTATTGTTCTTGCAAAATATGCTCCTTCACGGCCTGCTCAAGATAGTTTTCTGCTGCGTCTCCTTTTCGGCTTAAAGTGAGTTTAGGGCTGAAGTCGCTTCCTATAGCTGTAGTTTTTTTCTCTATCTTGCCTTTCAGGTTTCGAATTATTTGATTGGTTATCATTGCAGGGGAGCCAACCATTCTTTCCTTCGTCTTGTCCTTTCATATAGCGATAGGTTAGTCCTGCTGAAGCCACAAAAAGAACTAAAAATATTGGAATCGCATCGTGGATGCCTGGAATTAGTTTTGTTGCCCCGCCTGCTGCAGCCGGATAAAGGAATGCATAAGAGAAGATAGAGTCAAGCCAAAGTATTTTGTTTTCTTTCTCCTGAATAATCTCTTTTCGCTCATCCGTCAGTCTGCCTTCATAATATCTCAGCTCTTTTATATGGTTCTCGCATTGTCTGCGGGCGGTATTCCAGTCATCGATTACGCACGACTTATCGGAACCTTTGATAGCGTCAAAGGAATTCCGCAGCGCGACCATATCATGATGGTGCGCAAACACGGTGCTCTGAAGTTGCTTGATATTTCCAAGAGTGAGCTTTTCTTCAAAAGCGGTTTCAAGCTGGTCGTAAAACGGATTAAGTTGCCTTGTTTTGTCATTCAGCAGATATTTCGCTTCTGAAAAAGTATTTAAGGCACTGTATCTGTTCATTTGGCTCGTCTTGTTAACGCCCGGGGAGGCGTTAAGCATGACTCCAAAATAATACATAGAATTTAGAACACTTGCTTTTAACGTCCTTCAGGTTCCGAAATGGAACACCCGTCTTGCCTCCACGAAGCTCTGGAAAAGAGTTTCGGAAATGCATTGACGACAGCCAGCGCAAAGGCCGCCCAATAGGGCAGCGTTTGCACAAGCAGCATGCCTGCCCATAAAACGGCGTTGCGGTTTGTCGTCTCGAACTTCCATAAAATAGCAATCGCGCTTGCGATCAAAAGAACAAGCAGCGCCAATTCCTCCCGCGCCATCAACAGGGCTTGCAGTGCCGGAGCCTTATCGGCGCATTTCGGCGTGCGGAAGAAGGGTTTGCCCGAAGTAAACATGCCTTGCCACATGGCGCGCGCCACGGCGTGAGAAAGGCTCATGCCTGCCACGGCCGCGCCCAACCGGTCGCGCCAGCCGCATTTGACGCGCGCGCGGTAAAGAAGGAACGAGGCCACGATTTTAAAGACGAAAACGCTGAGCGTCGGCACAAGGAAAACGGCGGGCGGAAATTCAACCCATTTAAGCATTAAAAGAACCGACCAGATAATAGCGGCTGAAGCGAAAAGAAGCTGCGCAGCGTCGGCGAACCACGGCAGCCATCCCGTGATGAAATGGTACTTCTGCCCGCGCGTCAGTTGTTCGCCTTCCGCCAGCGAATGCCAATGCCGCTTTAAAATCTGTGCGGCGCCGTAAGCCCAGCGGAACCGCTGGGTTTTATAGGCGCCCAAGCTGTCGGGAATTAGGCCTTTTCCAAAGGAATGGTTCATATAGACGGCTTCATAGCCGTTCTGGAACAGGCGCAGGCCAAGCTCGGCGTCCTCGCAAATGCACCATTCCGCCCATCCCCCGACGTTTTGCAAGGCCGTTTTACGGATCAGCGTCATCGTGCCGTGCTGGATGATGGCGTTGCGTTCGTTGCGCTGGACCATGCCGATATGGAAAAAGCCCGCATATTCCCAGAAGCACATGCGCTTGAAGGCGCTCTCGCAGCCATCGCGATAATCTTGCGGCGCTTGGACGAACGCGACTTCGGGCTTAGTGAAGTAGGGGATAGTCGCTTTCAACCAGTCGGAATTGACACAATAATCGCTATCGATGACGCCGATAAAGGCCACATCGGGCGCGGTTTGCTGCAAAGCGAAGTTCAACGCGCCCGCTTTATAGCCCGGCCATTCCGGCAAATGGAAAAAGCGGAAACGTTCTCCGAGCTTGGCGCAATGCTCTTCCAAAGGCTTCCAAACGGCTTCGTCCTTCGTGTTGTTGTCCACCACAAGCACTTCAAAATTCGGGTAATCCAGAAGCGCAAGCGCATCCAGCGTTTCGATCACCATTTGAGGCGGCTCGTTATAGCAGGGCACGTGGATGGAGACCTTCGGCGCGTCGGGCGGCGGAACCCAATCTTTATAAGGCTCGAAATGGCGTTTTTGCTTGCGCGTCCACAGCACTTCGGCGAGTTCAAAACCATCGACAAGCAGAAGGATAAGCAAAACGGCTTGCGCGCCCAGCAGCACCGTCCAAGCGACCATATCGCCCGATAAAATGCGCTCGGCTATGGCGGCCATGATGGTCCATATAAAAACGCTTGAGACAGCTTGGATCAGCGCGGCGTAGAAAAGCTGGCCTTTGAATTTAAGGTATTGCTTGCGGCGCACGAACCACTGAATGGGCAAAAAGGCCAAAAGGGAGGCGAGGGCGCAGCCTTGCAGCCAGCGCGAGGATTCCGCGATAGAGCCGCTCATGGAAAATTTGGGCTTGTGATCGGCGTCCCACAAGCCCCAATGCGCTCCGACGGTTCCTTCTATCGCTCGTTTCCACGGCTCGTCGAAGGCTTCGACGATGGAATAATCAAGCCGCTCGGCGCTGGCCAGCGCAAGGAAGTCGCGCGTAAACCGCGCCTGATTGACCAAGGACGGCTCCGCGCCGCGATCCCACTGGCCTTCGCTGGGCCACCCGACTTCGCCGATGAAAATATGCTTGTGCGGATAGGCCGTCGCCAGTTGGCGGTAGCGGTACATGATATAGCCCATCGCGCCGTCGATGGGCACGCCTTCCCAATAGGGAAGGATGTGCACGGTTATGAAATCGACGCTGTCCACCAGTTGCGGATATTTCAGCCAGACGTGCCACGGTTCGGCCGTGGATACGGGGATTTCCACTTGCCGCTTGGCGGTTTCGATATAGCCAAGCAATTGGTCTATCGTCACATCCTCGCGCAAAAGGGATTCGTTGCCGACGATCAGCCGCTTGACGTTAGGATTGGCCTGCGCCGTGTTGATGGCCTGCGCCAGTTCCTCGCGGTTTTTGGCGTCGTCAGGCGACATCCATGCGCCCAAATTGATTTCGAGGTTATATTTTTGAGCAAGGGCAGGTATGCGATCCAGCCCGTCGCTGACGCCATAGGTGCGCAAGGTGAAGGATTGCCCTGCGAGAACGCTAAGGTCTTTGTCGATTTCGGCATCGGAAAGGCGCGTGCTTTCGTTGCCAGCCTGATAACCGCTGTAGGACAGGCCGTTGATGACGCCGCCCCACGCGCGTTCGCTGACGCTTTGGTTGACAAGCGCCCAAACGGCGAAGTTCGCCAGAAGAACGATAACGGTGACGGGGATAAGGCGGCGGATCATAAATTCAACGTTTTTGCCTATGCGCGCAGATTAATTAGGCGCGGATTATGTCATAAGCAAGGTGAAAAGAAAGCCGTTTTATATGATTTTCGGTTCAAAAAACCTTTCAAAGGCATTGAGTGAGGAAGCGACGTTCGCGCTCCATTTTTCTTCATAACAGGCCATAAGCGCGGCGTTCGCAAAGCGGAAGGAAACGGTTTTGCCGGTGAGAAGATAGACGGCTTGCGAAAGCTCGTCCCTGTGGCTGACGACGGCCACGGACTGAAGCGCATTATCAAGCCCCGAAAGAACGGCGCGAATGCCTTGCGCCCCGGGTTTCTTTTTCGGCCAGGATTCGATCTCCCTGAGGCGCGCGTCAGCAAGACGTTTGGCCGTAACCCCGTTTTGCCGCATGATGTCGGCAAACGCGTCTGCCGTTTGGGAGGCGCGGGCAAGATCGGAGCTGATAATCAGTTGCGGCTGGAAGCCGAAGTCGAATGCCTGCTGCGAAACGCTTTGCGCCTGGCGGACGCCGCGAGCCGTAAGCGCGCGGGTATCGCTTTTATAATCCGGCTCGCCATGGCGCATGAAAAGAAGGGATTTCATGTCGTCCAGCATAGCATAATTGTTCTATAAAGGAGCGTGTCCCGGCCTGAATAATTTTGCTATTTTCGCGCTTCGAAATGTGGCCGCTTGGGCCCAATTGCCGTTATTGCAGGTAACAAGAGCTGCGTAGGAGTAATTGAACTGCCAGCGTCTGCCCGTCAAAAGAAAAAGGGCATTGCCCATCTGGGCTTGATGACCCACAATTGCGGTAGACGAATATTTTTCATCGATATCCTTTAAAACGTCAAAAAGCGTATAGGGCGTGGTTTTGTTGTTTATTTCGATTTCGCTAAGTCTAAAATCGGAGATCATTTTTGCGTGATGTCCGCGCCTATTTAGCTGGTTTAAAAACACGGTTGCCGTGTCCAAGGTTCTTGGACGGGGTGATGCAATTACAAGTCTTGGAAGCATTCTTTCTTGGCTTAAATCGGCATAATTGATAATCTGGTTGACGACTTCTTGGGTTTGAGCTCTTCCCAGCAATGTCAGGGTTCGATTTTCACCTATTGTTTTGGGTTCGCCGTGGTGCATAAGATAAAGATGCTTCATGTTCTGCTCCCTTCCTTCTATGCTTCTAACATCATCGAACTCTATCCGAATGTTATTTGTTCCAACGATTTTGCGCGGGAAGTCGCCAGCTTTCTCCAGCTCTCTTTGCCGCGAACGACGATAATTTGCTGCGAAATGTATCTTTTTATAACCTCCTTTGTGGCCTCGGGCGTCGCCAGCGCCCAAAGACTTTTCTTCGCCAAAGTCTCGCCGACGATCACCAGCGCGATAGTGGGGGCAGCCCCGTTTTGCGGTCTGTTAGGCGAGCCGTTGATAGAATCGGCGAAGTCAAAAATATTCAAAGTCTCGCCCGGCGCTAAACGCACCATTTTGCTAATCGCCAGGGCGCGCCGCGTGGCATACATGTCGGGCGCATCGTTGTCCAAAGAGGCTATGGCGCCCAGCAGGCTTTCCACCGAACTCAATCCGCTTTCGATCTTTCGCTCCATCAGGATAGAAGCGTCGATTTTAAATGGAATCTTCCATCCTACTTGTCGCGACAACTCGGCCTGAAGAATGTTGCCTGTATCCTTGGCGTCGGGCGAGGGGGAAGTAAGGATAAGATCGGGAACAAGGTTTTGCGCGCGGAGCTGCCTCGCAATTTGCCGCGTAACTGAATCGAGAAAAAAGGCCTCCTCTCTTGCGGACAGCTTATCCGGCTTTTTGCTTGGGGCCGCAGCCGAGAGGTCGCCGTTTATGGGTTCGTATTTTCCGGCAAAGTCTTTGTCAAAAAAACCTGACATAAGAGACGCCTTCTGATGGGAAAAACGATTGATCAAAGGCGACATCAATAATACCGTAGGCATTGATTGCTCCAACTCTAAATTTCCGAACTCAATGAATAAAGACTGTCATTAATACACAATCGTTATTCCGAAAAATTCAACGTGTACCGGAGAATTATGCGAAGTCCGATTTGTTTTCCTATCTGGAATTCAGGGAGCGATTTCTTGCGCATTTGCGGACGCCAGAGGAACCTTTCCCCGCTTTGCGAATCCCGCTCTTAAAAAAGCATGCAGGCGTGTTTCGTGATCGGCATTGGCGGCGGCTTCCCTCTCGACCGTAAGCGCCAATTATTTGTTGCTTGAGAAGTTTAAAGACTCCCCGTGTCGTTATCAAACTGCGTGTGCGAGTTTCGCTGGTCTGCCCGTTTGGTAATTCCCGTTGAACAGTTCCCGCGTAATAGCCCGGATGAATATGATCTTCACTGAAATTATCTCTTGCAGCCTGTTTTATTTTTTTAATGGTGTCTTCGGAAAGAATATACTCCGCCATATAAGCCCTCGCTGAAATAATAATGCAGGGCGATTATCCGTTCAGGGAGGGGTGTTGTCAATTTGCATGTCGCAGGAAAACCCCGCAACCGCAAATGGAATTAACCATATTTGAATTGAGCGCGGCTTAAAGCCACTTCAAACGCATGCTTGCGTATTACAGCGCGCTCATCTGGGTTGACTTTTTGCCTAATGAATTAACCAAGGCGGCGATGCCTTCGCGCTTCGCGATGGAGGAGAATTCGGCGCGTCGCGTCGCAAGTTCGCTTATTGTGTCGTTCATGAAGACATCGACGATGCGATAGCCCTTCTTTTCGTCAAGACGCATCAGGTAGTTCAGCGTCACAGCGTCGCCGTCCTTCGGCTTCAGCTTTGTTTCAACGACGATGTCGTTACCGGAGGTTCTTTCGCCCGTGATTGTAAATTCTTCGCCGTCAAAAGAAGGAAAACGGCTGGCGTAGGTCGCGATGCTGAATTTCGCGAAGGCGGCTATCAATTCTTCCTTTTCTTTCGGCGTTGCCGTCGCCCAAGCAGGTCCCACAGCCATGCGGGTCATATACGGAAAATTGTAGGCGGCGCTGAGCGCGGGCGCCAATTTGTTGTAACGCCCATCAAAGCCCAGTTGATCGCCCTGTTTCATCGTGGCAACAAGCTGGCCGTAAAAGCTGCGGACGACAGCCTGCGCCTTCGTATCAGCCGCTTGCGCGGGCAGGCAAAAAAACATGCAGAAGAGTGCAAGGACAGTCAGAATTCGGCGAGTGGAGATCATTAGCGTTCTTTCGATGGTGCGGGGATTGGCGGTAGATTGGGTTGAAGTTCTACAAAGAATCCGAGTCTGGTTGCAAGTGTAAACCAAATCGGATTCCGGATGCCCGCCTGCGGGCAAGACAAATTTTCTCACATAAGGGTCTGTAACCTGTTTCCTGCCTTCCGCTCTCTGTCAGGCAATCGCGGCGGCGATTTGCCTTTCATTGGCGCCCAAGGCTTCGAGGGCTTTAGCAACAATGTGGGGAGCGTTCAAGCCCGCGAAATCATATTGCTTGTAGGGCGTGTCTTGATTTTGGAAAATGTCCGGCAATGTCATGACCCTGATTTTCAAGCCATGGTCGAGCGCGCCGCAATTGGAAAGATAGTGAAGCACATGGCTGCCAAAACCGCCTGCCGAGCCTTCCTCGATGGTGATCAGGACTTCATGCGCATGCGAAAGGCGGTTCACAAGATCATAATCAATCGGTTTGGCAAAGCGCATGTCGGCAATTGTGGTGCTGATTCCGCGCGCGTCAAGAGTCGCCGCCGCCTTGAAGCATTCCTGTAGGCGCGCGCCGATATTTAGTATCGCGACTTTGGAGCCTTCCTTGACGATACGGCCTTTGCCGATGGTAAGGACGCTTCCGCGCTCAGGCATTTGCAATCCCGTGCCGCTCCCGCGCGGAAAACGAATGACGGTAGGCAGATCGTCCACGGCGCGGGCTGTCGCCACCATGTGCATCAATTCAACCTCGTCGGAAGGAGCCATGACGATGGTGTCGGGGATGCAAAGCAGATAGGCGAGGTCGAATGCGCCAGCGTGCGTCGCGCCGTCGGCGCCTACCAGTCCCGCGCGATCCAAAATCATGCGCACGGGCAGCTTTTGCAAAGCGACGTCATGCACGTATTGATCGTAGGCGCGCTGCATGAAACTGGAGTATATGGCGCAGAAGGGCTTAAAGCCTTCACATGCCAAACCTGCGGCGAATGTCACGGCATGCTGTTCGGCGATGCCAACGTCGAAAAGCCTATCGGGAAAATTCTTGCCGAAAATATCAAGCCCTGTGCCTGCCGGCATGGCTGCCGTGATCGCCAAAATCTTGTCGTCGTTCTCGGCCTCCTGCGCCAATGTCTTTCCGAACACGGAGGTAAAGCTGGGCGGTGACGATTTCGGCTTTTCCTTGGCTTTTTCTTCCGGCGTTTTCACGATGTTGAAATGCGGCAGAACGGCATGGAGTTTATCAGCCGCTTTTTCCGCGGGCGCGTAGCCATGGCCTTTTTGTGTGACGACATGGATAAGAACGGGGCCGCCCTCGGGATCGTCCCGTATGTTTTCCAAAACGGGGACAAGGTGTTCCATATTGTGCCCGTCGATGGGGCCGACGTAGTAAAAACCCAGCTCCTCGAAAAGCGAGCCGCCGGTCACGAAGCCACGGGCGTACCGCTCGGCCTTGCGCGCCGCTTCGGTCAGTCGGCGGGGGAACAACTTCCCGAACTCCTTGGCGACGGATCGGATGCCCCTATATTCCTTAGACGAGACAATGCGCGACAAGTAAAGGCTCATCGCGCCCGTTGGGGGGGCGATGGACATGTCGTTGTCGTTCAAAATGACGATCATGCGCGAATTCGACGCGCCCGCGTTATTCATGGCTTCGTAGGCCATGCCTGCGCTGATCGAGCCGTCGCCGATAACGGCAATGACGTTGTTTTTCTTGTTCTTGAAATCGCGGCCGATGGCGAAGCCTACGGCTGCCGATATCGAGGTCGAACTGTGCCCTGCGCCAAAGGCATCGAATTCGCTTTCCGCGCGTTTGCAGAAACCTGAAAGCCCGCCGCCCTGCCGTTGCGTGCGGATGCGGTCGCGGCGGCCGGTGAGGATTTTGTGAGGATAGGCTTGGTGGCTGACGTCCCAGATCAGGGTGTCTTGGGGCGTGTTGAAAACGTAATGAAGGGCGACCGTAAGCTCGACAACGCCAAGTCCCGCGCCCAAGTGTCCGCCGGTGACCGATACCGCGTCGATAGTCTCCAAGCGGACTTCGTCGGCGAGCTGCTGCAATTGCTCGGGCTTTAATTGGCGAAGATCCTCGGGGTTCTTAACCGTATCAAGCAGAGGGGTCGAAGGCCGACCGGGCGTTATTACATCGGAGGGTGCGACTTCGCACTCGTCCGTGCTCGGCTTCTTTCCTTTAGCCTTGTTTTTGGCATGTGCGGTCAAGATTTTCCCCAGAAGGATTAGGACTCGCTGCTTATAACAGCAAAGCGGTCGATTCTGAAACGATTAAGCCTTTTCGGCCAAAAAATGCAAGGGTAACGATAAAAAGTATAGGGTTTATAAGGGGCTAGGGGGCAGGGGCTAGGGCAGAAAATGAAAGCACTGTCATCTCGGGTCGAGGCAATGCGACAGCATTGCCGAGAGCCCGAAATCCAGACGGCCTTGCAACAATAGCTACAGGCCATGTTAGTTCTAACATCACCCCAGCCCCTATTGACCTTCCGCTCTAAATGCCTCATGCATCTCGCCGACTGTTAAGCAATAAAAGGGAGTCCATCCATGTTTTCTCTTTCCGGAAAAAACGCCTTGGTCACCGGCGCGTCGGGCGGGCTTGGCAAAGCCATTTCCCAAACGCTTTATGCATTGGGCGCAAAAATCGTTTTGGCCGATATGAACGAGGCCGGAGTAAAGGCTTTGCAAGCCAGCATGGGGGAGGGCACTTATACCGCTGTGGGAAATTTATCTGACCCTGCCGTTCCTGCCGCTTTGATCAAAGATGCCGAGGCGCAGCTTGGCGGAGGGATCGATATATTGGTCAACAATGCTGGATTGACTCGCGACGGCCTTGCCATGCGCATGAAGGACGAAGACTGGGATCTTGTGCTGAACGTGAATCTTTCAGCCGCTTTCCGCCTTTCGCGCGCGGCGATGAAGGGCATGATGTCCCGCCGTTGGGGGCGCATTATCAGCGTCGCCTCGATCGTGGGCGTGATGGGCAACGCGGGGCAGGCGAATTACGCCGCGTCGAAGGCGGGATTGATCGCCATGAGCAAGTCATTGGCGCAAGAAATTGCGTCGCGCAACGTTACGGTTAATTGCGTCGCGCCCGGATTTATCGCTTCGGCCATGACGGACGCCTTAAGCGACGAGCAGAAGGATAAACTTAAGGTTAACATCCCTATGGGCCGCATCGGCGAGCCTATGGATGTGGCCGCGGGCGTGGCTTTTCTTGCCAGCGAGGAAGCTCAATACATCACCGGCCAGACGCTGCATATCAACGGCGGCATGGCGATGATATAGCGGCTAGCTTTTCAGCACCGGCTTGGGTAGCATCGCCGCTCTTTAAAGCCATTTTTATTGAGGAATTTTGTGCGCCCGCTTGATCAAGCCATTCAGGACTGCGACTTTTTCGTTTTCGACGTCGATGGCCTATTTTATCCAATTACTCCGAAAGTCGAAGATGCTTTTGCGGAAGCCGTGGCTGCCGCTGCGGTAGAGCTTGTTAAGCCTGAGAGAGGGCTGACTCATGAACAAGCCGTTCGCATGGCTTGGATATCATGGAAAGCTCACGGCTTCAGCACGCAAATCTTTGCCGACAGATACGAAGAGGTCTCTGAGGAAGAGATACAAAGCCGCTATCTTGAGAACTGCGAACCAATTATTGGAGTCATTCCGGTTGATAAAAATCTTCCGGCGGCATTCCAATCCTTTCAAGATTACTGCAAAGAGAAGGATAAATCATATGCCGTATTGACCCATGGCACGTCCAGATGGGCGAAAAAGGTATTAAACCATTTGGGCTTGGGGCGTTTTTTTTCTTGCGAACAAATCTGCGGCTTTGAAAGAGTGAATGGCGACAAGAAATCGGCGTCGCCAAGGCCCTTCGCAAAAGTGTTAAAGGACAAAGGCCATGAGGCCGCGCGTTCCATGATGCTGGACGACTCCCTGAAAAACCTGCGCCAAGCCAAGGAAGCGGGGATGATGACGGTTCTTGTGTCGCACGGGAGAGCCGGCTCAGATAAAATTCCGGATTATGTCGACTACGTCGTGAGGGATTTGCATGATTTTTTCGACGCTCTTGCCACAGTTAAAACCATGCCGACAGCAGCCGCGCAAAGCGGCAGGCGCAGACCTTCTTTCAAAAAAGAGTGCGCACTCTCAGCGCATCACTTTTAGCCAAGAGGGAAATCCATCATGAACCAGCGGACAAAAGAACAAATTCACGACGCGGTATCGCGATGCGATCTGGGCGTTTTTGATTGCGACGGCGTTTTGTATTATCCTCCCTGCGGGAATGCTTGGGATTCTATCCCATATAATCCGGCCGTTCCGTCGGCCTTTGGATCTCTTGCGATTCCCCATGCCCTTCTTTCGGACGGCACGCGGGCTTGGGTCAAGGGCGTTTTAATCGCGACGCAATTGGAGCCGTTTTTTCCAAAAAAGCGCCGCTATTGCAGGGAAGATTCCAACTACATCAGGAAAGATGAAGACGTTTATCCGTTTCTCAATGTCATGAAGCGTGAAAACGTTTTGCCCGGCCAATGCTTCTGGGTGGAAGACAGGGTGGAAAATCTTATCCTTCTAAAGGACGAATATCCTGACACCACAACGATCCTCTTGACATGGGGAAGGCCGATAAAGCCTCATAGCGCGGTCGATTTCATGGCCGACACTCTGCTGGACTTTTTGGAGGCGTCTTTTTCGCCTTCGCTCCCAGAAACGGCATGCCGGCGCAGCGGGTTCGCGCCTTTTCCATAACGACAGGCGTCTCCCCTTTTTCGTGCGCTTGCCTTGAAAAGGCATCATAATCAGATGGTTATCCTTTTACGCTCTTGAAAATGTTGCAAGTGCCATGCCTTTTATTTAAACTCGAAAGTTGCGGAGAATCTCCCTTTTCCGTCCTTCTCTTTCTGCCCTTAGACGCATAAAAAATCACGGTTTCCCATGGATGCAGTTGAATTCGATAACGTTACCCCTTTGATTTCTCTAGTCGATGAAATCGCCAAAAAAGGCGATGCGATTTGGGGGATTGCCTGCATTCGGCGCCATACCCTTAAAGCGATGACGAATGAAGCCTTTCTATTGGCCGTCATGCCGGCCATACAGAAGGCGGCCGAAGCGCGGGTTTATTTCTCGGAAAATAAAAATATCTACATCGCGTGGAGCGGCGAGCAGAAAGCCATCTACAAGCATATCCGCGGCGTTGTTCTTGCCACTCTGGTTCAAGCGGGCATGGCGGCCGAGCCGTTGGCCGTCATTTCTTACATGGATCCGAAAGCGCGCGGCACGGAATTTAAGGCGAGCCTTGAAGCCGAAGTCGAAAAATCCGCGCAGGCGCCTAAAGTTCTTCCTGTGGACGCGAGTCCGTTCGATATCGACGACGAGGAAGAAACCGAAAAGGACAGCAAAGGCACAAAAAGCATTTTTGCCGTTACGCCGGAGCAAGTCACCTCCTATATCGAAATTAGGGATCAACGCCCTTTCCGCAAGCAGCTTCAAATCCTTGTGGTCGAGGATCAAATTTTCTCTCAGCGGCTTTTATGCGAGATTTTGCGCGGCGCCCGCACAAGCACGCGCGAGGCGCCGGCGGTCGACGCCGTTCAGACCATCCGCGAGGCGTGGGATCTTTTCCTGAAAAAGGCTCACAATATCGCCTTTATCGATCTGGGCTTGCTTGACGGCAGCGGCCACGCGCTGACCCGCGCCATCAAGGAACTGGACCCTATGGCCCAAGTGATTATTGTCACCGCGAACACGTATGAGGGCGAGCTGGGCGTCGCTAGGCAAAACAACGTGGACGGCTTCATCATGAAGCCCTACACCAAGAAACAGGTGCTCGATTATATCGACAAGTACGTTAGCAGCCATAAAGGAGCGACGCGTGGGACAATCAATAAATTTTAGCAATCTTCAGGAAATAACGGGCGGGGATTCGGCTATTGAGGCCGAGCTTTTCCAGTTGTTCCTCACATCGTCGGCCGATTGCGTGACGGGGTTGCGCGCCGCCTTAGCCGACGCCGACGAAAAAGCGTGGCGCGACCATGCGCACGCTCTTAAGGGCATAAGTTTCAATCTGGGCGCAGAGCCGCTGGGCGAAATAGGGAAAAAAGCGCAAGACGAATTTCAGGCGAGCGCGGACGCGAAAAAGGCCATGCTTGCCGACATCGAAGCCGAGCTTGAAAACGTCAAAGCCGTGTTGGCCGAGCGCAAATAGGGGCTACAGCCGTGAGTTGTTGTGCCGCAGCTACCCACGCAGCAAGCCAAGTCCATCATCAACTGTTCCTCCGCCAGTGCCCACTTTATTGTTCTCACGATAATCGCTCCTAGGCCTGCTATCGATGATCCATCTTGGATGGCAGTGGCAAGACTTTGCCGGAGTTTTGCGCACAGCGTCTGCGTACTTTAATGGGCTTTTTTCATTAAAATCTACTTTCTTTTTGTCTATGTCGTCCCGACAGTAACCTTTTCATAACTATCCGTAATTAGACTTTTCAGGCTTCTATTTCCCGCCGCCCAAGGTCTGACCGGTTTTTCATGCCCGACATTATCGTCCTTGATGAAAGCAAGTGCATCGGTTGCAACAAGTGCATTGCAAGGTGCCCGGTCGAAGGCGCGAACGTCTCCTACTTAAAAGACGGGAAAAACAAGGTTCGCATCCATCCCGACCGGTGCATTCAGTGCGGCCAATGCATCGCCGTCTGCACGCACGGCGCCCGCGACTATGTCGACGACACGGAAGCCTTTTTCGCCGATCTGGCGCGCGGAGAAAAAATCGTCGTCATCGCGGCGCCTTCGGTGCGGCATAACTTTCCCAATCATAAAAAGCTGTTCGGTTATTTAAAAAGTCTCGGGGTCGCCTTTGTTTACGACGTTTCCTTCGGCGCGGATATCACGACATGGGCGTACCTGAAAGCGATTGAGGAAAAGCAGTTAACGTCGATCATTGCCCAGCCGTGCCCGCCTATCGTATCCTTTATCGAAAAACATAAGACGGAACTTCTCGATCGCCTCGCCCCGGTGCATAGCCCTGCGCTTTGTTCCGCCATCTATTTAAGCAAGTATGCGGGCGTGACCGGCAAAATCGCTTTTCTTTCTCCCTGCCTCGGCAAGGCGCAGGAATTCACGGAAACCGGCGGCGTCGTTTCATACAACGTCACGTTTAAAAAGCTCGGCGACTATATGGAGCGGAACTCCATCCGCCTGGACAATCAAATCGAAAAGGATTTCGACGATCTTTCCTGCGGCATCGGCCTGACTTTTTGCCGCCCGGGGGGGCTGCGGGAAAATTTGGAATATCATACAAAAGGGCAGGCGTGGGTTCGCCAGATCGAGGGAGTCGATCATGTCTACCGTTATCTGTCCGAATATGGCGACCGCATTCAGGAGGGCAAAAGCCTGCCGTTATGCCTCGACGTGCTGAATTGCCCTCATGGATGCAATTTGGGAACGGGCACGTGCAAAACGGCCTGCATCGACGATATCGACGCGCAAATTAACAGCCTCAAAGCCGCCAAGCTGCGTGAAAAGGAAAGAGTAGAAGGGGAAAAAGTCGTTTATTCGCTTTTCGAGGAATTCGACGCCAAGCTGAAACTGGAAGATTTCTTGCGCGCCTATATCGACAAAAGAAAGTTGACGGAAGAGGAAGTCTTTACCGAAGCTCAATATGAAGAGGTTTTTGCAAGACTTCATAAGTTGGATGAAGAAAGCCGCCATATCGATTGTTTTTCCTGCGGTTATGGCAGCTGCTATCGGTTCGCGACGGCTGTTTTGAAGGGCAACGACCATATCGGCAATTGCATTAATTACAACCGCGCCGAAACCCTTTTGGAGCAGATCGAGATTGAGAAGAACAAAGCCCTTTTAGAGCAACAGGTGGAGGAAATCAGCGCGCGCGAATTGCAATTGCAGCTTTTCATCGGCGAAATCGAAGTTTCGCAAACCAAGGCGATGAAAGCGCAGCTTGCCGCCGAACGCGCCAACGCCGCCAAGAGCGATTTCCTCGCGAACATGAGCCATGAGATCCGTACGCCGATGAACGGGCTTTTGGGCATGGCGCGCCTTTTGATGGATACGAAGCTGGACGCGGAGCAGCGAAGCTGGGCGGAGATTATTTACAATTCCGGCGCCGGGCTTCTGGAGATTATCAACGATATCCTCGATTTCTCGAAGATCGAAGCCGGCCGCATGAAGCTGGAATTCGTGACATTCAACTTCTGCGCGGCCTTGGCCGAAATTACGGATTTGCTTGTCTTGCGCGCGCACGAAAAAGGCATCGAGCTTATCGTCAGGATCGACCCGGCGACGCCGCGCACTCTTATCGGCGATGTCTTGCGCATCAAACAGGTTATCTTGAATTTGGTCGGCAACTCTATCAAATTTACTCCGCAAGGGCATGTTTTTCTTGATATAAGAAGCCGAAACGTAGGCGCAAGCGACACCCGGCTTTCCATCAGTGTCAGCGATACGGGTATAGGCATCGCTGCCGAGAATCTGCGGCATATTTTCGATAAATTTTCGCAGGCCGAGGAATCGACCACCCGCCGGTTCGGCGGCACAGGGTTGGGACTTGCCATCAGTCAAAAGCTGATTCACATGATGGAAAGCGAGATTAGGGTCGAAAGCGAAATCGGCAAAGGCTCTAACTTCCACTTCGACATCAATTTGCCGCGCCCGCCTGACGAGAAATCAAGGGTTCCGCGGATCGATATTCGCGGCCTTCGCGTGCTTGTCTTTGTCGAGGGAGATCTGAAAAAGAAGATCATCGGCGATTATTTGAAGCACTGGGGAATGATCGGGGGTTTCTGCGAGGACACCAATGATTTTCTGGCGCAGCTTAAAAAATCGGAAGCGAATAACGAGGCCTATAACTTCGTCTATATAGACGACAAGACAGGCATACAAAAGATTATGGATTTGATGAACGCGGCCACCATTCCAGACGAGGTTTGCCACGTCATGTTCGTTATCGCCTCGGTTTTCGGGCCGCAGACGGCCACGCGCATCCTTAAATGCACGGATCGCGCCGCTTTGCTGACGCGGCCTTTGTTTCCCGACCAGTTGCAGGACGCCTTTAGGATTTTATGGGATAATTTTCAGAAGAAAGAAAAGCTGGGGATTCTCACGCGCAGCATGATTGTTCAGCTTCAAGGCGGCGATCAACAGGCGCGGCCGCAAAAAGGCTCGTTCATCGGGGCGCGCGTGCTTTTGGTCGAGGATATGAAAGTCAACCAGATGTTGATGCAGAAAATCCTCGAAAAGATGGAGGTGACCACCATCGACGTCGCCCACAACGGCGAAGAAGGAGTCGCAAAGGTCAGGCAGGAAAAATACGATATCGTTTTCATGGATTGCCAAATGCCTGTGATGGACGGTTTCGAGGCGACGCGCCGCATCCGGCAAGAGGAAGCCACTGGCAATAAGCATACGATCATCGTGGCATTGACGGCGGACGCCATGACGGGCGACCGCGAAAAATGCCTGAACGCGGGGATGGACGATTATTTGAACAAGCCTTTCAAACAAGAACAAATCGCCGCCATGCTGAACAGATGGATCATGAAGACCTGAGACAGAAAGCAGAGCGCAGGCATCAGAAGGCAGGAATAGGCATCAAAAGAGAGTTGTCATTCGGGAAAATTTGCGAAGCAAATTTGTCCGGAATCTAGGCTGAATCTCCCTGAATTCATCGGGTCGAAAACAAAAAACACCATTGCCATATGAAAAAAGGCGCAAATCTCAAAACAGGCAAAAAAACCGATGTATTTTAACGCTTTTTCTGGTAAGCGAAATCATTGATGGGCGGTTAGCTCAGCGGTAGAGCATCTCGTTTACACCGAGAGGGTCGGGAGTTCGAAACTCTCACCGCCCACCAAATTTCAGGCGAAGCCTGAAATTTGCCGCGCCGAAGGTCCAAAGGAACGTAGGCGGGCTGCTTTTCTATAAAAATTTGCCGTTAAACCCTTACATCCCCAAAGCCTGGCATAAATTTTTCGGCGCGAAGCCTTGAAAGACAACGCCGGTATTGGGAGTAAATCCATGCCTGCCGTTAAATTCATTCAGGACATAGAACTCTTGGACTTCCAGCTTATCTTCCGTGACTCCGGTTTGGCGGCTTACGGACGGTTTCCGTGAAAGAAGATCGCCCCAGACTTCGCGCATCTGCTTTTGAGCGCTTTCGATATGCCTGTGATTATCTTCGACAAGGAGGATTTTAAACGGCGGCACCATTTTCTCGATGGAATAGGCGGCGAGGAAGGCTGCTTTATCTCCCTTATTAAGTCCGCGTTCCTCCGCAAATTTAAGTCTTTCCGGGCTGTCACTTGCATAAATGCGGTCGATATAGCGCGGAAAAACGCCGGCGTCTCCGGCGATTTTCTTAATCGCTTTGTGATCGCCGTTCGAAAGGAAGAATTGCTCGGCGCCGTTCTGGCGAAACACGCCACCCTGATGCAGAAATTTGGCGACAGGCTTAACGAACGGGAAAAGGGTCAATTCATAATCATCGACGATTTTCAGATAAATGTCGCGGCGCATGTCCAGCATGTTCGCAACCGACGCATCGAGCTTATGATTGATTTTGAAGGTTTCGAAAATCTGATCAAGACCGTGCCCCGACGTTTCCTTTTCGATATCGTAAATATCCCGAAAAACGCCGTTGCTAGCCAGAACATATTTGAAAGAGCCCTGCATCACGACTTCGGTCGGGATCGATGCGCCTTCGAAATCCCATGACCCGATGCGAATGCCGCGAAGAATATCGTATACTTTGGCGGGGATGAATGAATTCTGGTGAAGGTTGTCCATTTTATATGCCTAATATGTTGCGTTAAATTTGTTCGTTCTTATTTGAACCAAGCATTATAATAGGGATATCCCTAACAAAATAACCACGCGCATTCAAATATATTCTTGGATTTCAATGCGATGCAATGCAAAACGCATTAACCAAGCATGTGCCTGATATTGCACAGAGCGCTTAAATAAAGGGCGGGTTACGGGCGGTTACTCTCCGCCTTCAAATCTCTGTTCGAGGTCGGAGAAGCGCGTGAATTGCCCGTCGAAGTGCATTTTCACTGTGCCGATAGGGCCGTGGCGCTGTTTCGCGACGATGACTTCCGCGATGTTATGCGCGTTGGTCATGTCGCGCTGCCATTTGTCGAAATTCTTGTCGTCCGGCTTTGGCTCGCCGTTGCGCATTAAATAATATTCCTCGCGGAAAATGAACATCACGACGTCGGCATCCTGTTCGATAGAGCCGGATTCGCGCAAGTCGGAAAGCTGCGGCCTGTTGTCCTCGCGCGATTCAACGGCGCGGGAAAGCTGCGAGAGGGCGAGGACGGGGATATTGAGTTCCTTGGCAAGCGTTTTAAGGCCGCGCGAAATTTCCGAAACTTCCTGCACGCGGTTTTCTTCGCGCCGAGATCCGCCGCCGCGCAAAAGCTGCAAATAGTCGATGACGATAAGGCCTATATTCGGATTCATGCGCTTGAGCCTGCGCGCGCGCGTGCGCAAAGCGGCGACGCTTAGGCCGGGCGTGTCGTCGATATAAAGGGGCACGCGGGAAAGCGCCTGCGAGGCTTCGAGAAATTTTGAAAAATCCTCGTTCTTGATCTCGCCGCGCCTGATCTTATCCGAGGGCACGCTTGAAAAATCGCCCAGCAAGCGGGTCGCGAGCTGTTCGCTGGACATTTCAAGAGAAAAGAAAGCCACGCCGCCGCCTTCGCGGCCTTCCGTTTTGTAATAGGCATGCGCGGCATTGAAAGCGATATTCGTGGCCAGCGCCGTTTTACCCATCGAAGGCCGTCCCGCAAGGATCAGCAAATCCGACCTTTGCAAACCGCCCATTTTGCGGTCCAAGTCGCGAAAGCCCGATGTGACGCCGGTGATATGGCTGTCGCGCTTATAGGCTTCCTCGGCCAGTTTGATGGAAACCGTCAACGCCTGTTCCAGTTTCACAAAGCTGCGGTCGGATTCGCCCGCGCTCGCCAGCTCGAACAGCTTGCTTTCGGTATTTTCAATCTGCTGCGTCGCTGATTTGTCGATGTCCTGTTGGAAGGCTTCGTTCACCATATCGGTGCCAAGCTCGATCAATTCGCGGCGCAGATAAAGGTCGTGAATAAGTTGCGCGTAATCGGCTACGTTGAAAATCGTGACGATATTGGCGGCAAGGTCAACAAGGTAATTCGCGCCGCCCACGGCCTCAAGCGCGGGATCGCGCTCGAAAGCCCCGCGAAGCGTTTTGGGGTCGGCAATTTGCCCGCGATTGATCAGGGTGGCGATGGCGTTGTATATACGCCCGTGCACGGGGTCGTAGAAATGCTCGGGGCGCAGCAATTCGCCTACCTTTTCAAAGGTCACATTATTGACAAGCAACGCGCCCAAAAGAGCCTGCTCGGCTTCGATATTATGCGGCGCGACGCGCGCGGCTCCGTAAGCGTCGGGGGTAGAGACCGCGCGAAGGGCGGGAAGGGTTGCGAGTTCGGACATTATTTAGCGAGCCCATTAAATCCGGAATTGTTTGATGACAGTCTTTAACAGAGATAATGCATTTTGGTATACATTTAATATATAACCCTGTCTGTGGATAACGAGGATAATTAAGCAATATGTTTACGCGTAATTGGCGTTTGGAGGATAAAGAGCATGTCACTCTGGCGGGCGCGCCGGAAGGCCACGACGCGCGCCTGCTTGCCGAAATCGTCTGCCAAACCGTTGGCAAGCCCGTTATTCATGTCGCGCTTGACGATGCGCGGGCGGCTTTGCTGGCCGACGCGCTTTCTTTCTTCGCCCCGCAAGTCGAGGTTGTGCCTTTTCCGGCATGGGATTGCCTGCCTTACGACCGCGTTTCGCCTCATGCGGATGTGGTCTCATTGCGTATCGCCGCTTTGGAAAGAATGCGCAAGGATTTCCGCCGCCCTTGCGTCATCCTGACGACCGTCAACGCCCTTACTCAAAAAACGTTGCCGCCCGATATTCTGGGGCAAGCGAGCCTGTCCGCAGTTGTCGGCGATACGCTGCCTATTGAAAAATTACGCGCCTTTCTTTCTCGCAACGGGTATGTGAACGCGGGAACGGTGCGCGAGGCGGGGGAATTCGCCGTGCGCGGCGGCATTGTCGATCTGTACCCGCCCGGTTACGACGCGCCCTTGCGTCTTGACTTTTTCGGCGATGAAATCGAAAGCATCCGGCTTTTCGACCCCTTGACCCAAGTCACAAACGATAAAACGGATCGCTTCCATCTGGGGCCGATTGCGGAAGTCATTCTCAGCGAGACATCTATCGCTCATTTTCGTTCAGCCTATCGCGATTTGTTCGGCGTGGTGACGGACGGCGACGCGCTTTACGAGGCGGTTTCGCAAGGTGGCAAGTTTGCCGGCGTCGAGCACTGGCTGGGGCTTTTTTATCCGCGCTTATTCAGCCTTTTCGATTATTTGCCCGAAGGCCCCGTCGTTTTCGATTATCAGTCGGATGCCGCCATCGTTTCACGCCTTCAGCAGGTGGAGGATTTTTATCAGGCGCGGCGTTCCCTTTACGAGGCTGCGAAACGCGCGAAGAAAAAAGACGCCAGCGTTCCCTACAAGCCCGCGCCTGTGGAATCCCTTTATCTATCGAAAGCGAATATCGACGAAGTTTTGAAGGGCAGGGCCGTCGCAATCCTTTCGCCGTTTAAAGCAACGGAAGCCCTTTCTTTAATGCAGGGGGCAGAAAGTAGGGATCAGAATGCAGAAATTAACCGAGAAGAGGGGATAAACCTATCGCATATCAAAAGTTGGAATAAGAAAGAATTTCCCCTCCCCTTGCGGGAGGGGCATGGGGAGGGGTTTGAGGTTGGGATTGACTCGTCGATGCCAGTATGCAGCACAACCGCCGACCCCTCCCCTAACCCCTCCCGCAAGGGGAGGGGAATAGACCGCTCGAAGTTTATCGACTGCCAAGCCCAACGCGGCCATGACTTCGCGTCCTCCAGAGCCACAAAAAAAGAGGACGACCTCTATCTCGATCTCCAAGCCTACTTCCGCGAACAGCAGAAGCAAAACAGGCGCGCCGTCCTTGCGTGTTATAGCCGCGGTTCGGCGGAACGCATGGCGGGATTGCTTCGCGCGCACGGAACGTCGGCGCAAGTGCACGAAGCCGATTTCGACTCGCTTAAAAAACTGGATACGCAGCTTGTCGCCCTTGTCATCCTTGGCCTTGAGCATGGATTTATCGCGCCCGGACTTGCTCTTGTCACCGAGCAGGATCTTTTGGGCGACCGGCTTGTCCGCGCGCCGAAAAAACGCCGCATGGCAAAAGAATTCCAGCTTGAGCTTGGCACGCTGAACGCTGGAGATTTCGTGGTCCACGCCGATCATGGCATTGGGCGCTTCGAGGGGCTAAAGACCGTCACCGTTTTAAATGTGCCCCACGATTGCGTAAAATTAATCTACGATGGCGGCGACAAGCTGTTTGTTCCTGTGGAGAACCTCGATCTTTTGACGCGCTACGGCGGGCCGGAATCAGGCGCGACTTTGGATAAACTGGGCGGTTTGGGCTGGCAGCAACGCAAATCGCGCGTTAAAAAGCGGCTGAAGGACATGGCGGCCGAGCTGATGAAAATCGCCGCCGAGCGCATGATTAAAAAAGGCGAAGTCGTGGAAGCGCCCGAAGGCGCATATCAGGAATTCTCGGCGCGTTTTCCTTATGCGGAAACCGAAGATCAAGACCGCGCCATTACGGACGTTCTGGACGACCTTTCCAGCGGCAAGCCCATGGATCGCCTTGTGTGCGGCGATGTGGGCTTCGGCAAAACGGAAGTGGCCTTACGTGCGGCCTTCGCTGTGGTAGAGGCGGGATTGCAAGTCGCCGTCGTCGTGCCGACAACGCTTCTGGCGCGGCAGCATTTCAACAGTTTTAAAGACCGTTTTCGCGGCTTTCCCGTGCGCATCGGCCAGCTTTCGCGCATGGTTCCGGCGGCAGAGGCCAAGCGCACTAAGGAGGAGATGAGGGAAGGCCGCATCGATGTGGTGATCGGCACGCATGCTATGCTGGCAAAAGACGTTTCTTTCCGCAATCTCGGCCTCTTGATTATCGACGAGGAGCAGCATTTTGGCGTCAAGCAAAAGGAACGCTTGAAGGAATTACGCGCCGAGGTGCATGTGCTGACCCTTACCGCCACGCCCATTCCGCGCACGTTGCAGCTTGCGCTTTCAGGCGTGCGCGAGCTGAGCCTGATCGCCACGCCGCCGCTTGACCGGCTTGCCGTGCGAACCTTCGTTCTGCCTTACGATCCTTTGGTTACACGCGAAGCGATCATGCGGGAGCATTTTCGCGGGGGGCAATGTTTTTACGTCTGCCCCCATATCGAAGACTTGGCCGATGTCGCATCCTCCTTGCGCGAGCTTGTGCCGGAGGTGAAAGTCATCACGGCGCACGGCCGCATGACGCCCACGCAGCTTGACGACATTATGACCGCTTTCGACGCGCGGCAATTCGATGTGCTTTTGGCCACGAATATTATTGAATCCGGGCTGGATTTTCCCAACGCCAACACGATTATCTTGCATCGCGCCGATAGGTTCGGGCTTGCGGGGCTTTATCAGCTTCGCGGGCGCGTGGGGCGCGGGAAACTGCGCGGCTATGCCTACATGACATATGCGCCGACGGCGCCGCTTTCCAAAACAGCGCAACAGCGGCTCGAAGTCATCCAAACGCTGGAGCAGTTGGGGGCAGGGTTCCAACTGGCCAGCCACGATATGGACATTCGAGGCGCGGGAAATTTGTTGGGCGAGGAGCAATCCGGCCATATTCGCGAAGTGGGCGTGGAGCTTTATCAGCAAATGCTGGAAGACGCCGTTATGGCCGCGCGGGCGGGCGGCCTTGACCGCGAAGGCGCGCCCGAACGCTGGACTCCGCAAATCAATCTGGGGCTTTCGGTTTTAATACCCGAAAGCTATGTGGTGGATCTGAACGTGCGGCTTGGTCTTTACCGGCGTCTAGCGGATATCGAAAACGATGCCGAGATCGACGCTCTGGCGGCCGAGATGATCGACCGTTTCGGCCCGCTGCCCGCAGAGGTGGAGAATTTGCTCAAAACCGTGTCGATCAAGCAAGTCTGCCGCAAGGCGGGCATCGCAAAAGTCGATGTCGCTTCGCGCGGCGCGACGCTTTCTTTCCATAAGGATACGTTTGCGCGACCGGAAAGATTGTTGGCATGGATTACGCGGCAGAAGGGCACGGTGATTGTTAGACCCGACCAGAAACTCGTCATCATGCGGGCGTGGGAAGATTTCGACGTGCGCCTTTCGGGGATTAAGAAAATTCTTTGCGAAATCTCGGACTTAGCCGCCTAAATTCAAGTGAAATTCCCTTGCCATCGGCTGCTAATCCAATACTATCCCCGCGGAATGACGAGTTACTTGGATTTTTTAGACAACCTGAAATGGAGCAAGAAACATGGCTGATTTGAAGAAAATTCTCGCTGCCGGTACGGCGAACATGAAAAAATTTTATAAGGCGAACCCGAAGCTGCACAAAGGTCAGGCGCCAAAAATCGCCGTCGTCGGATGCTCGGACTCGCGCGTGCCGACGGACGTTCTTTTCAACGCGAAACCGGGCGAGCTTTTTACCTTGCGCAATATCGGCAATTCTCTGGAGGACGAAAGCAATCCTAAGCAGCTCAGCGAAGCCGGAAAGGCTTTTATCACCTATGCTCATCATCTGGGCGTCGAAACGCTGGTCATTCTTGCGCACGGCAAATGCGGATGCATCGCGAACGCCTGCAGTTGCGCCAGCGGCCATGCGCATGGGCACGGGCTGGAGGGCAAGATTTTAAAGCAAATGGGCGATCAAAAGCGCTACGCCGTAAAGATGGTGGGGAAGAGCAAGGCCGAAGCCTACGTGTGCGAAAAGGGACTTTGCGATTGCGGCGAAGGCAGCCATCCAAAATCAGTCGAAATCGCGCATGGCCAGCACATGGCCGCGCTTGCCAATGCGCATTTGAAAAAGCTGAAGTCGAAAATGAAGGTCGTTCTCGGCTACTTCGATATCGCCGCATGCGAGATGTACGTGATGGGCGATAAGGGGAAGTTTGTGAAGGTCAAGACGCGTTAACGCAGTCCATTTTAGGGACAACCGCATGCGCTTTCTTGTTTTGCTTTTCCTTATTTCTTCAGGCGCTGCGTTTGCGGCAGATGCGGGGCAGGCGGCTTTTGTCGAATCCCCGCAATTGAAGGCGTGCCTGAAAAAAGCCGACGATCTGCCCGACATGGCCGCTTTCGAGGCGGAGGTATGGATTAAGAAAGGCGGCGGCAACGAAGCGCACTTATGCCGCGCTTTCGCGCAAGCCAATCGCGGCATGCATGCGGACGCCGCGCGGGAATTCTGGGCTTTGGCATCGGCCTATGAAAAGCAAAAGCCGAAAGACGAAGGCCGCGCTTTGTTGATGCATAATCTGGCAGGACAAGAATTCTTGAAAGCAAGCGACGTGAAATCCGCCGTAGCGCAATTCAAGGCTTCGTTGAAAATCGCCCCTGCGGATGCGGTTGCCATGCTGGGGATGGCGCAAATCCATCAGGAGGCGGAGCGTTACTGGGACGCCTTGACGATTTTGAACGCCGTTCTTGAAAAGAAACCCGACGATATTGCGGCGCTTCGCCAGCGCGGCCTTGTTTGGCGGCATTTAAACAATCCGAATAATGCCAAGGAAGATTTCATAAAAGCGGGAGCTTTAGCAGAAGCAAAGGCGCGAAAATAATGCCCGTGACCCGCTTTGCCCCAAGCCCGACCGGTTTTTTGCACATCGGCCATGCTTATTCGGCTTTGTTTGCCGCCAAGGAGGCCGCAGGCGGAAGATTTCTTTTGCGCATCGAGGATATCGACCCAGCCAGATGCAAGCCGGAATATACCGACGCCATTTTTGAGGATTTGCGTTGGCTTGGCATGCATTGGCAGGAACCTGTGCGCCGCCAATCCGAGCATTTTGCGGATTACGCAGCCGCGCTCGATATTTTGCGCGGCAAGGGGCTTTTGTATCCGTGTTTTTGCACGCGGCGCGAGATTGAAAAAGAAGCCGAAAATTCCGCGCAAGCGCCGCATGCCGACGACGGCACGATTCTTTATCCGGGCATATGCCGTCGTTTGTCCGAAAGCAGGCGCGCAGAAATGTTTTCAGAACGCGGCGCGGCGAATTGGCGGCTTAATATGGAAGCCGCCATGCGCATGGCGGGTCCACTTGAATTTTTTGACCGCGATAAGGGGAAAATTCAGGCTCGCCCCGATTTATTCGGCGATGTTGTTCTTGCGCGCAAAGACGTGCCGACAAGCTATCATCTGAGCGTGACCGTGGACGATCATCTTCAGGGCATCCAGCTTGTGACGCGCGGCGAGGACCTTTTTCCTTCGACGCATATTCATCGCCTGTTGCAGGCTTTGCTTGGGTACGAGACGCCGGAATACTGCCATCACAAGCTGCTTTGCGACGACAAAGGCCGCCGCTTTGCCAAGCGCGACCGCGCTATGACCTTACGAGAACTGAGGGGGCAAGGAAGGACGGCAGAGAGCGTTCTTACACAGCTTAGGCTCAGTCAAATAAACCGGTTTTATTTATGAGTGTGATAAACTAAAATACATCGGTTTTCGAGTTTGAAAGAATTCCCCTTCCCCGCAAGGGGGATATCTTTCTCCTTAAATAACAACCATAGGTTCTTTTCTTGTCCATAACCGCCGAAATCGGCATAGTCCTTTTGCTTGTTCTGCTGAACGGCTTTTTTGCCATGGCGGAATTGGCCATTGTCTCGTCGCGCCGTGCGCGCCTGCGCCAAATGGCCGAAGACGAAGTCCCGGGCGCGAAGCTCGTGCTGGATATCAACGAAGAGCCCTCCTCCTTTCTTTCCACCGTCCAGATCGGCGTGACTTTGAATAGCGTCTTTATCGGGGCGTTCAGCGGCGCGACGCTTTCGGATCAACTGGCGGTGTATTTGAACGGATTTTCATTTATTGCGCCGAAGGGCGAGCCCTTGGCGTTGGTTCTGACGGTCACGGCAGCGACCTACCTAAGCCTTGTGCTCGGCGAGCTTGTGCCCAAAAGGATTGCGCTTGCTTATGCCGAACCCATCGCGGCGCGGCTCGCCCGCGTTATGAAGATCTTCGAGGCGATCATGTCCCCCGCGGTGTGGCTTTTGTCGCGCTCCACGGACGCGGTTCTGCGCCTTTTATGCCTTCACAATCCGCCTGAACAAAAGGTGACGGAAGCCGAAGTCAAAGACGTCATTACGGAAGGCATGGCGTCGGGCGCGCTCAAGCCCGAGGAAAAAGAGATGCTCGAAGGCGTGATGCGGCTTGCGGACCGCACCGTGCGAACCATCATGACCCCGCGCATGGAAATGGTCTGGCTGAATATCGACGAGCTTCCGCGCGAGCAGAAAACCATCATTCGCGAAAGCGGGTTTAGCCGCTTTCCTGTGGCGCATGCGGATATGGCCGAGATTCTGGGCATTGTGCACGCGAAAGATTTGCTCAATGACTGTTTTGACGGCCTTTCTCTGTCGCTCAGCACCGTTATGAGGCCGCCGCTGATCGTTCCCGACACGACGACCGTCATTCGCCTTTTGGAGCAGTTCAAGAACGAGCGAAAGCATATTGCCATCGTCGTGGACGAATACGGTAGCGTGGAAGGGATTGTTACGATTACGGACATCATGGAATCCGTGACCGGCGAAATTCCAGGGCGTGACGATGAAGCCGTCGCCAAGCCCGTTCAGCGCGAGGACGGAAGCTGGCTCCTTGACGGAATGATGCCTGTGGACGAAGTGGAAGACCTGACGGGACTTTCCGATATGCGCGACGACGGCGATTTCCAGACACTGGCGGGTTTTATGCTGGAGCGCCTAGGGCATATTCCCAAGGAAGGCGATGTTTTCCACTGGGAAGGCGCGCGCTTCGAAGTTGTGGACATGGACGGTCGCCGTGTGGACAAGGTTCTGGTAATGATGGATGAGGGGAGCGGGGGCTAGGGATAAGATCTTGGATTCAGGATTCGAGGAAGATGAGAATCCTATCAGCCATAAATAATGGGGTCATCCCCGCGAAGGCGGGGATCCATCTCATTGCGTAGAAAATGGATTCCCGCTTCGCGGGAATGACGCCTCCAATTACCCCAACTGCTCCAGCTTTTCCTCGATAGGAACGCCCGGGGCGTATTTCGTGCGGCGCATGGTAGGCATGGATTTAATATGCGCGATGTTCGGCGCGCTACTCAATTGGGTCGATAGAAACTTTTGATAAGATTCCCAATCTTCGGCGACAACTTTCAAAAGAAAATCCGTATCGCCGGTCATCGAATAGCTTTCGCGAACCTGTGGCCAGCTGTCGAGCAGCTTTGTAAAGTGCGCGATATCGCTTTCGCCATGGTTGTTCAGAGACACCATGACGAAAACGGTCATGCCGAACCCCAACTTGTCCTGCGCGATGTCGGCGTGATAGCCGCGAATATAGCCCGCAGCCTCAAGCGCGCGCACGCGGCGAAGGCAAGGCGGCGGAGAAATGCCGACCTTCTTCGACAAGGCGACGTTCGTAATTCTTCCGTTATTTTGCATCTCTCGCAAAATACGAAGATCGGTCCGGTTAAGCTTGACGAGTTTCATTGTGCTCCAGCGTTGGTGTTCGAGTAGTTTAGAAATTAATATATTGAAGTTTTATTATACCATAAATTTCGTTATGCTGACATAAACATAAATCTGTTTTATCAGTCTCGACAAATGTCAAATAGGGTTTCACAAGGGTTAAACATGGATGTTCGCAATGCACAATTGTCATGCTGGGTTATTACTGATGGTAAAGCCGGCATGGAAAATCAATGCATTGGGCTTGCGGAAGCGCTTGGACTTCAGCCCAAAATCAAACGGGTTATGTTGCGCTGCCCATGGAAACAGTTAAGCCCATTCCTGCGTCACGGACTTGAGTATGCCTTTAGCAATCGTGGCGATTCCGTGGCGCCGCCTTGGCCGGATATCCTCATCGCTTCGGGAAGGGCAGGCGCGGCTGCCTCGATTCTCGCGCGCCGCCTGTCGAAACAACAAGGCGGGCGGGGAACCTTTACGGTGCAGATTCAAAATCCGGTGATTGATCCGTCGAAGTTCGATCTTGTCGTCGTTCCTCGACACGACTTGCTTTCGGGCGCGCATGTGATGACCACGCGCGGCTCGTTGCATCGCGTGACGACCGAAATGTTATTGAGGGAGTCCGAAAAGTTCGCGCCGCTTTTCGCGTCATTGCCGAAGCCCCATATCGCGGTTCTAATCGGCGGTTCGAATTCGGTCTACAGCCTGACGCCCAAGGAAATGGCAGGGATTGCGGAAAAGCTGAAACGCATCGCGGGGCGCGACGGCAGCTTGCTCATTACAGCCTCGCGCCGCACCGGCGCCGAAAATGTCCGAATTCTTTCTGAAGCGTTGAAGGACACGCCGTCCTATATTTGGGATGGGCAGGGGGGCAACCCCTATTACGGCATGTTGGGCGCGGCCTCCTCCATCGTCGTTACATGCGACAGCGTGAACCTGATTTCCGAAGCCTGTTCGACGGGCAAGCCCGTCATGATTATCGAGTTGCCGGGCGGTTCGGATAAATTCCGCCGTTTTCATCAGGCGATGCGCGACGACGGCATGACCAGGCCTTTTAAAGGCCATATCGAAAACTGGAATTATACGCCATTGGACGACGTGCGCCTTGTCGCCGCGCGCATCAAAGAAATGCTGGAGCAGCGGGCTTCATGAGCAAGGCGTTTACGAAAGACACGGACGATGAGGGGGAAGCCGACCTTCCCGAAGCCGCGCCTTCGCCGCATGTGAAGAATTATATGACACCGCGAGGCTTTGCCGCTTTGCAGGAGGAATTGAAAAATCTGACGCGCGTCGAACGCCCGAAGGTGGTTGAAGTCGTCTCTTGGGCGGCGGGCAACGGCGACCGCTCGGAGAACGGCGATTATATTTACGGCAAGAAACGCCTGCGCGAGATCGACCGGCGCATACGCTATCTGACGAAAAGCATCGAGTCCGCCGTCGTTGTGGATCCGAAAATGCAGAAAAACCGCGACCGCATTTTCTTCGGCGCAAGCGCGACGTATATCCGCGAGGACGGAAGCCGACATACCGTCAAGTTGGTGGGGGTGGACGAAGCCGAGCTTTCCAAAGGCAAAATCAGTTGGCAATCTCCTATGGCGAAGGCGTTGCTTAAGGCGCGTGTAGGCGATGAAGTCAAAGTCCGCGCGCCTTCGGGAGTCGAGTCGATTAAGATTGCGGGGATAAGCTATGAGAACTAATACCAAACGACCAATGAAATGACTCGTTTGGGTCACGAGCGGGGGCTCAGAGCTTATCGCTCGCTGGACTTATTAAGATTTCAACAAAATATCGTCGTCATGCCCGCGCAGGCGTGCCTCCTATTTTCTTTTTCTTTGCATCAGTGCTCCCCTAAAACGTTTTCCAGCAGCCTGCTGGTTGAACGTTTGACAGGCCACTTGCATTTAACCGCGCCAAAACGCATATAATAGATATCTTTATTTTTTGGAGGCGTCGTTATGACCATACTTCTTGTTGTCCTCGTCGTTGCCGTTCTTTTCGTCGTGCTGATATACAACCGGCTGGTCTCGCTGCGGCAGGCGACCAAAAACGCTTTTTCGGATATCGACGTGCAGTTGAAGCAGCGCAGCGATTTGATCCCCAATTTGGTCGAAACGGTGAAGGGCTATGCCGCCCACGAAAGCGGCGTTCTGGAAAAGGTGACGCAGGCGCGCGCCGCCGCCATGAAGGCCAATACGCTGGCCGAGCGCGGCGCGGCTGAGGGCGCTTTGTCGGGCGCATTGGCGAACTTATTTGCGGTTGCGGAGAATTATCCGCAATTGAAGGCGAACGAAAATTTCCTGCACTTGCAAAGCGAGCTGAGCGATATCGAAAACAAGATAGCCGCAGCGCGGCGTTTCCTGAACAATTCCGTTGCCGAATACAACGGCGCCGTTCAGCAATTTCCGGCCGTGCTTTTTGCCTCGGCTTTGGGATTTAAGGAAGCCGAGATGTTCGCGCTTGGCGATGGCGAGCGGGCGGCCATTTCTACGCCGCCTAAAGTCTCGTTCGGCGCTCCGGGCGCGTAAGGTTGGCCATGCCCAAGGCAATCGGCCTTTCCACATGGCAATGGGACAATAATATCAAGTCCATTTTGCTGCTTTTGACTTTCCCTGTTTTGCTTCTGGGAATCCTGTGGGGCATTTTTTTCGTCATGGGGGCGCTCAATGCCGCGCCTAGCGGGTATGTCGATCCGCGTTTTCTGGCGGCTTTTAATTTCTATGGCAATTCCAGCGGAAGACAGACTCCCGTCGATTTAGCGGTGTGGGCGGTTGTGGAATTCTGGCCGACCATTCTTGGCATTGCGGGCGTTTGGATGCTGATCGGCTATTTTTTCAATAGCGCGATGATCCGCGCCGCCACGGGCGCTAGGCCGCTCCAGCGATCTGAAAACCCCGTTCTTTATAACCTTTTGGAAAATTTGTGTATCTCTCGCGGCATTCCCATGCCTCGACTTTTTATCATCGACGTGCCCGAAATGAACGCTTTCGCCAGCGGCATAGACAAGCGTTCGTTCAGCATTACCGTGACGCGCGGCCTTTTGCAGAATTTGAACGAGGCGGAGGTGGAAGCCGTTTTGGCGCATGAGCTTTCGCATATCATGAACCGCGACGTGCGTCTTCTGATTATCGCGATTGTGTTTACGGGCATGATTTCCTTTTTGGCGCAGATGCTTTGGCGGAATATGCGTTTCGCTTCGATGCGCCAAAGCAGTAACGACAGGCGCGGCAATGCGGCGCTGTTCATGTTGGTGGCCGCGATCATGATGGCCATCGGCTATTTGTTCGCCGTCTTGCTGCGCTTCGCTCTTTCGCGGCGGCGCGAATATATGGCCGATGCAGGGTCGGTTCAATTGACCAAAACGCCTGAGGCTTTGGTTTCAGCGCTTCAGAAAATTTCAGGGCGTTCGCGCATTCCCAACGTCCCGCCGGAAGTGGAGCAGCTGTTTATCGATAATCCGCCGTCGTTCATGGGCTTGTTCGACACGCATCCGCCTATAGAGGATCGTATTCGTGTCTTACGCGCTCTGGGCGGGCAGTAAGACAGGAAGCAGAAGGAAGGGAACAGGAATCAGAAACAGGCGTCATCCATCAATTACCGTGTCATCCTCGAGCGAGCCAACGCGAAGCGTTGGCGAGGCTCGGGGATCCAGACTGACTATCGAAAGGGATGTTGGTTTTAATTTGGGCATGCGTTGGCGGCGGGAATTATTCGCACGGGAATAATCAAACATTCTTTATGCGAGTGAGTGACATGTCCATAAATGACACAGCGAGAGATGCCGCAGAATGACACGTTGAGAGGATCGTTCAAAATTTCACCGGATATTTTCGGCGGAACTATTTCATTTTGTTTTTATCCTTCATATTCTTTCTTCAAAACAAGCTCCTTATAAGCTCTATTAAAAATAAGACAGGTTTCACATGTGAGCTTCGCGCAAGCGAAAGCCGCTGAGCAAACGTGCCTTTGACTATCGGTTCCCCTTTCCCGCAATCCTAGGCTTAGCTGGGTGACGAGCCGCATAATCAGCATCCCTCGTGAAGATGCAAGGTGGGATGTATCACACGTGTGGGATAAATGCAAGATTTATTTTGGGATTATGTAAAAATATTTTTGGATATGGTTAAGGGGGGTGGAGGCTTAGGCAGAAGAAACCTCATCTCCTGTCACTCACACGCGTGCGCATAGGCTTAGTTGGGAACCTTTTTTTGCAAGTGAGTGATAGGGAGTGCGAAATCCAGGCGTCATCGCCACAAGAGATGTCTGCGCGGATATTTCGCGCCGCCAAAGCACGCCCAAATTCTAACCGGCATTTCTTTCGATAGTCAGACTGGATTCCGAATAAATTCCTCGCTGCGCTTGGAGTTTTTCGGAATGACAACTGCTTATATTTCAAAACCTGAATCCCGAATCCCGAATCCATTCCTAACGTTTTTCTTCCTTTTTCATCTGATTCCAAAAACGCTCCATTTCCTCAAGCGAGGCGTCGGAGGGTTTGCGGCCTTGTTTCGCGAGCGCGGATTCGATGCCACGGAAGCGGGACTCGAACTTGCGGTTTGTGCGGCGAAGCGCTGTTTCGGGGTCAATGTGAAGTTTGCGCGCGAGGTTCGTGACCGCGAAAAGGACATCGCCTAATTCGTCTTCTAGGGAGTCATTTTTCCTTCTCTCAATATCCATCCTCTCATAATCCATTTCCGCAAATTCATGTTCCAGCTCGCCGATTTCCTCGCGGATTTTGGCGAAAACATCGCGGGCATTGTCCCAATCGAAGCCGACCCTTGCCGCGCGTTTTTGCAGTTTGACGGCGCGGGTTGTGGCGGGAAGGTTGCTGGTAATATTATCCAGAACGCTTGCTTCGCGGCCTTCATTCTCTGCGCTCGTTTTGCGTTTGGCTTCCTTGTTCTGCTCCCAGATATTTCTAACGTCGTTTGCGGTTTCGGCTTTGCGTTCGCCAAACACATGCGGGTGGCGCTGCGTCATTTTGTCGGCGACATGCGCGGCGATGGAATCGAAATCGAACCATCCGGCCTCGCGCCCCAACTGGGCGTAGAAAATGACTTGAAAAAGGACATCGCCAAGTTCGTCCTTGATCGCCGCTGGATCGTTCTTTTCTATCGCTTCGACAAGCTCATACGTTTCCTCAAGCGTATGCGGCGCGATGGTCGCGAATGACTGCTCCAAATCCCACGGGCAACCGCCCTTCGGATCTCGAAGGCGAGCCATGATATCGAGAAGGCGGTCTAGGCTGCGGCTCATGATTGCAAGGATCGCGGCGCCGCCTTGATAAGCGAAAAGGGAATGCGGAAGTGGACGTTTTCCTGCACGCCGGGCAGGACAGAAACTTCCACGGGTTCGATTTTGCGCAAGGTTTCGATCAAATCCTGAACCAGATCCTCCGGCGCGGATGCGCCCGCCGTGATGCCGACGCGCGGCTTCCCCTTCACCCATTCAGGGTCCAGATGCGAGGCGTCTTCGATCAGATACGCCGGAATGCCCGCTTCCTCGGCGCGTTCGCGCAGGCGGTTCGAGTTCGAGCTGTTATGCGCGCCGATGACCAGAACCACATCCACCTGCTTGGCCAGTTCGCGCACAGCACCCTGCCTGTTTTGCGTGGCGTAGCAGATATCCTTTGTGGCGGGGCCGACGATATTGGGGAAACGCGCTTTCAAGGCGTCGATCACGCCTTTCGTATCGTCGACGCTCAGCGTCGTTTGGCTGATATAGGCGAGCATATCCGGATTCTTGGCATCCACTTTAGCCACATCGGCCGCTTCGGAAACCAGATGCACGGCGCCCGGAATGCGACCCAGCGTGCCTTCGATCTCGGGATGGCCTTCGTGGCCGATGATGATGATCTCGCGCCCCTGTTTGGAATAACGCTGTCCTTCGGTATGAACTTTGGACACCAGAGGGCAAGTCGCGTCAATAACCTGCAAGCCACGTTGGTGCGCATGGGATTCAACTTTTTCCGTGACTCCGTGCGCGCTGAAAATAACCACGGCGCCTTCGGGGACTTCGTCCGTCTCCTCGACGAAAATGACGCCCTTGTCCCGCAGGCGCTGGACGACATGCGGATTGTGCACTATTTCATGGCGCACATAGATGGGTGCGCCGAATTTCTCAAGCGCCATTTCAACCACATTGATGGCGCGCTCGACGCCCGCGCAGAAACCGCGAGGCTGGGCTAGAATGACCTGCATGTTTTTTCCTCAAAAATGCTATATCGCCGCGCTTTTAACATCATTTGCTTAGGCAATCCACCCTTTAACGACTCATTAAGTTTATAATTTTAGAAATGAAATCAAGGACGAAGATTGAAGGCCGCCGTTGAGCGCGTGGGCCTTTGGGTCGGCGTCTGTTTTGTGTTGTCTATAATCTCTTCCAACCAAAAAGGGCAAGGCCATGAAAAATTTGAAGGGGAAAACCGCCGTCATTACCGGATCGACCAGCGGAATCGGGCTTGGCATTGCCGAGGTTTTGGCCGAGCAGGGCGTGCATATCATGCTGAATGGCTATGGCGATACGCCCGAGACGGTGCAAAAGGTGGAAGAAGACATCGCGCAGCATGGCGTTAAACTTAAATGGTGGGGGCCGATTGCTCAAAAGTTTCAACATGGCTTGCGGCGCGAGTACGATTACAGCGGGGCGGATATCGGCAATTCGGCGCAGGCCGAAGCGATGGTCAAGCATGCGGCAGAGGAATTCGGCTCCGTCGATATTCTTGTGAACAACGCCGGCATTCAGTTTGTCTCGCCGATAGAAAAATTTCCGGTCGATAAATGGAACCAGGTGATCGCTACGAATTTGTCGGCGGCGTTTTATACCTCTCGCGTCGCCATCCCCCTGATGCGGAAATCAGGCTGGGGACGCATCATCAATATTTCCTCGGTGCACGGCCTCGTCGCCAGCGCGGAAAAGGCGGCTTATGTTTCCGCCAAGCATGGGTTGATCGGATTCACAAAGGTCGCCGCGCTTGAGTTGGCCGGAACCGGCGTCACATGCAATTCTATATGTCCGGGCTGGGTCTTGACGCCGCTTGTGCAAAAGCAGATCGATGCCATCGCCCAGCGCGATCATCTGTCGAACGAAGAGGCGTCGAAAAAACTGCTTGCCGAAAAGCAGCCGTCGATGCAATTCGCCACGCCCGAGCAGATCGGCAAACTCGTCTTGTTTCTGTGCTCTGACGCGGCCGCGCAAGTCACAGGCTCGGCCTATTCCATCGACGGCGGATGGTCGGCAAGATAGGAAATATCTCTCTTCAAAGCTACCCCTTGCGCTTGACGGCATACATGCTTATATGCGTGCATAAACTGCCTATCGGAGTATCAAATGCCTTACGTCGTTACCGAAGCCTGCATACGCTGCAAATTCATGGATTGTGTCGAGGTCTGCCCAGTAGATTGCTTCTACGAGGGTGAAAATATGCTTGTCATCAATCCCGAAGAATGCATCGATTGCGGCGTTTGCGAGC
>CAZFCA010000014.1:0-34932 GCA_964517415.1 uncultured Rhodospirillaceae bacterium
CTTGCCGACAAATTTCAAATGTGCGGATATTATTTGCGATTTTTGTGGATATTTGGCTCAGGTGAAGACAACAACGGTTAAGAATATCGAGCTGATACCAGACTCACTTCTTGGAGCGGCATGGAAACCGCAAAAAGATCGGATGTCATCGGGAATATATTTTTCTTTGTTTTGGGTTTTAATCTCTAATAGGAAAAAGGCAGTTTATTTTTTGCCTTCAGAAATACAAACCCCTAAGATTTTCAAAGTCAGAAAGCCATTAAGTGCGAAAGCGCAACGTGCGGGATGGCAAGGATTTAATTATGATTTAAAAACAATGAAACACAAAATTATTAGGATTTTTTAATTTTACCTCACCTTCTTCAAAAACAGCGCGTGGATGCAATGCGCGGCGGAAAGTTCGGGATGGAAAGTCGCGGCCATGTGCATCCCCTGCTCCACAAGAACCGGGTTGCCTTTGTAGCGGGCAAGGACTTTCACGTCTTTGCCTGTACGGCGGATAACAGGCGCGCGGATAAAAACCGCCTCCAATTTTTGGGTAACCGAGCGTTTAAAATCTTCGTCCTCCGGCTCGATGGTCGCGATGCAACTATCGTTTTGCCGCCCATAGGCGTTGCGCTCCACGTCGATATCCATCGCGGCGATGCTTTCCTGGGAGGGATTGGAAACGCCTTTGGCCATCAAAATCGCGCCTGCGCAGGTGCCAAAAATCGGCTTTTCCTTCGCGAATTTTTCCAACGCCTCAAGCATATTGTCGTAATGCAAGAGCTTAAGCATCGTCGTGCTTTCGCCCCCGGGAATGACCAGCGCGTCCACGCGGTCGAACGAGCGCGCTTCGCGTATCAAAAGCGGCGTCGCGCCCGCGCGCGAAACCGCGATTTCATGCGCCGAAAAACCGCCCTGTAGAGCCAAGATGCCAATCCTTTTCATGATTCTGATGCGAAGTTCTTTCCGCCTTCTGATCCCTGCCCTTTTGCGTTCTGCCTTACCACCCGCGTTTTTGCAGCATCTCCGATTCGGGAATCTTGGCAATATCGAGTCCGGGCATAGCATCGCCTAAAGCGCGACTAACTTCAAGTAGTTTCGCGGGCTGGTTGTAATTCTTTGCCGCCCTCACAATTGCCAAAGCGCGCGCCGCCGGATCGGCAGATTTAAAAATGCCCGAGCCGACGAATACCGCCTGCGCCCCCAACTGCATCACAAGCGCGGCATCCGCCGGAGTCGCAATGCCTCCGGCTGAGAAGTTCGGCACGGGCAGGGTGCCGTTTTCCGCCACCCATTCCACAAGCTCAAGCGGGGCTTGAAGCTCTTTGGCCGCATGCGCCAATTCTTCCTTGCGAAGCATCGTAAGGCGTTTCATCTCTTTCATGATGGTGCGCATATGCCGAACGGCTTCGACGATATTGCCCGAACCCGCCTCGCCTTTCGTGCGGATCATGGCCGCGCCTTCGCCGATGCGCCGCAAAGCCTCGCCCAAATTCCGCGCGCCGCAAACAAACGGGGTTTTGAAAGCGGTTTTATCGATATGATGTTCTTCATCGGCGGGCGTTAAAACTTCGCTCTCGTCGATATAATCGACCTTCAAAGCCTCAAGAATTCGCGCTTCCATAAAATGCCCGATGCGCGCTTTCGCCATCACGGGAATGGAAACGACTTTCATGATGCTTTCGATGACGCCGATGTTCGCCATGCGCGCCACGCCGCCTTCTTTGCGGATATCGGCCGGCACGCGCTCCAGCGCCATCACCGCCACCGCGCCCGCGTCTTCGGCGATCTTGGCCTGCTCGGCGTTCGTCACGTCCATTATGACGCCACCCTTCAGCATTTCGGCCAAGCCGGACTTTAATCGGAAATCTTCGCTGTCCAGATGAAACATCTTTCTCCTCGCTTATAATGTCCCTGTTATTCCTGCGAATAGCACTAAGGCATGCGAAAAACCAATATAAACTGCGGCCAAAGCCAAATTCACTTCCCAAGTTAAGAAATCCGGCTAAAGTAGGGTTTAGGTTCAATAATTGTCTTTCAGGAATACGCCATGTCAGAACAGAAAACGCCCGAAAATCTCTCCTATGACACGTTCACGGCCTCGCTTCAGCGCAGCCGCGCCCTCGAGGAAGATTTGCAGAAAAATCCCAAAAAGCATCTCGTCTTGACCGGCGACAGGCCGACGGGCGACCTGCATATCGGGCATTTATTCGGATCCCTTTTGAACCGCGTGCGCTTGGCCAAGATGGGCGTCGAAACGTTTATCGTCATCGCCGATTATCAGGTTTTGACCGACCGCGAAGTTTTCGACCGCATCGCGGAGTGCACGCTTAATCTCGCGCTTGATTATATCGCGGCGGGACTCGACCCCGACAAAGGCAATGTTTCCATTTTTCCGCATTCCTGCGTGCCGGAGCTTAACCAGCTTCTGCTGCCCTTTCTCAATCTTGTGAGCACCGCCGAACTGGAGCGCAATCCGACGGTGAAGGAAGAAATCGAAGCGGCGAAAATGGCAAGCCTGAACGCCGGCATGCTGACCTACCCCGTTCATCAGGCGGCCGATATTCTGTTTTGCAAAAGCACGATTGTGCCGGTCGGCAAAGATCAACTGCCGCATATCGAACTGACGCGCACGATCGCGCGCCGCTTCAACACGCGCTATGCCAAGAAACAGCCTATCTTTACCGAACCTCAAGGCCTTTTGAGCAACGCGCCCACCATTCTGGGGCTGGACGGCAGCAAAAAGATGAGCAAAAGCCGCAACAACTCCATTCCGCTTAAGGCGACGGAGGATGAGACGGCCAAAATCATCAAAGGCGCGGTGACGGATTCCGAGCGTCTGATCACCTATGATCCGCAGAACAGACCGCAAGTCGCCAATCTGCTAGAAGTCGCCTCTTATGCCAGCGGCGTCGCTCCTGAAAAAATCGCCGAGCAAATCGGCGACGGCGGCGCAGGCAAATTAAAGGCATATCTCACCGAAAGCCTGAACGAATTTTTGCGCCCTCTTCGCAAACGCCGCGCGGAGCTTGAAAAAGATATGGGCTACGTTCGAGCTTCGCTGGACAAAGGCATCGCGAAAGCCCGCAGCGTCGGCGCCCAAACTCTCTCCGAAGTTCGCGAAGCGATGAATATGTATAGGTAGGGGCTGGGCTGGGGGCTGGGGATTAGGGATTCAAAGAAGAAAGAAGAGAAGAGAAGAAGAGAAGAGGAGAAGAGGAGAAGAAAGAGTTGTCATTCCGGAAAATTTGCGAAGCAAATTTGTCCGGAATCTAGGCTGACTCTCCTCAAAATTCGCCTGTTAGAAATCAGGAATTGGCCACATTAAAACAGGCGCAAACAATTCTTATATCGCTGCCGTCTGGATTCCGCGCTCCCCGTCACTCACTCATTAAACGGCGGCGCATACCCCCCTTACTTCTTCTTCCCCAGCGTAATCGCCACAAACTGCAAGTCATCCTTGCGGTTGATAAGAAGAAGCAGCGGTTTGTTTTCCTTCTTGGCCTGCTTGGCGCGGTCGTTCAAATCCTTGGCGGATTTCACGTCCTGCTGCGCGGCCTCGGCAATCACATCGCCGACCAGAACCCCCTGCTCGCCCGCGATGCTTTCGGGAGTCATGGCCGTCACCAAAACCCCGTTCACGCTCTTTTTGATATCTAGCCGCTTGCGTAAAACATCAGTAATGGGCGAAACCGTCAGCCCCAGCTCCTCGACCTTATCACCCGCAGAAGGCGCGGCGTCTTTGCCGTCTGTTTTATCCTCCTCCTCGTCCGCGCTGTCCTTGGCGGACATTTCACCCACCTTCACTTTCAGCTTCACGATTTGGCCTTTGCGGAAAACGCCGACCTCCACGGACTTATCGATATCCGTCTCGGCCACCATCAGCGGCAGACGATGCATATCGGCGACATCCTTGCCGTCGAAGGTCACGATCACATCGCCCGCCTGAATCCCCGCCTTGGCGGCAGGGCCTTCGGGCGAAACGCTGGAGATCAAGGCGCCGCGCGCTTTCCCCATGCCTAAACTGTCGGCAATTTCCTGCGAAACCGTTTGGATGCGTACCCCCAGCCATCCGCGCCGAATATGCCCATGGGACTTAAGCTGTTCGACGATATTCTTGGCCAGGGTCGAGGGAATGGCGAACGCCAACCCGATAGAGCCGCCCGAAGGCGAAAGAATGGCCGTGTTGATCCCGACGACATTGCCGTCCATGTCGAACATCGGGCCGCCGGAATTGCCTCGGTTAATGGGCGCATCGGTTTGCAAATATTCGTCATAAGGGCCGGAATTGATATTCCGGGCGCGCGCGGAGATGATGCCCGCCGTTACCGAGCCGCCGAGGCCGAAGGGATTGCCGATGGCCAAAATCCAGTCGCCCACCCTCACCTTGTCGCTATCGCCCCAAGAAATGGCCGCGAGCGGCGTTTTCGGCTTCACCTTAAGCAGAGCGAGATCGGTCTTTTTGTCCGAGCCGACGACCGTTGCCGTCAGATTTGTGTTATCCTGCAAAATGACCGTGATTTCTTCGGCGCCGTCGATCACATGGTAGTTGGTGACGATAAAGCCCGAAGGATCGACGATAAAGCCGGACCCCAATGCCGTGGCCTTGCGCTTGCGCAAAAGCTCTTTTCCTCCCTGCTGCTTTTGCAAAAGATCCTTAAAGAATTCCTCGAAAGGAGACCCGGGAGGAAACTGAAGTTCCGGCAAGCCTTCAAGCCCTTCCCTTGGCGTGATGGTTTGCGTTGTCGATATATTGACGACCGAGGGGATGAGCTTTTCCGCTAAATCCGCGAATCCGGGCGGACCGCTGCGTGCCAAAACGGGCGTTGAAACCGTCAGCACAACTACGCAAAGAATGGCAATGAACTTGTCGCGGAAAGAGGGAAGCATTTTCATGTTTGAACCTCATAAGGATGGACAGCCTAGATTAGCCTGAAATATGTTCTTTTTACAGCAGGATTCAAGGGAGGCCACCATAATATATGGCTATCCGGCTGCCTCCCTTTTGCCTTCTTGCCTGTCTTTGGGTTCGTCGGTACTGTATGCGCCCGTCCGGTTGTCCCTTTCAGGCGTCCCCTTGCATGACTTATCCCGTTAATGTTGTTGTTTGCGGCATGGTCCGAAGCGACCTTGAATCCCATTTGATATTCGGGGACATTATCGCCGCCAGAAACGCTGGAACGATAAAACGCGCGGTATTTGTCGACTGGCAAGAGGATTTCGACCGCCGCCAAAAAGGCCTTAAAAGCTACCTTCTTTCCCTTGGCGTCGACGTGCTGGCGCTGCCCCCTCCCCCCCAAGGGATGACCAGCAACAACATCCAGATTTCTCAGCTTTACCATGCGCTTTCCCTTTTCAACGACGACGATCTCGTCCTTAGAACGCGCACCGATAAGGCCTATCCTCTTTTGCATGCATTTTTGAAAAAGACAGATTTTTTTGCCCGGCGTTGCCGTTATGCGCCGGAGGCGACGGTTCAAAGAGGCAAATTTTTGGTAAGCGGCGTCAATGTGACGCGCCCTTTTTGCCATGTCGATTTCCAGATAATGGGTCTTGTGGAGGATTTTCGGCGTGTTTTGAATTTGGACGGCTATTTCGACGTATTCTGCAAACAGGCCAAAGAGGCGCAATGGTTCGCCCTGCCCTTTATTCACTCCTATCCCGACATGCGCGCATTGTTCGAGAACTTCGATCTGAACGAGATCGTAGGTTCCATGAGATCGTGGTCGAAAACCGAAGCGATGCCCATGCCGGAACCTCTGATCCGCACGATGGCGCATTATTACGACCTTTGCCGCCGCCATTATGCGTTGATGGACGACAGGCCTTTGCCGCAAAGCGCAACGCTCAGCGACGCCATCGACGCAAGGAACGAAACGGGATGGGATTGGGGATCCTCCACCTTCGTCTATTCATCCGATTGGCTGGAACGGTTTAAAACAGGCCGAAACTGCGCCCCATTCACCGACTGCATGCGCCAATTTGCGGCCGAGGATTCAAAGCCGATGCTTTCCCAAGGCGATATTAAATCCATCCGCGAATTTTTCGCCGTTATGCTCGGAAAAAAGGAAAGCGAAATGTGGCCCGGCTCGGCTTTCGGCGGCGGCAATCTTGCGCAAGCCGAAAAATCCGCGCCGGCGCCGAGTTTTGAAGAAATGGCACAAAAAATCATTCTTCAAATCCTGCCGAATTTCGATATGAAACTTGTCGACAAAGCCTTACACATTATCGCGCCCGCATTCGACGATTATCCGTCCGATGCCTACTATGAATTCGGACCGTTTTTGGAACGGCTGGGAGATATCGTTTGCAACGAACTCGCGAACGAGCACCAAAACAATACGCCTCGCGATGCCTTGGCGCTTCCAGCCCTTTTCTATACGGCGGCTCTGGCTTTCAACAGCAGCTACAACGGCGCGGCATGGCTTGCGCAGGCGCTTTTGGAAGGCAAGCTCCCCAATTATTTTGCCGAAACGACGCGCTGGGGCATATCAGCGCGTTTTCACAAGCAGCCGCCATATGTGGTTTTCCTTATGGGCGTGATGATGCTGAAAGGCATTGGCGGCCCAGCCGATAGGCAGGAAGGCATGCGCCTGATCTCCCAAGCGGCCGAATCCGGCGACGAAAACGCAAAAGCCTTTTTAAAGGGGCTTGGAGGAAAACAAGGGTAGAATACAGGAATCAGACTAAGATATTGAAACTGGATTCGGGATTCAGGATTTCGGAACTGGAAGATAATCAAAGAGAATTGTCATTCCGTGGCCGCCGCGGAGCGGCGGAACCTACTTCTTCAGCTTATCCGCGATCAGCCGCAGAACCTCGTTCACGCCCTTGTGCGAAACGGCGGAAATAACATGCACGGGCTTCTTCGAAACTTTCTTTAAAACGGCGACCTTCTTTTTAATATCCGCCGCGTCCATGGCGTCGCATTTGTTCAGCGCGATAATCTCGGGCTTGCGCGAAAGCCCTGCCCCGTAAGCCTTCAATTCGGCGCGGATCGTTTTGTAGTTGGCGGCCACATCTTCGTCGGTGCCGTCGATCAGATGCAACAGCACGCGGCAGCGTTCGACATGGCCTAAAAAGCGATCCCCCAAGCCATGCCCTTCATGCGCGCCTTCGATAAGGCCGGGAATATCGGCCAAAACGAAAGACGCGCCGTCTTTCTTTCCGCCTATGGAAACGACGCCGAGGTTTGGCGATATGGTCGTAAAAGGATAATCGGCGATCTTGGGTTTTGCGGCAGTGCATGCGGCCAAAAACGTGGATTTTCCCGCATTCGGCAAGCCGATAAGCCCCGCATCGGCGATCAATTTCAACCGCAGCCAAACGGCGCGTTCCTGCCCAGGATATCCGGGCGTATAATGTCTTGGAGCGCGGTTCGTCGACGTTTTGTAATGCGCGTTACCAAAACCGCCGTCGCCGCCTTTCAGGAAAACGACGCGCTGCCCTTCGCTGCTCAAGTCGTGCAAAACGGTTTCCTTATCCTCGTCCAGAATTTGCGTACCGACGGGAACGCGAAGGACGATATCTTTGCCGTTGAGTCCCGACCGATCCCGCCCCGCGCCGCCGCGGCCGTTGCCCGCTGCGTAATGCTGCTGATAGCGGTAATCGATCAGCGTATTCAAATTTCCGGCCGCTTCAAAAATCACATCGCCGCCTTTGCCCCCGTTTCCGCCGTCGGGGCCGCCGAATTCGACATACTTCTCCCGCCGGAAACTGACGCATCCGCGCCCGCCGTCGCCGCTTTGGATGTAGATTTTGGCCTGATCGAGGAATTTCATGAAATATCTTAAAGGTTAAGCATCAGAGCCTATCCCATATTTCGCTGCAAGGCTACTAGCAGTAACCGCAGGGCGAGTGGCAAGAGATGCTTCATGCGGAAGGAAATGACACTGGGCTTCCAAAATCGCCGCGCCTTCCGTGCGCACCTCATCCGAAATATTCGCCTCTTTAACGACTTCTCCCAAGGCCCTAAAAAGCTCTTTATGGGAATACTGTCCCAGTAAATTCTTTATCTCAGCCATTACCCAAATGCTTTCCTGATAGGAAAAGCCGTCTTCCGTTGTGACGTAGGCTTCTTGATGCTCTTCGCGAAAAGACTGCCCATCCATAAAACTGGTATCCCTGTCGTTCAGATAATCCATCGCGCGGATCTGCAATTCGCGAATGCCGTAAAAGGCGTCGGGGAAGGAAGTCAATGTGACCTCTTTAGCGTCTGCTTGTGTCCCATTATTCGCGCGATCCAGTTCAAACTCAAACATCTGCCTGCAGTGGGTTCCCGTGTAATAGACCGGATAAAAATGCCCTAAAAACGAAGACGTATAGCGAGCAGCAACATAATCCTTAATGTCTTCGACAGGCGGATTGAAAGGATTAAACCCTCTGAAATATGTCGCAATCGCAGTTGTGTCGGCAATGGCGCAATCTCCATTATGCGATTCTTCGGGCAAATTGCCCGCATCGATCATATCCGATCTCATATTTCTGAAACAATGATGCAACGAAAGCAACCCATTGAGGGATTTGTGCTTTTTATAGCCGCTCGGCAAGGTAAGTCCTGAATAAAGCTCCCAATAATTTTTCTCGCTAAGCTCGTCCGGCGAACGGAAAATAAAAACCTCAGGCTCTTTCCGCTGCGTCGTTTTGAAGCCAACGCTTTTATATAACCACGATATGGGAGAGGATATATTCTCAAGCCTTCCCGGCATGTACGGAAACCGAGGATACACCATTTTCCACATCGCCTCGTCGCGCTCCTTCAATTCTTCTTTTGTGAAGAAGGGGAATAGACTGTCCGCGTATTTTTCCTCATAGGGAAGCCGCGTTCGATCCGCATAATCTACTCTCTTTTGCATGAGCGCGCTTAAACTGACGGAATCAATATCCATTTGAAAGACCTCTATTTGAAAATACGAGAGCTGTTTGAATACGCTTTACTAAATTTTCCATATTCTGCCGAATAAATTCAATGTTTTTTGGAAAAAAAATACGCGCCAACGAAAGCTGACGCGCATTAATCTTACTCGTTAACTATAACGCTATTTATTTCTGCCCGTCGACAACGGAAACATAAGTCCGGCCGCTCTTCTCGCGGAATTTCACAAGCCCCGCGATTTTGGCAAACAAGGTATGATCCTTGCCCATGGCGACGTTCTCGCCCGCAAAAAATTTCGTTCCGCGTTGGCGCACAAGGATATTGCCTCCAATGACTTCCTGACCGCCAAACATCTTAACGCCCAAGCGGCGTCCCTTGCTGTCGCGACCGTTGCGGGAAGACCCGCCTGCTTTTTTATGAGCCATGATACTCTCCCAATACTTCGATTACGCCTTGATGCCCGTAATCTTTAAAACGGTGAAGTCCTGCCGATGGTTATTGCGGCGGCGATAATTCTGGCGGCGTTTTTTCTTGAAAACGATCAGCTTGGCCGTGCGCTTTTGCTCCACGATTTCGGCCGCCACCGAAGCGCCCTTGACGAAAGGCGCGCCCACGGAAACTTTGGCGCCGTCGCAAACCATCAGGACTTCCGCCAGTTCAACCTTGGCTTTCGCCTCGCCTTGAATCTTCTCGACCCGAACGACATCGCCTTCAGCGACTTTGTATTGCTTGCCGCCGGTTTTGACCACTGCGAACATGAGTTTATTCCTTAATCTTTCTAATACTTACGCTTTCCGCGCTTGGCGCAGAATCCGCGAAGGGCGCATTAATGGAGGAACAGGCGCGAATTGTCAAGGAAAACGGGACAGATTTTCGTTAACCATTTCAAAACATAAGCCATAAACATAGTCTATGGCACGCCAGCCCGAAGGAGCCTTACGCCAAATTTATAGGGATTCAGCCAGTGCCTTCTTTCGGCGCTGACGCTCCAATCAATCCCCGGGTATCCGTGGCGAAGATTATGTATTCGATCGTGAATTTTATTATCCAAGACTTGGCAACCTGCTAAATGAATAAAAGACACAACCGTGCCTCCTGCCGCCAAAGTATCAATTGGTGGAGGAATCGCAATACCGGACACTGCACTAGCGGCGCAGGCGGCGAAGCACATTGAAAAAGCCGCGAGAGAAAAAGATTTTGCGACTCCAAGGCTCTTGTTAAGATCTGCATAGTCGTCAGCAAGATCAGAGCGAGAGCGCCTAAGACTGTCCATTATTTTCCTCCAATAAAAAAACAAAAATCAAGATTCGGGCGGTGGCCAGCTTCTTTTGAAAAGCTACTGAAATCTTATTTCGCAAACAATTCTTTTATAAGGTTAACGCTGTCCCCGTGGCTGGCAAAACAAGCGATCTGGGGCTTCGGCGCGCGCCGATTTCAAGGCTCAAAAGGCTCGAAACCCCGCGATCGAAGGGAATAATTCTGCCGCCCTCTTTTTCCTTCTTAATAAAGCCGACAAGAGGACGGCGGTTGAAACGCGCGACGATATCCTGCTTGCCATCGTTAAAACGAAGCCTATGCGCGTCCGGCATTCCCTGAATAGAGATAGGCTCGATCTCGTATTCTATGCCTTCGGCTCGCGCGGCTTTCCGGGAAAGGATAACCGCATCCCTGCTTTCATAAAAAAAGAAATTATGGACGACTCTATTTCGGTCCGCCGACTTTGAAGGATTTTTATCATAGATCATCTTTATGCCAACCGCGTTTTCGGGAACGCCTTGCGCTATTGCGTATTCGCCGATGCTGTTCGCGGCGGCCGCGAAGCCGCGGTTTTTCAGGGATTCGGCATGCAAGATTTTGCTGACTGGTTTCAGATAGTATCTTTTCTTTGACCCATCAGCACATTCGGCCGACGCCATCCGAAAATAATAATATTGGGTATGGCTTGATATGCGCATTTTTCACTCCCTCCCGCTCGTGCCCCGTAACGAGTCGCCTGATAACGCGGGTTAATAAAGCCAAAACAATCCTCTCAACATAAACGCCGCCAGTTTTGATAAAAATCAAAAAAAATTAATTCTCTTCTTCGCCGCGCAAAGGCTTTGGCGTGTGACGGATTAGCCAAATGACGCCGAAAAGATCGTAGGTTCCGCGCACCGCTCTGCCGATAATATCGGATTTAGACACACCGACAACGCGCGGCCTGTCGTTCACCGGCGTGAACAGGCATTCATGCCCATACAATTTCAAAAGCGCGGGCATAAAGCGATGCAAGCCGCTGAAAAAGGGAAGCTCAAGATAAGAATCCCGCGGAAAAACCTTCAGACTGCATCCCGTGTCGGGGCAATTATCGTTCAAAAAAGACTTGCGGATTTTATTCGCAAATCGGCTGGCCAAACGCTTGCCGAGCGTATCGCGCCGGTTCACGCGAATACCCGCCACTAGAATTTTCCGATCCCTGCCCTTCATCCATGCAAGGTCAAGAAGGCGCGGCGCATCGGCGGGATCGTTTTGCCGGTCGCCATCTATAGTCAAAACCCAATCGGCGCGCGCGCGGCGAATGCCGTTGCGTAAAGCCGCGCTCATGCCAAGCCGTTTGGGATGCCGGATCAGGCGCACGCGCGGGTTTTTCTCCCGCCCATTTCTTACTTCATCGGCAGTAGCATCTGTGCTGCCATCGTCGACGCAAATAATCTCGAAAGCATCGTTAACAGGCGCATAAGACTTAAGCGCAGCTGAAATCTCGTCGATTAAGGGCTCTATGTTCCCGGCTTCATTCAAAAGGGGAATAACCACGGATATGAGGGGCGTTTCTTGGAGCACGGTTAGAACCTGCGATGAAAACTCCCGGCCTTTTTGCCCTAAAGCCTTTAAAAATGCCAGATTATACGCACTCAAATATAAAGTTTTTGCATTTTCGGCATTTTTTGGCTAGTTTGCGCCTCCTTAAGCGCCTCGGCGTTTATGCGCCCGTAGCTCAACTGGATAGAGCATCTGACTACGAATCAGAAGGTTGGGAGTTCGAATCTCTCCGGGCGCGCCATTCAACAAAATGCTCCCCCAAAGGGGGAGCTTTTTTGTTGACTATTGTTCCCGTAGAATTCGAAGTCTGGCAAGGAGTTCGATGCCAAGCCATTCAAAAATGCGCGGCGCACGTGTACGCCGCGCGAAATGTCTGAAGCAATGAAGTACTCCTCGAGTTCGACCAAACAGTCCGGCTGACTGTTTGGCGCGCGCGCCATAAAAAAAGTGATGAATGGGCTTAAACGAACGCACGTCGGCATGGCGTTACAGGCGTAACAATCATCTGGAACTGTTGAACCCGATTAATAATGATGCGAACGGTATACTCCGCGCCTGCGGTCAATATCAGATCTGGTTACAGGCAAACCGGCATATCTATAAAACTCGAATGACACAGGCTCGTTTTTGAGTGTTTCCTTGCAAATAATGTCAAAATTACCCTTATCCAGACGGCATTGTCTGAAGTAAATCGTTTGATCCGAAATGCGTTCGGCAATTTCGCTGCCACTTACCTTTCGCATTGAAACAACCTGCGTCCCAACCTGATCATGAAAAAAATCATCTAAGCTGCCATCACTAATGCCGTTTGCCGCCTTATTGATTTGTCTGGCATTTACAAGGATATTTCTTTCCTCAGTGGGCTTTTCCGATTTCTTGGCATTATAGAAATCCATCAGCGCCGGAAGGATGTCATTTTCCACTTTGTCCTGAAGCACAGGAGACCGATAAGCCGGGTTGACCCATCCGCTTTCCGTCGTCGTGAATCCCACGCCATTTACTTGGATAATGCTGATATTTCGAAGCCTACGCACAAGGAAACGTTTCGCGGCTTCTTCCGAAGGCGCCTCAATAAGGCATTTCTTCTCTTGTCCTTTGAACAAGATATCTGCATGAAATAAGGATAGGTGATCCCTGTTTATGTCGTCTGCATAAAGGTTTTCTTCCGTGACTGGGACATCCGGCTTATTTCTAAGTCTCTCAAAAAGCATAGATTCTCCTTATGAAAAACCACCCGCAATCCTAGTAAAAAAGCATGGGCGAGGCTTTACGCCGGCATCATCACAGGGCCGATAATTCCCGTCCCAGGTCCGCCTATCGCGCGGTCATAAGGCAGCACAACCGTTTTTGCCACTTCGTTGGAATGCGCGGCCACCATAGCAACCTTCGCTTCTGCAGGCGCCTGAGCGGCTTGGGAGGTCTGCATATAATATGGCCTGTCGGTCACGGCTGCCGTCGTTGTCGTTCCCTTCGCCGCGCTGGCAAAGTTGGCGTTTACCGGCTTTTCGGGCTGAAGAACGGCGTTGATCGCCTTTCCGTCCACGTCGTAATTAACCGCGACGACGCAATCGGCCGTTTTGCAAGGCCCGATGACGTTGGCCTGTTCCGGATTGATGGCCGACATCTGCTGATAATACGGCGCCTGATAATAGGGCGAGGCGGGCTGCGACGGAACGATAGGAACCGATTGCATCGGTTGCGTTCCGTAAGGCTGCGCGCCGTAAGGATAGCCGGCGGGTGCCTGTTGGGGAGCCAACTGCATCGGCGCGCCTGTCGGCGTGCCATAGGGAGCCTGCGCGGGCGCGTAGGGCTGCGCCGGAGCCTGCATATAAGCGGGCGTCGACGGTGCCACAGGCGCCTGAGCGGGCGCAAAATGAACCGGCGTGCCCTGAGGAATGCCCTGCGAGGGAACGACCTGCGTTGGAACAGCCTGCATCGGAACGATGCCGCAGCCCATCATGCCAGCCGAGCAATCCTCGTCGGCGCACGGCCCCGGAATGACCTGATACATGGTCACTGGAGGAGGAGGCGGCGGCGGCGGCGCGGGTTGCGGAACATAAACCTTCTTTTCAACGATCTTTTCGACGATCTTGATTTTGGGCTTTACCGCATGCTTGACAACCTTCGGGCGGCTTACCTGTTTTTCCGTATGGCAAGCGGTCGGCTTGCGCACATGCTTATGCACGACCTTAGCGGGCGCTTTCTTTTCCACGATTTCGGGAGGCGGCGCCTTGGGTTCGGCCACGGGAACCTGATGAATGGGCTCCACCTGAACGGGCACGACCGTATTGCCACACTCCGCGCCGCAAGCAAATGAAGCTGCGGACCCTGACGGAACAAAAACAACGCCGTTGCCCTGCATGATGGGCGCGGCGACAGCAGCGTTGGCGCCCATGATGTCGTAGGAAACGCTGCCAAGAATACCGCCGACGGCGCCGAGCGCGATGCCCTGAAGAGCCATTCTCCAGCCAAGCCCTTTGCGATAGCCTTGCGACTTGACGCCTTTCACGGCCGCGTGGGCGACGCCAATGGTGCCGCCAGCAGAAGCGCCGAGAATAAAGGTGCCCGCGTCCATCATCATCGTGCCGGCGTTCGCAACGCCGCCGCCGATAATACCGCCGAACAGGCCGATAAAGGCGCTTTCGACGAAAGCCTTCGTGAAATACTTTTCTTTCGGCGCGCCCGCGACGAGCCTGGAATTGCGGTAACGCGTGCGCACAAGATGAACGGCCATGCCGGCAAGAAGGCCTGCGGCGACGCATGCAAGAACGCTGATCGCGGTCGCGGTGAATTTTTGCGAAGGTTCGAACATCGTCAAAATGGTCATCTTGGTCGCAAGCCTTGTAGCGATACCAAAGGCAATGCCGAGCCAGAATTCAGTCGAGTGCAGGTGATGATTAAGCTGCGCGGCGATAAAAGCGAGCTTTTCCTTTCGCGCCGCCGCTTTGGGGGAAAGCGCGCGAACGGGCTGTTTGCGGGCCGGAACCTTTTTGCCGAAAACCCGGTTCTTGATCTTCACAAGAAAGGAGGGAATGAAAGAAGGAGACGTCATATCCTCGAAGCGCAAATCCTCCCAGCGAAGATATCTGTCTTCGGCTTTCCTGCGCATGACGGTGCGATAGTGTCCTTTATTGGCCGAATGAGACATCTGGCCCCCTTTCTTCCTTTATATCCTGCGGACGCGCGCCCGCTTATTATACAAATCCCTCAAAAACCTAAGAATGCTCAGGGATCATAATAGTTCATGTTGCCGCCCTGACCGCCGTAGGCCGTGCTTCCGCTGGCCGCGGCCGCTGAAGCGGCTGCCGCTGCCGATGCCGCCGACGAACTGTGGCTGGAGGACGAGCTGTCGTTCGACACAGTGGTGTTGGTCGCAATGTTCGACCTCAGCTTGCCGTCGCGCGCGGCCGTTCCATAATCCATGGCGCCGATGCCGCCCATAACTGTGCCCGCGCCCACCGCGCCCGTGCCCAGAAAACCTGTGGCTTGGCGGAAGTTGCTGGGTTCGGAAACAACAGCGCCGACCCGCGCGCATGTGGCGCACTTGGGCGACCTTGCGCTTTCGTAAATTGCCGTGGCGTTAGCATGCATAGTGGAACCATACGTCTGGAATCCGGCCATGACGGGCTCGCCCTTCATGTTGGTGACGGCAGTACCGTCGGGATACTCCAACGGAAGCATGACGGCGCGAGGTTCGCCGCATCCGGCGAGCGCGCCTAACAAGGTGATGCTCGCAAGAATATTAAAAGAAATACTTTTCATGAATAGCCCCTTTCATCAAAAAAATAGTGCCGACGCTTTGCCGGTGTGCGTAATTGGAGAAGTATAACACTGCGCTTCAGAGTGACAAGGAGGTCGCTTCGCGAGTCTTAATCCATAATCCTTCTGAATGTTTTTCCAAACGCACAAATTAGAATCAAATTACTTTACTCTATGCGCGGTTGCATGAACCGCAAACCGAAAGCGTTTTTTTGGATATATCCTCTCACGCCTTGGGCTCTTTCTTCGGCATAAATAGAATGCCGCGCGCAACGTTGTCAACATGAACGTTACTTTCATAGAAAGAAAAAATAGATTTTATGGTTAACGCCGTTAGGCGGTGGCTTTAACGTTATCGAGGAAGGACTGCACCTCGGCGCGCAACCGTTCCGCCTGCTTGGATAATTCTTCCGAAGCCCCCAAAACTTTTTCCGCACCGCTATGGGATTCCTTCGCGGCGTTTGTGACTTTAACGATGCTGCTTGAGACCTCGTTCGTGCCGGTCGTCGCCTGTTGCACGTTGTTCGATATTTCCCGCGTCGCTTCGGTCTGCTGCTGAATGGCCTTGGCTATCGTCTCGGAAATCTCGCTTATATGCGCGATAATGTCGCCAATAGACTTAATAGCGTTCGCGGCCTCTAGCGACACGCTTTGGACCGTGCCGATCTTTTTCGAAATCTCCTCCGTCGCGCGCCCTGTTTGGTTCGCCAGATTTTTCACTTCGCTGGCCACGACCGCAAAACCTTTGCCCGCTTCCCCTGCCCGCGCCGCTTCGATTGTCGCGTTCAAAGCCAGAAGGTTCGTTTGCGCGGCGATGTCCTGAATCAATTTCACCACGTCGCCGATCTGCGCCGCCGCTTCCGACAAAACCGACACCGTCGTGTTCGTCCGCTTCACTTCGTCCACGGCGTTCATCGCGACCTGCGCCGAATCCTCCACCTGCCGATTGATCTCGCTGATGGACGCCGACAATTCCTCCGCCGCCGATGCGACAGTCTGCACGCTGACGGACGCCTGTTCCGTCGCCGCCGCCACGGCCGCCGACTGGCGGCTGGTTTGATCGGCCATTTCGGATAGGTTTTGCGCGCTGGATTGCAATTCGCCCGCTTCGGAAGCCAAAACGCTGACGATGTTGCCGACGCTATCGTTGAATGCGTCGGCCAGCTTGCTCATTTCTTGCTGTTTTTCCTCGGCGGCGCGTTTCTTCTTTTCTTCCTCTTCCGCAGCCTTATTAAGTTGAATGGAGATCATTTTGAAGCAATCCAGCAGCCGCGCGACCTTGCCAAACGAATCCGACTGGTTCAGATAGGGCACGACCGTATCCAAATCGTCGGCGGCCACATGCGACATGGCTTCAAGAATGGCGCCAAGCCGCTTCGCCTTCGATTCCAGAACAAACGCAAGCCAAACGGTCAAAATAATGCCGATGCCCGATACAAGGCATAAGGCGGTTGAATCCCCGCCCGCTTGGGGGCATAAAAAGCTGGCGATAAAAGCGGCGCATAAAGCGGCCAGCGACGCGCGGGACAGCATTTCGAAGGATATCGTCCGCTTCATCACGCGATCCGGTGCCATGACGGGATTTTTACCCATGCCGCGAATAATTTGCCGCACAAGATTAAGGGATTCCTTCGACGTCTTCGGACCAGGAATAATCTTCACGTCCATGGCGGTCAGCGGCGGATAAGCGAAAACCATACCCATGAATTTATCGGGCGCGCGAACGCTTTTCGATAAAGTCGCGATGCACAAATTAGCCGAATTCGACGCGATCACGATATCGCTGCCGCAGGCTTCCCTGATTTTCGAATGAATGACGGCTTTCACCTCGGCGTTTTCCAAAACGACTTCGATGCAAAAGCAGCATTTACGCAAAAGGGTGAAATCGGTGCCGGTCGTCAGCCGGGAAAGGATCCCTTCGCGTTCTGTAAGCGTCAACGCGCCTTTCGCGATTTTTTGATCCAAATTCTCGGTGATGCACTGGCGCGCGACAGCCAAGGATTTCAGGCGGACGTCGACCAAGACAACGGAAAGGCCAGCTTCAATGGCGACTTGAGCCATACCGCTGCCCATTCGGCCAGCGCCGACAATACCTATAATCTCATCAGACATAAGTACGCTCCTATTGATTGGGCGTTTCGGGAACCGTGTGGTGGAACAAAAGAGTATAGTTAATGAAACATACTATTGGGTGATAAGTGTTTAATAATTATTTAATGATAAAATGAAAATTATGTAATGCCAACAAGTATTAGAATATAATTTCGTTTGATAAACGAAATGAGCTTGGGCGCATAATGTCGATCTTTTTTTTATCGGCGCTTTGCTTATTTTCGCACCTGATTGAGGAACGTTTGAACCTCGGCGCGCAACCGCTCGGCTTGCTTGGACAAATCACTTGAAGCCTGCAGCACTGTTTCCGCCCCCAAATGGGATTCCGAGGCCGCGTTTGTGACGTTAACGATGCTGCTTGAGACCTCGTTCGTGCCGGTCGTCGCCTGTTGCACGTTGTTCGATATTTCCCGCGTCGCTTCGGTCTGCTGCTGAATGGCCTTGGCTATCGTCTCGGAAATCTCGCTTATATGCGCGATAATGTCGCCAATAGACTTAATAGCGTTCGCGGCCTCTAGCGACACGCTTTGGACCGTGCCGATCTTTTTCGAAATCTCCTCCGTCGCGCGCCCTGTTTGGTTCGCCAGATTTTTCACTTCGCTGGCCACGACCGCAAAACCTTTGCCCGCTTCCCCTGCCCGCGCCGCTTCGATTGTCGCGTTCAAAGCCAGAAGGTTCGTTTGCGCGGCGATGTCCTGAATCAATTTCACCACGTCGCCGATCTGCGCCGCCGCTTCCGACAAAACCGACACCGTCGTGTTCGTCCGCTTCACTTCGTCCACGGCGTTCATCGCGACCTGCGCCGAATCCTCCACCTGCCGATTGATCTCGCTGATGGACGCCGACAATTCCTCCGCCGCCGATGCGACAGTCTGCACGCTGACGGACGCCTGTTCCGTCGCCGCCGCCACGGCCGCCGACTGGCGGCTGGTTTGATCGGCCATTTCGGATAGGTTTTGCGCGCTGGATTGCAATTCGCCCGCTTCGGAAGCCAAAACGCTGACGATGTTGCCGACGCTATCGTTGAATGCGTCGGCCAGCTTGCTCATTTCTTGCTGTTTTTCCTCGGCGGCGCGTTTCTTCTTTTCTTCCTCTTCCGCAGCCTTATTAAGTTGAATGGAGATCATTTTGAAGCAATCCAGCAGCCGCGCGACCTTGCCAAACGAATCCGACTGGTTCAGATAGGGCACGACCGTATCCAAATCGTCGGCGGCCACATGCCCCATGGCCGTAAGCAAAGCGGACATGCGTCGCGCTCTTTTTTCCATAAGCACGGCAAGCCAAGCAGCGAAAAAGACCCCGACCGCGGAAAGAGCTTGTGCAAGTTTGCTCACCCCCATCCAGTCCGCAGCGATGTTTAATCCGAAAAGCGCGAACAAAACCGCCAAAACCGATCGCGAGATTGCCTCGAAAGATAAATAGAATTGAGCCTTGCGATCTGGCGCCATGACGGGATTTTTGCCCATCGCCATCACAGCCTGCCTGGCGACCGCAAGCGATTCTTTGGATGTTTTGGGACCTGGAATAAGTTTTACGTCCATGGCCGTCAGCGGCGGATAAGCGAAAACCATGCCCATGAATTTATCGGGCGCGGAAATGTTTTTCGATAATGTGGCGATGCAAAGATTGACCGTATTCGAAGCGATCACAATCTCACTGCCGCAGGCTTCCCTCACTTTGGATTGAATGACGGCTTTGACTTCAGCGTTTTCCAGCACGACCTCGATGCAGAAGCTGCACCGGCAAAGAAGGCCAAAATCAGTGCCGGTCGTTATCCTTGATAGAATGGCCTTCTTCTCGGCCTGCGTCAGGGTCTGATTTGCGATTCTTTGATCGAGATTATCAACGATCATTTGCCGCGCCGTTACAAGCGACTTGAGGCGTACATCCACAAGGACGATCTGCGCCCCCGCTTCGGCGCCAGCTTGAGCCATGCCGCTGCCCATCCGGCCTGCGCCGACAATACCAATGACCTCGTTTGACATGATGCCCTTGCCCTTATTCAAGAATGAAAGCGCGCGCGAATATCAAGCGCAAAGGAATACAGATAGTGCTTACGGAATAAAGCGTTAAATGGTTAACGGTCGGTAAACAATCAGAAGCGTTTAGGGAAATAATCCGCGCCTTCGGTTGGCCGTTCCCGCCATCAATCAAAAGGTAAATGGTTCCCGAGATGCTGGCGCGATTCCGCTCCTGCCGTTGTTGAGGCAGGCAATATAATTTGCGCGCCTTGGGCGCAAGCCTGCTTTCTCAAAAAATTATAAGGAGCCCGCCGCAAGTTTGACCTTCAAGCCGTCCAGATCTTTTGTAAACACAATCTGGCAAGCGAGGCGCGAATCCGGCGTTACATCAAAGGCGCTATCGAGCATCGCGATTTCTTCCTCGTTCGGCTCCGGCAATTTGGCTTTCCAAGCGGGATCGACGTAAACATGGCACGTCGCGCACGCGCACGAACCGCCGCATTGGGCCAGAATGGGAACGCCGCCTTCGCGGATGATTTCCATCAGCGTCCACTCTTCGGTGGCTTCCAGTTCGCGGTCCTTGCCTTCCATATCGGTAAGAATGATTTTCATGGATGTCTTTCTGTTGCGTTAATGCGATGCTTTTTCAACGCCCAGCTTGCTCTGCACGTCGCTGCTGGAAGTCGTGTATTGGAATCGGTACCTTCTGTCGGGGTGAATATAAGCGAAGGCTTTTTTGGCCATAAGGGCCGCCTCGTGGAAACCCGACAAAATCAGCTTCATCTTACCGGGATAGGTGTTGATGTCGCCGATGGCGAAAACCGTCGGCAAGCTGGTTTCAAAATCGGCCGTATTGACGGGGATAAGATTATCCTGAAGCGCAAGGCCGAAATTCGCCACCGGACCCAACTTCATGGTCAATCCGTAAAAAGCCAAAAGGCATTCGCACGGGATCGCCAGTTCCTTTTTGTCGTCGTCGACAAGCGTCAGGCTTTTGATCTGTCCGCCTTCGCCGTTAATATGGGTGAAGTTGCCGATCTTTATGTCCATCTTGCCTTCGGAAACCAAAGCCCACATCTTGCTTACGCTATCGGGCGCGGCGCGAAATTCGTTGCGGCGGTGAATAACGGTCACATGCTTGGCGACCAGTTGCAGATTCAAAGCCCAATCGACGGCTGAATCGCCGCCACCCGCAATGACTATGTTTTTGCCTTTGAAGTGATCCATCTTACGCACGGCGTAGAAAACCGATTTGCCCTCGTACTCTTCGATGCCTTTGATGGGAGGACGCTTCGGCATGAAGCTGCCGCCGCCCGCCGCGATAACGACCATGCGCGCGTCTATAATGGTTCCGGCGTCCGTGGCGATGCGCCACCTGCCATCGTCCTGCTTGACCATGCTCTCGGCCATCTGCCCCAAATGGAAAACGGGGTTGAACGGCTTGATTTGCTCCATCAGCTTGGCCGTCAGCTCCGCGCCCGTGCATTTCGGAATGGCGGGAATATCATAAATCGGCTTTTCGGGATACAGCTCGGCGCATTGGCCGCCCGGCTTATCCAGAATGTCGATCAAGTGACACTTGATGTCGTTCAGCCCAAGCTCGAAAACGGCGAAAAGACCCGCAGGCCCCGCCCCGATAATGACGGCATCGGTTTCAATTGGATTCTGTGTTTGCGCTTCCATTCTCTTTAATCCTACAGGTTAAGCGAGGCTGTTTAGCCGAAGTCAAGGGCAGCATCAAGTGTTTCGGGAAAAGCGATAAATCACGTTCCGCTCAGGCTCCCGTGAATTTCGGCGCCCTCTTCGCCTCAAACGCCTTCATGGCTTCGCGAAAATCGAAGGTTTTGGCCCCGATTGTCGTCCAAGTCGTCGCCTCTTGCGACAAATGGTTAGTCAAATCATGCTCGAAAGCCCTACCGATCAGCCTTTTTGTTGCGCCCAAAATGCGGGTCGCGCCGGCGGCGACTTTTTCGGCGAAAGCCATGGCTTCGCTATGCAAAACTTCCCCGTCCACGATTTTATTCACGATGCCCCATTTTTCGGCCTGCTGCGCCGTCATATCCTCGTTCAACATCAAGATTTCATTGGCCTTGGCCGCGCCTATCTTGCGCGGCAAAAAGAAGGTCGCCCCGCCGTCGGGAATCATGCCATAGGATGTGAATCCCGGATTGAAAACGGTGCCTTTGGCGGCGACGATAAAATCGCTGGCCAAGGCCAGACTGTACCCCGACCCTGAAACATACCCTTCGGCAACCGTGATGACCGGCCTTTCCATAGCCTGCAATTCGCGCACCACCGCGTAAAAGAATTGCACGCGCATAAAAACCTGTTCCTGAACGGCATTCGTGTCGCCCGCGAAACCCGCCATGTCGTGGCCTTGCATAAAACTGCCCCCCGCGCCCCTTAGCAGAAGGGCGCGGTAAGTTCTATCCTCGCTTATGTCCTTCAGCTTTTCGCTGAGCGTTTTCGCCATCGACGTTGTAAGGGCGTTCCCTTTCTCGGGACAATTGAACGTCACGATAAAAACGCCGTTCTTCGCTTCGAATGTAACCTCGGCCATTGCTCGACTCTCCCGTTATACAAAAACACCAGTCATCATAAGCAACATAAAGACAAATGCAAATACCCTTCCCTTTCGGAAACTTGGGCGTTAGCATTAATACATGCCTTCCAAAGACATTCTTATTGAAACGCGGCGCATTGGCACAGCCTTGCGCGTAGCAGCCGTCGATACCGCGAGCGGCACCGAGGTCGTTTTTCAGGCGCCCTGCTCGCTCGGCGAAACAGCCATCAAGAAACTGGCCGCCGAGAAGCTGGCCTATGTCCTAAGAAAGAAAGCGGAAGGCAATTATACCAACGGCACAATGAAATGACTCGATGGGGTCACGAGCGGGGACTCAGAGCTTATCGCTCGCTGGACATATTAAGCCATTAAAATCCATAATGACGCCCAGCAAGCGGAATCACTGCATCGGAAAGGCTACTTTCGTTCCGGCTGGCAACGAGGGCGGCATGGTATCGCCCAAAGCCAGCGACCGTCTTTGATGGGCGATGCGTTCCTTCAGATCCTCGGCGTCCCTCAAAACGTCCATAGCGTTGTAGTCTCTTTCAAATAGGGTTTGACGGAAAGCCTCTATGCGCCTGCCAAGATCCTTCAGTTTCACGCTGGCCGTTGGCCTCCTGTAATTGATGCGATAAAATTCGTCGGCAAGCGCATTCAGTTTCCGATAATCGGCCTCCCGCGTTCCTTGCGGCGGCGCGGGCTGCTGCACGACGACCGTCGTCGACGGCGTCGCCTCGACCACAACGGGCGCCGCAGATTGCGTCACAAGTTTCTGCCAGCCGACAGGACAATACGACACGTATGGATAATAGCCTGACGGACTGGGGCAATAATAATAAACAGGCGCATCCGTCACGACCGCATAGCCCGCGGGCGTATAGGGATCGGGATAGGGATAAACTGGCGTCGAATAAAAATACCACGCGCTTCCGACGACCCACCACCAGCCCTTTCGTCCATCATGAACGCCATGGCTCCAACGCCCCGAACGCCAATGGGGCAAATCGCGATCACGGAAATGATGGATATCCCCATGCCACGAACGCGGCGCGGGCGCATGCCGCACGGCATGCGGCCTTGCAGAGGGGGAATGATGAACGCTTCGGCGGCCTTCGTCCCGCGCGAAGGCGGACGGCGCCAGAGAGAGAACGACAAGACCTCCAAGAACAAGCATCGAAAATTTCCGCATAAGACCTCCCTTAGGTTGACCGTCAAGACAAGGTATAACACAAAAAAGGACATTTTTGAGGCTTACCTGTTAACAGGGTATGTCAAAATACCGCATTTTCTTCATTGATCGAGGTGTTAAATTATCCTAGTTTCCCGCCCGCAGCTTCGGGTGGGAGGTTTTTGTGGAAAGCTAAGGGGTTACGGCTCGGCCTTAAATTGCCGAATCATTTTTGGGTGAAAATGCCTCGTACTATTTATATATGCTTTGGGGGTTTTCGTCCCAACGCCGTATATAAATGCATAAGGCGAAAAGCGCGGGCGTGGCGGAACTGGTAGACGCGCTGGATTTAGGTTCCAGTGACCAAAAGTCGTAGGGGTTCAAGTCCCTTCGCCCGCACCACCCCCAAGGCTGTTACAGATACGATATGCAACGAACAAGGAAAGACACAATGGCTAAAGTAAAGGTTCTGAAAGACAAAGGCTTGGTTCATGAATTCTCGGTCACAGTGCCGAAGGAATCGCTTGAGGCGCAAAAGCAAAAACGCCTGACCGAAATCGCCAAGACCGTGAAAATGCCCGGCTTTCGCCCGGGCAAAGTGCCTTTGAAAGTCGTTGAGCAGCACCACGGGCACGAAGCGCGAGCCAACGCGGTGGAAAAAGCCGCCTCAGACGCCATTAACGAGGTTTTGACGGAGCGCAAACTGCGCGCCGCCTTGCAACCGAAAGTCGAATGGGTATCGGCGGAGGATGGCAAGGATCTCGAATTCAAAATGGAAGTGGAAGTTCTACCGCAGGTCGAAGTCCACGATTTCACAACGCTGACGCTGGAGCGCCCCATCGCCCAGGTGGAGGATTCCAAGGTTGATCAAACCATCACATCCTTCGCCAAAAGAATGCAAAAGCCCGACGTCGTGACGGAAGCGCGCGGCGCAAAAATGGGCGATATCGCCGTTATCGATTTCGACGGCAGCGTGGACGGCAAGAAGCAGCCGGGCATGAAAGGCGAGAACCATGCTCTTGAGCTCGGCTCGCATTCCTTCATCGACACGTTCGAGGATCAGCTTGTCGGCAGCAAAGTCGGCGACAAAAAAACGATCAACGTGACCTTCCCCAAGGATTACCACGCAGCCGAACTGGCGGGCAAAAAGGCCGCTTTCGAAATCGAAGTCAAGGAACTGCGCCAACCTAAAGCCGTGGAGTTGAACGACGCGCTGGCCAAGGATATGGGCTTTCCGGGAATCGACAAGCTGCGGGAGCGCGTGCGCGACGATATCAGCGCGGACTACAAGCGCATCGGGCGTTCCGTCCTCAAGCGCGAGCTGATGGACAACCTAGACAAGGAATACACTTTCGAGGTTCCTCCGGGCCTTGTGGACGCAGAATTCGGCAGCATCTGGAAACAGGTCGAGGAAGCGAAAGCCAAAGGCGAACTGCCCGAAGAGGACAAGAAAAAGAGTGACAAGGGCCTACGCGAAGAATACCTCAAGATCGCCCAGCGTCGCATACGCCTTGGCCTTTTGCTGGCCGAGATTGCCCAGCAGAACAAAATCGAAGTGACCAGCGACGAATTGCGCAGCGCCCTGATGGGCGAAGCGCGCCGCTTCCCAGGACAGGAAAAGGCCGTGTTCGATTACTACACGAAGACGCAAGGCGCGCTGGATCGCCTGCGCGCGCCTCTGCTGGAGGAAAAAGTTGTCGATTTTATCATTAGCAAAGCCAAGGTGACGGAAAAGAAAATAACCGCCGAGGAATTGCTGAAACTGCCGGAAGAGAAATAATAGAATAGAATAAAGCAATAAATTCCCCTCCCCTTGCGGAGGGGTAAGGGGAGGGGTAAATGAAACGCCTGATCGATAAAGCGACATCCCTGCCCCTCGCCGCTGCGCTTGTGTTCCTTGCCAGCGCGGGCGCTCTGGTGATCGCCTTTATCTTGCAACACGGGTTCGGGCTTGCGCCTTGTTCGCTCTGCCTTTGGCAACGCCTTCCCTACGGCATAGCGGCGGTTATTGCGTTGCTCGCGCTCGCGTGGAAGCCTTATCGCCATCAGACCGTTCTGCTTTTGGCGTTGTGCGCTGCCGCATATATAGGGGGCGCGGGATTGGCCTTTTACCACTCGGGCGTCGAACTTCATTGGTGGAAAGGCACGGACGGCTGCGAGTCGCAGATACTCCAAAGCACATCCATCGACGAGTTGCGCGAAGCGCTTCTGAAAGCGGCCGAGCCGCGTTGCGATGTTATTCAGGGAACCTTCCTCGGCCTTTCCCTGACGAACTGGAACGTCCTCGCTTTTCTCGGATTGGCCTTTTTCGCCATTCTCGCCTTGCGCAAACATCTGCAATTCTTGCCTCATGCAGAACGTCCCAAAAGGCAATAATTGCCAATAAAGCAAGGACGATTTTCCTAAGAACAGAGCCGTTTATCACGAACAACCTTTCTTATTGCGTCATTCCCGCGAAAGCGGGAATCCCTTTATCTGCAATAAGATGGAGGCTATCTGCGGCAATGCGCCCTTTTCGTATATCAAGGACTTTGATAGAATCATATCACCCCCCCTACCTCCTTGGCACACCCCTTGCTTAGATCCTTGTGAATTTAATTTTTCCCGATTTTTGGCGGGAAGAAATAGCGAGGTTAAAAATGTCTTCACTTTTCGCAGCTTTGGGTGTCGCCGTTTCCGGTCTTGGCGCGCAATCGGCCTCTATCGGCAATATATCGGACAACCTCGCCAACGCCGAAACGGCGGGATATAAAAGCATCGCAACCAGTTTTCAAACTCTCGTGACGTCCTCCAGCGCGGAAGTAAATAACCCTGGCGGCGTGAAAGCCCGCCCCAGCTATCAAAACGATGTTCAAGGAAACATCGAAACGACATCCACAGTCACCAATCTTGCGGTGTCTGGCCAGGGCTTTTTCGAGGTGACAAGCGCCACACAAGACACGATGGGCACTACCGTATTTACCGGAAATAAATATTACACGCGCAACGGCGATTTCGCGCTCAACAAAGACGGCTATATGGTCAACAGCGCGGGCTACTATCTTGAAGGCTACGTCGTGACGAACGGCACAGTCGATCCCTCGGAGACAGAACCGATCCAGATCTCCTCGGTGCTTGACAACCCGCAGGCGACGACGATGGTCACCTACGTCGCAAACCTGCCGGCGGGCGTTACGGCTTATACATCCACGCCATCGACGGTCGATGTTTACGACGCCCAAGGAACGACCCATGCATCGAACATCGTATGGGTCAAACAATCAACCAATGTCTGGCGCGGCACCGTTACGATTGCGGAAGGCGGAGGAACCAATATTTCCTATGACGCCGTTTTCGATGTCACGTTCAACAGCACGACGGATATCGGCACCATCGCCAGCATCGCGGGTGTCAGCTCCCACTACAATAATGCGTCTACGGGAGTCGTCACCTCGCTGGGACCGCCGGTCGTTCCCTCCGGCACGACCGCCTGTCTAACGCTGGGGCAATCCACAGACGCGGCGCATCCCGGAAATCTTTTGCTGTTCCCAGGCGCCGGCACGCAATCGATCAACCTGAACTTTGGCACTTACGATATCGCCAACGGATTGACTCAATACGCCAACTCGTCGTCCACCGTTTCGGTTTCGTCGATCTCGCAGGACGGTTTCGGCCAAGGCTCCTTCAGCAGCATCGGCATCGATAGCAGCGGCATCGTGTCCATCAACTATACAAACGGCAGCACGAAGCAGATTTATCAAATACCTCTTGTGTCCTTCAACTCGCCGAACAACCTGCAACGCAATACGGGCGGCGTTTATTCCTCGACCTTGGCTTCGGGTAATCCTAATCGGCACGTAGCCGGAACCTATGGCACCGGCACGGTCACAAGCAGCTCGCTGGAATCCTCCGACGTCGATATCGCGAACGAATTTACGACGATGATCGTGGCGCAGCAGATTTATTCCGCCAATGCCAAGGTCGTCACGACCGTCAACAATATGCTGAGCACAATTATTCAGGCGGTAAATTAATGACCTGCCGCTGATCCGGATGTTTCCGGAAAAAACGGCAGCCACGGGAGCAGTACATGTCGCTATCCACCGCCCTCAACGTCGCCCTGTCCGGCCTGCAAACAAGCACGGCCGTGGCTCAAGTGCTTGCGGGCAACATCGCGAACGCGCAAACGGAAGGCTTTACGGCAAAATCCGTGTCGCTTACCGAAGTTTCGTCGGGCGCGAGCGTCGGCGGCGTGCTGATTACCGGCTACACGCGCGCCACAAACGACGTATTGATGGCGACGATGAACACCGCCACCACGAACGCCTCCTTTTACGAAACGCAAGACAGCTATATGTCGGAAGTCCAATCGATCATGGACTCGACCGGCAATCCGCCCGCGCTTTCCGACAAGTTGAACGCTTTTCAGGCCGCATGGACGGAATTCGACGCCAATCCCAGCAGTCCAACGCAAGCGCAAATGATCATCAGCGCGGGCATAAGCCTTGCCAATCTCGTCCAAAGCATCACGCTGCAAACGGCGACGATGGAAACAAGCGTCAAGATGGATCTTGTCACGTCCGTCGCCGAATTGAACGCCGCGCTTAAGACGGTTCAGACCCTGAACTCGGACATCTCCGTAGCTCTTGCGAACAACCAGTCCACCGTCAATCTCGAAGACCAGCGGGACGCCGCCGTCACCATCGTGGCCAAATATACTAACGTCACCATCATGAGGCGCAATAACAGCCAGATCGCGCTTTATACCAGAAACGGCTGCTGTCTTTTGGATTCGAAGGCGCAAACCTTCAGCGTCGACGCCGGCGGGCTCACGATCCTCAATTCAGCGGGGCAAGACGTCACATCCAGCCTCTCCGGCGGCAAACTTCAGGCGCAAACCGACTTTCTTTCCCCGACGGCCACGACGGCGAACGGGATGGGCGTCCTGACGAAAATGAAGTCCCAGATGCAGAATTTCGCCAATCTGTTTCTGGCGACGACGGCTGGCGGCGGCAGCTTCGCGGACGCCTATGACAACGCCACGACGGCCACAGGGGAACAACCGAACGATTTTTTCACGGCCACGATCACCGCTTCGACCGGCATGCCGCAGTTGGACACCTTTCAAGTCAATCCGGATCTTGTCAGCGGCGCGATGACTCTGAAAAAAGCCGCCGCCGAGGCCGTCAGCGAAATCTTCGCCGCAACGAACGCCGCCATCGCGGTCACCAGCGTATCGCCTCCCGTCTATGCGACAAGCAGCACCTTCACAGCGGAAGGCCTTACGCTGCAGAATCAGACCTTTTCGGGGATCGCCACCGGCATTCTTTCGGGTTTTCAGCAAGCGGCCAACATCATTCAGGAACAAGGGTCAACGTCCGCGACGCAACGTGACTACTACAAAACAAGCCTGTCCAACGAAACCGGCGTCAATACGGACGAAGAACTGATCAACCTGACGAATTGGGAAAACAGCTACGCTGCGGCGGCGCATGTGATCTCGACGATTCAAAACATGATGAACATTCTGCGGGAAATGGTGGGCTAGCATGAAAATATCCATCAGCAACATCGGTCGCACGGCCAGCATGGTTTCGGCGCTTCAAAACGAGCAGTCGACCCTCTCCAAGCTGTCGGAACAGCTGTCCACGCAAAAACGCAATACGAATCTGACCGATTACACGGCGAGCGAAGCCCTAAATCTTATCAATCTGCAGGCCTCGGCGACGCAAAAAGAGGCGTATATCAACATCATCACATCGGTGAACAACAATTTATCGATATACGACGCGACGCTCACGGATCTCGAAAACATTGCGACGCAGGCGCAAAGCCTCGCCAACGGCAACGCCAATTACTCGGCCGAAATCGCCTTGAATATCGGCGTGCAGGCGGCGAATTATTTAAAGTCCGTGACCGTCGACTTGAATCAAAACATCAACGGCAGGTATCTTTTTTCCGGCACGCGCTATACAACGCCGCCCGTTCAGGATTTATCGACCCTGCCCGCCGCCACGCTCACCACGGCCGCCGTGGCAAGCCCCCTCGTACCGGCCTACGATACGGCCGCGACGCTCTATTTCTCGGTGTCGGGACAAGCCATCACGATGAACGGAACGGCGGGCGCGGGGCAAGAAGCCTCCATGACCGTGGACGGCGTGACCTACACCCATACGGTGCTGACAACCGACACGCCGACGACGATCATGACGGCCCTGGGAGTCCAGTTGACGGCGGCCGGCGTGCCTTATGTGCAGGCGGGACCTACAATCACCATCGGCGGCGGCCACACTATCGACGATTGGGACGTCGAGACGACAAACGCGGCCTCCTATGTGACCGATCACGCCAAGATCGACAACGGCTACACCATCGACTATGGCATTACCAGCAACAACGAGGCCTTCCAAAAACTCGTCGCCGGATTGCGCTATCTTCAAACCGCCGGAAGCGCGACGGACGCGGCGACCTATCAAGCCAATATGACGCAGGCGGCGTCCCTGCTGGGCGACGCCCTGACATCCATGCAAACCCTCCACACGACCGTGGCGAACAATATGGGCGTGATGACGACGCAAAAGAAGATGCAGGAGACTTCCATCGACAACCTCGCCAATCAAGTCCTCGACATCCAGCAAGTAGACATCACGCGAGTCAGCGCCGAAATAACCATGCTGGAAACGCTTCTGCAAGCGTCCTATTCCGCCACCGGCGGCATCCTTAAGATGTCGATCATAAGTTATCTCTAGCCGACCATTAAGAAGGAGTCTAAAATGAACCATATCTGCACGGCGAATCCCTTTCGGAGCATCGACATGAAAGCCCTTTCTTTCCTAAGCCCTATTTCTTTGCGCTATATCGCCGCCTTGCGCGGGAACAAACCCAAGAAAACAGGTTGCGAATTCACCTATGCCGAAATGGGCTGCGCGGACGCGCACTCCCTGATCTGTCTGGCCGCGAGCAATCCCGAAGGCCGGTTTTACGGCATCGTGCAGGATGACGCGACCCGCAGCCGCGCGGAGGAGCAAGCCTCCCAACGCGGCACTTTTAACGTCATTTTCCTGACAGGAACGCCCGCCGACGTTTTGGCGCGCATCGAAAACGGCTCGGCGCTGCCGCCCATGCTCGACTATCTTGTCTGTGACGAAACGGAAACGTCCCTTTCGGCGGCGGACCACGCGGCTTTGTTCGATCTGGCGGAAAAACGCCTCAATCCGTCGGGGATTTTCGTCACGCGCTACCGAGCCTACGACCGCGACGACGGCTCTTTGCGCTTTTTGATTCAAGAACTTGCGCCCGAGATGGGCGACTCCCAAAAGCACGACTTCCTCAAGGAAATCAAGCAACTCGGCTCCTCCTATCTTTCCAAGCATCCCGACATCGAGGCCAAACTGGACGCGGCAATCGTTCAAAACGCGCCGCAGACTTTCTTCGACCTCTTTCAGGACGGAAAGGCGAATTCGGGAACCTTCGACACGTTGGTCGCCGCCTCGGCCAAGGGCTTCTCTTTCGCGGGCGACGCCGTTCTGGATTTGAATTTTGTGGAGCTTTCCATTCCCCAGCAAGCGCAGGATCTGATTGTTTCCTGCCGCACCAGTCCCTTTTACGAAGCGATTAAGGATTTCGCCCTGAACCGCTCGACCAGAGCCGATATCTGGATCCATGCGCCTTTCGACCTTTCAGCCAATCCGGCCGATCTTTACGGCGGGTTTGCATACGGAACGGTCTTATCGCGCGAAGATATCCCGTCCGTGTATATGACGAACGGCAAAACCATCGATCTTTCCGGACCGGTATACGACAAGGTCATCAATCTTATGTCGATCATGCCCGTGGGCGTGGGCGACATGCTGGCTCACCCCGACACCTGCGACGAACAACCCGAAAAAATCCTCGAAGCGCTCCAACTTCTCGTCGCCTGCGGATTCGCGATGCCGATGCGCGGAATGATCTCGGAAATCAACAGCGGCAGCATCGCGCAACCGCGGTTTGTAGGAAGCTATAACCGTTTCCTCGACAAGGAAGATCTTTCCGAAAGCGAAGTTCTCTTCGCCTCGCAAGTCGCGGGTTTCGGCGTGACGCTTCCGGCGCGCGAAGCCTTCGTCATGCAGGCGTTGAACCGCGCGGGATTGGTCAACTCGGTTTCGGCCTTGATGCCGGAATTGCGCCGCATCGCGAACACGCCCGCCTCGATGACCATCATGAACGCGGACGAACCGACGGACGAGCTCGCGCACTTAATGGTGCTTGAAGTTGTGGGAAAATCGCTTCCCAAGTGGTACGCCTACGCGCTGCTGGAGGCCGCCTGAACGCCGATCCTGAGGCTCGTTTGGAGGAAGCGGCGCGCGTCCACGCGCAAGGAAAGATCGAGGCCGCCGCCGCTCTTTACCAAGAGATCATCGCCAAGTTTCCTTACGAGCCGCAAGCCTTGCACATGCTGGGCGTTATCGCGCAGCAACAGGGAAACACCGAGCTTTCGCTCAGCTGGATCGACGCCGCGCTGACGGTCAAGCCCGATTTCCTCGAAGCCCGCTTTAACCGCAGCGTTATTCTGCGCTCACTGGGACGCAACGACGAAGCGATGCAATCCGTTTATAAAGTTCTTGACCATTCGCCCAATTTCGCGCCCGCCTGGGATCTGGCGGGGCAAATCTTGAAAGACAAGGGCATATACGGCCACGCCCGCAAGGCGTTCGACATCGCTATCGAGCTTGAGCCCGACAATGCGCAATTCCACGGCAATCACGCGCTGCTTTTGCTTGCGATGAACGATTGGCGCGAAGCCTATAAACAAGCAAGCAAAGCCCACGCGCTTGACCCCCGTTATCCGCCTATGATTTTGGGCAATATTCTTTGGGGCGCAGGGTATCCGGAAAAAGCGGTTGAATTTTTCGCCAAGGCGCGGCCTTTTCTGCCTGATCCTGCGGAAGCCTTCGCCAGCGAAGCGATGGCCACTTTGCAAATGGGCGATATGGAAAAAGGGTGGGCGCTGTGGGACAACCGCCCCGATCTTTCGCCGGAATTGAAGGCGCTTCCCTTCTGGCACGGCCCGCGCGCTCAGCATCTTTTGCTTTACGAAGACCAAGGCATTGGCGACGCGATTCAATTCATGCGCTATATCCCCTTGCTGAAAAACCGCGCGGAAAATATCACGCTTCGGCTTCGCGCGCCGCTGGTTCAATTGGCGGCGGCGAATTTTCCCGAAGTTGACGTAATTTCCGAAAAAGCCCCTCTGCCCCAGGCCGAAGCCCGCTGCCGCCTTTCCAGCCTTCCCTTCCACTTCGCGACGCGGCTCAACACTATTTTGCCCGCCCCCTATCTTGGGCCTCCCGAAGGCGCGCCGCGCATCTCCCTTTCCGGCGCCAAGGCGCCGCGCATCGGCCTTGTGTGGGCGGGCAACGCAAAATTTTATAACGATGGTTCGCGATCCATTCCATTCGCCTCCCTTAAGCCTTTGATCGATTGCGGCGCTTCGCATTTCGTCTCTCTTCAAAAAGAGCACTCCGAAAATCTTGTCCGCTCGGGCGTTTTCGACGCCGCGCCGAAACTGGGCGATTTCGCCGACACCGCCGCTTTAATGACGGATTTGGATCTTATCATTTCGGTCGACACGGCAGCGGCGCATCTTGCCGGAGCCTTGGGCAAGCCGGTTTTCGTCTTGCTTCCCTTTAATAGCGATTGGCGCTGGCTGATCGGGCGCGAGGACAGCCCGTGGTATCCTTCCGCGCGCCTGTTCCGCCAAAAAACGCCGGGAGACTGGGATGCGGTCATTTCGGGTGTCGCAGAAAACATCCGAAGGTTTATCGCGGGCGACGAAAGCGTCCTTGCCCCCAAGCCGTGGACAAACGCCCCCTTACGCCAGAACCCGCACGCGCTGGAGATTTAAAGAGGGATTCGGGATTCAGGATTCGGGATTCGGGAAGAAAGGATTTCCCTCCCCCTCGCGGGGAGAGTCAGGGAGGGGGGAGTGCAGCAATAATGAAATTTGAATTTAAGATTCATTTTATTTCACAATAAAGCTAGAATGTCCCCATGCCCCTCCGCCTGCAATCCCTTCTCTCCCGCGCGTTAACCCTGCTTTCCCCCTGTCCGCTTCGCGCCGTGGTGGAGCAGACCATCCGCGCCGAAGGCCCCATAACAATAGAACGCTATATGCAAATCGTCCTTCAGCATCCGGCGCATGGCTATTACCGCAAGGGCGACCCCTTAAGCGAAAAACGCGATTTCAGCACAGCTCCCGAGGTGTCGCAGGTTTTCGGCGAAATGCTCGGCGTCTGGTGCGTCGACGCCTGGCAGCGGATGGGCAAGCCCGATCCCTTTATTCTTCTGGAGCTTGGCCCGGGGCGCGGCACGATGATGCGCGACCTGTTGGCCTTTACGGAATCCATCGACGGCTTTCATAAAGCGCTTCGGCTTTGGCTTTATGAAAGCAGCGCGACGTTGCGCGATATTCAAAAACAAAAATTGGCGCGCTTTCATCCGCGTCACATCGATGATTTATCGCAACTCGATCCCCTTCCCCTTCTTTTCATCGCCAACGAATTATTCGATAATCTTCCCGTGCGGCAATTTCTGAAAACCGAGGGCGGCTGGCAGGAAACGCTTGTCGGGTTCGAGGACGGCAAGCTAACCCTTACGCACGGCAAGCCCACCGCCTTCCTGCCCAATTCCATGGCGGCAGCGCATCTGCGCTTTCCAAAAAGCGGCCATGTGTATGAATTCTCAGAAATGGCTCAATCGCTCGCGGCGCGCCTTGCCTTGCATGCCCGGCGTTATGGCGGCGCGGGTCTGATTATCGACTACGGCTATACCTCGCCGCCCGGAAGGGGCACGCTCGACGGATGGCATAAATCGAAAGCAACGGGCATTTTGGAAAAGCCGGGCAAAACGGATGTGACGGCGGATGTGGATTTCATTGCCCTCGCCCGTGCAGCCAAGCAACAGGCGGCGCAAACGATTTTGATGAACCAAAGGGAGTTCCTGCTAAATCTCGGGACGAATTCGCGCATCGAAGCCTTGAAGCGCGGCCAGCCGCCCCGCATCCAAAAGAAAATCGACGCCGCCTTTGACCAGCTTACCTCCCCTTCCAAAATGGGCGAGCTTTGGAAAGTCTTGATTGTGGAAGGAAGGATGGGGAGATAGGGGCTGGGGGCTGGGGGCTAGGGGCTAGGGTTTGGCTTGTCAACATTGGAGCGGGTGATGGGAATCGAACCGCCGCGCGCGTAGGCGCGCAAAACAATAACGTGGGTTCGACTGAAATTTGCATAATTGGAGCGGGTGATGGGAATCGAACCCACGTGACCAGCTTGGAAGGCCTGACTTGTCCATTAAATATCAAGGGCGTTGTACACAATAGAGTCCCAAATGATCTTGTGGAAACCCAACAATTTTCATTGGTGTACAACTATAATGTCGTCTTTTTTCAGTTTTAGCTCTTCTTCCAGGTTAGTAGACGATATTCGAACCTCGCGATCTTTGCGAATGTTCATTAATCAAAGGTTTTTTTCGCAGGGATACCTTTTGATGTATCTGTACCCGAACTGGGGAATTTCGAACAAAAGCAATTTCGTGGCCATCCTTGTAATGTTTCATAATAGGAAGAGATCTGTGATAAGGGTTGGGCTAGCTTTCCAAAAATCGAACACCACAGCTATAAGTGTTACCGACGCCGTGGAATATGCTGGCCCCGGAAAATGAGACAGTAGCTTAAGTGGAAAAACGCCCCTAAAAA
>CAZFCA010000015.1:0-30545 GCA_964517415.1 uncultured Rhodospirillaceae bacterium
CAAAGCTACACGGCGTTGGGGGAGCTTGCGTTGGACGGCGCTTTGTCGCCCGTGGCGGGGGTGTTGCCTGCGGCTGTCTCAGCCAGCGCAAACGGAAAAGGCCTTATCTGCCCCGCCAAGAACGGCGGTGAAGCGGTGTGGGCGGGCGAGCTTCAGGTGCTGGCCGCGCCCTCGCTTTTGGCGCTAATCAATCATTTCAAGGGAACGCAGGTTCTGGGCAGGCCCGAAGCGCGAATTCAATCCGAGGAAGGCGGTTATGCCGATTTGCGGGATATCAAGGGGCAGGAAACCGCCAAACGCGCTTTGGAGGTTGTTGCGGCAGGGGGGCATAATCTGTTGATGATCGGCCCTCCGGGCGCGGGGAAAAGCATGCTGGCCTCGCGCCTGCCCGGAATCTTGCCGCCGCTGACGCCCGAGGAAGCCTTGGACGTATCGATGATACATTCGCTTGCGGGCTTGCTGGACGAAGGCAAATTACTGCGCCGCCGCCCCTTTCGCGATCCGCATCATTCGGCCTCGCTGCCTTCGCTTGTGGGCGGGGGGATGAGAGCGAAGCCCGGCGAGATTTCCTTGGCGCACAATGGCGTTCTTTTCCTCGACGAACTGCCGGAATTCCAGCGCGCGACGCTTGAAGCCCTGCGGCAACCTTTGGAGACAGGCCGCGCCGTTGTTTCCCGCGCCAATCATCATGTTACCTATCCGGCGCGCGTGCAGCTTATCGCCGCCATGAATCCGTGCCGTTGCGGCTATATGTCAGATCCGTCTCGCGCCTGCGGCCGCGCCCCCAAATGCGCGAACGACTATCAGGCGCGAATCTCCGGTCCTTTGTTCGACCGCATCGATTGCCATGTGGATGTTCCTGCTGTGAGCGCGGCGGACCTCAGCCTGCCGCCGCCTTCCGAAAATTCCGCAATGGTCGCCGCGCGCGTTGCCATGGCGCGGCAAGCGCAAACCGAACGCTACAAAGCCTTGGCAAAAGACGGCTCCCCGTCAATCCGCACGAATGCCGAAGCGGACGGCGAATTGCTTGAGAAAATAGCTTCCCCCGATCAGGAAGGGCGGAATCTCCTCACGCATGCCGCCGATCAAATGAAGCTCTCCGCCCGCGGGTATCATCGCGTTTTGCGCGTGGCGCGAACGTTGGCCGATCTGGCAGGCCAAGACGGCGTGGCAAAGCTGCATATCGCCGAAGCCCTTAGTTATAGGCGGCTGAATATGGGCAATCAGTGATTAAAAAGCCGGTTTTACATATCCTTGCCCCCATAAGGAGAGAGGGGGTATAAAGGAAGGCGCAATACTAAACCCGTCATTCCGGAAAATTTTTTTCGTCAGAAGCGAAAAAGAATTTTGCGGAATGACGACATCAGAGGAGACAGAAATGCTACGCACCAATATCACCAATGCCATGAAAGACGCCCTGCGCGCGAAGGACGAGCGCACTTTGGCGACCACACGGCTGATGCTTGCCCGCATGAAAGACCTTGATATTGACGCGCGCGCCAAGGGCAACGCCGAAGGCATTGGCAACGCCGAGATCATGAGCATGCTTCAGGGCATGATCAAGCAACGCCGCGAATCCATCACCATGTATGAAAAAGGCGGTCGCGCCGATCTCGTGAAGCAGGAAAGCGAGGAAATCTCGGTTATCGAAAAATTCCTGCCCAAGCAGATGGACGATGCCGCTGTCGCCGCTGCCATCGACAAAGCCATCGCCGCCACGGGTGCCAGCAGCGTCAAGGATATGGGCAAGGTGATGGGCGAATTGAAAAAGGCCTATGCCGGGCAGATGGATTTTTCAAAAGCCGGCGGGCTGGTGAAAACAAAACTAGCAGGATAGCGCTGTTCATTCATGAGCTTCCCGCCTTCCTTCCTCGAAGAAATTCGCAACCGATTGCCGCTTTCCGGAATCGTCAGCTCGCGCATCAAAATGGCGCGGGCGGGGCGCGAATACAAAGGCTGCTGCCCCTTTCATAATGAGAAAACGCCTAGCTTCTACGTCAACGACGACAAGCAGTTCTATCATTGCTTCGGCTGCGGCGCGCATGGGGACGTGATCGGCTTTGTCATGCGCTATGATCGCCTCAGCTTTCCCGAAGCGGTGGAAAATCTGGCCGGTCAGGCGGGTCTTCAGGTGCCGCACGATACGCCCATCGAGCGCGAAAAATTCGACGCCGAAAAGCGGCTTTACCAGCTTTTAGGGCGCGCGACGGCGTGGTTCGAGGAACAGTTATTCGCCCCCGCGGGGCGCGAAGCCTTGGCCTATTTGCAGGGGCGCGGCCTTGGCGAGGCGGCTATCCGGCGATTTCGGCTTGGCTATGCGCCGTCGGATGCGCAGGCTTTGCTGCGCAAAATGACAAGCGAAGGCTATGCGGCGGAGGATTTGCTCGCGGTAGGGCTTGCCAAAAAAGCGGAAGACAGAAACAAACTTTACAGCTTCTTCCGGAATCGCGTACTTTTTCCTGTGGGCGATAGACGGGGAAGAACGGTCGCCTTCGGCGCGCGCATTCTGGGCGAGGGCGAACCGAAATACCTCAACTCCCCCGATCACGCGCTTTTCCATAAGGGAAAGCTGCTTTATGGCCTTTCACGGGCGCGCGCCGCGCTTTCGCAAAGACAGCCCATTATCGTCGTCGAAGGCTATATGGACGCTATTACACTGGCTGAGGCGGGCTATACAGGCGCAGTCGCCCCCTTGGGGACGGCATTGACCGAAGATCAAATGCAGGTTTTGTGGAAACTGCTGCCGCCTTTCGAAACGCGCGATGCCGCGAAGGATTACAGCCCCATTTTGTGTTTCGATAGCGACAACGCGGGGCAACGGGCAGCCGCTAGGGCTGTAGAGCGCGCCCTGCCGCTTCTAACCGCCGCGCAAACGATACGCATCGCCACGATAACAGGCGCGAAGGATCCGGACGAACTTATCCGCAAAGCTGGAAAGTCCGCTTTCGATGCTGTTATAAAGCAGGCGCAGCCGATGATCGACGCCCTGTGGGCGATAGGATTAAAGGACAGGCCATTGCGCACGCCCGAGGAACGCAGCGCTTTTTCGGTATGGCTTAAGCGGCGCGTCGGCCAGATCAAAGACGATCAGGTGCGCGAGCTGTATCGCAGCGAATTTAAAAAGCGCGTCGACGAGGCCTTCGGATGGAAGCCGAAGAACGCCGGAAGAGGATGGAAAGACGCCCCCGCGCCGAAAGCCTTTCTTGGCGCGCGCCGCGCGCCGCAAAGCGGCAGGCGCGTGACGGAAAAAGTTCTGCTTGCCCTGATGATCAATCATCCCGAGCTTTTCGATTCCTTCGGCGAAGCGTTCGGGGCAATGGAATTCCATACCACGGAGTTCGAAGGCTTGAGACAGCAGGTGCTCGACCATTTGTCCCTTTCCCACGGCATGACGGCGGAAGAGCTTTTTCGCGCCTTAGCCACATCGGGCGAAACCCTTTCGGCCAGACAGGGGAAAAATCGCGCCCTTCTGGACGAAACACTGGCGCAGGACACCTATGTTTTCGAAAAAGCGGCGCGGCCTGAAGCCTCTTCGGCTGAGGCTGAAAAAGCGTGGCGGGAAATCTGGGACAGGCTGGAGCAGGAAAAAGTCAAGGAAGAGTACGCGCGCGCGCGCGCGCAGTATCAGGAGCAGCCTTCCGAGGAAAACGAACGCCGCCTGAAAGCGCTGCAGGAACAGATATTGAGTTTTTCCGGAATATAGAAGAAAAATGCATTCCCGCTTCCGCGGGAATGACGCCCCTATCGAGCGATAATAAGGAGCCGCCCTTGATACGCGAAAAACAAGCCGTTGCCCTCAGTTCCGTATTTGCCAGCGCTTTGATGACCGTCGGCAAGCTGATCGTCGGCCTTGCGACCGGAAGCCTCGGCATAGTGTCGGAGGCGCTGCACAGCTTCCTTGATTGCGGCGCGACGATCATGACGTACATGGCGGTGCGCGTCAGCGACAAGCCGGCCGACGATACGCACCCCTACGGGCATGGAAAAGTCGAAAGCGTGGCCGCGCTTGGCGAAACGCTTTTGCTTTTTATCACCAGCTTTTGGATTATTTACGAAGCGGCGCACAAGCTCTATTCCGGGAATAGCGAAGTCGAGACCACATGGTGGTCTGTCGCCGTCATCGTCATCTCGATTCTCATCGACATCACCCGCGCAAGGGCGCTGAAGCGCGTAGCCATAAAAACGCGCAGCCAAGCCTTGGAGGCCGACGCTTTGCACTTCAGCTCCGATATTCTCAGCTCTCTGGTCGTGCTTGCGGGATTGGGCTTTGTCGCCCTTGGCTTTCCGATGGGCGATCCCCTTGCGGCCATCGGCGTTTCCATCTTTGTTTGCCATGCGGGGTGGGTTTTGGGCCGCCGCACCATCGATACGCTCACGGATACGGCGCCTCGCGGCGCGGCGCACCGCATCAAGGAATTGATGATGGCGGTCGAAGGCGTTGCCGACGTCACGCGCGTGCGCGTGCGCCCGGCCGGAAGCGTTTTTTTTGTGGACGCGGAAGTCGCAGTAGGGCGCGGGCTTTCGCAGCTTAAGGTCGCTGAAATACGCCAGACGGCCATAGAAGCAGTGTCGGCGGGCATGCCTGAAGCGGAAGTAACCGTGGCGACGCACCCTCTGGCGCTCGACAACGAAACGGTCCAGCAGCATGTGATGGTCATCGCGGCCAAGCATGGCGCGAACGTTCATCATGTGACCGTCAATCGATCTAAAGACCGCCTGTTCGTCGGCTTCGATCTGGAGGTCGAAGAACATTTAACAATTCAACAGGCGCATGAAATCGCTTCCCGGCTGGAATCCGATATGCGCGACGAATTCGGCAGCGATACGGAGGTCGAAACGCATATCGAGCCTTTGCAGGAAAGGGGCATCTTTGGCAACGACGTCGGCGGCGAAGAAGCGGAAAAGATCCAACAGATGCTGGAGCGGCTCGCGGGCGAACAGGGCGAGTTCCACCATATTCATAAAGTTCGCGCCCGGAAAACCATTCCCGGACTCATCCTTTCATTCCACTGCCGCGCTAATCCAGAGCAAACGGTGGGCGAGACGCATAGGAAAATCGACGATCTGGAACGCCTTATCTACGACACGCATCCGGGCATTTACCGGATCGTCGCGCATGTCGAGCCGGAAATGCGGCAGAAAAACAGGGATGAACTGGCTTAATATTTCCTTCTCTAAATCGTTTTGTGCCATTATGGTTTCCTTATGGCTGATCCGTATCAAACCTTGGGCGTATCAAAAGGCGCCACGGCGCATGAGATTAAGAGCGCCTATCGCAAGCTAGCGAAAAAACTACATCCCGATGTCAACCCGGGACGCAAGGATATTGAGCAGAAATTCAAGGATGTGACGGCCGCTTACGATCTCCTCTCCGATTCTGAAAAACGCGCGCGGTACGACCGCGGCGAGATCGACGCGCAAGGGCAGGAAAAAGGCTTCGGCGGGGGAGGTTTTGGAGGCGGCTATCGCTCGACCCGCGGAGCGCAAGGGGGCGATCCATTCTCTACCTTCGGCGGCGTGGAAGATATTATAGCCGAATTCATGGGTGCGGGAAAAAGGCGAGGATTCGGCGGCGCGGGCATGGGCGCGCATATGCGCGGCAACGACGTCAATTACACAACCTCCGTTTCTTTTATCGAAGCGGCTCTGGGTGGGAAAAAGCGCGTCACGCTTTCGAACGACAAGACTTTGGACATCACCATACCGGCGGGCGTGGAGGACGGGCACAAACTCAGGCTGAAAGGTCAGGGCGCGGCCGGACTCGGAGGCGGCACTTCGGGAGATGCGATCATCGAACTGCACATCGAACCCCATCCTTTTTTCACGCGAAAGGGGAGGGATATTCTTTTGGAAATTCCGGTGAGTCTGCCCGAAGCCGTTCTAGGCGCGAATGTCACCGTCCCGACTTTGGACGGGCAGGTGGCGGTTAAGGTTCCCAAAGGCTCGAACTCCGGAACCGCCTTGCGTCTTAAGGGCAAGGGCGTACGCGATGGCGTGAACGGCGATATGCTGGTAAGGATCAAAATAGCCTTGCCGGAGCCTATTCCGCAGGACTTGACCGATTTCATCGAAAAATGGGCAAAAAAGAACGCCTATAATCCGCGAAAGAAAATAGGATTTTGATTTTAAGACTCTTTCAGCGGTAACAAATGGAAACAAATATAGTCCGGTTCAGGCTCTTTTGCGGCGGCACACACCATTCGCCCCGTTCCTTTTATATGATTTTTTTGCTATGATTATGTATTCTTCCGCAGCAGCCCTAAGGAGGATTTATGGCGCTTTCCCATCGCATCGACGCTTTAAGACAAAAACACGCGGATATCGACAGCCGGTTACGGGAGGAGGAGCTTCACCGCTCAAACGATTCGGCTTTCATCAATCAACTGAAAGTTAGAAAGCTCGGTCTGAAGGACGAAATCAAGCGCCTTTTGCAGGATTAGGAGCCGCATCACAAAAATACCTTTATAAGGTATTATACTAACTTGCGCATGATGCGACAACGCGGGGCTTTATCTTTTGAACCTCTTGAATACCCCGCTTGGACAAAGGGCGTCAAACGCCGCCACTCTTGCGCGGCCGCGCGATAACAGATTTAATTAGAAGCAGCAACCCTATCGGTGGAGCAAGATGGAACAGATGATGTCTTCGTTAGCGAGTTTTTTATTGGTAGCCGCTCATTACGCGGTGCCTTTCATCGTCGTCATCAGCGCGGTCGTCTTCGCGCACGAATTTGGGCATTTCTGGATGGCGCGCAGGTGCGGCGTCCGCGTCGAAACTTTTTCGCTGGGTTTCGGCCCCAAAATTTGGGGACGTCGGGACAAAAAAGGCACGCAATGGCAAATCGCATGGCTTCCGCTCGGCGGCTTCGTGAAAATGTTCGGCGACGCCGACGCCGCGAGCACGCCAGATGACTCCGTCAAGGAAATGACCGACGAAGAAAAGAAGGTCGCCTTCTATCACCAAAGCGTTGGCAAGCGCATGGCTATCGTGTTTGCCGGACCAGCCGCAAACTACCTTTTCGCGATTCTAGTCTTGGCGTTTCTGTTCGTGGTGCAAGGTCAGCCGTATTCAGTTCCCGTCGTTGGCGCGCTTCAGGAACAAAGCGTCGCCGAAAAAGCGGGCATGCAAATCGGTGATAAAATTGTTTCCATCGACGGCGAGAGAATCGAACGGTTCGAAGAGGTCAAACGCGCCATCGCCATGAACGATGGCACATCGATCCCCATCATCGTCGAGCGGAACAACGCCCTGCAAACCATTTTTTTGACGCCCGAAATTTCCGTCCAAACCGACCGTTTCGGCAGCCAGCACCGCATGGGCAAAATTGGCGTTTATTCGGGGACGCTTGATCATAAAAAATGGCCGCCCCTCAAAGCCCTTCAACAGGCCGTCTTGGAAGCATGGAACATGTCGGCGGATACCCTTAAAGGCGTCGGACAAATGGTTATGGGCTCTCGCGGCGCAGACGAACTGGGGGGGCCTTTGCGCATTGCGGAGATGTCGGGGCAGATCGCGCAGGACGGTGTATGGGCGCTGATCTGGTTTACGGCCATCATTTCCATCAATCTGGGGCTGATCAATCTTTTTCCCATACCGTTGCTCGACGGCGGGCATTTGATGTTCTACATGCTCGAGAAATTGCGGGGACGCCCCGTCGACGAAGCGGCGCAGGAAATCGGCGCCCGGATCGGCCTTTTGGTCGTTTTATCGTTGATGGTTTTCGCAACGTGGAACGATCTGGTGCACTTGGAAGTGGTTTCCAAGATTAAGATGCTTCTCTCATAAGCAAAGCCTCTTTCACGCGCACGATAACCCCGGACCAATCGGCGGGCGAGTTTTGTCCAAAAACACGCGCGGAAGGATACCACGGATTGTCGGTGCGATTTTGCAGCCATCGCCAACAGGCGTCGAAGCGCGAAAGCACCCACACCGGCTTTCCCATGCCGCCCGCCAGATGCGCGACGGACGTATCGACTGAAATGACAAGATCCAAATGCTCGATCATCGCGCCTGTGTCCTCGAAGTCTTTTGCGTCCGCCATAAAATCGATTATGCGGTCGCGCAGGCCACAGGAATCGATTTGCGCGGCCTTGGCGCCCATCTGCAGGCTGTAAAAAGAAACACCTTTAACGTCGAACAGGGGGCGCAACGCCTCCAGATTCATGCTGCGGCGGCTATCGATTAGATGCGCGTTGATTTGGTCTTCCCGCGGATTGCCTGCCCAAACAAGGCCTATCTTGAACCCGCCTTTGGGAAATCGGTTCGCCCATTTCCGCCGCGCGTCTTCGCCCACATGCAAATAAGGAAAGCGGGAAGGAATAGTTTTGACCGTCGTGCCGAACATAAAAGGAAGACTCATGATTGGCACATGATAATCGAAATCCGGCGCGTTTATCGCGGCGGGCAGGGAGTCGATGAAGGGGCAATTTGACAAAAGCGAACGCAATGGCTCGGGACATTGAACAAAAACTTGCGCCCCGCGCTCCTTACATAGTTGCGCGTAACGAATGAATTGAAGATGATCGCCAAGCCCTTGCTCGCTGCAAATCAAAAGGCGCTTTCCTGTGATATCCTCTCCTTGCCAACGTTTGTCGGCAACATAAGCGCCCCGCATGTGCGCAATGCCAAGCCCCGCTTCATGCAAAGCCCATCCCTCTTGGTAACGGCCAAGCGCGAGCAGCGAAAGGGCTTTGTTCCATGCGGCGTCGACCGAACAAGGCTTAAGGCGCAGGGCTTGCGTAAAGGCTGAAAGCGCCTCTTCGTGCCGACCTTTTTCCTGCAGAAAAACGCCAAGGTTCGTGTGGGCGTCGGCGTTATCAGACTTTAGGGACAATGCTGCGCGGAGGCATTCAAGGGCTTCGTCGAGCCTTCCCAAATCCCGAAGGCTTGTCGCCAGATTGATCATGGCTTCCGTGTATTCAGGGCGTTTTTGCAAAGCGGCGCCGAACCATTGTGCGGCTTTCTCGGTCTCGCCCATCTGGCGCAAAACGATGCCCAGATTGTTCATCGCCGTTGGGCTGTCCGGATCGGTTTTAAGAGCTTCTTCAAGCCAATGCCGCGCTTTGCGCAAGGCCTCGCCCGAGCGGTTTGTTTTGCCGATCATGCTGTAGGCGATGCCGAGGTTAATCATCGCTTCGTAAAAATCAGGCTTGATCTTGATCGCGGCCTCGTAATGAGCGATGGCTTCGGCAATCTGCTGCAGCGCCAACAAACAGTTACCGTAATTAAAATGCGCAGCCGCGTCTGAAAGGCGAAGCCGCAGCATTTTTTCATAAAGAGGCGCGGCTTTATCCGCGCGGCCGCTGGTAACGCAAAGCTGCGCAAGATTGCTCAAGGCGGGGTAGTAGTCCGCGCGGCTAGCAAGGGCATGCCGGAATCGCGCTTCCGCCTCGTCAAGGAGGTCTAACCGCCAAAGGGAAAGGCCCAGATTGGTCTGCGTTTCGGCATCGTTCGGGACGATGTGCGCCGCTTTGCCTAAAATCTCGGCGGCGTGCTTAATTTGGCCCGTTTGAAGATAAAGCGCGCCTAAAAGCCGCAAGCCGTCGGGATGAATGGCGTTTCGGCGCAATACTTTTTGATAGGCTTTTTCGGCCTCATCCACTCGGCCGCTTTGATGAAAGGCGATGGCCGTTTGCAAAAATTTCGCGCTTTTATGCATTAAGGGAACGTAAAGGAGCGTTTCTGGGGGGTTGCGGGAAGGCCATAAGCTGCTAAAAAGGCTATCACGACAAGGCTCAACTGTATCGGTAAAAATTCATGGCGCGGTATAATCCCCAGGAAGCGGAAGCCAGATGGCAAAAAGTTTGGGAGGCGAAACAATGCTTTCGCGCCGTCGAAGATAGGACAAAATCAAAATATTTTGTGATGTCCATGTTCCCCTATCCTTCGGGGCGCATTCACATGGGGCATGTGCGCAATTACACGCTGTCCGACGTTGTGGCGCGCTATAAAAAAGCGCAAGGGTTTAACGTCATGCACCCGATGGGGTGGGACGCCTTCGGGCTTCCGGCGGAAAACGCGGCGCGCGACCGCGGCGTCCATCCGGGCGCATGGACGCGCGAGAACATCGCCACAATGCGGCGTGAGCTGGACAGCATGGGACTCGCCATCGACTGGAGCCGCGAAGTCGCGACGTGCGATCCGGCCTACTATAAGCACCAACAAAAGCTCTTTCTGGACTTCCTTCAAGCCGGTTTGGCGTATCGCAAGGAATCATGGGTGAACTGGGATCCGGTGGACATGACCGTGCTTGCTAACGAGCAGGTGATCGACGGCAAAGGCTGGCGTTCAGGCGCGGTAGTGGAAAAAAGAAAACTTTCCCAGTGGTTCTTTAAAATCACGGCTTTTGCCGAGGACCTTCTGGAAAGCCTAAAATCGCTGGATCGGTGGCCCGAGAAAGTCCGCCTGATGCAGGAAAACTGGATCGGCAAGTCCGAAGGCGCGAAAATCCGGTTCAAAATCCAAAATCCAGAAAGAGCATGGCAAACGGAAATTGAGGTTTTTACCACGCGCCCCGACACACTTTTCGGCGCGTCCTTCATCGCCATCTCGGCCAACCATCCGCTGGCGACGACACTCGCGGCCAAGGATTCCAAGCTGGCGGCGTTCATTGCGGAATGCAACCGCATCGGCACGTCCGAAGCCGCCATCGAGACGGCCGAGAAAATGGGCTATGACACGGGGCTGAAAGTCGCGCACGTGTTCGACGACGCTTGGGCTTTGCCTGTTTACGTCGCCAACTTCGTTTTGATGGAATACGGGACGGGGGCGATCTTTGGTTGCCCCGCGCATGACCAGCGCGATTTGGATTTCGCCCGCAAGTACGGCCTTCCCGTAAGGCCGGTTGTTTTGCCGAAAGACGCCGACCCAAAGACTTTCAGCGTCGGCACCGAAGCCTTTGTCGGCGACGGCACGATTTACAACTCGAGGTTGTTAAACGGCCTTAGCGTCGAAGCGGCCATTCGGAAAGCCATCAAGGAAATCGAAGCGCTGAGCGCGGGAACCGGAACCATTCAATACCGCCTGCGAGACTGGGGAGTCAGCCGCCAAAGGTATTGGGGATGCCCCATCCCCGTCATTCACTGCGAAACGTGCGGCGTCGTGCCCGTTTCCGAAGAAAGCCTGCCCATCGTTTTGCCTGAGGATGTGTCGTTTGACAAGCCCGGCAATCCGCTTGACCGCCATCCTACATGGAAGAACGTCGCTTGCCCAAAATGCGGCGAGCCCGCACGGCGCGAAACCGACACCTTCGATACCTTCGTGGACTCCAGCTGGTATTTTGCGCGTTACTGTTCGCCGAAAGACGAGCATCAGCCCGTTGATCCCAAGGCGGCGAAATACTGGCTACCGGTCGATCAGTATGTGGGCGGGGTTGAACACGCCATTTTGCACCTTTTGTATTCGCGCTTCTTTACCCGCGCGATGAAGCAAACGGGGCATTTGGCCGTTGCAGAGCCATTTGAAGGCCTTTTCACGCAAGGCATGGTGTGCCACGAGTCTTACAAAAGCGCTTCGGGCGAATGGGTCTATCCGGAAAACATCGCGAAAAATCCGGACGGGACGGCGTATAAAATCGACGATAAAACACCGGCGACCGTCTTCCGCGGCGAGAAAATGAGCAAATCGAAATGCAATGTGGTCGACCCGGGCAAAATTATCGAAGGCTACGGCGCGGATACGGCGCGCCTTTTCATGCTTTCCGACAGCCCGCCGGAACGCGATTTGGAATGGACGGAAGCGGGTGTCGAAGGCGCGTGGCGTTATGTCAACCGCCTTTGGACTTTGGCCGAAAAGGCGAAGACTTTCCCCTCGCCTGCGGACGAACCGCCGAAAAACTCCGAAACGCGGCGATTGGTTCACAGGACCATCGCGCAGGTTTCCGAGGCGTTCGAGCGTTTCCATTTCAACGTCGCGGTCGCAAAAATTCGCGAGCTCAGCAATGCGCTTGAAGCCTTAAGCAATCGCGGCGCAGCATCGTCGGATTTGCGCGAAGGCGTAGAAGTCCTGACGCAGTTGATCGCACCGATGCTCCCGCATTTAGCCGAGGAAATGTGGGAAACGCTGGGGCGCGAGACGCTGGTGGTCGAAACTCCATGGCCGAAGGCCGATCCCGCGCTGCTGGTTGAAAATTCGGCCACCATCGCAGTTCAGGTAAACGGGAAGTTGCGCGCTACGCTTTCGATAGCGAGAGACGCGCCGGAAGCGCAAGTGAAGGCGGCGGCTTTGGCTCAGGAAAGCGTCAAACGCGCGCTGGAAGGCAAAGAGCCGAAAAAAGTCATTGTCGTTCCCAATCGCATCGTTAATGTGGTCGCATGAGCCGTCTTCGTTGCAGATCCAAAAAAACCGCCCTAAGCGCGCTTGCGCTTGTGGGTTGCCTTGCGCTTGAGGGCTGCGGGTTCAAGCCCATTTACGGAACGCCTTCGGGCAGCGAGCACGACTCACCCGTCGCCATGGATCTAAACAACATCGCCATCGACAATATCCCGGATCGTAATGGCCAGATTCTGCGGAATTTTCTGATTGATCGCATGGTTCGCGCGAACAGGCCGGAAAAACCGCTCTATACGCTCAAAGTAGCGATTGCGACAAGCGAGGAGGATCTGGGCATCCTTGCGAACTCGACGGCGACGCGCTCTCTATTGAATATGTACGGCCACTATACGCTTGTCGATTCAAAGGGCAAAACGGTCGTGGGGGGAACGGCGCACAGCGTCGCCAGCTTTAATAAATTGGACCAAATGTACGGGACGGTCGCGGCGCGGGAAAACGCCTACGAACGCACACTGCACGAAGTCAGCGAGCAAATCGTCAATCGCCTGAGCCTCTTTTTTTCCGAACGCAAATGAAAAAAACCCGTAAATATTTCGGCACCGACGGCATTCGCGGTTGTGCCAACAAAGAGCCGATGACGGCAGAAACGGCGCTGCGCGTCGCTATGGCGGCCGCCGGAATTTTCAGACGCGGCGATTACCGGCACCGCGTCGTGGTCGGCAAGGATACGCGCCTTTCCGGCTATTTGCTGGAGCCCGCTTTGACGGCGGGCTTCATCGCCAAGGGCATGGACGTGATTTTGCTGGGGCCTTTGCCCACGCCCGCCATATCCATGCTGACCAAGAGCCTGCGCGCGGATTTGGGCGTGATGATTTCGGCTTCGCATAATCCGTACGAGGACAACGGCATCAAGCTGTTCGGCCCCGACGGCGGCAAGCTGTCAGACCAATTGGAGGCGCGGATCGAAGCGCGCATGGACGGCGATGTCACCGTAGACCACGCCGCGCCGAAAAACTTAGGCCGCGCCAGCCGGCTCGACGACGCCATTGGTCGATACGTTGAATATGCCAAAGCGACCTATCCGACGGGCGGGCGGCTGGAAGGACTTAAGATCGTTCTCGATTGCGCGAACGGCGCGGCCTACAAAGTGGCGCCTACGGTTTTGTGGGAACTCGGCGCACAGGTGATTCCCATCGCCATTGCGCCCGATGGCCTGAATATCAATGACAAGTGCGGAGCGACGTATCCAGAAATGATGCAAAAAGCTGTTTTGGAACACCGTGCCGATCTTGGCATCGCGCTCGACGGCGACGCCGACCGCTTGATCATGGCTGACGAAAAAGGCAAGCGCATCGATGGGGACCAATTGATGGGCTTGATCGCCAACTCTTGGGCCAAGCGGGGGCGTTTGAAAGGCAACGCTTTGGTCGCTACGGTCATGTCGAATTTGGGACTTGAGCGCTATCTGGCGGGAAAAAAGATCAAGATGCACCGCACGCCGGTGGGCGACCGCTATGTTGTGGAGGCTATGCGCAAAAAAGGCTGCAATGTCGGCGGCGAGCAATCCGGACACATCGTATTCAGCGATTATTGCGCGACGGGCGATGGCTTGATCGCGGCGCTTCAGGTCTTGGCCGTCATTCGCGAAAGCGGCCTTGCCGCAAGCAAAGCCTGCGCGGTTTTTAAGCCCGTGCCGCAGGTTTTAGAAAATGTCCGCGCTTCGGGCGAGGTTCTCGAAAATCCGGCAGTGCGCAAAGCAATCGCAAAAGCCGAAGAGAAATTGGGCAAAAATGGGCGGTTCGTGATCCGCAAATCGGGGACGGAGCCGCTGGTGCGCGTCATGGCCGAGGGCGACGACGGCAAGCTGGTCAAAAAGCTGGTCGGGGATATTTGCAGCGTTATTAAAGACCATGCCTAAGCCCATCGTCATCGCCATCGACGGCCCTTCGGCCAGCGGCAAAGGCACCATTTCCAGAAAACTCGCGGCGCATTTCGATTTCGCCTGCCTCGATACGGGTGTGCTTTATCGCGCCGTAGGCATGGCGGTTGTGAATTCAGGCGGCGATCCGAGCGATCCGAAGCTGGCCGAAAAGGCCGCGCTCGCTCTGGATGCGGAAAAGCTGATAACCTCAAATAACGAGGACTTGCGCGGCGATGAGGCTTCCGCAGCGGCCTCGAAAGTGGCCGTCATTCCCGAAGTGCGGGCCGCGCTTTTGAAATTCCAAAAGGATTTTTGCGCACGGCCGCCCTTCGGAAAAAAAGGCGCGGTTTTGGACGGGCGCGATATTGGAACGGTCATCGCGCCGGATGCGCCGGTGAAGATTTTCGTCACCGCCAGTCCTGAGGCGCGCGCTCAGCGCCGCCATAATGAACTGTTGGAGCGCGGGCTTGCGGCGTCTTTCGAGGAAGTGCTGGCCGATATGAAAGCCCGCGACGCCCGCGACGCCGAAAGAGCCATAGCGCCAACAAAGCCCGCGACAGACGCGGTCATTCTGGACACGACAAACATGAAGGCTGAAAAGGCTTTTGCGGAAGCCCTGAAGATCGCCACGGAAAAATTATTCTTTTCTCCAAAGAAAAGCGCGGTCTAGCCCCGAACCCCCAGCCCCTTGACCCGCATGGGATCGAGCGTTTGCTCGCCTCGCCGCCATTCGAAATAAAGTTCTGGCCGTTTGCCGGCTTTGACGGGAAGGACGCCTAAAGGCTCTCCGGCGACCACGTCCTGCCCCATGTCGGCATCGATGCGGCCGAAGCCCGAAAGGAAGCTGTGATAGCCTCCCGCATGCTGAAGAATAAGGATCAGCCCATAGCCGCGAAACGGCCCCGCGAACGCCACCCTGCCCGCCAGCGGCGCGACAATGGGCGCGCCCGACGGGGCGACAAGCGTCATCCCTTCGCTGATAACGCCGTCGGCGTCCTTGTCGCCGAAGTTGCGGCGCACGCTTCCTGAAACCGGCAGCTTCAGCGCATGGGCTAGACGCGCGGGCTTTCCCGGCGACATGCGCGAAACCTTGGCCATCAACTGGCGCAAGTCCTGCGCTTCAGCCGACAATGCCGCCAAATGCCGCGCGGTTTCTTCGCGCTGTTCTTCCGTGCGCTGCAGCAAACCCTGCCGCGCCGCGATCATTTGATCCATATCCTTCTGCTGCTTTTCAAGATTCCCCCGCGCGGCCGCGACGAGCCTTTTTTGCTCGGCGAATTTCGCCTGCAAATCGTAAAGCGCCATGAGATCACGCGCCGCGTTTTCGGCCTGCTCTTTCAGGCGCGGCGTCAGAGACTGAAAAAGAAGCGTGCGATGAATGTGATCGCTCGTCACGCGGTTCTGCAAGAAAAGGCTGATGGGCGGGCGGCTAGAAATCTCGACCAATGCCGACACCATGAGGGAAAGCTGCTCGCGCTCCACCTTGGCGTTTTTGCCTTTTTCGGCGATTTCTTTTGCCAGTTCATCCAGCTTGTCCTCAAGATTCGCTTGCTCGGCCTCTTTTTCCTGCAAGCTCTGCGTGGCGCGAACCATGCGCTGGCGCAAGTCGTCAAGGCCTTTGCTGGTTTTTTGCGCTGTAGCCGCCAACACTTTCTGCTCTTGCTGCCTTTCCTTTAATTGGCTTTCGACTTGGCGGAGTTTGTCGCCTGTTTCTTCCTCGGCATGGGCGGGGAAAATGGCCAGAAGAGCTAAAAAGGCAAGAAACAAAAAGGATGCCCCTTCACCTGCAAAAACTAAGGGCTTGCTTCGCAAGCCCAAGTTTTTGCTTCCTCTCCCGCAAGGGGAGAGGAAAAACTTCGAGACGCCTTTTATATGTTCGCTCATGCCTGCACGATCAGGCTTTGGCCTTCCATTGCTTCGGGCTGTGGCATTGCCATCAACTGAAGCAAAGTCGGGGCGATGTCGGACAATTTTCCGTCTTTTAAGGCGGCGACGTTTTGCGCCCCTATCAGCATCACCGGCACGCGGTTCATTGTGTGCGCCGTATGGGGGCTATGAGCCGCAGGGTCGTACATTTGCTCGCAATTGCCGTGATCGGCCGTAACCAGCGCCAAGCCGCCCTGCTTTTCGATGGCCGCAAAAACACGCCCAAGACAAGCGTCGACCGATTCCACAGCCTTAACCGCCGCCGCCAGATCACCCGTATGCCCGACCATATCGGGATTGGCGTAATTCAGGACAATAAAGTCGAATGTGCCTTCCTCTATCGCCGCCACAACCTTATCCGTCACCTCGACCGCCGACATTTCCGGCTGCAAGTCATACGTGGCGACTTTCGGCGAAGGAACAAGAATGCGCGTCTCGCCATTAAACGGCTCTTCACGCCCGCCGTTGAAAAAGAAGGTGACGTGCGGATACTTTTCCGTTTCCGCGATGCGCAGTTGCTTGAGTCCCGCTTTCGAGACAATTTCGCCAAGACTATCGACAATGGACTTCGGCGGAAATAGCGCGGCCATTAATTTATTCAAATCAGAAGAGTATTCGACCATTCCCGCTTTGGCGGCAAAGGAAACGGTTTTCTGCCGCGCAAAACCTTTGAACTCGGGATCCAACAAGGCCGTAAGAATTTCCCTTGCGCGGTCGGCGCGGAAGTTGACGAAAACAATCCCATCGCCGTCTTTCATGCCCTCATAGCCTTCCATCGCTATGGGCATAACAAACTCGTCCGATACGTTTTCGGCATAGCTTTCCTTGATCGCGTTAATCGCGTCGGTCGCTTTCTTTCCGATGCCTTGCGTCAGAAGATCGTAGGCGCGGGAAACGCGCTCCCACCTTTTGTCGCGATCCATCGCATAATAGCGGCCGCAAAGCGTGGCAAGGCGCGCGTCTTTGATCGGTCGGATATCCTCAAGCAGCCTTTCGATTTGCCCGGCCGCCGATTGCGGCGGAACATCGCGTCCGTCCAGAAACGCATGGATATCGACAGGAACGCCTTGCGCGGCGATCAGGCGCGCCACGGCCACAAAATGGTCTTGATGCGCGTGCACGCCGCCCGGGGAGGCCAAGCCCATCAGATGGCACCGCCCGCCGCTTTTTTGAAGTTTTGCAATCACATCCAGCAAAGCGGCATTTTTTTCCAACTCGCCCCGCGCAATAGCGCGGTCGATCATGGGCAGATCCTGAAAAACGACCCGGCCCGCGCCGATGTTCATATGCCCGACCTCGGAATTGCCTATCTGCCCCGAAGGGAGACCGACGTGCTGCTCCGAAGCGTCCAAGTAAGCGTGCGGCGACTTTTGCCAAATGGCGCGGAAGTTCGGCAGATGGGCGCATGTCGTGGCGTTATCGGGAGCGTCGGCACGGCACCCCCAGCCATCCAGAATGCATAAAACGACAGGCCGCTGACGAATGCTCATCTTTACCCGAGGGGAATAAGTATGGCTCTTTGTAGGGAACCGCGGTTGAAGGATCAACAGCTTATTAAGCTACATAAATTATCTAAAAATACCAATGGCAAAAGGGGTTATAAACGACTATATCCTCGGTGTTTTCAATGTTCCCGCCCAAGTCGGGTTGGGTCTGATGAGGAAATTATATGGGTTTCAACTGCGGCATCGTCGGCCTTCCTAATGTCGGCAAATCGACTCTTTTCAATGCGCTGACGGCAACGGCTGCCGCACAGGCCGCCAATTACCCTTTTTGCACCATCGAGCCCAATGTGGGACGCGTGGCGGTGCCTGACGACCGTCTCGACAAGCTCGCAGACATCGCGCATTCGGGAAAGATTATTCCCACGCAATTGGAATTCGTCGATATCGCCGGGCTTGTGCGAGGCGCGGCCAAAGGCGAAGGGCTGGGGAACCAGTTTCTTGGCCATATTCGCGAGGTCGACGCCATTATCCATGTTGTGCGCTGCTTTGAGGGCGGGGACGTAACGCACGTCGAAGGTTCCGTGGATCCCGTCCGCGACAGCGAGACTGTGGAAACCGAATTGATGCTGGCCGATCTGGAAAGCCTTGAAAAACGCCTTGTGAACGCGCAAAAAAAAGCCAAAGGCGGCGACAAGGAATCGCAGGAACTTCTGCCCACCATGGAAAAGGCTGTGGCCGTCTTGCGCGAAGGCAGGCCGGCACGGACTTTGATCGCCTCGTTATCACCTGAGCAAAGAGAGATTTTGCGACAGCTGCAGCTTGTGACCTCCAAACCCATTCTTTACGTGGCGAATGTCGATGAAAAGGATGCGGCGAAAGGCAACGCCTTGTCTGAAAAAGTGGCTGCCAAAGCCAAAGCCGAAGGAACGGAGTGCGTTGTTATTGCCGCGGCGATTGAAGCCGAAGTAGCCGTTTTGGAAAACGCGGAGGAAAAAAAGGAATTTCTTTCCTCCTTAGGCCTTGCCGAGCCCGGGTTGAATAAAATCATTCGGGCGGGATATCGGCTTTTGGATTTGCTGACCTTTTTCACCGTCGGTCCCAAGGAAGCGCGGGCTTGGACCGTCAAACGCGGGTCGTTCGCGCCTCAAGCGGCGGGCGTGATTCATACCGATTTCGAACGCGGCTTTATACGAGCCGAAACCATTTCTTATGACGATTATGTCTCCTGCAAGGGCGAGTCGGGCGCGCGCGAGGCAGGAAAGCTGCGTCAAGAGGGCAAGGATTATATCGTCAGGGACGGCGATATTTTCCATTTCAAGTTTAACGTATAACCATCCTTATTGCGAACTAAAAATGGGTGGTCTACGTTCAGCGAGACAACGCAGAAAGAGTTAACCATCGAGGATTCATCCCCCCTTCCTACAATGTCCCTATACACAAGACTGACGCATGCGAAGAGTCCGGCTTTTTGTAAGAGCGGATGGTTTTTTTTCGCTTGTTGCGGCCTTGCCGCGCTCAAGCTCCTTATAATTTCGCAAAACGAGGTTTATCTCTCGTCCGGCGACAATCTTGCCTATGTCTTTTATGCCGACCACGGTTATTGGGGAACCCCTTTCCTTCCAGACCGTCCTCCCCTTTTCAGCCTGTGGATGGCGGCCGCTCATGCTTTAGGAGTCCGTTTCCGTTTTTTGCAGGAACTTCTGTATATTGCCAGCGCAAGCGTGGCTGTTTTTGCGTTAAGGCGTTGCCGTGTTCCTCGGCCTCTTGTTCTGGCTTTCTTCGCCGCCGTTCTCTTTGCGCCCATCGCAACCTACCATCTGGATTTTGCCATGGCAGATGGTTTTTACATAAGCCTGAATTTATTCACGTTGTCGTTTATGGTTCTGGGCTTGCTGGCAAGGCGTTTTCTTTCCCTTTGCTCATGGAGCTTTACAGTCGGCATCGCCGTGGCCGCCATGGTGCATACGAGGATGGAGATCGAATATGTATCGAGCCTTTTGACATGTTTTTTAGCCATTATCGCCCTGCTGCGCCCTCTTAAATCCCCCGGCAAAGCGATGGGGGGGGGTGGTGCTGATAACTATTGCGGCGCCCATTCTGATAAGCGCCGCTGCCGTCGTAGCGTTAAACTATGAAGTTTTCGGATATGCAGGATTGACGAACATCCTGACAAGCGGCGAAGCTGCCGTCATGCGGCAACTGATGCGGATAGACGGCGGACGTGATGGCCGCTATGTGCCGATTACGCAAAAAGCGCGTGATTTAGCCGCTCAGGCAAGCCCCAGATGGCGCAACTGGCGTCCTGCCATAGAAGATCCCTTCATTATCAATTTATCCGAACGCTATACGGGCGTTAAAAATGGGATCGATACGCAGCGTTATGTCGTGCTTTTGAAAAGAATCAGTCAAAGTACGGCCTATCCAGGCCTCTTCAGCCCTCTCCCCGATTTCTCAGATCCAAGGAAATCCACGGCCATATGGCAAAAAGAATTGTTTCTTATCGCTGACGAACTGCGCCTGGCTCTCGATAGGGGCGAAATTCCTGGCCGACGCGGCTTTTCTCCGCTTATCGACCCTGTCGTCAAGGCTTGGCTTCCCGATATACCGGCGGCTTTTGTGGAAATCTGTCGGTTATTGTTTTTATCGCCACGACCATGGGTCGATATGCAAGGTTACGGCCTGCTCAAGCGCGAAAGCGATAGAATGACTCACGTGTTAAACCGAGACCCCTTTTTGACGCGGAAGGGTCCCATGCGGGGGCGCTTTACAGTCGAAGGGGAAAAGCGGGTAAAAGACGTGGAGCTATTTGTAAGCGCCCTTATTTTTCCGATGTTTGCATTCAAGGAAAATGCGCCTCTTGAAAAGCTATCGTCCGTTAAATGGCGTCCTTTGGAGGACGGCTCGTATGAATTCGAGTCCCCCGTGCTAACGGAACGCTGGGTGCCGCTTACACTGGCGTTAAAGATTTCTTTTGCCGATGCTTCTTCGGCGCTTCTCTCAAACCTTGAGGTGGGAAACCCCCTGCCTCAGAACAAGAACGGCATTGCCAGTTATGAAATTACCGGCTTCGCGCCCATCATCTCAGCTGCGGAGTCTGCCAGCGTTGCCGTTCAGAATGCGCTGGCCGTAGTCTATCCGCCCTTGACGAAGGGGCTTGCCGTTGCCGTTATTCTTGGGTTGGCGATAAAACTCGCGTGGCATAGAAAGAGGGGACGCGCTTTGTTTATGGACAGGGACTTAGCCCTTGTCTCTGGATTATGCGCATGCTTTCTTGCCGCAAGGATGGCTCTGCTTTGCGTCGTCCACGTTGCAGCATGGCATGTCGATGTCCGCTATGTCGCCCCTTTGTTCCCTATTTTCCTATTCCTTCTTGCGGTCTTGGCCTCCGCCCTCTTCCCCAAAGGGTCTTGTGCAAACGAATCCGCTCATTCCACTCAAGAGGCATTCTCTCATGAGCGCCATTAAAGATATATGTCTGTCCCTTTTACATATCGCCGCTTTTTTCTTTGCGGGCATGGGCGTCTATATTATGACGCTTTTGTTTTATGATTCAACGCGGCTGTATTACGACGGCCTTCTGGCCGTTCTTGTGATGCTGTTTATAAGCTACGCAACCGTTGCGGCTTTCTTTGCAAAAAAGAAAGGGAACGAAAGCAGCGCATCGCGACAATCTCTTTATACGGCCGCCTTTGCCGGCGCGATTTTGGTATACGCGTTCCATATCACGCTCCCAACGATTATCGACCGCTCTATTTCTCTTTTCGTGCTGAGCAGGATGGAAGGCAGTGCCGAGGGCGTGCGAGTAGAGGAATTACAGAAAGCTTTTCTGGAAGGGTATGTGCAGAGCAATAATGCGGTGTGTCGAAGGCTGGACGAGCAGCTTACCAGCGGTAATATCTCCTTTCGAGACGGAAAGTATTATATCGCCCCTGCCGGCCATTTCATCCTTCAAAGCCTGCGCTTTATCGCTACGATGATTAGCAGGACCCAGTATTACATCAACGAAGCGCCTTTTGAGAAACAGGTTTATACCTACGACGTACAAGGGGGGGGCGATGCGTCCCTCGTCACGAAGATAGCCCCTTGGATTCAAGGCGCTGATTGTGTAGATTAAGGACTTATCGCTGCAAATCCTCTTACTGTGATTGATATGAGAAACGAAAAGATATTCTCCTTACCTGTCCTCTTTTTCTTAGCGGTGACTTTTTGTCCCCGCGAAGCGCACGCGGCTTTGTCTTTCTGCAACCGCACGAGCGCGCCTATCGAAGCCTCGCTGGGCTATCGGGGTGAAACGAAAAAAAAGCCCGAAGATTGGATTTCCGAAGGCTGGTGGCGCATAGAGCCCGGCCATTGCGCCCGCGTCTATATGGACCCTTTGACATCCCGTTTTTATTTTTATTTTGCGCATGCCATGGCAGAATCGGTAAAGGATGGGCAACCAACGGTATGGTCGGGCAAATTCACTTTTTGCACGGACACCAAAGCCTTTCGTATTGAAGGCGCGGACAATTGCTTAACGCGCGGCTACATGTCGCGCGGGTTCGAGGAACTGGACATCGGCGCTCCCCAGCGCGACTACACGCTGGATTTCCGGGACGGCTCCAGCAAGTAATGCCAACGGCGGCATGACGTAGCAGCTTGGGTCACGAGCGGTTCCAGGACCTTATCGCTCGCTGGACTTGTTAAGCCATTGGAATCCAGCTTTACTCCGACAGGCGAGAGAGCGAGTAAAGCCAAGCTCGCTGTTAGTTTTCATTGGTCCCTTGGTATAACGACAAACAACCTCTTGCTCGACAGCCCTTCGCAACCCCGCGGCAAAAAGTCCAATACCCCTGTCAAGAACAGAGTGCGTTATTGAGCTTCGCTTTAGGGAAATCTTGAGCTTTGCTCTTTATTGCTGAGCATTGAATAATAAAGAATATTTGTCATTCAGGCCTGCCTTTGCTCAAAAAAATATATTGGAACATTTGACGAACATCTTGTTGACTCTGACGCTCCCTTTTGACTACCCTTGGATCGCCTAGAGTAGAGTGAAGGCGCTGCGATTTGACCTCCCGCAGTCGTCTTATTCATGGCGTTGGTAGCCGGAGCTTGTTCCTGATTTATCGGGACGCTCCGGCCCCCGATCTAATCTCAACAATGTTCTATGCTAACCGTAGCAGCATTCATTGATCGTCAAATTTATTTGAAAGTCTCTTCCGAATAGGCACCCAAAAAATCCGTTTTTGGCAGATAGCCTTTTGTGCCGTCGAATTTGGCTTTGCACCAATCCTTTGCGCAAGACAAAATCTGCCCTACCGCGCCGGTTTCCAGCCGTGCAAGCATTTCGGACTTTTCATCCGCCCCGCCGCGCAAAACGGCAGCCGCGCCGGTTATGATTGCCCCACGCTTTCCGGTCAGCTCAGCCTTGTTGATCCAGCCTTCGGTTCCTTCAGGATCACGCACGCGTCGCCAATTATCGTATTCCGCTGTAATTTCAACGGGCAGGCCTTTGCGCTTGTACACCCATTGAATGGGATAACGCATGCCCGGCCCCGTGCGCATGTTCACCTCGTTTGCGCGCAAAGAGGCGAAACGCGGAATGGGCAGCCGCGCAGCCATATCTGCTGGCTCTGCGGCGATGGGAGAATGGGTCGTCAGGAAAAAAGCCGCGACGAAGCCGATGAAGACCTTGTGAAACAGGCTGAGACTATGTTTTTTTGGTCGTTCGCTCATAAGGCCTCAATATCGCCTTTCGCCTGCTCTTCATAGAAGGCCGCAGCAAAATCGCCAAGCGCTTTCGCTTCAATCGCTTGCCGAAGGCCCCGCATAAGATCCTGATAATAGGTAACATTGTGAATTGTCAGCAAAATCGGCCCCAGCATCTCCTCGGCGCGGAACAGGTGGTGCAGATAAGCGCGCGAAAATTTCGTGCAGGCAACGCAACCGCATTCCGCATCTAGCGGACGGGGATCGTCCAAATGCCGAGCATTGCGGATATTCACCGTGCCGCGCCTCGTGAAGCCTTGTCCTGTGCGACCTGACCGCGTGGGCATGACGCAATCGAACATATCGACGCCGCGCAAAACCGCGCCCACGATGTCATCGGGACGGCCAACGCCCATCAGGTATCTTGGCTTTTCCGCCCTTAGCGCCGGAATAGCCTCGTCAAGCGTGGCGAACATGGATTCCTGCCCTTCGCCTATCGCAAGGCCGCCGATGCCGTAGCCTTCGGGATCGAGCGCGTTCAAGACTTCGGCGGATTCATGGCGCAAGTCGGGATATGTGCTGCCCTGATTGATGCCGAAAAGAGCATAGCCTTCGCGCGGCTGGAAGGCTTTTTTGCAACGCTCGGCCCAGCGCATGGACAGGCGCATCGACTGAGCCGCTTCTTCATGCGTTGCAGGGTATTTTGTGCATTCGTCGAAAGCCATCGTAATGTCGCTGTCCAGCAAGTTCTGGATTTGCATGGAGCGTTCCGGCGTTAGCTCATACGGACTGCCGTCGAGATGCGAGCGGAAGGTCACGCCGTTTTCATTTAAAGTGCGCAATTTCGTAAGGGACATAACCTGAAACCCGCCGGAATCCGTGACGATAGGTCCGGCCCAATCCATGAATTTATGCAATCCCCCAAGCCGCGCCACGCGCTCCGCCGTTGGCCGCAACATAAGGTGATAGGTATTGCATATCGCAAGCTCGGCTCCGGTTTTGCGCACATTATCGGGCAGCATGGCCTTCACCGTCGCCGCCGTGGCAGTCGCCATAAACGCAGGCGTTTCAAAAGTCCCGTGCGCGGTCGTCACTCGCCCGCGGCGGGCTTTGTTGTCAATATTAAGTATCTTAAAATTAAATTGAGTCATGACAAGGGCTTTGGCTCCAATAGACAGGCATCTCCATACGAATAAAACCGATAGCCCTCCTTTATGGCATAAGCGTAGGCGGATTGCATCACATCGAGCCCCATAAAAGCCGCCACCAGCATAAAAAGCGTGGATTCCGGCAGGTGAAAGTTGGTCATCAACACGTCACACGCGCGGAATCTGTAGCCGGGCGTAATGAAAATGGATGTTTCCTGCGAAAAGGGGCGCACAAAGCCTTTTTCATCGGCCGCGCTTTCAAGGATGCGAAGACTTGTCGTTCCGACGCAGATAATGCGTCCGCCGGCTTTTTTTGCTGCATTGATTGTATTGGCGGCTTGTTGCGTGACTTCGCCCCATTCCGCATGCATGATATGGTCTTTCACGAACACGGCCTTGACGGGCAAAAAAGTTCCCGCACCCACATGAAGCGTGACTTTGGCTTGATTGATGCCTTTGGCCTTCAGCTTTTTCAGCAGTTCCGGCGTAAAGTGCATGCCGGCAGTAGGCGCAGCAATCGCGCCATCCCGCGCAGCATAAATAGTTTGATAGCGCCCCGCATCAGCCTTTGCTTCACCCGATGCGCGTTTGATATAAGGCGGCAAGGGCGGCTCGCCATATTTTTGCAGAAACGGCAAAATATCAGTCACATCGAAGCGCAGCAAAACTTCCCCGCCTTCATGCTTTTCAAGAACCGTCGCCGCAAAATCGGGACCGAAAATGATCTGATCCTTAATACGCAATCTTTTACCGGGCCGCGCAAAAGCCAGCCACTTTGAAGGGTTTTGCTTTTTGTGCAACAAAACTTCCGCCCGCACCTGCCCCCGATTGCCATAAAGGCGCGCCGGAATGACGCGCGTGTCGTTCAGGACAAGCAGATCCCCCGCGCGCAAAAGATCGGGCAAATCATACACATGATGGTCCGTCCTTTTTTGCGGCGTGAGGCGCAGCAAACGCGCATGGTCGCGCGGCTCCACAGCCTGTTGCGCAATGCGCGCTGGCGGAAGATCGAAATTAAAATCGGACGTTTTTAAATCGGGCATTGCAGGCCGCAAGCCTTCAACTGCTCGGCGAGCAAATCCTTCAGGCGCTTTAGGCCTTCTTCCGACTGCGCCTCGGCACGCGCGACAAGAACCGCTTGCGTATTCGACGCACGCAAAAGCCACCAGCCGTCTTCCGTAAGCACGCGAACGCCGTCCGTATCGTTGACGTTCGCGTCGTTTTTGGCGAGCCGCGCCTTGATTTCCTCGACCACCGCGAATTTACGCGCTTCCTCGACGGGAAAGCGCATTTCCGGCGTGTTGACCGTTTGCGGCAGTCCGTCGCGCCATTCGGCAAGCGATTTGCCGGACGCGCTGACAAGCGAGATGAGACGCACGGCCGAATAAATGGCGTCGTCATAGCCATAGTATTTATCGGCAAAAAACATATGCCCGCTCATTTCACCGGCTAGCGGAGAATGCGTTTCAGCCATTAAAGCCTTGATAAGCGAATGCCCCGTCTTGCCCATTAAAGGCTTGCCGCCCAGCTCGGCGACCCTGTCGAACAAAACCTGCGAAGCCTTGACGTCCGCAATAATCACGGCGCCGGGGTGGGTTTTCAACACTTCGGCGGCATAGATGGCCAAAAGCTGGTCGCCCGCGACAATACGGCCGCGGCTATCAACCGCGCCTATGCGGTCCGCATCGCCATCAAAGGCAATGCCCAAATCTGCTTTTTTCTCGGCCACAGCTTTTTGCAGATCGACCAGATTATGCGGTTCCGTCGGATCGGGATGATGGTTCGGAAAAGTGCCGTCCACTTCGGGAAAAAGCAGCGTGTGCGTCCCGAGGATTTTTTGCGTAAGGCGCGTGACGATATCGCCCGCCGCGCCGTTGCCGCAATCCCAAACGACATTAAGCGGCGTTTTGCCCAAATAATCCTGCAGCAACCGCGCCACATAATCGCCAGACACATCACTTTTAAAGGCTGCTCCCTGCCCCGAAACAAAATCGCCCGCTGCAGCAATCTCGGCCAGCTTTTTGATAGCCAGGCCGTAAACGGGCCCGCCCCCGGGCAGATGCTTGGCGATCAGCATCTTGAAACCGTTTTGGTCGGGAGGATTGTGTGAGCCCGTCACCATAATACCCGCGTCGGCCTTAAGGCTGGCGGCGGCAAAATACAGCATGGGCGTAGGACCAAGACCAATGCATTCGACTTTCGCGCCTGTACTTAGAAGGCCGTTGACCAAAGCGGCTTCAAGCATCGGAGAGTGCGTGCGCCCATCATAGCCGACGACGATGTGCTTGCCGCCAGCCCGCGCGACCGTAGAACCGAACGCCTGCCCCAAAGCAAAAGCATCCGCTTCGTTTACGTTTTTGCCGACTATGCCGCGTATATCGTATTCGCGAATGATTGTGGGATCGAATGCGTGAGCCATGTGCAACCTCTTTTCTATTCTTTTCAAAAGCCTCTGCTTCATAAATGGTCATGGTAATTTTGCAAGCGGATACCTGAAAATTAAGTTTTTTTCATGAACGTGAGCGAAAGAGCTTTACGAAACTAGCACGACCCGGCATTCTGCCCATATGCTCAAGTGTCCCATTTTGCTCGATTTTCAGATCGAGCATTCCGGTTGGAAAAGCCTTCGCGGTCTGAAATTGCGCCTGCACAAAGCGGCCTATGCCGTCGCGAGCCTTGAGTCTGGGGCGCGCCCCCTTCCCATGGCAGCTACTATCCTTTTGACCGGAAATGCAAAAATTAAGCAATTAAACCGCGATTTTCGCGGCATCGGGAAGCCCACGAATGTGCTTTCTTTTCCACAATTCGCGCCAAGCGAATTGAAGCGTGTTCCCAAACAAAAAAAGCCCATCGAGCTTGGCGACATTGCGTTGGCGTATCAATATGTAGCTGCCGAAGCCAAAAAACAGGACAAGATATTGTTAGATCATGTGACGCATCTTACAATCCATGGCCTTTTGCATCTTTTGGGTTATGATCATATCAAGGAAAGAGAGGCCGTGCGCATGGAACGCCTTGAAATTAAAATCATGAAAAGCCTTGTCCTTCCCGACCCTTATGCGCCGCCGAAAGAGATTACCCACAAGAAATGACAGATCCTGCATCTCAAACAGCGATATCGGAAGAGCCTAAAAGCCTTCTCCGCGGACTTTGGCGCAAAATCATTCACATCATCAGCCCGCCCGTGGACGCGGAATCCTTGCGCGAGGTTGTGGAGGAATTGATTGAAGAGCCGCTTTCGGAATCCGGCCTTACCTCGGCGGAGCGCGTCTTGCTCGCCAACATCATTCATTTGCGCGAACGCCGCATCGAGGATTGTATGGTTCCCCGCGCCGATATCGTCGCGCTGGACGTCACCGCTTCGATCAAAGAACTGGCCGACGCCGTAGCCGAGCACGGCTATAGCCGCCTTCCGGTTTATCGCGGCACGCTGGACGACGTGATCGGCATGGTTCATGTGAAGGACATAGTGCCGCTGCTGGCGCAGCAAAAACCGGCTTCTCTTTCGGAAATCCTGCGCCCCGTTCTTTACGTCGCGCCTTCGATGCAAGCGGCAAAATTGCTGCTTCAAATGCGACAAACGCGCCTGCACATGGCCGTCGTTATCGACGAATTCGGCGGTGTCGACGGTCTTGTCACCATCGAGGATTTGGTCGAGGAAATCGTGGGCGAGATCGAGGACGAGCACGACATTCCCGCCCCGCCGCCAATCATCAAGCGCGCCGATGGGACCTTACTGGTAGACGCGCGTTTGCCCTTGGAAGTTTTCGAGGAGCAAATCAACAAGCGCCTGCCCCCCTTGGACAGCGAGGAGGATGTGGACACGCTTGGCGGCTATGTCGCGCATCTGGCGGGGCGTGTGCCGCAAGTGGGCGAGGTGATCACAAGCGAAACCGGCCTTGTTTTCGAGGTTCTGGAAATGGACCAAAGCCGCGTGAACCGATTGCGCGTACGGGTTCCGAAGCAGTAATCAGGAAAGCGCGCCTAATCACTGATTACTGATTACCGCCTTCGCCATCACCGCAGCCAACCGTTCGCTAAACGCCACCGGATCGGTCAGCGTATCGCCATCCAAAAGCCGCGCCTGGTCGAATAAAAGCCAGGCTATGTCTTTCAGATTATCGGATGCGCCTTTGGCCGATGCCTTGGCAGCCATATGGACAATCAACGGATGCGAAGGGTTCACCTCCAAAATGCGCTTGGTCGGCGTTTGAATCTGGTTGTGCTGCTGCAAAAAACGCTCCAGATGGATATCGAGATCGCCTTCGTCCGCCGTTAGGCAAACAGGGCTTGACGTTAGGCGGTCGGACTTGCGCACGTCCTTCACCGCATCGCCCAAGGTCAGCTTGATCATCGCGATAAGATCGTCCGTGCCTTCGGCCGCAGGCTTTTCGGCTTTTTCCTCTTTCTGCTCGCCTTCGATTTTGCCCAAATCCTCGCCCGCGCGCGTGATGGATTTGAAGGTTTTGCCTTCGTATTCGCCCATCGCGCTTGGCCAAAAATCGTCCACCGTTTGCGTCAAAAGCAAGACTTCGACGCCCTTGGCCTTGAAGCCTTCGAGATGCGGGTTGCGGCGCAATTGTTCAAGATTTTCGCCGCAGAGATAGAAAATGGATTCCTGCCCGGGCTTCATGCGCGAAAGATAATCGGCCAGCGACGTTTGCTTATCGCTTGCCGAGGAAGAGCAGCGCACGAGCTTCGCAAGCTCGCCCCGATGCTCGAAATCCTCGTAAAGGCCTTCCTTGAGAACCGCGCCGAAGTTGTCCCACAGCGTCGTATAGCCTTCGGGATTTTCGGCGGCGTATTTGTTCAGATCGGACAAAACGCGCTTCGTCACGCCTTGGCGGATTTTGGCAATCATCGGATTATTCTGCAGCATCTCGCGGCTCACATTGAGCGGCAGGTCTTCGCTATCCACAACGCCGCGCAAAAAGCGCAGCCACGGCGGCACAAGGCCTTCGGCTTGATCAGTGATGAAAACGCGCTTCACATATAGCTTGACGCCATGCTGACGTTTTGGGTCGAACAGGTCGAACGGCTTGGTATCGGGCACAAAAAGCAGGGACGTATATTCGATGCGCCCCTCCGCGCGCCAATGCAGCGTGAGCGCAGGCTCGCCAAAGGCATGCGCGGCGTAATGATAAAATTCCTTGTACTGTTCCGGCGTGATCTCGTTCTTCGGCCGCAACCACAAGGCGCCCGCGCGGTTCGCTGGTTTTTCCTCGCCATCCAGAATGACAGGGATGGAAATAAAATCGGAATACTTTTCGATGATGGCGCGCAGGCGGATGGGATCGAGGAACTCGTCCTCACCCTGCTTCAGATAGACGATGACTTCCGTGCCGCGCGCAGGTTTCGTTCCTTCCTCGACGGAGAATTCGCCTTGGCCAGCGGATTCCCATGTCCAGCTTTCCTCAAGCCCCGCTTTGCGCGAATTGACCTCGACGGCCTGCGCGACCATGAAGGCGGCGTAGAATCCGACTCCGAACTGGCCGATCTGGCTGACATCGGATTTAGGGGCTTCTTTGAGCTTGTCGAGAAAGGCGGAGGTGCCCGATTGCGCAATAGTGCCCAGATTTTCGATCAGCTCGTCGCGCGTCATGCCGATACCGTTATCGGAAACCGTAATGGTGCGGGCTTTCTTGTCGATGGAAACTTTGATTTTGAATTCGGGATCGTCGCCCAAAAGCTCCGGCTGGGTGAGGGCTTCGTAGCGCAGCTTGTCGCAGGCGTCGGCGGCGTTCGAAATCAGCTCGCGCAGAAAAACTTCCTTATCGCTGTAAAGCGAATGAGCCACGATGCTTAAAAGGCGGCTGACTTCGGCGCGGAAGGGCATTTGCTGGGCGGACATGAAAAAACCTTTATGTAGAATGGGTTGATCGTCAGGACTGCTTTCTAAACTCCATTGATATGGGTTTAAAAAGCGCATTTGCCAAGATGAAAAGCGCAATTATTTGAATATATTGCCTAATTATTTTTGGCTATTTATTTGCGCTCCCAACCGCGCTATACCCATGCGGCTTCAAAATAGGATGCGTCATCCCCGCGAAGGCGGGGATCCCTCTTTTTATTGAGATATGCGAAAGGGGTGGCGAGTGCCCCGCGAGCGTAAGCGAGCGAAACCTTTGCTTCAACCACGAGGCAAAG
>CAZFCA010000016.1:0-28960 GCA_964517415.1 uncultured Rhodospirillaceae bacterium
GGTTTCAACGGACAAAAGATTTAAACGAAATTCCATGGGAAGTGATTATGGGACTCTTGAGCGATGGCAGCATTCGGGGCGCGCGCTGGAAAAGACCGATAGGCCGGGCGTTTTAGCGGCGCGCGCAACGGAAGAGCATATCCTTGATATTTTAGGCCTGAAAAAGCAGCTAAGCGAAACCCAGATCGAAGCCGGGCTAAAATTCAAAGCCGACTATCACGCTGCGGCCATTGCGGCGCATGTCACCGGCAGCTATAGCGGCATGCGCGTGCCGAGCGATGTCTATCGTTTGGAGCATGAACGAACATCTTCTGAAGAGGCGGCTTATGCGCGATGGAGAATGGCCGTCAAGGAGCTGGGGCTGGCTTGCGGCGCGACTGTCATTGAGGTCGTTTGCAACGATGCGCCCCCTTTGCCTTGCGACGTGCGCGTACTGCGAGAGGGGCTTGAAAAACTTGCGCGGTGGTACAGGCTTCCCTTTCAAAAGCCTTTACAGGCGGGCGCAAAAAAGTAACAATACGGAATGTTTCACCGCCTATTGTTCCCGATAATTTTTTTGATTTTCATAATATCGCTTTCCGCGTGCGGTCATCTGCGCCGCGATGATGTGGCTTCCGCAGCCAAGACGCGCATGATTGGCCTTTCGAAGGAAGACGTTCTGGCCTGCATGGGGCCGCCTAAGAAGAAATCAAGCGAAGGAACGACGGACGTTTGGCAGTATTTTTCTTCGGACGGGCAGAGCACGCAGGATTGGGGCACCTTCAAGCCAAAGGGCTATTCCTACGGCCTATCTCGCGGTTCTTATATCAAGAATCACTGCACGGTGAACGTCGTTATGAAAGATGGCTTTGTAAAAGCCGTAAATTATTTGGGGCCATCGGGGACCTTGTTGTTCACCGACAAGGATCAATGCGGCTATGCAGTTGCGGCTTGCGCCGGCGCCGAGTAAGCCATGCTGGAATCAAGCCAGAAAATCGACCAAACTTCCGCGCGGCAGCTTCGGCGCGGTCGAGGGCGCGCTGGTCGTCGTGGGAACGGCGAAGACGCGCACGGCGTTCAGCTTTTCGGGCGATCTGGGGGACGATTGCTGAACGGCAGTTATAACATCCGCGCGCAGGCGCGCCGGGCGCAGCGCGGGCGCGCGGTTGCCGGAAATAGGGCTGGCGGAATTGCCGATGGAATCAATCATGGTAGTCCCCTTTGCTCTTTGACAAGAGGCATACCTGTCCTAGGTTTGAAAAGTCGATCTTCCTGATCGCCGCCGAAAGTACGAATCACTTTGTTTATTGTGATCTTAACCCTGTTTTTTGTCAAAATTAAGGATAAATCCAATTATTTTTAAAAATCTGTGATTTTTCCCTTGACTGGGGTTTGGGGTTGGGGTATTGACGGTGCCACGGCGCACTGCGTCCAAAAAAACGAAATCCAAAAACAATGCTCCCGAACGAACCGCTTACCGCCGAGCAGGCGCTACAAACCCTGCGCGAGATCATGCTTTCGGCGGAAAGCGAAACGGCGCGCTTGAACGCGGCCAAAGCCCTGCTTGAAAGATTGGCGCCCAAGGAAGATGAAGAATCAAGAAAACGCGAAGCCGAAGAACGGGAAGCCGCCCTTGCCGAAGCGCGGGGATTTCTTGCGGAATTTGCCGCTCTCAAACTTGCAGGCCTTCACGAGCCGAGCGCGGTGGATCAGCCAGGCGAGGCCTCAGCAACTGACGCCGCCGGGTAACTGGCGCGTTTGGCTCGTCTTGGCGGGCCGAGGCTGGGGCAAGACGAGAACGGGCGCCGAGGACACTGCAGCTTATGTCCTTTGGAACCCGGGCGTGCGCGTCGGCATTATTGCTCCCACTTATGCCGACGCGCGCGATACCTGCGTTGAAGGGGAAAGCGGGCTGTTGCGCCTTTTGCCGCCCGCCTGCGTCGAAAAATGGAACCGTTCGCTGGGCGAATTGCGGCTTCGGAACGGCAGCCGGATCAAATTATTTTCGGCGGACAGGCCGGAACGCTTGCGCGGGCCGCAACATCATCGCGTGTGGTGCGACGAATTGGGCGCGTGGGAAAAGCGCGACGCTTTCGATCAACTGTGGTTCGGATTGCGTCTCGGCGACGATCCGCGCGTCATTATCACGACCACGCCAAGGAATACGGAAATGATAAAGGATCTTTTCAAGCGGCAGAACGAAGACGTTCTATTGACAAAAGGGCGCACATTCGACAATGCCGAAAATATCTCGCCGAACGTCATGAAGCAACTCTTGTATCGCTATGGCGGGACGAGACTGGGACGACAGGAATTACACGCGGAGATTCTGGAGGATACTGAAGGCGCGCTTTGGAATCGGGATCAACTCGACGCCTTGCGCGCGCAAAGCGTGCCGGAATTCACGCGCCTTGTCGTGGCCATCGATCCCGCCATGTCGCACGGCGAGGATTCGGACGAGACAGGCATCATTGCGGCCGCGCGCGGCGCGGACGGGATGCTTTATGTGCTTTCGGATTGGTCGGGGCGTTATGCGCCGGATGCATGGGCGGAGCGCGCGATCATGCTTTATAACGACATGCGCGCCCAGATGATCGTGGCCGAAGTCAATGCCGGCGGCGAACTGGTCGAAAAAATTCTCAGGCAAAAAGCGCCGCAGATTTTGTTCAAGCCTGTGCGCGCGTTGCGCAACAAAGTGGAACGGGCTTTGCCCATCGCCGCTTTGTATGAGCAAAAGCGCGTGCGCCATGTAGGTGCGTTGCCTCGTCTCGAAGACCAGATGTGCCGCTTTACCGCCGACAACAAGATGGGCAAATCCCCTGATCGCGTCGATGCGCTTGTATGGGCATTGACGGAACTGAGCGAGGTTTCGAGGGGCGAGCCGAGGATAAGGGCTTTGTAATAAATTAACGGATATGCGCAAAGCGCAATGATAAGCATCCGCTTTTATTAAAGATGGATCCCCGCATGCGCGGGGATGACGCTAGAGTGATGGTGTAAGGTTTGGATTGTCCAATCAATACTGGTAAGCACAGCAACTGCCGACCCCTCCCCTAACCCCTCCCGCAGGGGGAGGGGGATTACGCTGCTGTTGCTTCGAACCCCAAGTCTTCTTTTACGAGAAGCATATTGAGAAATAAGAAATGGGACCCCGCCGGAGCCGCCCCTTACTCCGGTAAGGGGCGGGGTGTCGATACCGCTTAAACCAAAAGGGCGCTAAGGATGAAAAGCATGAGATTTTCCAATCTCGTGGCGCAGTGGTTGCGTCCGCAGCAGACGAAAAACAGCGCCGCCGGGCCGATGATCGCGTGGAGCCATATCGGCCAGCCGCAATGGACGCCGCGCCGCATGTCCAGCCTTGCCGAGGAAGGATTCCGCAAAAACGTCATCGCGTATCGGTGCGTCATGCAGATCGCAACGGCCTCGGCTGCCGTGCCGTGGCTTCTCTACGACGAGGACGGCCATGAACTTGATGCGCATCCTTTGCTTACTCTTCTTGCGCACCCCAATCCGCTGCAAGACGGCGTGGCGTTCATGGAAAATATTTATGCGAACCTGCAGATTTTCGGCAACGCGTATATCGAGGCCATACGTTCAAGCGATGCCGCCGCGCCGATAGAACTTTACGCCCTTCGACCCGACCGCATGAAAGTCGTGCCGGGCGCGACGGGCTTGCCGCAAGGCTATCAATATACCGTGAACGGACAGGTGACGACATGGCTGGCCGATCCGCTGACCGGCGCATCGAATATTTTGCACTTGAAGCAATATCATCCGCTTGACGATTGGTACGGCCTCGCGCCTATGGAGGCGGCGTTGCAGTCCATCGATCAGCATAACGCCTCGGGCGCTTGGAACCAGGCGCTTTTGAATCAGGGCGCGCGTCCGTCGGGCGCTTTGGTCTATGCGCCGAAGGACGGCCCCGCGACGTTGACCGACGACCAGTTGCAACGATTGCGCGAAGAGATGGGGCAGCTTTACCAAGGCGACCGCAATGCGGGGCGGCCTTTGATTTTGGAAGGCGGCCTTGAATGGCGCGAAATGAGCCTCAGTCCCAAGGATATGGACTGGCTTTCAGGCCGCAACAACGCCGCGCGCGATATCGCTTTGGCGTTCGGCGTTCCGGCGCAGCTTGTCGGCATTCCCGACGCGCAGACCTACGCGAACGTTGAACAGGCGCGGCTGGCTTTTTATGAGGAAACCGTTTTGCCGCTTGTCGCGCGCGTGGCCTCGGGCATCGATCACTGGCTTTGTCTCATGTATCGCCAACGTCTCGAGCTGGATTTCGATATCGACAGCATCAGCGCGCTCACGGACAAGCGCCAGTCGCAATGGAGCAAGGTGCAAGGCGCGAATTTCCTGACCCTTAACGAAAAACGAGACGTTGCGGGTTATGGGCCGGTAGCGGACGGCGACAGGATCGACACCCAGAATGATAAAGATGAAGGGTCCAAGTCCGCCGTCCGCCCCAAATACAGTCCTTCTCAGCCGCGAGTTCCGGCAGGCTGCGCCGAAGGCGGGCAATGGTGTGATGGAGGGGAGGGGAAAATCTCTTCGGATGCCATAAAACCCGTTTATCCCATTGAGAGTGCAATAATTGGAATTTTTGGAGGCGCTGTTTTTCGAACAGTAATAAACGCTCTTGGTGAACAGATATCTGCAGAACAAGAGAATTATTTATCAGATTCTATTACGTTTAGTAATCACGCTGCAGAAAGAGCGACAGAGAGGGAAGTATCAAAGAAAGACATACAAGAGGCGATGGACACAGCTTTGCGATCTGATAATGTTATTGAACAATTAGGAAAATATGGAAAACCACAAGAGATATATAACGGTGAAAACGGTGTTACCATCGTTCTTGAAGAAGCAGAAGGTGGTGTCAAAAAAATTATAACTTTGTGGCGAAAATAGAGGGGGAGAGCAAATGCATGTTACGAGTTACGATATAAACGCGGTATTGATTTCCGAGGATTTAGAGGGACTTGTCCGGTTGGGGGCTCCCAAAACGGAATACGAAGCAGAAGCAAAGGCAATAGAAAAAGCCATAATCAAAATTCCCGCGGGAGAAATTAACACAAAGACAATTGTGGCCATAATAACTTTTGTTTGGGAAAAGAAATTCTCTTTGACCGAAGAAGAGTTGAAAAGAAGAATGTCTGGTTTTGAGAAAGTTGCCGCAAAGATTTCGGATCTACTGAAGCTGCATTAAAATATACTAAAGCAAATGCGAATAGTTTCCTCTGAGGACGCGAGGCCTGCTGTAATCGCCCCCAGCGACTTACTTTTGTGACTCAAGAGCTTTCATGGGCAAAGACTGAATCCAAGAATAATTTGAAGAACAGAGATTCCCGCTGGGCAGGGAAGGACGCTTGACAAAGAGAGCGTTCGGTTTCCGCGCGATTTAAGCGCAACAACAAAGGAAAATCATGGAAGTAAAACACATGTCCTGCGCGCTGAGGGTGAAAGCCTTTGGCGGCGACGGGGTTTTTTCGGGCTATGCCAGCGTTTTCGGCGAGCTCGACCAGCAAAACGAAATCGTGGCGGCGGGCGCGTTCGCGCGCACGCTTGCCAAATGGAGCCGGCAAGGCCGCACGCCGGCTTTGCTGTGGATGCACGATCCTATGCAACCCATCGGCATCTGGCAAAGCGTTCGCGAGGACGGCAACGGCCTTCTTGTTGAAGGGCGGCTTGCGTTGCGCACGCAAAAAGGCGCGGAAGCCTACGAGCTTCTAAAGCTCGGCGCGCTGACGGGGCTTTCCATCGGCTATCGCGTCGTGAAAAGCCAAATCGACGCGAAGCGCAAGGCGCGGGTTTTGACGGAGGTCGATTTGTTTGAAATTTCGGTCGTCACCTTTCCGGCCAACGAAGCCGCGCGCGTCAGCGAGGTCAAGGAAGAGCCGCGAAAGAAGAAGCCCAAAGGCCGCCGCTCGAACGACGATATCGCGCTTGCTGCCGAAAGGCTGCGCAAGGCGGCGAGAAAGCTGCGGGAGCGCTAATTAATCCGACAACAAAATTGTTAACAAAAGGAGATAGCTTTATGATCGATATGAGTGAAGTTCGCTCGGCCACCGATACGCTGGCGCGGGCATTCGAAGAATACAAAAGCGTCAACGACCAACGCTTGACTGAAATCGAGCGGCGCGGCGGCGCGGATGTGCTGCATGACGAGCACCTCGGCCGCATGGACAAAAGCATTAATCGCATTCAGGACGATATCACGAATCTGAAAACGTCGATGCTGCGCCCCAACAAAGCGGGCATTTCGATCGCAACGGACAGCGCGCATAAGCAGGCCTTTATGCAATATGTCGCAAAGGGCTTTGATAGCGGGTTGGCGACTTTCGAAAGCAAGGCGCTTGAAGTCGTCAATAACGCCGAAGGCGGTTATATGATCCCTTCCGAGCTTTCGCAGCGCATCGTATCCCGCCAGTTCGACACCACGCCGATGCGCCAGATCGCGACAGTGATGAGCATCTCGACCGAAGCGGTGGAAATGCTGCGCGACACGAACGAGCCTGTCGCGCAGTGGATTTCGGAACTCGGCGCGCCGACGGATACCGCTGACAACGGCATCGGGCGCATTCGCATTCCGGTGCATGAACTTTATGCGCAGCCTAAGGCGACGCAAAAATTGCTCGACGACGCTTTGGTCAATGTCGAGGAATGGCTGATCAACAAGGTGGCCTCCAAGTTTGCGCGCGCGGAAAACAACGCGTTCGTCGTCGGCGACGGTATCGGCATGCCGCGCGGCTTCACAAGCTATACGGCGCAAACCACAAGCGACGCCACGCGCGCGTGGGGCGTTTTGCAATATGTGCCGACCGGCGCGAACGGCGCGTTCGCGTCATCCAGTCCTGCGGATTGCCTGTTCGATTTGATGCATCAACTGCGCGTCGGCTATCACCCCGAAGCGACATGGATCATGCCGCGCGCGGTCGCCGATATGGTTCGCAAATTCAAGGAGAATTCGACCCAAGCCTATATCTGGCAACCCGGCTTGCAGCAGGGGCAGCCTGCGACATTGCTGGGCTTCCCTGTTGTCTTGGGCGAGGACATGCCTGCCGTCACGACGGGCAGCTTCTCCGCCGCGTTCGGCAACTTCAAGGAAGGTTATACGATTGTCGACCGCATCGGCATGCGCATCTTGCGCGATCCTTATACGGGCGCGCCGTTCATCAAGTTCCGTTGCACGAAGCGCACGGGCGGCGATGTGGTGAATTTCGAAGCCATCAAGCTGCTTAGCTTCTCGGCAACATAAAAAGAGAGACTGGGGTCGGGGGCTAAGGGGCGGAATGAATCCCTAGACTCCAGCCCCAAGCCCCAACCCCCAATCTTCAAGGAGAACTTCCAAATGGCAATACGCGATCTATTACGCAATCAACTTGTTTCGCAATCTCTTGCGCCTGCGGCGCGCGGCAACGGCACGGCTACGGGCGCGTCCGTCGATTTACGCGGTTTTGATGCCGCTGTTATCTCCGTTTCGTTCGGCGCTTATACCGATGGGACGCACACGCCGACCGTCGTGCATTCCGACGACAATTTGACCTTTACGACATGCGCATACGGCACGGATATTGACGGGACGGACACTCTGGCGGCCGTCAGCAGCGCTGCCGGAGCGAATACGCTTCAGCAGATAGGTTATATCGGCGGCAAACGCTATGTTGCCGTCGTCATAACCACGACAGGCGCGACCACCGGCGCTTTAAGCGGCGCGAATGTTGTTGCGGGTTATCCGCATCGCGCGCCGACGATGTAAGAGAAGGGGGCTAAGGGTTAGGGGCTGGGGACTGGGGGAGTCTATTCGCTAACCCCAGCCCCTAATCCCCAGCCCCTAATCCCCAGCCCCCAACCTCTAGCCCCCAACACCCCATGTTCTCTTTCTCTCTCGTCACGCCTCCGGCAGTCGAGCCGATCACGCTGTCCGAGGCCAAGGCGCATATGCGCGTTGAAATGACCGCCGATGACGCGCTGATTGCAACGCTCATCATAACCGCGCGGCAGTGGGCGGAAAAATACACGAACCGCGCTTTTGTCACGCAAACATTCCGCCTGTCTGTCGATCAATTTTCGGCGGCGGCGCGTTTGGAATGCGACGCGCCTTGCGAAGGGACGGTTGCGGGCATGAAGGCGCGCGCCTTTTTGCGCCTGCCGCGCCCGCCTTTGCAAAGCATTGCAAGCGTGCAGTATTATGATGAGAATGACGAGGCCGTTACATGGTCGGCGGACAATTACTTTGTCGATACATCGGGCGAACCCGGGCGGATTGCCCTGCGCTCGGGCTGCGTGTGGCCGGAGGGCGCGAGAAGCGCAAATAGCCTTTCGGTCACTTATGTGGCCGGCTACGGCGCGACGGCGGCGGCTGTGCCGGACCCTATCAAAATGGCGATCCGCCAGCTCGTCGCTCATTGGTACGAACATCGCGGAGACACTGAGCAAACGTCCGGCGTGCCGCAGATCGTTTTGGCGTTGCTGCAGCCTTATCGTGTTCGCTATGCGGGGCTGTGATATGAAAATCGGCGCGTTACGCAAGCAAATCATCGTGCAGGCCGAACAGCCGACTGCCGATGGCGCAGGCGGATATGCCTTGGCGTGGGCGGCGGTCGCGACGGTTTGGGCGGAGCTTACGCCGCTTACGGGACGCGAAATTAATTTCGCGGGGCATCAGGAAGGGCGCGCCACGCATAAGATCGTTATTCGTTGGCGCAAGGACTTGACGCTAACGACGGGCATGCGCCTTCTTTATGGCGCGCGCGTTTTTAACATTCGCTCGATTCTCAACGAGGGCGAGAGCGACCGGCAGGCGACGTTGCTCGCCGAGGAAGGAGCCGCCGCATGACAAGCGCGCTGTTTGACGCGCAACAGGCGATGTTCGCCGCTCTGGCGGCAAGCGCGGATGTGCGGGCGCTTTTGGGCGAAAGTCCGCGCCTTTACGACCATGCGCCGCCTGACGCCGCTTTTCCTTATGTCGTTTATGGCCCGGCGCACGTCGCGCCTTATGACGCTAAAAATGATCGCGGCTTTGAGCAGATTATAACGCTTGATATTTGGTCCCAATACCGCGGCGGCAAGGAAACGCGCGCGATTTTTCAGGCGCTTTATGACGCGCTGCATCGCGCGGAGGTGGCTTTGGCGGGGAATGGGTTTTTGTATGCGGAATTTTACAGCGCGGATTTCGCGCTGGAGGGCGACGGGCTGACGTATCATGCCGCCGTGCGCTTTACAATCATTACGCAGGGCATTTTATCATGAGGCGAAAGCGATTTTCGATTAATCAACTATCTGCCGAAACGCGGCGCCGCGCGCAAAGCGAAGCCGCCCTCCTGCAGGCGGAAATCCGCAAGCTGCGCGGCGGGCTGTCGAATATAGATGCGCTTGGTTCGCACCCGACGGTCAGAGGCAAAAGGACATACACGAAGAAAACGAGAGAGAATTATTGGGATGATCTGGGGCTTTCCAAAACGGGGTTTGGTCTTTCCTTTTCCGCTTCACATAGGGAAACGCGGACAATAATGGAAGAGTTGATCGGCGGCTATGAAAGCGGCGGACAAGCGGCGGCGCGCGCAACAGAAGCGTATTCTTTGGGGCAAAGGCTAAGATGATGTTCGTTTTCGTTAATCGCGGGCGGACGGGCTTAAATATGTAATCAAATTTTAACCCTCTGGCGGCCAAGATGCATGTTTTACGTCCCCCAAGCAACGGGAAACGAAGATGCATCCTCAAACGCGCATGGCGTGGTTTATCGGTTTGGCTTTCCTGCTTGTTGCGACCCCGCTTTGGGCGGCGAACGAGCGTTTTCGCGCGCCGCGCAACGATGCGGAAACGGCTTTAAGCAAAATTTTGTGGAAGGCGGATTACGATCGAGGCTTTTTGGATTACCTGTTCGCCGATCCCAACAGAAATCCGAAGCACGATGGAGTTTATCAAGCCCTTGTCAGCAAAAAGATGCGCGAGTCCGTCCTCGCGTATGAAAAGGCTTTGCCGAAAAATGTTTGCGACGGAAAATTCAGAAGCGGCAGAATGTGCGGCTATGACGCCAATCCTTTGACCTGCCGCGCGGATGTAGGACACTATCTATATGCCACGCAGGAAAAGACAAAAGCAGCGGCGATTATCGCGCTCATTTCGGAAGAACAGATTATCCCGGATGATCGCGTTACATATAAACTCGTTAAGCAAGGCGGCGCTTGGAAAATTGACGGCGTGCTTTGTCCGAACGGGCCGGGATTTAATTACAAAAAGCCCGAGCCGGAATCCGAGCCCTGGCCGAAGAGAAAAACCTAAACGCCAAGTTTAGCCGCGCTAAAAAGCAAGGCGGCCTTTTCGCGCCTGCGCGGCAGGGAAATCGCATAAAAAAAGAGAAGCAACCACATGGCATTCGATGAAATCGCCTTGCCGCTTCGTGTCGGATTCGGCTCGAAGGGCGGCCCTAATTTTTCGACCGAGATTATCGTGATCGACAGCGGGTATGAACGCCGCAATCAAAATTGGGCGCAGGCGCGGCGCGTATACGACGCGCGGGCAGGCGTGCGCTCGGCTGCGGACGCTGCCGCGTTGCTAGCCTTTTTCCATGCCCGCGCGGGGCGCGCGCGCGGATTCCGCGTGCGCGACTGGAGCGATTATTCAAGCGCGGCCGACAATGTCTCCCCGCCTTCGTTTGCCGATCAGGTCATCGGCGCGGGGGACGGCGAAACGGCGGCCTTTCAGCTTATCAAGCGGTATACAAGCGGCGGCGCGGTGCACGCGCGCGTCCTTGCAAAACCGGTTGCGGGCAGCCTTCTTGTCGGCGTCAACGGCGCCGAGCTTGAGGAAGGCTGGAGCGTGGATGCCACGACGGGCGTTTTGACTTTTGCCGCGCCGCCCGTCTCAGGTCAGGTCATTACGGCCGGTTATTTGTTCGACGTTCCCGTGCGTTTTGATACGGACTATTTGCCTCTAACGGCGGAAAACTACGCCTCGTTTGAGGCGGAAGTGCCGCTTGTGGAAATACGAATTTAATCCATGAAAAACATATCTCCGGCCTTGCAGACTCACTTGAACGGCGAGCTGACGACCTTGGCGTATCTTGTGAAGATAACGCGCAAGGACGGCGTCATTAAGGGATTCACCACGCACGACCAAAATCTTGCCGTCGAGGGGATAACCTATGTGGCCGATGGCGCCTTGACGCCCAGCGCGATGGAAAGCCGCGCAGGCCTTGCCGTCGATAATCTGGAGGTGACCGGCGTTTTAGACAGCGCGGAAATCGCCGCCGCCGATATCGAAGCAGGGCTTTACGATCATGCGCGTATTGACGTTTACGCCTGTAACTGGGCGAATGTGGCGCAAGGCCTTGCGCGGCTTCGTCGCGGATGGTTGGGTCAGGTGACGCAAGGGGATAATTATTATGTTGCGGAAGTGCGCGGCCTGCATGACTTGCTGCAACGGCCTATCGGCGAAACTTATACGCCCGAATGCAGGTTCGATTTGGGTGATTCGAGATGCGGCGTTGATCTTGGGGCGCGCGCGTCCTCGGGCAGCGTGACGCACGTGATTGACCGGGCGACCTTCTGCGACAGCTCGCAACCGGCCGCTAGCGACGTTTTTGCATACGGTATCCTGATGTGGACAAGCGGCGCCAATGCGGGGCGAAGCATGGATGTCAAGGCTTGGGATAAAGATACCCAACAATTGACGCTTTGGCTCCCGATGCCGAACCCCCTTGCGCAAGGCGATACGTATACGGTGACGCCCGGGTGTGACAAGCGGTTCGCGACATGCAGAAACGTTTTTTTAAACGGCGCGCGTTTTGGCGGCTTTCCTTACGTTCCCGGCATCGGCAATATTTTGAAATACCCCACATGACAGGAATTGCGGAAGAAATGGTCGCGGCGGCGCGTCGCTGCCTCGGCACGCCTTTTCATCATCAAGGGCGCGCCCCCGGCTATGGTCTTGATTGCATCGGCCTTGCGATTGTCGCGGTTAACGCTGCGGGCATACCCGTGCGCGATCGGGCGGATTACGGCGTCCGGCCGGACGGTCAAAGCCTTGTGGCGGCAATCACGGAACACGGCGGGTTTCGCGTCGAGGATATCGAAGCCGGAGACGTTCTTCTGTTTCGCTACGACAATCAGCCGCAGCATGTCGCTTTGGCCACAAGCGAGACAACGATGATTCACAGTTTCGCCCCTGCGGGGAAGGTCGTTGAAACATCCATAGGCCCTTATTGGATGCGGCGTCTTTTGGGTATTTATCGGTTTATTGAATAAGCACACATGGCATCGATCATCCTTAAAACAGCTGGCGCGGCTGTCGGAAATTTCTTGCTGCCCGGAATAGGCGGCGCGATTTTCGGCGGCTTGGGCGCCAGCTTGGGGGGACTGATCGATTCCAGGCTGGGGCTTGGCACGACCGTCACGGGACCTCGGCTTGAAAATCTGTCGGTTCAGGATTCGCGCTATGGCGCTGGAATTCCCATTGTCTATGGCAATGTGCGCGTCGCTGGAAACGTCATTTGGTCTTCGGATCTGCTTGAAACGCGGCATACGGAAACCGCCGGCGGCAAGGGCGGATCCCCAAGCGTCACCACGAATACCTTTACCTATAGCGTTCATTGCGCGATCGGCATATGCGCGGGACCCGTCGCCGGAATCAATACGATTTGGGCCGACAATACCATTATTTTTCAAGACGGCGTTTGGACGCCCGGGCTGTTCGACGGCGTTCAAATTTATACGGGCGGCGATGCCCAGACGCCCGACAGCTTTATGCAATCCCTTCTCGGCGCTGAAAACGTGCCCTCGTATTCAGGTTTGGCCTATGTTGTTTTCGACAATCTGCAGCTTGCGAAATTCGGCAATCGCCTTCCGAATCTTACGTTTGAGGTTGCGGCGTCGACGCAGACAGTAAATCCCGCGTGGACGGGAGGCGTTGATGCGCATTTTTCTGTGCGCGAGCATGGCCTTTGCAGCGGAACGCTTTTGCCAATCGTTCTTGAAAAAAGCGGCATAGCCGCGCGCACCGTTCTTGTAGGCGGCTATCATACAGAAGACGGCGCGACGGCGACTTTCGTCGCCGCCGAATATAGCGTGTCCGAAAGCGCGCCTTTGGAGCTTTCCAGGAGCGTCAGCGCTTCTTTCTCGGTCTCTTCCAATCTGCTCGATCTGTCATGGGCATTGGCGCCGGACGGAAGATTTATCGCGTTTTACGGCAAGCGATCTGTAGCGCCGACGCATATTTTCGCGCTTTATGATATTGAAACGCAAACCTTCGGTGAAATAAATACGCTTTCGTTATCGACCGCGTCCACGCCCAAAAAGATCGCTTGGATAGATTCGCAGCATTTCGTCATCGACGATATTGTGGGAAACCAGCGGGGCTTGCGCGTTTTTGCGCGGACGGGAACGGGTATTGCCGATTTAGGTTTTACGTCCCTATGGGGAAGCGGAAGCGACGCGTCGACCTCGCTGTTCTACGGCGCGCAGTTTATTCCTATTGCGGACGGCCTGTTGGCCTTTACGCTCGAGTCGGGCGTTTTGCAGGCGCGCGCCCTTTTTTGGCGAAACAACGTTTTGTCCATGGGGGCGATCTATCCAATCTCGGCTCTTTCGCTGGGCAGTGAAAGCGGGAAGATCGCGCATTTTATTCAGACGGGCAACGAAGAATGGACGCTCGCTTACGGCAACGCGCTGAACTACGCCCTGATGTCTTTCGTGCCGTCGCATGCAACGGCGACCATTACGCGTCCTTGGAAGGTCTTTACAGCGGCGTCGGGGATGAACGCGGCGTTTTTTCCGCTTGTTTACGGCGACCGGCTGCTCGTGGCGCATAAACCCTCTTTCGGAATCGAGTACCAGCTTTCCGAGGTCCTGTTGGATTCGGGAACATTCACTCTCGTCTCGGATTCTCAGCCTGTCGCGGGCGCAACGGCTTATAGCGAGGATTTCGGCGCTATTAAGTTGGATAGCTATCGGCTGCTTTTGGCGGGCGTGAACGGAACGCAATATAATATGGGGCAGCTAGGCATTATCGCCCGCAATCGCGAAGGTGGCGTCGCTTCCGTTCTTGAAGATTTGTTGACTCGCGCCGGTTATGCTTCCGGCGATTTCGATGTAAGCGCGCTGACGGATACCTTGATTCAAGGCTATGTCGTGCAGGATGCGATGAGCGCGCGCGCCGCCATCGAGCCATTGCAATGTTACGCGCCTTTCGATCTGGTCGAAACCGAAGGCCAGCTTAAGGCCGTTTTAAGAGGCGGCGCGGCTTCGGCCGTATTGCCGCTTGCCGAGGCGCGGGCGGCGTTCGACGACAAGCCGCAGCCGCCCGCGCTTTTAACCCTGCGTGCGCAAGAGATGGACTTGCCGCGCGAAGTCGATGTGGACGTCATCGATCCTTTGCGCAATTTCGAGGTTAATACGCAGCGGGCGCGGCGCGCGGCCGGAAATGCCCGCGCTGTGCAGAAAATGGCGCTGCCTATCGTTTGCGATCCCGCCGCGGCTAAACGCATCGCGGAAACAAAGCTATATACGGCTTGGGCAGAGCGCGATTTGGTCAAGCTCAGCGTCTCGCGGACATGGCTTGGGCTTGAACCTGCGGACGTCGTTGATCTTGGCAATGGAAGTTTATTGCGCGTTGCCTCGGTCAAGCAAAGCGGCGGGCTTATCGAGCTTGAAGGATTTTATAGCCACGCCGAATGCCTCAGCAGCGCGGCTTTGGCAGAAGGGGGTGCAGGAGTCGGTTCATCCGAAAGAGCGCCCGCGAATTGCGAGCTTTATTTGCTTGATTTGCCTTTGCTGCGATCGGCAGACAACCAGCCGGGCTTGTATATGGCGGCGACAGCGCCCCTAAATTGGAAAGGCGCCGCAGTTTATCGCTCTAGCGATGGCGTCAATTATTCTTCCTTCGGCAATTTGCCGCAAATGATAACCGCAGGCATAGCCGCAACGATCCTTGGCGAAGGAACTTCGTTTTACATTGATAATGCAAGCGTGGTGAATGTGCAGCTGACGAGCGGCGCATTGTCCGGATGTAGCGCGTTGGAATTATTTAACGGCGCGAATGCCGCGCTTTTAGGCGACGAAATCATCCAATTTCAAAACGCGCAGCTTATCGGACCCGGACTATATGCGCTAAGTCGTTTGCTGCGCGGAAGGAGAGGGACGGAAAGCGCAATCACGGCGCACGCCGTGGGCGAGCGTTTCGTTCTCTTGCAGGAACTCGCTTTAACGTTCATGCCCGCCGCGCTCAACGAACGCGGCAAGAGCTATGTTTTTCGCGCGCTTGCGCCCGGGCAAACGTTAAGCGCTGCCTATGATTACGCCCATACCTACGGCATGAAGGCGCTGCGCCCGTTCGCTCCCGTCCACACAAAGGGCGCGCGCAGCTCAGGCACAAGCGGCGATTTGAGCCTCGTTTGGACGCGGCGGGCGCGTTTGCATGCGGAATGGAATGATCACATCGACGTGCCGCTTGATGAGCCGGAGGAGATGTACGAAGCGCGTATCATGGACGGGGCCGGCGTCAAGCGCGTTTTCAGCGGTCTGTCCGCGCCCGAGGTCGTCTATACGGCCGCGCAGCAAACGCAAGATTGGGGAAGCAGCGTTCCGTCCGTCTTTACGGTGCAGGTTTGCCAGATCAGCGCGCGTTACGGTAACGGCGAGTTGGCCACGGCCATCATTTAAGAAGAGCAAGGAGACTGCCATGACAACGACGCCGAAGATGGCGCTTGCGTATATTGCCTCGTCGCAGGCGCAAAAAGAAATCACGCATAACGAAGCGCTGAACGATATTGATTTTCTCGCAAAAACGTGTGCCCTTAATGCGACGACAAATGCGCCGCCGGTCTCGCCCACGACCGGCGATACCTATATCATCGGCGCGGCACCGACCGGCGCGTGGACCGGTTTTGGCGGCCGCGTCGCGGGTTATTATGCGGGGTGGTCGATCAAGGAGCCCGTAGCCGGATGGACCGCTTGGACCCAAAACGACAATCGGCTTTTATATTACACGGGCGCGGCTTGGGCTCTTTTAACGACGCCAAAAATAGACGCGACCACGACGTGGAATCCGGGAGCGATAGGCAACAACGCGGGCGTGTCGTCTTCGTCCATCTCTGCGACCGGCGCGGCGCTTGGAGATTTCGTTCACGTGGCCGCGCCTTACGATTTGCAGGGCGTTCAGGCGACGGCTTACGTGAGCGCGGCCGACTCGGCCGTCATTCGATTGACGAATTTAACGGGGGCGCAAGTGACGCTTCCCTCGGGAACGTGGCGCGTGCGCGTCGTAAAGGCATAAGCATTAAAAAGGAAGCATGACGTGAGCGTTGACATCGAGCATCCCTTTTTTGCGCGGCGCATTAATGGGGACGGGATTGATCTTATCAAAGAATTCGAGGGGCTGCATATAACCCCGTATTTATGCCCGGCAAAGATATGGACCATCGGCTATGGGCATACGCGTACCGTTTGCGAAGGGCAGAAAATATCATCGGCCGAAGCCGAGAGGCTTTTGGAAGAGGATTTAAGGCTTTACGAGCGCGCGGTCTCGCGCCTTGTGACCGTGCCTTTATCGAACAACCAGTTCTCGGCGCTTGTCTGCTTTGCCTATAACGTGGGCGTTCGTAATTTTGAATCCTCGACGTTGCTAAAGTTGTTGAACAGGGGATGGTACGAACAGGTTCCCGCGCAACTCGCAAGATGGAACCGCGCCGGCGGCGAAGTTTTCGGCGGTTTGGCGCGTCGCCGCGCCGCAGAAAGCCGCTTGTGGAACAGGAGTTTTGAATCCGATGGATGATCTAAACCATGTGATCGAAAGATATGCGGGCACCCCTCTTTGCGAAATGGTTTCGCATAAACAGGCGGAATATCTGTGCGCGATTGCAAGGCGCGGGGCGGCGGACGCCTTGAAAGCCATCGGGCTGGACGATCCGCAGGCGGCGGAGGATATCCGCGATATTCGCGATTTATTGCGCGGCCTTCGCGTTTTGAAAAAAGCCGCTTGGACGACGGCTCTTTCGGGGCTGGGGCGGCTTTTGGGGTGGGCGATTTTGATCGCAGGGGCGGCGCTTTTTCTGAACGGGAAAAACCTCAAAGAACTGCTGCCTACGGTACTAAATTGACGGAAGCCGCCCATGAAAAGATTCCTCCTGAAGTTAGTCGATTCTGAAAATAGAAATATCGAAGCGTATTTGGTGCTTTTATCCGCAGGGGTCGCAGGGCTGATCGCCTTGTCCGTTTATCATGTGGTTGTTTTAAAGCAGGCCTTTGATCCAAGCCTTTACGGGCAAGGACTGGGATGCCTTTTGGCGGGCGGCGGAGCTGCCGCATGGGGCGAAGGGCTAGGGCGCGGACGCAGGGGAAATAAAGATGAATCCGATCAATAAGATCGCGCTTGCGGCAGGTTCGGCCGTCGCTTTCTCTGTGGGGATTGCGCTTTGTTGGCTGGCACTGGCGAATGCGCATCTGAAAACCGAGCTTGCCGAAGCGCAGTCTTTGAACGTCGCCTGCCGCATGGCGAACGAGGAATTTGCGGCGCGGGTTGCGCGGCAAAACAACGCGATTCAAAACATGCGGGACGAAGATGAAAGGCGGAAGGAAAAAGCGGACGCCGAAATCCAAAAAGCGCACAAAGCTGCGCAAGCCTTTTACGGAGCAGCGGAAAAATTACGAAAAGCGAAGGTAGATGGCGATCCTTGCAAAGCCGCAGATGCCATGCTGAACGCCTATATCAGGAAATTAAAATGAATAGACTGTGGCTTTTATTCTTGCTTGCTGCGTGCGCCCCGCACACGCCCGTGTTCGCCCCAGTCGATGTCGATCTTCCCCTTGCCGTTCCTTGCCGCGCCGCTCTTGTCGCCAAGCCAGCGTTCGCGCTCGGCGAAATAAGCGCGAAAGACAATGTTGCCGAAAAGGTTCGCGCCGCGCTTGTCGAAATTCAGCAAAGACGCGCTTACGAGATGGAATTGGAAGCGCAAAACGCAGCCTGCCGATGAAACGATCCGCAAGTGGTGATACCAAAAATCAGTATTATACCAACTGGCTGCGCCGAAACGGATTTGCGGGGTAGACGCCTAATATCCTGACCTCGTGCGCAAAGAAGGCCAATTCCTCTAACGCCAGGCGCAAAGGCGTTTGTTCGGGGTGGCCTTCGACATCGACATAGAATTGCGCGGCTGTGAAATTGCCGCCCACAAGATAGCTTTCTAGTTTTGTGATATTCACACCGTTCGTCGCAAAGCCGCCCAAGGCTTTATACAAAGCCGCAGGGACACTGCGCACGCGAAAAACCAGAGTCGTGATGCAGTCGCCTTCCGGCGCGGCTTCTTGCGCCTCGCGCGAAAGAATAAGAAAGCGGGTCGTATTTTTGGCTTCGTCGGCAATATCGGACGCAAGGCTCTCCAATCCGTAAATTTCCCCCGCCAGCTTGGTCGCGATAGCGGCGACCGATGTATCGCCGCGTCTCGCGATCTCTTCCGCCGCGCCTGCCGTATCGGCATGGATAAGCGGTTGGATATGGTGCGCGCGAATCCAGTCTCGGCATTGCGCCAGCGCGTGCGCATGGCTTTCGACGCGCTTGATGTCCGAAAGTTTCGCGCCTTTGATGGCCAGCAGGTGATGCTTGATGGGCTGGTAATGTTCGCCGATAATGTGCAGGCCGCCTTCGGGCAAAAGGTGATGCACATCCGCTACGCGTCCCGCCAAGGAATTTTCAACAGGGATCATCGCCATGTCCGCCTCGCCGTCGCGCACGGCAAAAAAGGCGTCGTCGAAGCCGAAACAGGGAACCGTTTCGCAATCGGGGAAGACCAGCCTGCAGGCGACATCCGAATTGGCGCCGAAGGCGCCCTGAAAAGCTATTTTGCTCACGTTTGTCCGTCCTTCCATGCTCTCCGCTCATTCATAATCGATTGATAAAAATCCAGCCATTGCCGGGTGACGGCTTCGCGCGTGTAGGCCGCGGTAAAGGTTTTTAGGCCGCTGACGATCAGGCGGCGGCGCAAGTCCGCGTCGTCCAGAACGCGGCGCAGGGCTGCCGCAAGGGCGGGCGCGTCGTCGACGGGAACAACCAGCCCGTTGACGTCGTTGTCGATGTGCGCGGCCGGCCCTGCGCTGGCGCAGGCGACCAAAGGCACTTGCGTCGCCCAGGCTTCAAGAATCACGGTGCCGAAAGGCTCATAGCGCGAAGGCAAAACGCACACATTCGCCGCGCGCAACAAGGCGCTTCGATCCGTTCGCCAGCCCAAAAACCGCACGCGCTCCCGTAGCCCCAGATTTTCGGCCTGCGTTTCCAGTTCTTGGCGTAAAGGGCCGTCTCCCGCCATCCACGCGACGCAATCCGGAAGCTCTTTCAGCGCGCGAAGAAAGGTATCCAGCCCTTTTTTGGGATGCAGGCGCGAAAGCGTCAACAGCACTTTGGCGTCTTGGGGCGTGGTCAAAGAATTCCGGTCGATCGGCGGGTCGGGCGTGATATCGGGAAACGTGGGGATGAAATGCGCTTGCGACGGGGGCACGCCCCTTTCGGCCATGTGCGCCACGATGCCTTGGGTGACGCCGACCAAATGTGCGCAGTTTTTGAATTTTTCCGGATTATAATAGCCGCCGAACCAGCCTAAAACGACGGACTCTTTTTGCCTTTTTCCAGCAAGATAAGCCCCGCGGCGCATCCAGGTCTGGACGATATCGGGCTGTTCTTTGGCAATAACGAGGCGCGTCAGCGTTTTTTGCAATGGCTTGAAGGGAATTTTAAAAGGCGCGGGAATCAGGCGCAGACCCGCTTTCTTTAATTCATAAAAACGCGGCGCGCGCTCCGGCATGACGACGCATTGATCCACGCCTTGTTGGTGCAGGGTTAGCATCACGTCGGTCGAGTAGGTTTCAGCCCCCCCGCATGCCGCGCTTGCCATAACGTGAAGGATGCGCATGACTTATACCAAACAACCAATGAACGTATCTATATTGTTCAAATTCACTCGCTCTGCGGTACGCTTGCATCCCATTGAATCGACCTTCTTTCTTCGCCACGCTCCCCGCAACCGCTCGTGACCCATAAAGAGTCCCTTCAGCGCAGGTTGGTATTAATCGTCGTCATTCTTGGGCTGGCACAGAGGGCGATCCGAGCCCTTGCGGATAAAGTCTATAATGCGCGTCACTTGGGGTTGTTTTATATAGTGCTCGGCCGTTTCCTCAAGCCGTTCGCCAAGCGTGCCTTCGGGCGCGAATAGCATCCGGTAGGCCGCGCGCAGATCGCGCACATCGTCGCGGCTGAATCCCCGGCGTTCAAGGCCTATCAGATTAAGTCCCGCCAAATGGGCGCGCTCGCCCTTCACAAGGCCGAAGGGAATCACGTCTTTTTCGACGCCCGACATGCCGCCGATGATCGCATAAGCTCCGATACGCACGAATTGGTGAACGGCCGACATGCCGCCGATCAAAGCGAAATCGTCCACGCGGACATGGCCGCCCAGCGTCGCGTTGTTGGAGAAAATGACGTTATCGCCGATTTGGCAGTCGTGCGCGATATGCACGCCGATCATGAAAAGGCCGTTGTCTCCAACGCGCGTCACCATGCCGCCGCCTTCGGTTCCCGGGTGCATCGTCACATATTCGCGAATCTGGTTATTGGCGCCTATTTTTAGACTTGATGGCTCGTTGTGGAATTTAAGGTCCTGCGGCCGCAGCCCTAAAGCGGCGAAGGGATAGACGATCGTGCCGTCGCCGATGTTCGTGCGGCCATCGACGACGACATGCGACAGGAGGCGCACGCCATTTCCAAGTCTCACGTTTGCGCCGACGATGCAAAAAGGGCCGATTTCAACGTCGTTTCCGATTTGGGCTTGCGGGTCGACGATGGCGGAAGGATGAATGAGAGTGGGCATCTAGGCGCCTTTTGCTGCTTCGTCGCGGCGGACAAGCATGGCCGTGAAGACGGCTTCGGCGCAGAGCTTCTCGCCAACATAAGCCATGCCGCGAAATTTCCACACATTGCCGCGCGCGCGGTCTTTTTTGACCTTAAGCCGCAACGTATCGCCCGGCAACACGGGATTGCGAAAACGCGCCACCTCGATTGTCATGAAATACACGATATGCGTAGCGGAACTGACGCCCTTCATCGAAGAAACGACGAGCGTGGCCGAGGTCTGCGCCATCGCCTCGATAATAAGGACGCCGGGCATGATGGGGTATTCGGGAAAGTGACCCTGAAAATAAGGCTCGTTTGCGGATACATTTTTGATGCCGGTGCAACTTTCATTGGCGACGATATCGGTTACGCGGTCGATAAGGAGCATCGGATAGCGATGCGGGATCAGCGCCATGATATCGACGTTTTCAAGCACGCGGGAAGCGGGACGGGAAGACATTTAAAGACTCCGAGATATGCCTATAGGAAGGCACTGTTGTAGCGCGGGAACAGGGGGGTGTTCAATAGGGGAGGGAAAAAGCCTGTTAATGCATTAAGACGCGCGACTGATATGTCTTTTTGAAGGAGTTGGCTGCAGCGTCCCCGGGACGAGAAGGCCGTTCACCGAAGTAATCGTATACAGAGCGCAGAACTCTCTCAGCTGTTTCATTGGTAATCTTCGACATGGGCACGGTTCTGTCTGCGCCAAACGAATACCAGCCGTTCATGTCGTTAAGCAGATCACGAGAACGCTTAGCTTTTTCCCGTTCATTGGCAGACGGTTTTTTAAGCAGTGCATCGTATTTGGAATATCGAAGCGTAGAACAAACCCTCTCCCAATAATCTGACATATCAATTTTGAGGCCAACAAGAGGGATTTCCTTCTCTCTGCAGTGCGGGGGAAATAGATTGGGATTAACAATGGCCGGATTGTAGACGACGACAGCGGGTTTAAACCCCCGCGCTTTTAGTTCATTAAAAACTGTCGTTTTGCCGGAGCCCGGAAGCCCCATAAGCACAAACTGGATGTCTGCTGCGAGCATGGAGGGCGTTTTAATGTCGTCTTGATTGGCAGGAATAAACACATCTTTATTTTCAGGCGGGACGGCAACCAAAGGACGTTTGCGATCAACTATCATCTTCACCCCCCGAGTCAAAGCTGCATACTTGATGATGTTAAGCGGAATACAAGGGGTTGTGAATGTTTTTTTATGAAAACAGCTTATTATCCACAACAATATGAAGTCCTGTGATATTTGGCATTATCCATTGAAATTGACAAAAAAAGCCCGCAGCTTTCGCTGCGGGCTTTAAAGATATTAACCTAGAAATTACTGAGCGACGACCGTCACAGAGCGGCGGTTTTGAGCCCAGGCTTCCTCGGAGCTGCCGACGACAGCGGGGCGTTCCTTGCCGTAGCTGATCGTGTTGACGCGGTTCGCGGCAACGCCGGCGGCGACCAAATAGTTCTTGGCAGCCGTTGCGCGGCGTTCGCCAAGCGCGAGGTTATATTCGCGCGTGCCGCGTTCGTCGCAATGGCCTTCAAGCGTGATTTTCGCCGAAGGATATTTTTTCAGCCAGGCCGCTTGGCGATCAAGCGTCGCCTGAGCTTCCGTGCTCAGATCCGACCGGTCCAATGCGAAGAACACGCGGTCGCCAACGTTGACAACCATGTCTTCCTGCGTTCCGGGACGCGCCGCGCCCCTCAGGCCGCCAGCCGCGCCGTCAGCGCCGCCTTCACCTTCGTTTGTGCCGAGCGTATCGCAAGCGGACACCAAAACAAGAGTCGCCATAAGGCATAAAAGCTTTTTAAACATTGTTTCCCCCTTCAGGAACCTCTGGCGGTGTGGCGAGAGCGCCGCTGCCGAGATGGATTCAAAGATGATTAACACGCAATCGGAAAAGCCGATTACGCAACAAGTCTACTCTTTCCATAACCAAGCCGATAAATTCCCAAAACTTTTCAGGAAAAGATCGTTCGATTCAGGATCGAATTCGATACCTACAAACGTAGACGCCGCTTCGCCTTGAATCAAGGTCGAATAAAGAAAAAACAAGAGACGAGGAAAAACAAATGGGGATAAGTGGCAGGAATGCAACTATAAGTGTCGCTAAGTTACTCTAATTATGGCAAAAATAAGGAAATTGTTCGCCCAAAAAGAGAAGGGGCGGGTGCCCCTTGCTGTTTAATACGGTTGTTCAAGTTACACAAAGCTTGTTTTCGTCAAGGTTGCTGTTTGCGGACGTCCATATCCGATCGGCGTATTCATGCCGAGGCCTAGAGTAAGGCCATACCCATGCCCTGCCTTTGCGTGCCCCTCTTCGGTTGATGCATTGCGGAAATAGCGCATCACGAAAACGCGAATGGCTGCCGTCAAAGATGTTTCTTCAATCTTCTGAAGCGAGACGGACGTGCATATTTGATGCAGAGTCGACCGTTCGCGTTGGCAAATCTCGCGAAGGCTTTCCCACATCTCTGGCTCAAGACGTACACTGGTACGCCGTCCCGATACCACGACATTCCTGCTTACAAGAGTGCTCCTCGATCTTTGCTTGATTTCCTTGTTCTCTTCCGGCGCGAGCGACGATGATTTTAAGTTGAACATTTTGGGACCTCATGAAATGGATGGTTGGGCGGAGGAACTCTCGTTCTGGTTGTAGGAGAGCACAGGGGAAGGCCTTTTGCAAGCTACGGAAAATACCTAGGGAACGCAAAAATCAGGTAATTAAATTGCTGTTTGTCGTTAGATAAGTAAAATCAATTATAGGTTGTGATAAATTATTTATCTGGCCTGATGGAGCGCGTCCAGCGCGCCTTGTAAAATGTAGGCGGCGGCCGCCTTGTCAACTACCAAATCGCGCCTTTTGCGGCTCATATCGCTCGCGATTAAAAAACGCTCGACGGCTGCCGTGGAAAGGCGTTCGTCCCAGAAAACGACGGGAAGAGCGTTAAACGTGGGCATTTTTGCCAGATTCCGCATGAAGGCGCGCGCCGATTGAGCCATTCGACTTTCGGTGCCGTCCATGTTTATTGGCAGGCCGACAATAAAGCCGCCGATGTCGTATTCGGCGACCATCTGCGCGATTAAGGCCGCATCGCGGGACAGCGATTTGCGCTCTATGGCGGCAATGGGCGAAGCTACGCGCAGGGAGGGGTCGGATACGGCCACGCCAATGACTTTGCTGCCGTAGTCGAAACCAAGCAAACGCTGGTTTTTTTGCAAAAGGGAAGGGATTTCGGAAAGCTCGCGAATAAGCATAAAATAAGGGCACGGGGCAAGGGATTAGAAAGCGCGGACAGCGTATTAAAAAATGGGGGGAAAGCGAAGGACCTATTTTAATATAAAAGCGAAATTATACCAAACCGGCGTTTGAAAAAGACCCGTTATGGGTCACGAACGGTTGCAAGGAGCCCGCCGCTTACCGCTTGAACGGGCTTTGCCCGTACTTGGCGCCTTTGAATCGGAAGTTGGCGGGCGAGGCGCAGAGCGAGTGAAGTCAAGCAATATCGATACAATCGTTGATTGTTTAGTATGAGAGGTTTTATCGGCACTTGAGTTGGAGGGGTGTTCGACGTATTTTGTATCCCGATCTTCAACCCCTACCCCATTAACAGATGTCCATAGATCAAAAACTCGTTGCGCGCATAGCCACGCTTGCGCGCCTTAAAATCCCCGCCGATGAGCAAGCGCATGACGCCGGAGAGCTTAGCCAAATTATGTCGTGGGTCGAACAGCTTAACGAGCTTGACGTGTCGTCCGTGGAGCCTTTGGCCAGCGTCAACGACGCCTCTTTGCGCGGACGCGAGGATGTGGTGAACGACGGCGGCTATCCGGAAAATGTTTTGGCAAACGCGCCTGCGAGCACGGCCGATTTTTTCACCGTGCCCAAGGTTGTCGAATAATCTCCCTTAGGAATTCATTATGACCAAATTGACCGATTTGACGATCACCGAAGCGCTTGAAGGCCTTGCCGGTAAAAAATTCAGTTCCGCAGAACTCACGGAAGCCCACATCAACGCGATGGAGACGCCGGGTGCGCGCGGCATCAACGCCTATATCACCGAAACGCCTTTTGTCGCTCGGCAGCAAGCCGCCGCTTCCGACGCGCGGCGCGCCGCCGGAAATGCGGGCGAGCTGGACGGCATTCCGCTGGCGATCAAGGATTTGTACTGCACCAAAGGCGTGCGCACGACGGCCGCCAGTCGCATTTTGCACAACTTCGTTCCGACCTATGAATCGACAGTCACGCAAAAACTGTTCGATGCGGGCGCGGTCATGCTCGGCAAGGCGAACCTCGACGAATTCGCCATGGGCTCCAGCGGCATCACAAGCGCTTCGGGTCCGACGATCAGCCCATGGTCGGGAGGCGATCCGGCCAAGGCGGCGCGCAGGCTTGTGCCCGGCGGCTCCAGCAGCGGCTCGGCTGCGTCGGTTTCCGCGCGTCTTGCGATGGGCGCGACGGGAACGGATACCGGCGGATCCATACGCCAGCCCGCTTCGGTTTCGGGTATCGTAGGCATCAAGCCGACATACGGGAGATGCTCGCGCTGGGGCATCATTGCGTATGCGTCCTCTTTCGATCAGGCGGGGCCTATGACGCGCTCCGTCGCGGATGCCGCGCTTATGCTGCGCGTTATGGCAGGCTTTGATAAAAAAGATTCGACATCCGTGAATAAAGAAGTGCCGGACTATGTCGCCGCGCTCGGCGCGTCTGTTAAAGGCCTTAAAGTTGGATTGCCAAAGGAATACCGCATTGACGGCGTCAATCCCGAGGTGAACGCGTTATGGGATAAAAGCGCCGCCATGCTGCGCGATGCGGGCGCGGAAGTGGTCGAGGTTTCTCTGCCGCATACGAAATACGCGCTGCCCGTTTATTATATCATTGCGCCTGCCGAAGCCTCGTCAAACCTTGCGCGTTATGACGGCGTGCGCTACGGCCTTCGCGTGCCCGGCGAAAGCCTTGATGATATGTACGCTTCGACGCGCTTCGAGGGTTTTGGCAAGGAAGTGCGAAGGCGCATTCTTATCGGCACGTATGTGCTTTCTGCCGGTTATTATGACGCTTATTACCGGAAGGCTCAGCGCGTAAGGCGATTGATCCGCGATGACTTTGTGAAGGCATTTCAGAAATGCGATGTCATTTTAACGCCCGCATCGCCCGGGACGGCGTTTGCCATCGGCGAAAAGCAGGATGATCCCGTCCAGATGTATCTGGAAGACGTTTTTACCGTGACGCTGAATTTGGCGGGTTTGCCGGGCATTTGCTTGCCTATTGGCCTTGCCGCAAACGGCTTGCCGATGGGCATGCAATTGATCGGCCGCGCGTTTGATGAGGCGACTTTGTTTACGGCTGCATCCGCGCTTGAAAATTCGGCAAATTACACGCACAAACCACCCTTTACGGCATAAGACAATGGCATATATCCAAGGAACGACAGGCGAATGGGAAATGGTCATCGGGCTTGAGGTTCATGCTCAAGTCATTTCCAACTCCAAGCTATTTTCCGGCGCGGCGACGGAGTTCGGCGCGGCGCCGAACGCGCAAGTGAGCTATGTCGACGCGGGCTTTCCGGGCATGCTTCCCGTCATCAACGAAAAATGCGTCGAGCAGGCGGTGCGCACGGGGCTTGGTCTGAAGGCGCAGATCAACCTGACTTCGGTTTTCGACCGCAAAAACTATTTCTATGCCGATCTGCCTCAGGGGTATCAGATTAGCCAGTATACGCAGCCTATCGTCGGCAAGGGCGAGATATTGCTGGATCTGGCGGACGGCTCGACGCGCAAGGTGGGTATTACGCGCCTTCATTTAGAGCAGGATGCCGGCAAGAGCCTTCACGATCAAAGCCCGAACGAAACCTATGTGGACCTGAACCGTTCAGGCGTCGCGTTGATGGAAATCGTGTCGGAGCCCGATATGCGCTCGGCCGAGGAAGCGGGCGCGTATCTTAAAAAGCTGCGCGCGATATTGCGGTATCTTGGCACGTGCGACGGCAACATGGAGGAAGGCTCTCTGCGCTGCGACGTGAACCTTTCCATGCGCCGCAAGGGGTGCGAGGAATTCGGCACGCGCTGCGAGATTAAGAACGTGAACTCCATTCGTTTTGTGCAGCAGGCGATTGAGTTTGAGGCGCGGCGGCAGGTGGAGGTTTTGGAATCGGGCGGCGAGATCAAGCAGGAAACGCGCCTTTGGGATACCGGCAAAGGCGAGACGCGCAGCATGCGCTCCAAAGAAAACGCGCACGACTATCGTTATTTTCCCGATCCGGATTTGCTGCCGCTTGTGTTCGATCAGTGCTTTGTCGAGGGCATCAAAGCGACATTGCCCGAACTGCCGGACGAAAAGAAGGCGCGTTTCATCAGCGAATATGGACTGAAACCTTACGACGCTTCGGTGTTGGTGGCGGAAAAGGCCTCGGCGGATTTTTTTGAAAAAGTTGCCAAAGGCCGCGATGGCAAGCTGGCCGCCAACTGGGTGACCGTGGAGCTTTTCGGCGCTCTCAATAAACTTGGCAAAGGCATCGAAGAAAGCCCCGTAAGCGCGGAACATTTGGGCGCGCTTGTCGGCCTTATCAGCGATCAGACCATTTCGGGGCGCATCGCGAAAGATGTGTTCGAGGAAATGCTGGCCTCGGGCAAGCCGCCCGCGCTTATTGTGGAGGAAAAAGGCCTGCGGCAAGTGACGGATACGGGCGCGATTGAGAAAGCGATTGATGCTATTCTCGCCGCGAACGCCGACAAAGTCGCGGAGTACAAAGCAGGCAAGGAAAAACTGTTCGGCTTCTTCGTGGGGCAGGTGATGAAGAATACCGGAGGGAAGGCTAATCCGGCGATGCTTAACGACTTGCTCAAAAAGAAATTATCATAAATAAGCAAAATCCGCAGCGCTTTTACCTTGGAGGGGAGCAAGGGCGGTTTATGAACGTCCAAACATAGTCAAAGACTACGCCGAGGCGACCTTCCAAAAGGGATCGCGGATTTTCGCTGGGAAAAGGCGCCCAAGCCCCGTATTTGCGGCTCGTTATATAATCTGCTATTTCCGATGCCGCTCCATTGAATGTATGCGCAGGCTTTTCTTCAAAGATAATAGAGAGCACGTACTTGTTGAATTTTGAAGTGGGCCCGCTTTCAAAAGGCGTTTTATAGTCATTCCAAATAAGAAACATACGATGCAATAATTTGATCGAGAGGGGTATTTGAAGGAGAGAATTGTCTGCGTTTTTTGATATTGGCGAAGTCGTTTTCGATAGGATTGAAATCGGGTGAATACGGAGGCAAGAACAACAAAAGATGGGGAGAGTTTTCGAACAAAATGAAAGTTGGCTCTGTTTTGTGGAAACGGGCATTGTCGGCAATGATGACGGAAGGGTGGTCGAGAACAGGGAAAAGATGCTGTTCGAGCCATTGGTTAAACCAATCGGCATCGGTTGACCCCGAGAACAGGACGGGAGCCAAAAGTTCGCGCCCTCTTTTGGCTGCGATCAGACTGGTGCGCGGACGTTTATTGCCGGAACGGTCTCCGTAAACTTTCTGGCCGATTGGCCCCCAAGCGCGCAAACGACACGTTGAGGCTTCAAAGCCGCTTTCATCGACATAGACGATATTCTTGAAACCATAAATGCCCGCGACTTCCCGCAAGCGGCGCAAAAACGCTATTCTTTGTTCAGCGTCGCGCTCGACGTATTTGAACGTTTTTTTTATTACTGATGTTCATCTGCTGCATCGCGTACCAAATCGCGTTGACGGCAACGCCGAAAGCCTCAGCGCGTTCTTTCAGCATTTTATCCGGGTTCTGATCCACATCATTGCGTAAAGCCGCCCAATCCAGTTTCCGCTTGCGGCGCTTCGCATACTGCGGCTCAAGGTTCTTGGCCCCAAGCCATTGGTACACGGTTAGTCGATGCACCCCAAAGCGCTTCGCGGCTTCGGTTTTGCTTCCGCCTTCGCGGACGAACGCGACTACTCGTTCTCTTAAATCTACGCTGTATGTCATGCCTCACAGCGAATCACTCATTCCTTAATTTTGTATAAACTTTATTTGGAATGACTATATACAAATAGCTCTTAGTCCCATGCATATGCTTGGGAAACTTACGAAAAAGCTC
>CAZFCA010000017.1:0-7566 GCA_964517415.1 uncultured Rhodospirillaceae bacterium
AAAAAGAACCCCTTCCTTGATCTCGACGACCTTATTCATTTTTCGGGCGAGATCGACGTTATGCGTCGCCATAAGGAGCGCGAGCTGCTGCGACCGCACCAGATTTTGCAGCATCTCGAAAACGTGTTCCGCCGTTGAGGGGTCGAGATTCCCCGTCGGCTCGTCAGCGATCAAAAGCTGCGGCTTGTTCGCCAAGGCGCGCACGATGGCCACGCGTTGTTGCTCGCCGCCAGAAAGTTTCCCGGGCCTGTTTCCTGCGCGATTGGCAAGCCCGACCATCTCAAGCAGCTCCATCGCGCGGCGCTCGGCTTCCTTTCGCGCTTTTCCCCCGATCATTTGCGGCAAAACGATATTTTCCAAAGCCGAAAATTCGGGAAGCAAATGATGAAACTGATAGACAAAGCCTATCGCGCTGCGGCGCAGAGCCGTGCGACCTGCGTCGTCCAGCCTTCCCGCATTTTTTCCTGTAACAATCACCGCGCCGCTATCAGGCTTCTCGAGCAATCCCGCGCTATGCAAAAGCGTGGATTTTCCCGCTCCTGAAGGACCAATAAGCGCGACTGTCTCCCCCGCCCTTATAACCAGCGAACAGCCGCGCAAAACCTCAAGCGGCGCGCCTGCTTGCTGAAACGAACGGCGGATGTCCGCAAGCTCCAAAACAGGGATTCCGAATGGACGGATATTGAACGAAGGCTCACTCATAGCGCAGAGCCTCCACCGGATCGAGTTTCGCGGCGCGCCATGACGGATAGAGAGTGGCGAGAAACGACAACCCCAAGGCCATCAGGACGATGCGCAAAACGTCATTCCAGTCGATAACCGAAGGCATGCGCGTCAAGAAATACACCTCGGGCGAGAACGGATCTGTTTTCGTGATCATCTGAACGAATTGGCGTATTTCTTCGATATGGCTTGCGACCAAAAGCCCCAGAAGAAGCCCCGCGAAAGTGCCGACCAGCCCGATAAACGCGCCGTTCAGGAAAAAGATGCGCATGACCATGCCTTTGGTGGCGCCCATCGTCCGTAAGATAGCGATGTCGCGGCCTTTGTCCTTCACCAGCATAATGAGGCTGGAGATGATATTGAACGCCGCCACAAGGATAATAAGCGCAAGAATCAGGAACATGACGTTGCGCTCCACCTGAAGCGCGGTAAAAAAGCTGGAGTTGTTCTGCTGCCAGTCCAAAAGGCGCACCGGCTGCTGCTGCGAAGGGCCGATGGCGGCGACGACGTCTTTTCTCACCTGCTCCATATTTTGCGGGTCACGCACGAACATCTCAAGCGAGGTGACGCTTTGCCCCGTTTGGAAGAACACCTGCGCGGATTCCAACGGCATGAAAACGAAGTGATTATCGTATTCGTACATGCCGACCTTGAATACAGCGGTGATGGTATAGCTTCGCAGGCGCGGCGCGGCGCCGAAAACCGTGTTTTTGCTCACCGGCGAGATAAGGGTCAGCGTATCGCCCACGCGCAAGTCCAGCCTCAGCGCCATGCGGTCGCCAATGGCGATGTTGGCGTCGGTAAAGTCGTCCAGCGACCCCTCGACGATATGCTTGGCGATGGTGGGGCGATTGCGGATCGTCTCGGCCTTCAAGCCGCGCACGTAGACGCCCGAAGCCGCGCCGTCCTTGGTCACTAGCGCCTGCGCTTCGACCGTAGGCGCGGCGGCAAGAACATCCGGCACCTTTGCAAGGCGATCAAGAATAGGCTGGTAATTGTCGATGGGACCTTGCATCGCGTAAATATTCATGTGCCCGTTAAGCCCCAGAACGCGCTGGAACAATTCCTGCCGGAAGCCGTTCATCACCGACATAACCACGATCAACGTTGCAACGCCCAGCGCGATGCCGATCAACGAAAACCAGCTGATGACGGATATGAATCCCTCCTGCCGCTTGGAGCGGAGATAGCGGATAGCCACAAGTCTTTCGAAGGGGGAGAAAAGCATAATCACCTTTTATTCCGCTGCGTCATCCCCGCGCAAGCGGGAATCCATCTTTAATTTCCGAACAACTTCCAAATGGATCCCCGCTTTCGCGGGGATGACGCAAAGTGTATAACGCAGCGCGGCGACGTCAATACGCCCTCGCAAAGATCACGTCCTGTTTTGCGGGTTTGCCCGTCAAAACGCAAGCGCCTTCTTGGCCGTCCTGATCGAAGGGTATGCAGCGGATGGTAACGCCCAAGTCTTCGAGTTTTTCCAGCGATTTCAAATCGGCCGCCCATTTAGCGCGCACGAACCCCTGCCCGCTGGCAAAGCCGTTTTCATCGTGCTTTTTGAAATAGGCTTCGAATTCCGCCCATGTTTTTATATTTCGCACCATGCGCGATTGCATAAACTGCAAAGCCTGATCGAACAGGTTTTTCTGAATGGCCGCCAATTCATCGGCTGCGCCTGCGATAAACTCGTCGCGGGACTGAATGCGCTTGCCCTTGTCCATTTGGTCGCGGCGCACCAGACAAACCTTGCCGCCCTCCACGTCGCGCGGGCCGATTTCAAGAACAAGCGGCGCGCCTTTCTTGATCCAATCCCATTTTTTATCCGCGCCTGAAATATCGCGCCTGTCGATCTTCACGCGCAAGCAGCTGCCCGCGTAAATCTTGGACTGCAAAGCCGCTTGAAGCGCCTCGCAATACGCCAACACCGACGCTTTATCGCTATCGCCGCGAAGAACGGGGATAATTGCGATTTGCCAAGGCGCGATGCGCGGCGGCGTACGCATGCCGTTGTCGTCGCCGTGAGTCATGACCAACGCGCCCAAAAGCCGTGTCGAAACGCCCCACGAAGTTGTATGAGCATAATCCAGCGAGCCTTCGCGGTTTTGAAACTGAATACCTATGGAGCGCGAAAAGTTCTGCCCCAGATAGTGCGACGTGCCCGACTGCAACGCGCGGCCGTCCTGCATCATCGCTTCGATGGTGAAGGTATTCACCGCGCCCGGGAAGCGTTCGTTCGCGGTTTTTTCGCCCATGATGACGGGAAGCGCCAAAACCTCCTGCGCAAAATCGCGGTAGACTTCGTGCATTTTCTTCGCTTCGGCCATCGCGTCGTCATGGCTTTCGTGCGCCGTATGGCCTTCCTGCCAAAGGAATTCCGTCGTGCGCAGCAAAAGGCGCGGGCGCATCTCCCACCGCACAACGTTCGCCCATTGATTGATCAACAAAGGCAGATCGCGGTAGGACTTGACCCACTTCGCCATAGCCTCGCCGATAACAGTCTCCGAAGTCGGGCGAACGACAAGCGGTTCCTCAAGCTCTCCATCGGGCACAAGCGCGCCGTCTTTCGCCTTCAGGCGGTGGTGCGTGACGACTGCCATTTCCTTGGCAAAGCCTTCCACATGCTCGGCTTCCCTTTGGAAATAGCTCAGCGGAATGAAAAGCGGGAAATAGCAATTCTCGTGCCCCGTTTCCTTGAAGCGGCGGTCAAGGTCCCGCTGCATCAGCTCCCATATGCCATAGCCGTTCGGCTTGATAATCATGCAGCCGCGCACGCCCGAACTTTCGGCCATATCGGACGCGCGCACGGCCTGCTGATACCATTCGGGATAGTTATCCGCGCGCGTCGGCGCAATGGCGGTTTTAGGGGCCGAGGATTGGGCGTTCATAATCTTCAGACTTTCTGTTGGCTAATCCCGTTGGTATTACTTAACAAAATTCACCGGGAAATCCAATTAAATCGCGGCACTAAACAGCCCCTTTCGCAGGTCGGGAGAATTCTGGAACCAGCTCGGCAAGTCTGGAAAGGGAATTTTTTTCATCCGGGCCGTCACGCAAGACAGCCGAAAATTCGCCAAGCTCCCTTTGCAAAAAGCCCAAGTCCACCGTCGTCGCTTTGCCAAGTTTGACTCCGTCGGCTGCGGAAGGAATAAGTTCTTCCGCGTCGGCGAAAAGCTCTTCATGCAATTTTTCGCCTTTGCGCAAGCCCGTATAAACGATTTTCACGTCCTCCTCAGGGCGCAAACCCGCCAGCCGGATCATCTGGCGCGCAAGGTCGGCGATTTTCACTGGCTCGCCCATGTCGAGCACAAGCACTTTGCCGCGCTGGTCGCCCGGGCGCGCCCCCAAGGCCGAAGCCTGAAGAACAAGCTCCACCGCCTCGCGCACCGTCATGAAATAACGGGTGATATCGGGATGCGTGACCGTAAGGGGGCCGCCTTTGGCCAGTTGCTCCTGAAAGCGCGGAACGACGGAACCCGTCGAGCCGAGCACATTGCCGAAACGCACGGTAATAAAGCGCGTGGCGTTCGAGGAAAGGTCGAGCGCTTGGCAATACATCTCGGCAAGACGCTTCGTCGCGCCCATGACGCTGCTGGGATAAACGGCCTTGTCGGTGGAGATCAAAACCATCGCGGCGCAACCGGAACTAAGACAACAATCGGCGACTGTGCGCGTGCCGATGGCGTTCGTCATAATGGCTTCGCGAATGTTTTCCTCCGCAATCGGCACATGCTTGATGGCGGCGGCATGGAAAACAAGATTCGGTTTTTCCTCGGCAAAAATCTGCTTCATGCGCGCGGCATCGCGCACGTTGCCGATCAGGCTTCGCATATCTTGCGCCGGAAAAGCCTCGCGCATTTCAAGATCGATGCGGTAGAGATTAAACTCGCTGAAGTCCAAAAGAGTTAGATGCTTCGGCTCCAGCGCCGCGATTTGCCGCGAAAGCTCGCCGCCGATTGTGCCCCCTGCGCCAGTGACCAGAACGCGCTTGCCGCGAATGAGGGCGCGGATATCGCTGCGGTTTAATTTGGTTTCGGGGCGTCCCAGAAGGTCTTCGAGCGCCAAGGGCTGATCGCGCACGGATTGCATCGTCCCCACGTCGTCGCGCACTTCCGTCAGCGCGGGCAATCTTGAAAGCGTAAGGCCAAGCGCAGCCGATTGCTCTAAAAGCTGGCTCACCAGCTCGCGGTTGAAGCGCGAGACGGCGCGCGTCAGGATAAGTCGCGAAGGCGCCTTCATATCTTCGCGCATGTCGGCCACAATGGCCGCAAGATCGGCCGCCGTGCCGATGACTTTCACGCCTTGAATGGTGTGGCCGACGCGATGGTCGTTTTCACCGATGATTCCCATCACGTAATAGGCCGCATGAGGGTTGGCGTTCAAAGCGCGAAGAAAAATATCGGCTTCGTCGCCCGCGCCGACCAAAAGAACGTTAACGCGCCCGCCCCCCGAGCGTTCCCACAGAACGCTCAGCCGCTTTTCGCGCCAGATGCGAAACCCCATGCGCGACCCGCCGAGGCCCGCCACCATGATGAACCACGCCATGAAGGGGACAGAGCGAGGCACGCCTTCGAGCCTTTGAACCACAAAAGTGATGGCCAAAAAGAAGGCCACGGCCACCGTCGAAGCCTTCAGAATCACCAAAAGATCGCGAAGCGAGGTGAATATCCAGATGCTTTGATGAAGCCCGTAGGAAAGAAAAACCACCGCGCACGTCAGAACGAACAAAAGCGAGGCCGCAAGAAGGGAATCCGCAGGCAGCGAGGCGAAATCGTTGCCCACGCGCAGATAAAGAGCCAGCCAAAAAGCAAATGCCGCCATCGCAAGATCATGCGCAAAGGTCAGAAGGCGGCGGTTGGAGGAGAGGAAGTTCATTAGGCACACAATAAACAGATGGATGCTCCGCGAGCGCGACGCTATTCTTTTGGGATACTTAGTCTATGCAACTTTCCAAGCAAAACCGCAACTATCAGAACGCCCGCGCCGAGGCCCGCCATCGGGCGCGCAACGGACAGCGCGGCCGCGCAGATCAGGCCGATATCAGCGACGATCACGAAAACGACGACCGGCGCGTGGGATCCCGCGCCCAAAGCCGCCTTTTGATAAAAATGCTCGCGGTGCGCTTTCCACACCGGCTGAAGCCGAAAAGCCCTTTTCGCTATGGTTATGCCGCTGTCGGCAAGGTAATACAAAGGCAAAATAAGCGCGGCCAGCCAAAGCCCTTTCATGGCAAGAACCAAAAGGCAATAACCGGTAAGAAACCCCAAAGGCACGCTGCCAACATCGCCTAAAAATATTTTTGCCGGATGCCAGTTATGCGCCAGAAACCCAAGGCTTGCGCCCGCAAGGACGAGGGTCAGAAAATCCGTAAACGGATCCGCGACTCCGCCTATCGAAGCGACAACGCCCCACCCCGCCGCAATGAAAACCGTTTCCGCCCCTGTCAAACCGTCAATGCCGTCCATGAAATTATAAAGATTCATGAACCACGCCCACGCGAGGATCATCAAAGCACGGTCGAGCCAGAACGGAACAGCGTTGCCGAAAAGCGTTTGATAGCGCGCAAAGGCAAGGCTTCCCAAAAAAGCCGCGACAAGGTGCGCGCCAAGGCGCAAGGCGGGACTAAGAGGCTTGCGGTCGTCAATGCCTGAAAAAACGGCGAGCAGCGCGACGGCGGCGATAAGCCCTGCGCGGCGGAAATCATGATCGAAGGCGTAGGCCGCGCCAACAAGCGCGGGGATAAAAATGATCATCAACGCCCACCCAGCCCCGCGGGGAACCGGCATTTTATGTGAACTTCGGTCGTTTGGAATGTCCAAAACCGAGCGGCGAAGCAAAAAAGCGCGCGCAAAACCCGTGAGAATCACGGAAAGAAGAAAGCTCGCAATAATAACGGCCGAGGAAAGGTTTAAATCGTGCTGCATGTTTACGAAAAAAAAGTCGAACAGGACGGCTAGAGGCGGCACTTTACGAAAGCGCGATTTGAATGCCTAATATTTTGTAAAACGATTATATTTCAATAGGATAATTGCCAACTCCCGACTCGAAGGGTTCAGCGTCCGGCAAGTAAACCATTTCTTAGAAACTTTTGGGTTAGCTTTGAGAGTTAAGGGCTTGTTTTCTAGCCCGAAACCGGATTTGCCACTTTTATTAACAGCGCCCCATTTTCGCCCGTGACCGCAAACATTGAAGATATACGCCAGAAAGTGGCGGGTACGAACATCGACCCTCGGTCTTTGCTTTCGACGGATTATTTCAACACGTTCAATTCGGTTGTGATGGTTCTGGACATGGTGGCGGATATGCCCGAGCTGATCGAGGAAATCGAACAGTGGCAGTACCTGAATTATTGCGAGCACTTTACCGCCAGCGGCCTTGATTTCGCCAACTTGGCGGTCGAAGCGTACGCCTTCGCGCCGGAGGAATTGCGCAAAGCCTTGGAAAGCAAAAGCCTTGTGATGAAAAGCATGGTGGAGGATTCAGGAAAAACTTTGCGCGAGCATTTGCAAGCCGGGGAAATGGCGGTCTTCGCAGATAAAGCGCACACGGCGGCCGAGCAGCTTCGCAAAATGATGGAGGAAGGCAGCGGCATCGTTCACGGCGACGCAGGCTCCACGCAAACGCAAATTGACACGCTTTTCGACGCGCCTTCCGCATCGACGGTTTCGGCGACGCAGTCTGTGGCCGACCAGGCCTTTGCCGATATCGACAAAATGTTCGGCAGCAACCCCGCCCAGAATATCGAAGCGACGTTTAATAAAACGCGCGGATAGAGAGACCCGATATATTATTTCTCAATGCTCAGGCTACCGCTGGAGCAACCGGAGGCAAAGTGGGAATATTCTG
>CAZFCA010000017.1:7666-28739 GCA_964517415.1 uncultured Rhodospirillaceae bacterium
TGGTTGGTTCCTTCGTTGGCTCCTTAGTCGGCTCCTTGGTTGGTTCCTTCGTTGGCTCCTTAGTCGGCTCCTTGGTTGGTTCCTTCGTTGGTTCCTTCGTTGGTTCCTTAGTCGGCTCCTTGGTTGGTTCCTTCGTTGGTTCCTTCGTTGGTTCCTTTGTTGGTTCCTTAGTCGGCTCCTTGGTTGGTTCCTTCGTTGGCTCCTTAGTCGGTTCCTTGGACGGTTCCTTAGTTGGTTCGTGAGTAGGTTCCTTGGACGGTTCGACCGAAGGCTGTTCCGTTGGCTGATCCGTCGGACATGGCGAATGTGATGGCTCTACTACGGGCGGTGGTTTGCACACGCCGCCGCCGCAGACCTGATCCTGATCCACCCTGATAACAGGATTGTAATCAATATCGATATCTATCGGCGGCTGCGCCGGAGCTTGGACCACAATGACCTGAGGCGTTCCGGATGCAGCTACGCCCTGACAAGGCCCACATATAGTTCCCGAAGGTGCTGGCGCAGCCGTCCCCGAGGCAGTGGGAGTTACAGAGGCAGTGGGCGTCACGTTGCCCGCATTTCCGCCGCTGCCAAAGGGAAGGGCTTTAAAAGCGTTCTGGAGGAAGGGGGTAACCGCATCAGCAATCAAGATGCCGGCTATGCCGAAGGTGGCGCCGAAGATCATGCCGTTCATGCCCTGGATTGCCAGCTCCGTACCAAAATCGGCTTTTTCTTTCTCTTCGGGAGTGAACTTTTTGTGATATCTCCAAGCGTATTTCGATGCCCCAACAACAGCGCCTGCAACTCCGGCTGCGGCAAATGGCACGATGAGCGAGCCAATGCCCACCGCCGCCGCGCCCATGATAAGCAACGTCCTGATGGAAAAGCCCATCGCAACGCCGGCGGCGATTTCGGCTTTGTGTTTTAATATATACCGTCCTGCACGGCGGAAGGCGCCGACCTTTTCTTCCTTTGGGGTTTTGATTACTGCGCTATCAAGCACAGGCTGCGTCGACGGCACTGTAGGAACAGCATTAACCGGCGGCACAAAATTAATTGTTTGCTGAGGTTCTGTTTGCGGAGCAGGTTCGGCGGAAGAATTTGGAGTTGCAGGCGGAACGACCACAACCGACGGAGCAGCGGTATCTTCATCCTTTTGAATCGTCTCAACAGGAACGACAACAGGAGCGACAGGAATTGCCGCGCTTGCATTGTTTTCATTCGCTGCCGCTTCCGGAGTCTTTTTGTTGGAAGACCTTTTACGCGGAGTCTTTGCCGGTGTTGGCTCATTCGCGTCTGTTGTCTCGGGCTTTTTGGCCGAAGTCCTTTTTTTGCGCGCAGGCTTTGAAGGCTGCTCTGCAGGCTGTGCCGAAGATTGAGACGAATCCTCCTGCGCAGAATTTTCCGCCTTTGCCCTCAAACTCTGGAGTTTCTCGGCAGAAATTCCCAAACTCGCGCCGTATCCTTCCATCGTGCGAAGAGCGGCTTCTCTTGTTTCCGCATTAGGCGCGTCCAAAACCAAAGACACAAGAAATTCCAGATTTTTTTCAACGTCCGCAGCCTGCGATCCATTTCCGCTAGATTTAGCAACGTTTTTCGTCCCAGCCATATTCATCTCCAAAGCAAAAATATAAATGACGCAAGAATGTTTATCAGCGTCTTATAGCAACCTTCAACGGATAATTATAAGAAAAAATGCAAATTAACCATATATTTATTGGCAGAAATTGAAAAGTATGGTTAACGCGCAATCAACCCCTCAAAAAAGTTTTTTCATCTATCAAGGATCAATTCTCTCGCTAGGCGGGCTTGAACACGGGGCAATGGTTTAAGCCTCCCCGTATCATACGGCTCATGAAATTCATGCCCAATAAGGGCGACTTTTCCATGCGATCAAGCGTATTTCGAGCCGCCTCCACGCCTATTTCGGATCCGGCATAGCCAAGGGTTGCTCCCAATCCCGCACCAAGTCCTGCGCCTACAAGCGCAAGCGCGCCCGCCGGTAATGCAAGCGGAAAGACGATGCCTCCCAAAAATACCGCGCTTCCCGCCGTCACGCCTGTTCTTACCCCTTCGACGATGGAGTCTTTAAGCGGCACGCGCGCGCTTTCCTCCAATGTCGCGTTTGTCAAACGATCGTCGCTTACTTTCATATACGCGCCCGCAAGAGCCATGGCGGCAATCGGAGCTATAGCCATCAAAATCCCAGGCGCCAAAAAAGCAGCCGCAGTAAAGGCAACGGCACCGGCGGCAATTCCCGCCAAAGCCGCATTGCGCCCCCCTGCTCCCGCTTTGTCGTAATCGGCTTTGAATTGACGCACTTCGCCCTGAATATCTTCGGGAAGAACGCTAAACACTTCTTGCGCAGCGCTGAGGAAATGCTTTTTAGCCGAGTCAACGTCACGCTTCACGATAATGGTCGATAGCGTATGAACGCCATGAATGTACCCAAAAAAAAGATTTTCCGCCACTTCGCCAACGCGTTCCAATCTATCGCCGACGGCTATGAGAACTTCATCTATTCTATCGGCAGTTGCTTCCGCCTTTTTAAAAAATTTGTCCGCGGAGATCGTGGCTTTATTTATGGCTTTGCCAGAGACGCTTGAAGCCCTAGCCAAAAGAGCTTCGCTGGCAAGATGCCGAGAAGCAGGTTTGTTCATCACGGTTTGCGGCTCCACCGATGGCACGGAATCAACCCTAATTGCATCAAACCAACCGCGAAGATGCGGCGGCACTTGCAGATCATCTTCGTCCGCAGACTGAACAACGATACCATCTAAGAGATCTTTGACAATTTTAGAAACCACTTCAGCATCCGCCATAATTCACTCCCGCAAAAAAATATGAAAAATAAATTTTTCTAAATGTTCCGCGAAATATAGCGTCACGCACAGTTCATTTGGAAGAAATAATTACTTTCATCAGAATTTTTTGTTTAAAACGCGGGTTAACCAAACGCTTTTCTTTCTATGCATTCGTCAACAAAAGTAGGGAGAATTTCCCCCGCTTTGCCAAATATATGCTTGGCGAAAGCCGTGGCGCGTTCGGAAGCGTTAAGGTTAATTTCTACCGTTTCCGCCCCTGCCCTGTTGGCGATGTCCACAAACCCCGCCGCCGGATAGACGACGCCCGATGTGCCGATGGCAATAAACATATCGCACGCGGCGAGCGCAGCGATGCAATCTTCCATGCGCATTGGCGTTTCGCCGAAAAGAACGATATCGGGGCGCAGGCCGCCTTCTTTGCCGCAAACGGCGCATGTCGCATCCTGCGGAATGTCTTCGAAAAAGGGAATGCCGCGCCCGCAGGCATCGCAGCGGATGCGCTGCAATTCGCCATGCATGTGAATAAGATTTTTCGATCCCGCCTTTTCATGCAGCGGGTCGATGTTTTGCGTGATGAGGAGAAAGTTCGGCGCGAAGGCCTGCTCCAGCTTCACCAACGCGTCATGCGCGGCGTTAGGCTTGATATCCGCAATGCCTTTGCGCATTTTGTTGAAAAACTTGTTCACAAACGGGCGATTGAAGGTCACGGCGTCGGCTGTCGCCACGTCCTCCACGCGCTGGCCTTCCCAAAGGCCGTCCGCGCCGCGAAAAACAGGAACGCCGGATTCCGCCGATATGCCCGCGCCCGTGAGGACGACGAGTTTTTTGATGAGGAATTGCTGCAACCTCTCACCCCTCCCCTAACCCCTCCCGCAAGGGGAGGGGAATAATATCGCTCTTGCTTTGGATCCAATTCTTCATTCGATGGGTATTTGTGAATTTGTTTTTCATGATTCTAAAAGGGTTGTTACTTTTTGCGAGTCAGTCTGGATTCCGCACAAATTCGCCGCTGCGCGACGAATTTTGCGGAATGACACTGCTTTCTGACTATCCGAATCTGCCTTTCACGTAATCTTCGGTTTGCTCGATCGCAGGGGATTCGAAAATCTTTTTCGTCGTGTCGAATTCTATCAGCTTCCCCATATAGAAAAAAGCGACATAGTCCGAGATCCGCGCGGCCTGCTGAAGGTTATGCGTCACGATAGCGATGGTGTATTTTTTCTTTAGTTTATCAATCAATGCCTCCACCTTGGCGGTGGCAATAGGGTCCAGCGCGGAGGTCGGCTCGTCCAGCAGCAAAATTTCCGGCTGCACGGCCAAGGCGCGCGCTATGCACAAGCGCTGTTGCTGCCCTCCTGAAAGGCTTAGGCCGCTGACGCGCAAGGTGTCTTTCACTTCGTCCCACAATGCGGCGTCGCGCAAAGCCTTGGCGATGCGCGGCAATAGATCCCGCGACCGCGCTTTTTCATAAAGGCGTATGCCGTAGGCGACGTTGTTGAAGATCGACATCGGAAAAGGAGTGGGCTTTTGAAAAACCATGCCGATGCGGCGGCGCAGCCAAGCCGTATCGATTTTTTCGTCCAAGATATTGCGTCCCTCGAAAAGAATTTCGCCCGATGCTTTTTGGCGCGGATAAAGATCGAAAATGCGGTTGACGCTACGCAGCAAAGTCGATTTCCCGCATCCCGAGGGGCCGATAATCGCCGTGACCTTGTGTTCATAAAAAGGCATCGAAACGGAGTCGAGCGCCTGTTTTTCTTCGTAAGCGAAGGACAGGTTCTTGACTTCTAATATGGTATTCGGTGTCGTCATCAGAAACCCTTCCGGATAGTCTCTTTGGTCATCAAACGCGTCGCGATGTTGATCGCGAGAACCGCAAGCGTGATAATCATCGCGCCCGCCCAAGCCAGCCTGTGCCAATCGGGATAGGGCGACATGGCGAGCTGATAGATGGTGACGGGCAAATTCGGCGTGGGGCCGATCATCGAAATATTCCAGAACTGGTTGTTCAAAGCGGTGAAAAGCAACGGCGCGGTTTCGCCCACGATGCGCGCGAAGGCCAGCAAAAGGCCGGTAACAATGCCCGGCCGCGCAAAGCGGAAGCAGATCGAGAAGATCACGCGCCACCGCTGCGCCCCCAGCGCCGCCGCCGCTTCGCGGAATTGATCGGGCACAAGCGAAAGCATGTCTTCCGTCGTGCGCAAAATAATGGGAATGGCGATAAAGGCCAAGGCGACCGCGCCCGCATAGCCGGAAAATCCGCGCATGGGAACGACCATAATCTCGTATGCGAAAAGGCCGAAGCATATGGACGGCGCGCTGAGCAAAATATCGTTCAAAAACTGCACGAGGCCCGCGATTTTGCTGTGGCGCGCATATTCAGCAAGATAAACGCCGCCCATAATGCCGAGGGGAACGGCGACCAGCATGGCTAGCCCCGACATCATAACGCTGCCGATGATGGCGTTGATCAGGCCGCCGCTTTCGCCAGGCGATGGCATCGTTTTAACGAAGGTGTTGAAGTCGATGGCGCTCAGCCCCTCGGTAAAAACGTTGGAGAGGATAATCAAAAGAAAACCAACTCCCAGCGCGGCGGAAACGCAGGCGAAAGCCGTGAAAAAGCGATCCGCCGCTTTGCGTTTGCGGTAGCGGTAGGAAAGTTTCATTGTCTGTTCGCTTGCGTCCTTCATCGGCGGCCTTTCCGCGTGTAATAAAGGACGAAGGCCTTGCCCGCCGCCAAAACGACGAAGGTGATGGCGAAAAGCGAAAGCCCCAGCGCGAGCAGCGAGGCGGCATGCAGATCGGTCGTCGCCTCGTTAAATTCATTGGCGATGCTGGCGGAAATGGTTGTGCCCGGCGCGAGCAAAGAACCGCTGATGCGGTGCGCGTTGCCGATCACGAAGGTCACCGCCATGGTTTCGCCCAGCACGCGCCCCAGCGCAAGCATAATGCCGCCGATCACGGTCGTGCCGGTGGAGCCTAAAACGATAGAGCGCATCACTTCCCATCGCGTCGCGCCAAGCGCATACGCGGATTCTTTCACAAGCGGAGAAACAGCCTTAAACACATCGGTCATAAACGCGGTAAGAAAAGGCAAAACCATGATCGCAAGAACGCAACCCGCCGTCAAAAGCCCAACGCCGAACGCAGGCCCCCTGAAAAGAAAATTCAAAACGGGAACGTTTTCGCATACGGCGATCAAAAACGGCTGCACATGTTCCTGAAACAGCGGCGCGAGGACGAACAATCCCCAAAAGCCGAAGACGATGCTGGGAATGCCCGCCAAAAGCTCGATAGCGATACGAAGCGGCTTTACGAGAAATGACGGCGCGATCTCCACCAGAAAAAAGGCGATGCCAAAACCGATAGGCAGCGACAGCAACAAAGCAAGCGCCGAGGCCACGACAGTGCCGTAGATGGCGGCCAAAGCGCCGAAATTGCCGGTGACGGGATTCCATGCGTTCGTGGTGAAAAAGGAAAAACCGAAGGCCTTGAAAGCGGGCGCGGCCGAAAGGCCGAGGACGACAAGCAGCGAAAGCACAAGCGCGACGACCAAGCCCGCGCAGAACATGGAAAGAAACCGCACAACAGGATCGAAGGCCGGATGCGCCGCAAGAGGCGCGCGCACAATTTTCAGCGCAGGAACATCATCGGATTTTGAAAAAGTAGAAGACAAAATCTTTCCTATTTTATTTTAATCAGTTCCCAAGATTTTTTGACAGTCGGGACGACGTTTGAAGGCATGGGGATGTAGTCAAGCGCCTGCGCCATTTCCCCGCCTTTTTGAAAAGCCCACGCGAAAAAGTTTAAAGCCTGTTTCGATTGCGCGGCATCTACGGGTTCCTTGCGCATCAAAATAAAGCTCGCGCCCGTAATCGGCCAGCTTTTGACTCCGCGCTGATTTGTCAGAATGAGATAAAAGCCCGGCGCGTTTTTCCAATCGGCGTTTTCAGCCGCAGCCGCGAAGGAGTCCCTGTTCGGCGCCACGGCCTTTCCTTCCTTATTGATCATTTTCACGGTCGCCATTTTGCTTTGCAAAGCATAAGCGTACTCCACATAGCCGATGGCGCCTTGCGTGCGCGAGGTCATGCTCGCCACGCCTTCGTTGCCTTTGGTGCCAAACCCTACAGGCCATTGGACAAGCGTATTCGCGCCGACTTTCGAGGCAAATTCGGGGCTGACGGCGCTCAGGTAATGCGTGAAAAGAAAATTCGTTCCAGAACCGTCCGCGCGTTGAATGGGAGCAATGGGTTGGTGCGGCATTTTAAGGTTTGGGTTTAATTTGACGATGGCAGGATCGTCCCAATAGGCGATTTTGCCCAGATAAATATCGGCCAAAAGAGCGCCGTCCAAAACCAATTCGTTCGCGTTAATGCCTTTGATATTCACAATCGGCACGACTCCGCCGACGATCATCGGCCATTGCACAAGCCCGTTTTCCTCAAGCTCTTTTATAGGAAGGGGTTGATCCGTCGCCCCGAAGGTGAGCGTTTTTTCCTTGATTTGCTTGATGCCTGCACCGGAACCGATGGCCTGATAGTTCAAGCCGTTGCCCGTTTCTTTAAGATACGCTTCCGCCCATTTTACATACACCGGATAGGGAAAAGTCGCCCCCGCTCCTGAAATATTGTCGGCTAAAACAAAGGTCGGAAAAAAAAGAAAGGCAAGAGCGATAAGGCTCACCCCTTTGCGAAAGAAGCGGATCATTTTTTCCTTTTTTAAATTCTGTTTCATAACGTGTATGATTTTAAAACAACTTCCCCTCCAGTTTAGGGCATAGACGAGAATCGCCGTCCTTTCCACAAAAAAGCTGACGCGGAAAAGCAAAAAGGATAAAAGCGAGGAGTTTTTTTGGGGGAATCGGGAAAATGAGAGCGAAAATTCGTCGGGCTATATTCATTTGCGCCCTTGGTTACTTTATCGATATTTTCGATATCCAGCTTTTTGCGGTTCTTCGCGTCCCGAGCCTGACGGATATGGGCGTGACGCCGGATCAATTGTCTATTATCGGCGGCTATATATTAAACGCGCAAATGGCAGGGATGATCGCAGGCGCGTTCCTTTGGGGATGGCTGGGCGACAGGCTGGGGCGCATCAAGGCGCTATACGGCTCCATATTAATCTATTCCATCGGCACGCTGGCGTGCAGCTTCATCAACGATCCCATCGCCTACGGCATCTGCCGATTCATCACGGGCTTCGGTCTTGCGGGAGAAACGGGAACGGCGGTGACGCTTGTTTCCGAGCTTATGTCCCCCGCCAAGCGCGCTTGGGGCGTCACGATTGTGGGCGGCATCGGCGCATTCGGGCCGTTCTTTGCCATTTTGCTTTCCTACGTCCTTGATTGGCGTTCCACCTATATCATGGCGGGATTGATGGGATTGGGGCTGCTAGTCTTGCGCCTGAACATGACCGAACCGGCGGTATTCCAAAAAGTGCATCAGACGCAAAGCATGCGCGGATCGCTGCGTCTGTTCCTCCAGAAAAGAACGGCGCGCGTATTTCTTTACTGCCTTGCCATCGGCATTCCGGTGACTTACGCGGTGAATTTGCTGAATTTCTATTCGCTGGAAATCAGCCATTATATCCTCAAGCCCGGCGAGACTTTCAGCCAAAAGACCTGCATGCTTTTATTCTATGTCGGCATCGGCATGGGAAACGTCGCTTGCGGAACGGTGAGCCAGCTTTGGCAAAGCCGCCGCAAAACATTTATTACTTTTCTTTCCATCGGAATGGTGATGACGGGGATTTATCTGCTGGCTTGCCCTGTCGTAAAAATAACGGCGGAAGGCATGTATATATTTAACTTCCTCTTGGGCGTAACGTTGACCGATCTGGTTCTGGTCACCTTGATCACCGCCGAACAGTTCGGTACGGACATCCGCGCGACATCGACCGCGCTTGTGACCAACGCTTTGCGCGCATGCATCATTCCGATGGTTTTCACGCTTCAGCTTTTGAACGGGGTCGTGGGATTAACGGCAGCTTGCGCGATTATCGGCGCCTTCATGTATGTCGCGACTTTTTGGTCCATCCTTCACCTGAAGGAAACGCACGGCGTGGAGCTGGATTATATCGAGAACGCGCGTCATGCGCCTGGAACGCAACCCGCTCAAGCGAAATCACGGCGTAGGGCTTTCTGATAGATACTGACCTACTGCTTTCTGTTCTTGACGCAAAGAACATCGCCCGGCTGGCATTCCTTCTTGACGCACGAGGCCTCGCACAAGCCATAAGCCATGCCGCTTTTAAGGCAATTCCTGAAACAGGCGTAATCTTTTTCGGGCTTCGCCTCTCTGTTTTTCTTTTTAAGGACAATTTCTTTTCCAACCGGCACAGGCGTATGCAATACGCGCCGCGTCGATGTCGCTTCGTTCAAAGGCGGCTTCGAGGCTTCCTCTTTGATATAAGAGCATTGCTTAAGGCATGCCGTCGAAGTCAGCCCGCTAGCGACGCATTGCCTCAGGCAAAGCTGATCGGTTTCGGCGCGCGCTGAAAACGAAAAGCCAACGGCAAACAAAAAAATGGAAAGGAACAGCTTCACGATGCCCCTTCCTTGCTTTGCAGCTCTTGCCGAATTTTTTCCAAAACCTCCACCAGCTCCATTTTAAACCGCAAGGGCTCGAATGTTTTCGGCACGTTTCGAAAGGCGCAAAGCCCGAAGCGATTCCGATCCATCGCGACCTCGGCGATAATCTCGGGCGGGATGGATTTCAAATCCTCGGAAAAGCCGTAAACCAAGGCTTGATCGCACAGAAGGTTGATGAGCCGCGGCACGCCTTCGGTAAAGCGATAAATGGCTGCGCACGCTTCGCCGCTGAACAGCTCCGCCGCGCCGCCAAACAGGTTCAAGCGGTGCCGGATATAGGCCATTGTTTCCGCAGGCGTCAGCGGGTCGAGATGGCAATGAACGGTGACGCGCTGGACAAGTTGGCGCAAATCGGGACGCTGCAGCGTATCCAGCAATTCGGGCTGTCCCACAAGCACGACTTGAAGCAGCATATCGCGCTCGTTATTAATGTTTGAGAGCATGCGCAAATCTTCGAGCATCCTCGGCGACAAATTTTGCGCTTCGTCGACGATCAGGACCGTTCGCTTGCCGCGCGCGTATTGCGCAAGGATAAACTCGACGATGGAGTTATAAAGGGTTGTTTCGTCTGCGCCGCGCTGCTTAATGTCGAACGCAAGCGCAATCCAGTCGAACAGGCGCCCTGTCGAGGCGCTGGGGTTCGTAATCAGGCCGACGGCGACGTTATCGCCGACGTGTTTAAGGAAATACCGAATAACGGTCGTTTTTCCCGCCCCAACCTCTCCGCTGATGACGGCAAAGCCCGCCTGCGCGGCGACTCCGTATTCAAGAAGCGTCATGGCGCGGCGATGCCGTTTGCTCGGAAAAAGGGAGTCAGCGTCGGGTAAAAGCGAAAAAGGCTTTCCTGAAAGGCCGTAAAAGCTCTCGTACATGCCGTTCCCGTACCATAAAGAAGGCCGAAAAAGAAGGGCTTTGGCGTATAGCCGCAACCCGTTGATTGCCCCACCCGTGCGCAAACGAGCGCTTAAGCGCATCATTACCCCCCTTGCGATGGGTACACAGGGCGGGAAATTCCGTTTACGGATGGTGCTCCAAGTATTTATAATTAGCTTTTTCTTTCAGTTTCCAAGCTCTTGGATATAGTATTTACCATACACGCCGCCTTGTTACGTAAAGTTAACGATTCACTTTGCCTCAGTATTGATCTATAAAGCGCCGGTTTCGGATTATAGGTTCAAGAGGATCCCATGAAAAAGATACTAACGCTTCTCACGCTCGTTCTCGCCCTTTCGGGGGCTTGGCCTTCCTTTGCCAAGGAAAAGCCTTATACGATTATCGCCGGCGACGTTTTGCAAATCACGGTTTGGAAGGAAGACGGCCTCGACCGCGAAGTTCTGGTTCTCCCCAACGGAGAAATCACATTCCCGCTTGTCGGAACCATCATGGTTCAGGGAATGACGCCGTCTGAATTGCAGGATGTCATAAAGGAAAAACTGGCGGCTCTTATTCCCGACGCCTCGGTGACGGTTTCCGTCAAGGCCGCGCTTGGACACACCGTCAGCGTCGTCGGGCAGGTTCAAAAGCCTGGCGAATTCATGATCAACCGCCGCCTGACCGTTCTTCAAGCCTTGAGTCTTGCGGGAGGCCTGACGCCTTATGCCAGCGAAAGCAGCATCATCGTCGTTCGCAACAGGAACGGAAAGGAGAAATCCATCCCTATTCCTTATGACGATATTATCGAAGGCGAGAACCTCGACCAAGACATCGCGTTGGAGCCGGGCGACGTCGTCGTCGTTCCGACGGCCGGATTGTTTTAGCTTATGCAGTTCGGGCGCCCTTTATCCCTTCGAAAAGGCCTTCTAGCCGGCAGCGTCTGTTGCTTGTGGGCGTTTTCCGCATTCGCAGCGCCCGTGTACGATTTGGCGGAAGGGGAGCCTGTCGCCGGCGATTGGACGCTAGAAGCCTTGATCGCCGAGACAGGATCCTATTCCTCCAATCCCTTGATGGCGCCGACGGGCGCGAAATCGCTTTATGGATCGACGACAACGCCCGAAGCAATCCTCACGAAACGAACGCCGACGACAAGCGTCAAGGTCGACACGAAGATCGAGCAGAACATTTTTGATCTAAGAAAATTCAATTCGACGGATTTGCGCGCGCTCGCCGCGCTTGCCAAAAGCAATCAAAGGTGGTCCGCCAGCCTGCAAAGCAAAGTCGACTTCGACACCACGCGCACAAGCGAACTCACGACCTACGGGCTTTCCCCTGTATTGTCGCGGCACTTGGGATTGTCTTTCCTTCCGCAGATTTCGTTCAGTCCGTCGGCCGTCGATACATATACGCTGGGCGGCTCGGCGGCTTTTTCGCAATACGGCAAGGATGTTTTCACCAATTATCGCACTCTTTCCCTTTCCCCCTCCTATACCCACCGCTTCGACCCCCTCAATGCCGGAATCTTCGCCCTGCAAGCCCAGCAATACCAAACAACGCGCAATAACGCCGTTCGCATCAACAGCTTCGGTTCGACCATTGGATGGCAGGCTATCCTGACGCCGCGTTTAACCGCCAGCGCCGCCGTTGGCGCTCAAACGAGCCGCCAGTTCGCCTACGACCGCCCTGTTGACGATTGGCGCTTGGAGTATATCTTTTCGGGCGATCTTTCTTTTAAAGGGATTCAAGATACCCTCACTTTCTCGACAGCAAGAGCCCAATCCCCCTACGGCAACGGCACGGAGGCCTTGCAAACATCGTTTGGGCTGAAGGAAAAACACAAGCTAAACCCTTCGGTCACGCTGGATTTCGGCGCCAGATATTTGACCGCCGAGTATCAGGCGCAAACAGCAGGCGATCTAAAGGACTTTGCGGCCGGCACTGTGGGCGCGGCCTATCATGTGACGGAAACATTTGATCTTACAGCGTCTTACCAGTACAGGTATGAAACCTTAACGTCAGGGGCAAAGGACGTGCAGGATCACTCGATGATGATTGGCCTTGTTTACCATCCAAATATGTGGACTTTGGGAAACTGAGCGCATAGTGTCCCCGCTTTGCCGGGCTGGGGGCGCGGCGTTATAAGGAAAATTAAGAGATGGAGAATCTGACCCTTTTCGATTATTTTGCCATTTTACGCCGGTGGAAAAGAATATTTCTCACGGCAGGCATCGCCTTTTTTCTTATTGGCGCCGTCTTCACCTTGCGCTTCACCAGTTATCGTTCGACAGCCGTCGTTCAGGTCGAATCCCCCGAGATTTCGACGATGGCGACCGCGCCGGCGGGAACGAACCCCCGCGATATGATGGAAGCGCTGGCCGACCGCCGCATCAGCGAAATTCAGCAAAAAGTTTTATCGACCCCCTCTTTGATAGAAATTATCACAAAGTTCGATTTGTATCCTTCCGCGCGGAAAGCGAAGCCCATTGCCGAAGTGGCGGAAACAATGCGCAAAAAAATCAAGGTCGAGCTTATGAGCGGCGCGCTTGCGAATCCAGCCGCCGCGAACAAGGGAACGGCGCAGCAACTTTCCGCCATCGCCTTTCACCTCAGCTATATCTACGATAATCCTTTGATCACCCAACAAGTGACGGACGAGCTGGCCACCCGCTTTTTGGATCAGGATTTGAAAGATCGGCGCACGCAAACGCAGGAAACCGCCGCCTTTTTAGGCGCGCAGATCGAGGCCATGGAAAAATCGATGGCCGAGCAAGAGCAAAAAATCGCCGATTTCCAAAAAGAGCGCGGCGTAACGCGCCCCGAAACCCTGCTTTTCAACCAGCAGGCCGTCGCGAACGTCGGTATGAACCTGCAAACCGTCAATGGCCAGATTTCCTCGGTCGAGGGCAATCTGGGCTCCTTGCGGGCGCAGCTTGCGAACGTGGATCCCTACTCCCGCGTGCTCGCCGAAGGGCAGATTTTGACCACGCCCTCCGTCCAGTTGAAAGCGCTTCAGGCGCAGTACGCCTCTTATACCGCGCAATACGGGGGGGATCATCCCGATGTCGTCAGAACCCGCCGCCAGATCGAAGCCCTTCAAAGCCAAGTCGGCGGCGGAGATCAGGTCGCGCAGCTTAAGGCGCAAATAACGGACGTACGGGCCAACCTCGAAGCGGCGAAGAAAAATTACGGCAGCGAGCATCCCGACGTTAAATCTCTGCAGTCACAGCTTAAAAAGCTGGAAGACCAACTCGCCACGCAAAAGCCGAGCGCAGGGCGCGGTCTGATTTCCGACGCCGACAATCCCGCCTATTTGCAGATTGTCGCGCAAATCAATGCGGCTCAAGAACAATTAAAAGCCTTGATGACCCAGCGCAAAGAACTGATGGATCGACAAAACGATTATCAAAAGGCCATTATCGACAATCCCGATGCGCAGAAAGAAATGGCGGCTCTGACTCGCGATTATGACAACGCGCAGCTTCGCTACCGCGAACTGAAAGAAAAGAAAATGGCCGCGGATATGAGCCTTCAAATGCATCAGGAACGCAAGGGCGAGCACTTAACGCTCATTAACCCGCCCGAGCTTCCGACGCGCACCCATCCGGCGCGCGCGGTTTTGTTTTTGGCAAGCCTGTTTCTTGCCCTTCTGGGAAGCCTTTTCGCCGTCGCCTTTGCCCAACTGCTGAGCCAAAGCATTATCGGCGTCAATCAGCTTGAAGCCGTAGTCGGCGCGCCGCCGCTTGTTTCGATCCCCCATATATTGACGGCCGAAGAAAAGGCGCGCCCTTGGAACACCTATGGAGCACATCTCGCTCGGGCTTTGGGAAATCTTATCGGCGCGCGCACGAGAAGCGGCAAAGCGTAAACACGGAGCGTTTTTATGGACAGGCTTGAGAAAGCTCTTTCAAAATCAAGGCAACAACGCGCCGCGCTGTGCGGCGAAGCGCCTTTGGGCGCGCGCGCGGAACCCCTTGCGCCTCCCGCCGCGCCGCCAAGCGCGACGAACGACGCTTTTTTGGAAAGCAACCGCGTGATCGCGCATCGCGCGGGTCTCGAAGCCGACGTGTACCGCCAGCTGCGCACGAAAGTCCTGCGGATCATGAACGACTCCGGTTTCAAGACTTTGGCCATCACCAGCCCGCGCTACGGGGACGGAAAAACGACCGCCGTGACTAATTTGGGCATCAGCATCGCCCTCGACCAGAAACAAACCGTTTTGCTTGTCGATCTCGATATCCGCAACCCGAATTTACATCAGTATTTGGGGCTTAAGCCGAAAGCGGGCTTAACGGACTACCTTTTAAGAAACACGCCCATTCCCGAATGCCTAATGCGCCCGCCGTTCGAGCGCGTGAACGTGCTTCCGGCGGGCATGTCCCTGGAAAATTCGTCCGAGCTTTTAGGCTCGCACAAAATGATCGCCCTCGCGCACGAATTAAAGGCACGGTATCCGGATCGCTTCGTCATTTACGACATGCCGCCCGTCCTCGAGCAGGACGACGCCCTTGCCTTCCTGCCGCAGGTCGACGCCGTGCTTGTGGTCGTGCGCGACGGCGTGACCCGCGCGGAAGATTTGAAGCGCGCGCTCAAAGCGCTTTCCGGATCGAACGTCATCGGCACGGTCTTGAACAACTGCTGGTGACCGATGCGCCGCGTTCTTTGGCTCTTTCTTGCCTGCTTCTGCCTCTTCCTTGCGGGATGCGATAAACCGCAGCAAAAACAAGCGAAACATATCGAGCGCGGCAACGCCTATTTTGTGGCAGGCGAATTCGACAAAGCCCGCATCGAATACAAAAACGCCGCGCGTCTTATTCCATCGGCGGCGGAGCCGTATTACCGGCTCGCCCTTATCGACGAAGAGCAAGGCCAGATGCGCAACGCTTATGCCGGTTTCACGGCGGCCGAGCAGCAGGATAGCCATTTCCACCCCGCCGTCTTAAAGATCGCTCAGTATTATATGGGTGCCGAGCAATACGAGGAAACGCGGCGGCGCATCGATATGGTGCTGGGCGAAAATCCCGAAAACGCCGAAGCGCACGCCCTTCTGGGCGCGCTGTTGCTGCGGCAAAAGGATTTAGAAAACGCGGAGAAGGAAGCCAGGCTTGCTCTGGCCAAAGATCCGATGAACCTTTCGGCCTATGCTGCGTTGACGGGCATTTACGCCGCAAAAAACGACATCGGGCAGGCCGATGCGGTTCTTGCCGAAGGCATAGCCAGACACCCGCGAAACGCGTCTCTTATGATGCTGCGAGTCTTGCTGTACCAAAAAACAGAAGACATGCCCAAGATCGCGGAAGCCTACCGCGCATTGTTCGCGCTTAAGCCGGAGGGAACCCGGTTCCGCACGGATTTGGCTTCGCTTTACATCCAAAAGGGTCGCCTCGACGAAGCCGAAGCCGTCTTGCGCGAGGGCGTGAAAGCCCTGCCCGATCATTGGGGCATGAAGCATCAGCTTGCTCTGTTTTTGGACGAGAAGCGCGGAATCGACGTCGCCGAAGCCGAAATCAAAAATCTGATGCAGGCTTATCCTGATAACGACGATCTTTATTTTTGGCTTGCCGACCTGTACGCGCGGCACAACGCTTCTGATAAAGCCGTGGCTCTGCTTGAGCGGGTCGTTTCTAAAAACGAGAATAGCGCGCCCGGGCTGAACGCCCGCGTGCTTCTGGCACGCATCAATATCCAGCGCGGCAATGTCGATCTGGCCGAAAAACTTGTCGCGACCGTGCTATCCAAAACGGCTGATAACCAACCTGCGCTTTTTGTCCGCGCCAATCTTTCTTTCGGCAAAGGGTATTATCAAAGCGCGGTATCCGATTTGCGCGCCCTTCTGCGCGGCGCGCCGAGCGATGTTGACGCCTTGCAACTGCTGGCCGAAACGTTTCTGATGCAAAGGCGCGTCGATCTGGCAGTCGATACGATGAAGAAAATCGTCGCCCTGTCGCCCGCCGATAAAATCGCGCGCGTGCGGCTGGCGCAGATTATTCATGCCAGCGGCGATGCGAAACAGGCTATGGATAAGATCGCTCTGGTGACTAAGACCTTCCCCGATTACCCCGTCGGGTGGGAAACGGCCGCGCGTTTCGCCATCGACGCCAAACAGGTGCTGCCGGCCGAAGCGGCCATTCGCGAGCTTGACAAGCTGGAAGGCCAGCATCTGACGGCCGTTTTCCTAACGGGACAGCTTTTGGCCGCAAACAACAGAAACGACGAAGCGGCCGCGAAGTTCGTCGAGATCATCGACGGCGATCCTTCCGCGCCGCTTGCCGAGCACGCGTTGCGCAGCCTGATAAGCATTTACGAAAAGCAGCAGCAGGTCGACGTCGCGGCGCAGTACCTTGAAACGCTGAAGATCGAAACGCCACTGCTCTCGACCCTTCTGGGGCGCTGCTATGCGAAGCTGGGGCGAACGGATGCGGCGGCAGTAGCTTTCGATAAGGCTATTGCCGCGCGCGCGGCTTTCGCCGATCCTTATCGAGCGCGCGCCGAACTTTTCCTGAAAGAGGGCAAACAGGAACCCGCCATCGAAACGCTGAAAATAGGCATGCAGGCCGCCCGGGGCGATTTTCTTTTACCAATGATGCTGGCGGGACTGCTGGGCGAAGACGGCAAATATCAGGAAGCGCTTGCGCTATACGACGATATCCTTTTGCGAGATCCGGAATTCGCGCCGGCCGCGAACAATCTGGCCGAGCTGACCGCCGATTACATGCCGCACGATTCGCTCGCCCTTGAAAAAGCGCGCCTGACGGCAGAGCGGTTTTCGGGTTCGTCCAACCCCTATTTCCTCGACACGCTCGCTTGGGTGTATTTCAGGCAAGGAAAGGTCGATCTTGCCCAAACCCTCATGGAGCGCGCGATGGGAGCGGCGAACCCCATCCCACCCCAAATGCATTACCATTACGGCGCCCTTTTGCTGAAAAGCGGAAAAACTGACAGGGCAAAAGAGGAGTTGCTGAAAGCGTTAACCGGAGAAGAGCATTACCCGGGCAAAGAAGAAGCAAAGTCCATGTTTAATGCTCTTTAACAAGGTTTTTACCGTTTTTCGCTTGTGCAACTATTAAGCGTTTTGTAGCTTGGCGAGCTTTGTGTTGCTTCACGCTTTTTGCAAGGATTTGTTATGGGATTACGCTTTCTCATTATCGCTTCTTTTATCGCAGGCCTTATCGCCTCGATTTCCGCACATGCCGCAACGGTCGATCTGACTGGAAAGAATTATGAATTTGCCGATACGGTAGTCGGCGGGCAAACAGGCAGCATTACGACAAAAGCCATAAAGATTGACGACGGTAATAAACAGTACGCCTATGCCAGCGGGTTTTTGGCGCCTTTTACGCAAATCGTCTTTACCTTTACGACGAAGAAGGATAGCGGCTACGCCTATATCCACAGCACGGTGCCCTATTTAACAGAAACTGTCACGGCCAGAGGGCACGACGGCTTCCCTTCCGTCACTTCCAGCAATTCGCTTATCACCGTAACGGCCTCGTGCGTCTATGACTGCGAAGCCACTTCGACCCTCGTCAACCGCTCGGACATGGCGGTCGAATTTTACACGTTTCTTCTGGACAAAAATGGCAACAAGGCAACCGCCACATATATCGCATCGTCCATTCCGCTGCCTCCCGCCGCCCTTTTATTCGCCACGGGGCTCGCGGCGCTTTTGGCCTCGAGAAAACGGAAAATCGGCGCCGTATAATTGTTTATTTGACCGCCATTTACCTGCACTGCCACGAGCCTTCTTGCACAAGGCTAATTCCTCTGTTAGAAGGCAAAGTTCGTCGACTTTCATTTGAAAGAAAGATTACATGAAATTTTTTCGCTTTATTGCGCTCGCCTCATTGTCCTTTTTCGCCGCCGAGGCGCACGCCGTGTCCATCAATCCCAGTCCTTTAGGATCACTCGACAATCCGCTGACTATCGGAGCCTATGGAAAGTATTCCGTCGGCGGCACAGCCGGCAGCTATATCATCGATACGTTGAACGGCTACTTGAGCGCGGGCACGAAGATTACGATTACGTACAGCTACAACGATATCGATCCGTTCTTTATGTCCATCGACGCCACTGGCGCGAATAATGCGGGACAAACAACCGCAAGCATCGGCGCGACCGATTATCCAGGAAGTGGCTTTACCACTTTTCCCTTGGTCATAACGGCCACAGCTCCGGGCTTGCCTATCGTCGTGACGGCCAACCTTGCTCCCAATATAGGAGCGGCGGTCATCGGCAATCTATCGCCTTCCGTGACCAGCTTTAGCAGCTTCTTCAAGGCTTATATGCTGAGCGATAACGGATACCTAAACGTTTGGTACGAAGTTTCCCCGGTCCCGCTTCCGCCAGCATTCGCGCTGTTCTTCGCTGGCTTGGCGTCATTTGCCGGATTCAGCCTTTACAGGAAAGTTCGCGCATAATTACTCTTGTAGCTTTAAATAGGCCTGCAAGAGCGGGCATATTTTGCCGTTGCTTTAAAAAATCCTGTCTTGTATGCCCACGGATATGAAAATTCGCCCTGTTATTCTTTCTGGCGGCTCGGGGACGCGTCTCTGGCCGATTTCCCGCACGAAACTGCCCAAGCAATTCGCCGCCATCTTGAGCGAGGAAAGCCTTTTCACCGCAGCGTTGAAGAGCGCGGCCGACCCCGCCCTTTTCGCGCCCGCCGCCGTTGTCGGCAACGCCGCGCATAAATATTTAATCGCCGACGCCGTTGCAGCGTCGAAAGCCCTTACCGCCGACGTGATCTTGGAGCCTTTGGGGCGCAACACGGCCGCTGCCGCCTTGATCGCGGCTTTGCTTGAAACGGACGCGGATGTATTACATCTTACTGAGCCCAGCGATCATATGATTACCGACAGGCGCGCATGGCATAAGGCTCTGGCGCAAGCGAAGCCGGCGGCGGAGGCCGGCTCTATCGTTCTTTTCGGCATAAAGCCCGATCATCCTGAAACGGGATACGGCTATATCGTGCGCGGCGAGGATTTAGGTTTTGAAAATGTCAGCCGCATCGCCTCCTTCAAGGAAAAACCCGACGCCGAAGGCGCCGCGAAGCTTATTTCTTCCGGCGCGTTATGGAACAGCGGCATATTCCTTTATTCTCCGCACGTTTTGCTTGACGAAGCCGAAAAGCTCGCGCCAGAGTTGATGAAAACCTTAAGGCAGGTGAAAGACACAGCCGCGCGCGACGGGCGCGTCGTCACGCTGGACAAAACGCTTTATGCAACCTTGCCTTCCGAGCCTTTTGACCGCGCGATCATGGAACATACCGCGAAGGGCGCCGTAGTCCCCTGCTCGATGGGCTGGAGCGACGTCGGCTCGTGGCAAGCGATGTGGCAAATTTCGGAAAAGGACAAGGACGGCAACGCCAGTATCGGCTCCGTCATAACGGTTGGTACGACCAATTCCTATATTCGCACTGAAGGCCCGACGGTCGCCGTCTTGGGCATGGAAAACGTGACGGTGATCGCGGAGAAAGACGCCGTGATGATCGCGCCGCGCGAGAAAACGCAGGACGTGAAAAAGCTGGTCGCGGCCGTCGAACAAAGCAAGCCGAGCCTTGCCGCCGATCATGTGCGATGCCGCCGCCCATGGGGATCTTATGAAAGCCTTGTCGTCGGTCCACGCTATCAGGTGAAACGCATTACGGTTATGCCAGGCGGGTCGCTTTCCCTGCAAATGCATCATCACCGCGCCGAGCACTGGATCGTTGTCGAAGGCACGGCGAAGGTTCAATGCGGCGAGACCGAAAAAATCGTCAATCCGAACGAATCCGTCTATATCCCCAAAGGCGAAAAGCACCGCCTTTCCAATTCAGGAACCGTCGATCTGCAATTAATCGAAGTCCAGTCGGGAGATTACTTGGGCGAAGACGATATCGTTCGATTTGAAGATGTGTATGGGAGAAAGAGCGAGAACGGGTAAGAAAGAAAGTTGATTTTAATAATTCAACTCAGCTCATCCCGCGCGGCAAAAATTGATATTTTATTCAGAACCTGCGTCATTCGGCAGGAGGGATCGAACGTTTTAGATAAGGCATTGTAATATTTTACAAGTACAAAACCAAAACGCTTTTCTACCCCCAAAGTTACCCTATGATTCTGGTGCTTCAAAAAGGATCGAACCGTTGCCCCGAAGCCGGATGCAGAAATGTATCACCCATGACAAAAAAAGGAAATGGGGTGCTACGGCTGTTCTTGAGAAGGCGACAAATTGATTGGGTGTGGGGTGTTTCATGATAGAGCAACACTACCAAGTTTTGCTATGTGCTCAGCCCGTTGGGAGAGTTCTTCCATAGTGGGCAAATACATCTGCAAGTCGCTTTGCCATTGCCCGACTCCCCTGAGCATCGAGATTCACACGAATTGACAATTTATGATCCTGAGGGGTTTCAGATAAAAGGTTGACACTATGAACGCGGGTTACGCAACCTAACGGAGTATATTGGCTATTCATTGTCGTATCTCTGAAGGGGATGGCTGCTTGACGGATAACATCAAGCTTTAATAGAAGTTCAAGCCACTGCGATCCACGGAAAGCGTCAAAATACTCGGCGAATCTCATGCCATAGTTTGGATGAGAAGGACTCTCCCCTCGTTGAATGGACAGGCAGGAGCATATTATCTAAGGAAGGTAATCTAGCCCGGAGATGCGAGCGATTTTTTTGTTTTCATCAAGGTAGATATCGCCAGTCTCTGGATGTACGGCGAGGGCGCTTCAAAGAACGCGAGGGAAATTCGGGGCAACAGGACAAACGTAAGCGTGCCGTGAAGGCCCTCTGGCGAAGAGAGGTTGGGGGTGGGTAAATTGT
>CAZFCA010000018.1:0-26220 GCA_964517415.1 uncultured Rhodospirillaceae bacterium
AACGCTTGCACCCTTCGTATTACCGCGGCTGCTGGCACGAAGTTAGCCGGTGCTTATTCTTTGGGTACCGTCAGAACAACCGGGTATTAGCCGGCTGCTTTTCTTTCCCAACAAAAGGGCTTTACAACCCGAAGGCCTTCTTCACCCACGCGGTATGGCTGGATCAGGCTTGCGCCCATTGTCCAATATTCCCCACTGCTGCCTCCCGTAGGAGTCTGGGCCGTGTCTCAGTCCCAGTGTGGCTGATCATCCTCTCAGACCAGCTATAGATCGTAGCCTTGGTGAGCCGTTACCTCACCAACTAGCTAATCTAACGCGGGCCCATCTATCGGCGATAAATCTTTCCCCCATAGGGATTATCCGGTATTAGCGTCAGTTTCCCGACGTTATCCCGAACCAAAAGGTAGGTTCCCACGCGTTACTCTCCCGTGCGCCACTGATGTATTGCTACACCCGTTCGACTTGCATGTGTTAGGCCTGCCGCCAGCGTTCGTTCTGAGCCATGATCAAACTCTCAAGTTTAATCTAGTTCTTGAGAACGATTTTGAATCGTTCAAACTACTTGGTTTTGCTTACTCGCAATTCCTTGACTTTAAGGGTTCTCATACTCAACGATCCGATTTGCATCGAACCGTTTTACGCGTCGCTTCACTTACCATGAAGCGACAATGTATTCTTTTGAATACACGAACATTTGTCGACAAGGATGCGTTTCAGCATACCGAATTCATTGCCAACCCGAAGGCTGACGAATGTTTTTTGGATATCCCCGGCCAGTCGCTTTGTCGTAAGACAAAACTTCCCACCGCGATACGCCGTCTGCGCATCCCTTCTCATACATATTCACGATTTCCAAGAGCGGGACCAAAACAGGTCCGCCAAACACTTAGACAGAAAAACAAACAACCCTCACACTAAAACTGCCCTTTCAGACTAGTAATAGCGCTTGACGTTGTTTTTGTGTCAACATCTTTGGCTCGGCGACCGCGATTTTGGATCGCCGACAGGACTGGCAACTTACTGATTCTATTTCCCATTGTCTAGGGGAAAATTTACATTTTATTTATTATTTTTTCTTGACTTTATAAGTAAAATATAAAACGCAGAAATGCTTCATAACGCCTTGATAAAGGGTATTAAAATTATGCTCCTTCTGAGTTTAATCAGGCAAAGCACAGCATTCGCAGCGATAGCATAAGCGGAATTACTGAATTTCCATCGCGTGCGCCCTCTATCGAGGGAAACAAGAATCTAAAGCTGACGAAAAAATATTCAAGTATGAAAAGATCTAAGCCTTTTAATAATTTAATCTATTCAATTTGTCCGTTTTTGATTTTTGCAAAGCATATTTAGTTAGGATTCTTTAAGGGAAGGCCTATGCATAGCAGGTGTGGGCAATACTAAGCGCAACTAATACGAGAATTATGTCCTGTGGATATCAATTACTAGACACGCATACAAGATCATGTCACAAATGACAAACGCAACTGTCACTAATGTGACGCAATGCTGATTTATGTCATTGTTTCCGGCCTTTATGAAAGGAAAAGAAGGTATGTCTGCCGCGATACCAAGATATGTAGCAAAGAAAGCGCATGAGCTTTTACTGAAAACCGATGAAGCTGCATTAGATAATGTCGACTCAGGCAAAGGCGGCCCCTTCGCTGCGGCCATGCTGGTTTCCAACGCAGAAGAAATAGACGAGCTTAATTTTGTCATCGGGCCGGAAACCAACGCGGTGCTGACTGGCGAAGGCCATGCGGAAATGCGCCTTTTGGATGGGCGCTATGTTTCTTCTGCGATAGATGTTCTTCAAAATGTATTTGCCGAAGAGGGCGTCGAACCGATCTTCGTAATGGTCACGTCGGCGCAAAGCTGCCTTTCCTGCCTTGCCGCCATGAAAATTTTTCAACATCTGGTCTCAAGCTACGAATACGTATTCCCGCACAATTTTCATGTTTTGTTTGGCGCGCCTTATAGCGAGACGCATAAAGTGGCTTTGTTTTATGATCTTCCTTACTTATGCGACGCGGTTCGTTTTGTTCATCATCCCGAATCTCCGGTGTCGATGATCAAAAATCAGGTATGCGACATATCGCGCATTCCCACCGACATCGCGGATGCATTTAAGGCGGCGCCTAAACAGATAGCCGTTGTTGCGCGGGGCGAGGATATCCTCGGTATCAGCGAGGACAGGCGCATAATATCACCCGGAGAAGCGGCTCGGGCCGCAACGGATATGGATCCTGCCGTACAAAAAAAGCGCGGCTGGTATGAGCTTGTTCGCTCCGCGGAAGTCGAAGCCATGCGCTTGGGGGTCGCCCAACAAAGGGCGGATAGAATCGATCAGCCGTGGATTCTTGGCGATCCGAATTATATGAATCCTAAGGCAGAGCACGAAGCGGTTCTATACACGACGACGCGCGACCTTGATCCGCTGACGTATGGAGAAATGCAATGGAAATCGGTAAGGAGGCGCGTCGTCGTCACGGTCGAAAGCGATGACGAAAAATATAATCAGCAAACGCAAATGCTGCGTCACATGGGCAACGCCGATTTTTTCGAGGCGATAGTCGGTCTTTTGGGCAGCGGGACGGGCACGGCCTATTCTTCTTTTCTCAACGTCCATATGGATATGAAATTCCCCAATTTTGCCCAAACGGAATGGCGGCGTATGATCGACGAGAAGAAAAAGGAGCGAAACAAAATTTATAACGGCATCGGGTCCGACAATGAAATCGATCCGTTTGAATTGGATCCTGCGCTCAAACAATACAAGGATCTTGCCAATAATGCTTTCTCGGGATCCTACTTGCCGCCTACGGATTCGCCCGTTCGTCCGGCTTTTGCCGGATTTAACGGCTTGGCCGGGTTGCCTCCCCATGCGGTATCTGTTCCGATAGAAGTGGAGGCCGATGAAGATTTGAAATTTCCACCAAGAGGGAGAAGGCCGTCGACGAATTTGCGAAGGTTTCAGGGGTATGAATCTCTTGAGAAGTAGCCCTAATACCGTGCTTTGCGACGATCTACTTCGTGCTTCCGCCCTTGCGCTGGTGTGCGATGGGCTGCGTGAACTGCAATTCGATGTCCCATGGAAAATAAATCCATGTGTCTTGACTAACTTCGGTGACATGCGTGTTTAAAAGCGCCTTGCCCATAGGTTTGGCGTAAACGGCTGCAAAATGCGCCTTGGGATACAGCTTATGCAGAACTTCGGCGGTGCGCCCCGTGTCCACAAGATCGTCGATCACCAGCCAGCCTTCGCCTTCGTTTTCCACGTTTTCGGGCTTTTTCAAAACGACAATCTTATCTTTTTGCGAGGGATTGCTGTCGTCGTCGCCGTACCCCGCCACCGAAATGGTCTCGATAATGCGGATGTCGAGCTCGCGCGCGATGATCGCTGCGGGAACAAGACCCCCGCGCGTCACAGCGATCAACCCTTTCCATGGACCCTTATCGTGGAGTTGCCAAGCCAACGCTTTGGCGTTTCGGTGCAGCTCTTCCCAGCTGACGGGGAAATATTTATGCGAAGAAATCGGAGTCATGAGAAATTCGAAGTCCCTTATCTCGAATGCCGCGAACATAGAAGCCCGCAATTGATTTGTCTAATATTTGTTTTTGTGGAGCTTCCTGCTTGTTCGTCGGGTTTGTGCAGAGATCAGTTATTAACCAAACATCAATTCAATATCCCCTGAATATCGGAAACGCTGGCCATCCATTTCCCGAAATACCGCGCATAGGCCTTGATCAAACGCTGCGCCCAATGCTCGCTGATAGGCAAGTCGTGTTCTTCGACGGCGGTTGTGAATTGCTGGGATATAGGCAGGCGGTTTACGTCTTGACGCGCTTCGCAAAGCAAATTTGCCTTTTCAAGAAAAGCCTCGGGCTCAAGAGCGTTGTTTCCGGCTATCGAGGCTGCCAGAACGCCCAGTTCGTCCGGCTTTAGCTTAAGAAGGTGAGAGGGGTGATCGATAGGAAGCGAGAGGCGGCGCAAGGATTCCCTGTTCGCGGCGTCGATCTCGGCCGATGTGTCAAACGCGCAAGGCACGGAATATGTCACGCCCAGATAGCTGACGTACTCCAGTCCGTTCGCAAAGCCGCCGATGGCCAAAAGATCGGCCATGATTTTCGAAACGCGGAGCGAACCCGTCGATTGGGCCAGCCAAAGCGCCGCTTCGGTATCGATGCGGGTGCGGTGCCTGTAAAGCCCGTAAAGCTCCGCCAGCGGCGAGGGCAGGTCGGTCTGCGCGGTCAAGAAATCGCGGCTGATGTGGTTTTCCGTTCCGCGATGATTGCGGCGGAAATAATCAATCTCGGCAGCGGTGAGGGGCAGGGAGGAATTCGCAGCTTCGAAATCCTCCATCGAATGCCCGCAAAGATGCGAAACGATATTCCAATCGTCGGAATGCGGCTTGAAGGAGGGCGATAAGGGTTTTTCCTGAATCTCCAAAGGCTCGGCCAGCAAATCGATGGAAAAATCGGGCCGGGTGAGTTTTGCGAGCCACGCCAAAAGCCGCGGGCTGCGCGACGAAGCGATGGACGAGTCTGATGAAATATCGTTCGTGTTTGCGGCGCTCAATCGAAAATTCATGAAGCGCTCCGCTTAAAAGAAAGGGATGTAACAGCCGTTTGATGACTATGATCCTCGAAATTCACTGACATCTCCCAGAAAGTTTGATGAAAGTTTAAGGATTCGATTCGATGAGGAAGGGTGAACTAAACGTGCATCAGTATTGAATTTCCGACATCTCTAATAGCCGATGAAATACTTTCAGTTAAGGAGAAATTTACATTGATGAATCAAAATTAATGTTATGTGCGGCGTTGTGATGTTCGAGTCACACATCGTTCCGCAAAGGGAATGGAATGCTCGCCGCTTCCGCGCTTGTTTATCTGATTTTATTTCTGCAGGTTCATCTTTGCTAAAGCGTCGACGAATTTTGAAGCATTGTTTCCAAACAACGCCAGATAGGTCGGCGCATCGCCTTCGGGCGGAGATAATGCATCGGAATAAAGAGTCCCTCCGACAGTCGCGTTCGCTTCTTTCCCGATTTGTTTGAGCATTTTCGGGTTCGTCATGTTTTCGATGAAGACCGTCTTGATGCCGTTCTGCTTAATCTGCTTGATCAATCGGGCAATATCGTAAGCGGAAGGATCGGCTTCTTCGTTTATTCCTAGTGGCGCGAAAAAGGTTACGCCGTAAGCGTCGCCGAAATAGCCGAAAGCGTCATGGCTTGTAATGATGATCCGCCGTTCGCGCGGAAAAGCGTCGAATTTCGCGCGCGTATCGATATCCAGCCGCATCATCTGCGCCGTGTAGTCGTCGGCGCGTTTTCGTATGTTTTTGGCCTTGTGGGGCAGGGCTCGGGTTAAAGCCTCTGCAATATTTTTCACATAGATGCGCCCGTTCGACAAATCCTGCCATGCATGCGGGTCGGTTATTTGCTTTCCGTCCTCACGCGTCAGGCGCGGGCTTACGCCCGTTGAAGCGACGACGGCGGCGGCTTTCGTCCCCGAGGCGCCTATGAGTCTGTCCATCCATCCTTCAAAGCCGAGTCCGTTCATCAGAATCAAATCGGCTTTGGAAAGTGTTTTGATATCCAACGGCGTGGGCTGAAAAACGTGCGCATCCCCGTCGGGACCGACAAGGCTTGTCACCTCCACATCCTCGCCGCCAATATTTTTCGCCATATCGGCCAAGATGCTAAAACTCGCGACGACGCGCAGCTTGCTATCCGCCATCGCGGGAAGAGAAACACAGATCCCCAAAAACAAACACAAAAAGAATCGTTTCATGACTCGCTCCATGGTCGCGGGGCGTATCACGCCGACCTTTGCATGATTTTCGCCATTTGCTGATCGGCGATGGTGCGCGTCTGGCCGATGCGCTTGTCGCGGATCATGGCGCGGATGGGAGAGCCTGAGTTGTCCACGTCGGTAAACATGAAATTCAGATAAATGCCTGATTTTGTGAACGTCTGGTGAAAGACGCCGATGAGCCCCGCTGCCAAAAGCATGGGGGCGCGTTCGCCGATTTCCTGTTCGCCCAGTTGCAGCAGGCCTTCCAAAGCCTCTTCCATGCTTCCGGCGTGCATCGTGGCAAGGACGGTATGTCCAGAAGTCGCCGCGCGAAGCAATTGATTGGCGCAGCCCGGCGTGCGAATTTCGCCGACGGCGATGTAATGCGGGTGCCAGCGCAAGGCGCGCTTTAGCATCTCGCCCCAGTCTTTTTCTTCCTTTACTTCCGTCTGATAGCAAAAGCCGCTTTTGCCGATGCGGCCTTCCATATCGTATTCAACGGGATCTTCCAGCGTGAAGCCGACGCCGCCGTAAGTTTCCAAATAACGCTGAAGCAGCGAAGACATCGTCGATGTTTTGCCCTGTCCTGACGCACCACAAATTAAAATCAGTCCGCTGCGTCTTCCGGCGTCCTGAAGAATGGGCACAAGCTGAGGCTGCATGCCGAGTTTTTCGAGTTTAATGGGGCTGTCGGGCAAACGGCGCAAGCATGCCCAAGTTTCACCGCGCCCCGTTTCCAGGCGCGTGCCGCGCATGCGCATGTTGCGGTAGTTGACGGCGCTTTCAAATCCTTTGAAGTTGGCGCGCAAATGCTCCGCCAGCATTTCGGCGTCAGCATAAAATTCCTCGGAGATGTCGGCATCGAGCAGATCAATCTCGCCGCTTTTTCCCGAGCGGTAATGCGCCACGGAGTCGCCGTCAAGGCGGATATAAATATCCATGAAATTCAGCTCGTTCAGCGTTTTCTGCGGAACGTTGGGGATTGTGCTTGGCATTGAGGACCTCATAAAGGATTTTCGGGCGCATTTTATAGAGGGAATCTTAACGCACGGTTACCCGCTTTCTCATGCCTTTGAGGAGCCATATCCGGTTTTTGCCGTGATTCCACTAAGGCCTTGTAAAATGTGTTAATTCCTTGTTTTATCCCTCAACCTGTGGTGTTGTAGCCCATCTTTTTTAAAGGAGATCATCATGTCCCATATCGCAGCGCTTCACGGTCGCGAAATTCTCGATAGCCGCGGCAATCCCACGGTCGAGGTCGATATCGTTCTGGAAAGCGGCGCTTTTGGCCGCGCTGCCGTTCCTTCGGGCGCGTCGACCGGCACGCACGAAGCGGTCGAGCTGCGCGACGGCGATCCCAATCGCTTCAGCGGCAAAGGCGTATTGAACGCCGTTGAAGCTGTGAACGAGGAAATTTCCGAAGCGGTCGTGGGTATGTCCGCCGAAGATCAAACCGCGCTTGACGGCACGTTGATCGAGCTTGACGGCACCCCGAACAAATCGCGTTTTGGGGCAAACGCTATTTTGGGCGTCAGCCTTGCGGCGGCCAAGGCGGCGGCGCAGGAATCCAACATGCCGCTTTTCCGCTACATCGGCGGCGTGTCGGCCACGATGCTGCCTGTGCCGATGATGAACATCCTGAACGGCGGCGCGCACGCCGATAATCCTATCGATATTCAGGAATTCATGATTGCCCCCGTGGGCGCGGAGACGTGCTTCGACGCCGTGCGCATGGGCGCGGAGATTTTTCATTCTCTTAAAAAAATCCTTAAAGAAGTGAACCACAACACGAACGTCGGCGACGAAGGCGGCTTTGCGCCCAACCTCGCGTCAACAGACGAAGCGTTGTCGCTTATCCTTCGAGCTTGCGAAAAAGCGGGGTACAAGCCGGGCGACGACGTGATGTTGGCGCTTGACCCTGCCGCCTCCGAATTTTTCAAGGAAGGCCGCTACCAGCTTGCGGGCGAACGCAAGGTTTTCAGCCCCGAGCAAATGGTCCGCTATTACGAGGATCTCGTTTCGCGATATCCCATCTTCTCCATCGAGGACGGCATGGCCGAGGACGATTCCGAAGGCTGGGAAATGATGACGGAAGCCTTGGGCGACAAAATCCAGATCGTGGGCGACGACAATTTTGTGACCAATCCAACTCGCATCGCCGAGGGAATCGAAAGAGGCATTGCGAACGCCGTTTTGATCAAGCTGAACCAGATCGGCACGCTTAGCGAGACTTTGGAAGCCATCGAAATGGCGCACAAGGCGGGTTACCGCGCCGTGATTTCGCATCGTTCAGGGGAGACCGAGGATTCGACCATCGCCGATTTGGCGGTGGCGACGAATTGCGGGCAGATTAAGACCGGCTCGCTTTGCCGTTCCGACAGGCTTGCGAAGTACAACCAGCTTATCCGCATCGAAGAGCAGCTTGGCCGCGCCGCGCGCTTCGCAGGAACGTCCGTGCTGATGGAGGAATAAGGCTTGCTGCCCAAGCGCACATGGAAGTTGCTTATCACGGCGGTCTGGGTTGGGATCGTCGGCTATTTCCTGTACCACACGGTGGAGGGAGACCGCGGATGGATAGCGCAAGTGCATCTTCAAAACGAAGTGGCCAAGGCCGAAGATACTCTGGCGAAGTTGAAGCAGGAGAGGCAGGCTCTTGAGCATCGCGTGCAGCTTATGCGCCCCGAAAGCCTCGACCCCGATTTGCTGGACGAGCAAGCGCGCAAGGAACTGAATTATTCCAAGCCGAACGAGATTGTGATTCTGACGCCGGAAGAAGAGAAAAAATAGAAATAAGGATTCGGGATTCTGGATTCGTCATTCGGGGAGTAAGAATCCTTACTTCCCCATCTTCGCAATCGTTCCCGTCGTGCTTTGGCCGTCGACAAGCGCCGCCAGAACGACCTTGCCGCCCCAGCTTTGCACTTCCTTCGCGCCCACGACCTTGTCGACCGTATAATCCGCGCCTTTGACCAAAACGTCGGGACGCAATGTTTGGATGAGTTTGAGCGGGGTATCCTCTCCGAAAATCACGACCTGATCGACATCGGCTAACGAAGCCAAAACGGTGCTTCGTGCCGCTTCGTTTTGGACGGGGCGCGTTTCGCCCTTCAGCCGTTTGACGGACGCATCGCTGTTCAAGCCCACGACTAGTTTATCGCACGCCGCGCGCGCCTGCCGCAAAAGCGATATATGCCCGGGATGCAGCAAATCGAAACAGCCGTTGGTAAAGCCGACCTTTAGACCTTGTTTGCGCCATCTCTCGGCGATGTCGGCGATGGAATCGAAACCCACGATTTTTTCTTCATCCATGCGCGCGGCGCTTTGCTTGCACGCGCGCGAAAGTTCCTCGCGCGTAACCGTGGCCGTGCCGACCTTGCCCACGACGATAGACCCCGCGATATTCGCCAGCTCTGCCGCGTCGGCGGCGCAATATCCGACCCCCAGCGCAAGGGAAAGCGTCGCGATGACCGTATCGCCCGCGCCCGAAACGTCGAAAACTTCCCGCGCTTTCGTGTGCAAATGCAAGGCGGGTTTGTCCTTTTCGACGAGGCAAACGCCTTCCGAGCCTAGCTTGGCCAACACCATGACAATGCCGAAATCCCGGATCAGCGAACGCGCTGCTTCTTCCGCATCCGCGGGCGTCTCTATTGCCTTGCCCGTCGCGTCACCCAGCTCCTTGCGGTTGGGGGTCAGGCACGAGGCGCGGCTATACCGCTTAAAATCACGGCCTTTGGGATCAACCACGATTTGTTTATTTTTGCCGTTGGCTATGCAAATGGCCTCGGCAATAATCTTCGGCGTCAACAAGCCCTTGCCGTAATCGGAAAGAATAACGACATCGGCTTTTTCGATAGCTGATTCAAGCCGCGCCAGAACCTGCGTTTCGATCTGTGCGTCTATGGCCTTGCCGTTTTCATGATCGACGCGAAGCAACTGCTGCCCCGTGGCGACATAGCGGGTTTTCAAGATCGTGGGGCGCGAAGAATCATCGATCAACTGCGCGGTCACATTTGGCAGAGCTTCCATTTGGGCGGCGATCAAATCGCCCGCGTCGTCGTCGCCGATAACGCCAAGGACGTCAACTTTGCCGCCCATGGCATGAAGATTGCGCACGACATTGCCAGCGCCGCCCAAAGTCACGGTTTCGCGCTGCATGTGCAAAACGGGAATGGGCGCCTCGGGAGAAATGCGCTCGACTTGCCCATAAACATAATGGTCAAGCATCAAATCACCGATGCAAAGAACGCGTCGCTCGGAAAATTGATCAAGGCGGGAAGCTAGGTCGGACATAGAAACTGCCTTTATAATGAATTTGCTTTAATAGACCCGCTTGACTTGCTTTTGACAAGTGGGTTTATAGCGATAGGATAAAGGAAAAGGAGTTCAATGATGACACGTGCGCTTGTTTTTCCCGGGCAGGGAAGCCAGTCCGTCGGCATGGGCAAAGCCTTGGCGGAAGCCTTTACCGAAGCGCGCGACGTCTTCGCCGAGGTGGACGACGCTTTAAGCCAAAAACTTTCCCAGATTATTTTCGAAGGCCCCGAGGACGATCTTAAATCAACCGAAAACACCCAGCCCGCGCTTTTGGCCGTCAGCGCGGCTGTCGTGCGCGTCTTGGAAAAGCAAGGCGGTTTCCGCCTTCCGGCATCAGCCTCATGCGTTGCGGGGCATAGCCTTGGCGAATATGCCGCGCTTTTCGCTGTCGGCAGCTTTACGCTTTGCGACGCCGCGCGTTTGCTAAAAAAACGCGGAATGGCCATGCAACAGGCGGTTCCGCTTGGCGTCGGCGGCATGATCGCGCTTTTGGGCGTCGATTTGTCAGCTGCATCGGCCATCGCCGCGGAAGCCGCGCAAGGCGAAGTTTGCGAAGCCGCGAACGATAACGCCGAGGGGCAAGTCGTCCTCAGCGGGCATATCGCCGCGCTGGACCGCGCCATCGCACTGGCAACGGCAAGGGGCGTCAAGCGCAGCGTCAAGCTGCCCGTCAGCGCGCCTTTCCATTGTTTGCTTATGCAACCGGCGGCGGATGTGATGCGCGAGGCTTTGGAAAAGGTCGAAATCAAGAAACCGCTGGTTCCCGTTATTGCGAACGTAACGGCGGAAGCGGTGACAGATCCCGCGTCCATCAAAGATTTATTAGTGCGCCAGATAACGGGGTCAGTGCGTTGGCGCGAATCCGTCCTTTATATGAAGGGGCTGGGCGTGACGGAACTGGTCGAATGCGGGGCGGGGAGCGTGCTTGCCGGCCTTGCAAAACGAATCGACAGGGAAATATCGGCAACATCGCTTTCGACTCCCGAAGGAATCGAAGCCTTTTTAAAGACGATCCAATGAGCGATTTTATTTCCGTATATATTGTGGCGAGTTCGCACGACGAAGCGGGCGTTATTGCGACCGCGCTTATCGAGGAAAAACTTGCCGCGTGCGTGAATGTGTTTTCCGACATTCATTCCATATATAGGTGGCAGGGAAGGGTGGAACATGCCGATGAGTGCGCCCTTATCGCCAAGACGCCGGCGGACAAATTCGAGGCCATACAAAAACGCGTGAAGGAGCTTCATTCCTATCAATGCCCCTGCGTCGTCGCATGGCCCATCGTCGCCGGAAACGAAGAGTATATGAACTGGATTAAGGAAAGCCTGAAGTAACAAGAATTCGGGATTTCGGGGAAAGAAAAAGCCTTTCCGTACCGATGGGGGAGGGTTGGGGGGTGAAAAAGACCGAACGCAGAAGGACATAATAGAAATTAGAGAAAACGAATCAGCCGCTGCCATCTTGGCAATCCGCCTTATCCTGCCCATACTTAGGCGATTCTTTCTCGGGAGCGCTCCATGAAAAAAAGGATTTTCTGCCTCACCATGCTTTTGTCGCTTTGCCTTGCAGGCGCGCCCGTAGCGGCCGCTGCCAAGACGAAGAAAGTGACGGCGCAGCAAAACCGCATGAAGGCTTGCGCGGTGCAATATCATGAAAAGAAAATCCCGAAGCACGACTACCGTAAATTTATGAGCCAATGCCTGCGCAAGAATCCCAAAGCGCCTGCCGCAGCCACGGCAAAGGCGAAAACGGTAACGCTGGCCGCGCCTGCATCTTCCTCGCCTGCGGCAGCGCCCGGGGTAGGTGATGCGGTTGGAACAAAAGTTTATACGACTCCGCCGGCGTCATCCGTCCCGATAATACAGGTGCCGGTGATCGTTCCTGCTGGCTCTGCGGTTCAGTCCGCGCCGTTGGCCCCCGTTCCGGCGGCGAGATAGGTTAATCCCCAATCCCAAATCCTCCTTCTCAAATTCCTAACAGCCTTAAGACCTGCTTGCGGTCGATGGCCCAAAGGAAGGTGGAGAGGCGCGGGCCGGCGTCTTTGCCGATAAGCAAATTATAAACGTCTTTGAAAAATCCTCTTTGAGCGACCTTGGTTTCCTTTTCATTCAAGGCGGGATCTTTCGGAATATTGTACACCATTTCCTCAAGAACCTTGATCGAGGCGATATCGCCCTTCAGAAAATCGCGAAGATTGCCGATCTGCATGCGGCGCTTGTCGTCCATCGTGGCCGCGTATTCCGCATGGGGCGCGTCGCGCAGGGCGATGATTTCCTCGGGATTATACGTATTCAGCCATGCCTTGGCTTTGGGCATGCGCACGCGGATCGACTCGAGGCTTCCCGGAATGCCGGATTTCTCGGCCAATTCATGCAACTTGTCGGCCTGCCATTGCGTTATCTGTCCCAGCGCAACAGCCTGTTTAAGGGCGATAGGCGCCTCCGCGTCTTTCTTGACACCGCTGAATTGCAAGATCTTTTGCCGCGCAGGGGAGGCCGTTCCCGCTTTAAAGGCGGCGCCTTCGCGGTCGAATTCGTCGTATTGGCGGTAGACTTCGGTATCGAACGCCAGATTAAAGCTCTGCATCGGCGACTTGCGCATATAAAGCCATTTAAGAAGCGCGGGCTCGTAAATCTCCAGCAACATAGCGGGCGAAACCGCGCCGCCCTTGGAGCCGGACATTTTTCCGCCCTTCACGCCTTGAATGCCGACAAACTGATAACCCTGAAAAACAGGGGGCTTGCGTCCAAACATTTCGCGCGCGACAGTCGCCGAGACATCATAGCTTCCGCCCGGAGTCGCATGATCTTTGCCGCCCGGCTCGAAATTCACGCCTTCCTCGCCCCAGCGCATCGGCCAATCGAGCTTCCATGGCAGTTTAACGACAGGCGTTTCCTTGAAATCGATCTGCTCCACCTTGTCGGTCACAAGGCAGCGATAGGTCAGCTTCGTGCCGCCGTCGTAGGAAAGGACCTGAACCTTGTCCGTTCCCGAAAAGCGCGAATAGACCGTAACGGGGAAATAGGTGCGGCGGTATTCTTCTGGATCGATGCCTTTTTCCTGATTGCCCTTATCGGTTTTGAATTGAAGCTGGATATCGGCGGCTTTCTCGCGGTTTTGCAGAACAAAGGCAATTTGATCTGCATAGCGGCCTGATTTGTATTCCTTTGTCTGATAACGGTAATCGAGCGGTATTTCCAGCTCCTTCATCGATTCTTCAAATTCCACTTCGAACTTCCGCGCATACGAAGGATATTTGCCGTCCGGATCGGGAACGTCCGTCAGCGGCATGCCGATATATTTGCCGAACGAGGGATCGACTCCCACAGGCACTTTGCGAAAACGGTCGTAATCGTCCCAGGAAAAAAGCAAACGCGCCTTCTTGCCGCGAGTGACCAGCTCTTGCACGACGGCGAGCGAGGTCATCACATCGCGGAAATTTCCGAAGTGCACGATGCCCGAGGGGCTGATGCCGGCGGCGCAGGTATAGCAGTCGACACTCGGGAATTCTGCCAGAACCTTATCTGTAACCTTGCCGACCCAAAGGCCGTCGCCCGCATCGGGGGCGCTTTCGCTTAGGACAGAGGCGGTGGAGGATTGATACGCTTTTTCTTCTTGAGACATAGTTTCACCTGATTAATATCTTGCCGCAAAAGGATAAGATGGATCCCCGCCTTCGCGGGGATGACGACGATTAGCCACAGCGACGCCTGCTATTATATCCGTTCCGGTATATTTTATGCCAGATACTTCTTGGCCAATATTTCCGCGATCTGGACGGCGTTCAGCGCCGCGCCTTTGCGCAGATTGTCCGCCACAATCCACATGTTCAGCCCGTTTTCGACCGAAATATCCTCGCGGACGCGGCTGACGAAAACGTTATCCTCGCCCGCGCATTCCACCTGCGTGACGAACTTTTCTTCCGCCGCGTTGTCGATCACCGTCACGCCTTTGGTCTTTTTCAAAAGCGCGCGCGCTTCGTCGGCGGAAAGCGGCTTTTCGAATTCCACGTTGACCGCTTCGGCATGGCAAATGAAAACAGGCACGCGCACGCAGGTCGCGCTGACCTTGATCTTGGGGTCGAGGATTTTCTTCGTCTCGGCCACCATTTTCCATTCTTCCTTCGTCGCGCCGTCCTCCATAAAAACGTCGATCTGGGGAATGGCGTTGAAGGCGATCTGCTTGGAGAAAACTTCGCTTTTAATGTCGTCGTTCACGAAAATGGCGCGCGTTTGCGAAAACAGCTCGTCCATCGCTTCCTTTCCCGCGCCCGAAACGGATTGATAAGTGGAAACGACAATGCGCTTAATCGTTGCGGCTTCGTGCAAGGGCTTCAGCGCCACAAGCATCTGGATGGTGGAGCAATTGGGGTTCGCGATGATGTTGCGCTTTTTATAACCGGCAATCGCTTCGGGGTTCACTTCCGGCACGACCAGCGGAACGTCGGGGTCCATGCGGAAGTGAGAGGTATTGTCGATCACGACGCATCCGGCCTTTCCCGCGCGCGGGGCGAATTCCGCCGAAATTTTGCCGCCCGCTGAGGACAGGCAAATATCCGTTCCCTTGAAATCGTATTTGGCAAGCTCTTGGACGGTCAGAACGTCCTCGTCGCCAAAGCTCACCTCGCCGCCAGCCGAACGGCCAGAAGCCAGCGCGATAACGTCGGAGACGGGGAACTTTCGCTCCGCAAGGATTTGCAGCATTTCCCGCCCCACGGCGCCCGTCGCGCCTACAACCGCAACTTTATAGGTTTTCATCTTTTTGTTCCCCAATGTGTACTCACGACATTCCGCACGAAGCCTGTCATTCGCGCGAATAATATTATCCAGCAGTTAGATATAGACAAAAGCGAGTGACGGACGAGATGCGGAATCCGATTTGGTGTCTTATGTATGAAAAACCAAATCGGATTCCGCATGCTTGCCACTCACCTGCCAGTGCACTGCTCCAATCATGAAACAGTCATTATACGACCGAGCGGCCGGTTCCGGAATGACGACACGTTAGCATATGCGGTTAGTCAGAGAAACCCCGTTTTTGTATGTCTCAACTGCCGCGCGAGGGGATGAGACATCGGTTTGTGGCATTGCTTAAGCCGAAGGATGCTATATGATTCAGAAGGCAGAGGGCAGGGATCAGGTATCAGGCATCAGGGAGCTTTAAACCAATGCATAATTCTCCGATCAACAAGGTCGCCGTATTCGGCTCCGGCGTCATGGGAAGCCAGGTCGCGGCGCAAATCGCCAACGCGGGCGTGCCGGTGCTTTTGCTGGATATCGTGCCGAAGGACAAAGAGGATCGCAATTTTCTCGCCAAAAGCGCCATCGAACGCATGGGAAAACTGTCCCCGTCGCCCTTTATGCACCCAAATAACGCCAAGCTGATCACGCCCGGAAATATAGAGGACGATATCGGCAAAATAGCCGATGCCGATTGGATTTTGGAAGCCGTTCTCGAAGACCCCAAAGTTAAATCCGATTTGTTTAAAAAAATTGATGCAGTCCGCCGCCCGGGTTCTATCGTATCCTCAAATACGTCCACCATTCCCGTCGCGCTTTTGACGGATGGCCAATCCGAACAATTCGCGCGCGATTTCCTTGTCACGCATTTTTTCAACCCGCCGCGCTTCATGCGTCTTTTGGAAATCGCGGTCGGCGAAAAAACCGCGCCGCAAATCGTCGAAACGATCACCCGCTTTTGCGATTATCACTTGGGCAAAGGCGTCGTTTATTGCAAAGATTGCCCGGGCTTTATCGCCAACAGGCTCGGCATTTTCTTTTTGCAATGCGCCGTCAACGCCGCCTTCGAATGTGGCTTGACGGTGGAGGAGGCCGACGCCGTTTTCAGCAAGCCTGCAGGCATGCCCAAAACGGGCGTCTTTGGGCTAATGGATTTGATCGGCATCGATCTGATCCCGCTCATTGCCAAAAGTTTTATGGCCACCTTGCCGCCGGACGACGCTTTCCGGAAAATCAACATTTCGCATCCTCTGATCGAAAAAATGATCGCGGAGGGCTATACAGGCCGTAAGGGCAAAGGCGGCTTTTACCGCATGAAAAAAACCGAAGAAGGCAAGGTCATGGAATCCATCGACCTTAAAACGGGCGAGTACCGGCCTTCCAAGAAAGTTAAACCGGAATCCATCGAAGAAGCGGGGAATAATCTGCGCGCCCTTTGTGAAACGCCGGATCGCATTGGCAAATACGCATGGATCGTTTTGTCTGAGGCATTGACTTACGCCGCCTCGCTCGTGCCCGCTATTGCGGATGATTGCGTCGCGGTGGATGAGGCGCTGCGCTTGGGTTTCAACTGGAAATTCGGTCCGTTCGAGTTGATCGACAGGCTTGGCGCCGGGTGGCTTGCCGATAGATTGAAGGCGGAAGGACGGACCGTGCCGCCTTTCCTTAAAAAGGCGGCAGATCGCTCATTTTATCGCGTGCGGGAAGGCAAGCTGGAATTCCTGAACGTCGATGGCGCGTATGCGCCCGTCGTCAGGCCGGAAGGCGTTTTGTCGCTGGCCGATATCAAACGCGCCTCGAAACCCGTTTTGGAAAATCTTTCGGCAAGCGTATGGGAAATCGGCGACGGCGTTTTGTGCTTCGAATTCCACACCAAAATGAACGCCATCGACGACAACATTTTCAATCTTTTGCAGGAAACTGTTAAACTCATACCGGAAAGCAACGGCAAGTATAAGGGGCTTGTTATTTATAACGAAGCCGATGCCTTCTCGGCGGGCGCGAATCTGGGACTGATGCTTTTCGAGATGAACGTGTCGCTTTTCGATGTGCTAAGCGATCTCATCAAGCATGGGCAGCAAGCCTACCACGAATTGCGTTTCGCGCCTTTCCCAAGCGTGGCCGCGCCTTCGGGGCTTGCGCTTGGCGGCGGGTGCGAGATTGCATTGCATTGCTCGGCCGTGCAGGCGCATGCGGAAACAACTATCGGGCTTGTGGAATTCGGCGTCGGCCTTATCCCTTGCTGGGGCGGCTGCACGCAGATGATAGGCCGCGCTTTCGAGAAAAAGCATATCGCAGGGCCGGTTCCGCCCGTGTTTCAGGTTTTCGATATCATCAGCCATGCGAAGCAATCGACGTCGGCTTTCGACGCGCGCGAATACCTTTTTCTGCGCGAGAGCGACGGCATCACGATGAATCGCTACCGCCTTTTGCACGATGCCAAGCAGCGCGTTCTGGAACTGGCTAAAAATTACCAGCCGCCCGCGGAGCGCCAGCTTGAACTGCCCGGCCCGGCAGGGCGGACGGCTTTGAATTTGGTGATCGACGGCCTGCATGTGGCGGGAAAAATTACTGAACATGACGTTACGGTTTCAAAGGCGTTAGCGGCTGTGTTATGCGGCGGCGATCATGGCCTGACCGCGCCGGTAAGCGAGACTAAACTTATGGAACTTGAGCATAGGGAATTCCTTAAGCTCGAACATTCGTCAAAAACCGCAGCCCGCATCGCGCATATGCTGAAAACAGGAAAACCGCTAAGGAATTAATGTTTGGTATAAGAAAGAATTTCCCCTCCCGCGAAGGGGAAAGGGATATTTTTTCTAAACCCTCTAGATGATTTGATATACGTTGAGGAAAGACGAACGATGCCCATCTACAAAGCGCCGCTGGACGATATTCGTTTTATTCTTGAGGACGTGATCGACGCTTATTCCTTGGCGGATTTTCCCGATTATACAGGAACGTCGCCGGAGGAAAGCGACATCATGTTTCGCGCCGCCGCCGCGTTTTGTGAAAAGGAATTGCTGCCCTTGAACCAATCTGGCGACAGGCAAGGATGCCTTCTTCGCGAGGGCAGGGTCCTGACGCCAAGCGGCTTCCGTGAAGCCTATGAAGCGTATGCCAAAGGCCGTTGGCCCGGGCTTTCATGCAAAAAGGAATATGGAGGTTTCGGGCTTCCTTTGGTTTTCGATTGCGTTTTCGCCGAGATGGCGAGCGCGGCGAATATGGCTTTTTCGCTCTATCCCATTTTATCGCATGCGGCCTATAATCTGATCGATAAATACGCCGATGAGGATTTAAAAAAATTATTTCTGCCCAAGCTCGTCGACGGGGCGTGGACGGGCACGATATGCATGACCGAGCCGCAAGGCGGCACGGATATCGGGCTTATCGAAACGCAGGCAGCGCCGCAACAGGACGGTTCGTTTCGCATTTCCGGACGAAAGATATTCGTTTCCGGCGGCGATCAGGATATGTCGGAAAATATCGTCCATTTGGTTTTGGCGCGCCTTCCCGATGCGCTGCCGGGCATAAGGGGGCTAAGCCTTTTCCTTGTGCCGAAGTATCTGCCCAAAACAGGCGCAAGGAACGATGTTTATTGCGAGGCGCTGGAGCCCAATATGGGGCTTCACGCGCTGCCCGTTTGCGCGATGAAGTTCGGCGGTGCGAAGGGCTGGTTGATCGGCAAAGCCGGAAAGGGCGCCAGCCAGATTTTCACGATGGTAAACGAAGGAAGGCTGGCGGTCGGCTTCCAATCGCTTGGCATTGCCGAAATCGCCTATCAAAACGCGGCAGCCTATGCAAAAGAACGCCATCAGATGCGCGCTCCCAAGGGGCCAAAATTTCCGGAAAAACCGGCCGACCCCATCCTTGCGCAGCCGGATGTGCGTTTGCATTTGCTGACAATGAAAGCGTTTACCGAAGGCTGCCGCGCTCTGGCGCTTTGGACGGCCTATAAAATGGACGTGGCGGCCAAGCATCCTGTCGATTGGCAGCGAGCCAAGGCGACGCGTTTTGCGGCCGTTATGATCCCTGTGGTGAAGGCTTTTTTGACGGATAGGGGCTTTGAGGCCGCAAACAGGGCGATGCAGATATACGGCGGCCGCGGCTATGCGCGCGAAAACGGCATGGAACAATTTGCGCGTGACGTGCGTGTCACCCAGATTTACGAAGGAACAAACGGGGTTATGGCCATGGAGCTTGCCATGCGCAAGGTTTCGCAAGATAACGGGCTTCTTTTGCGGCCTTTCTTTCAATCCGTATGGGATTTTCTTGAGGAAGAAAAAGGCAACGGCAAGAGGAAGGAGTTCATCTCTCTTTTTAGGGAAGCCTTCTCAAAGCTCCAATTGGCCTCTTTACACATTTATAAGCGTGTCGATCCCACCGACAATGCGGCGGTCGCAAGCGATTACTTGCGCCTCTTCGGCCTTGTTGCTGTCGGTTTTATGTGGCTGAAGATGGCGAAGGCGGCGGGGGACAAACTTTCAAATAATGGAGAATCCTCGTTCTTTTATGAAACTAAAATGAACTTGGCCGCTTTTTACTTTCATCGAATTTTACCGCAGTCCGAAGGCCTATATAAAGCCGTTCTTTCGGATTCGAAGTTGATTATGGATTTCAGATTTCCCTAATTTGAGGGTATGGCGTTTTTCTTAACCCTGTGGTAGGGGGTGTGCGCATGACCGACCTTAACAATCGATCCGATCCCGAAACGCCGCCGTCCTCAGACAAAAATCCCTTCTTCTCCCTGCCGCCCTCTTTTTGGCACGAGAAGAAGCTGGTTGTCGCCTCGGCATGGGTTCTTATTGCCGTCGGCCTTGTCGCCCTTACGTTTCTTAACCATAAAAAGCCTCAACAAGCCCCGTCCGTTCAAGCCGCCGTTTCAGCGCCAGAGATGTCCGCGCCAGAAGCTGCGCCCGAACCTTTCGATATCACGCTCTCCAGCACGGAAAGCGAGGCTACGGAAACGCCCAAGGTGATTAAGGTTTCGGCAGAAAAGCCCCTTGCTGAAAAAGTCGCCGAGGAAACAATCAGGGCTGAAAAGAAGATTGAGATGCCCGGCGTCATAGTAAAGAAAGCCGAAAAGTCGGTTGCGGAAAAGACTGCCCCCGAGAAAAAAGATGCGCCGAAAGCCAAGATAGCCGAAAAGAAGACAGAGGCACGGAAAGACAATAAACCCAAGGCGAGCGAAGCCAAGGATAAGAAGCCCGCAGCGGAAACTAAGGCAACCGAAAATAAAGCCGACGTTAAAAAGACGGCTCCATCCGTTAAGATTCAGAAAACGGAGCCCGTTTTGGCAAAACCAAAGGAGTCAACCGTTGGCGCTGCCGAACAGCAAGCCGAGATGGCGCGCGAGTTCATGCTGAAAGGCGATGTTAAACAGGCGATGGTTCATCAGCATCGCGCTGTCGAGATGCAGCCGAACAATATGTTTTACCGGCTGAATTTGGGCGTCATGCACGACCGCGTTTCCGACCGCGAAGGCGCGGCGACTTTGTACAGGCAGGTGATCGACGCTTATGAGAAGAAGGACCAAACCTTGCCTAAGATCAATGTGGACGATGTTCGCAGGCGCCTTGATTATATCTCGAACGAAGAGTGAGGATCGGGACGCCGGACGCCCCCCTTTATAGTTCATTCCATGAAAAAGCGAGGGTAGGGACTATGGTTGGCTGGTTCGTTAAAAGCATTACAAGACGGTCGAAACCGAGAGCCATCCCTGCGCCGTAGGGACATCCCAACCGCATCGTTTCTAGGTATTTTTTATCCAAAGCGACAGGCTCTTTGCCTTCCCGCGCGCGCAATACCATCGCATGCTCGAAAAGCCGTGTCTGCATGTCCGCGTCGGCTAGGCCGGCAAATCCGTCGCCGATTTCAAGGCCGCCGATATAGAGTTCGCTTCGGCTGGCAAGCGATGGATCGGATGGGTCCGCGCCAGCCGAGGTGGTTTGAAACAATGGCCAGTCGGTAAGAAAAACAGGCCGCTCTGAGCCAAGTTGAGGCTGGATGAAATCCATCAGAAGGCTGAAAAGAAAATCCCTGTTTTCCGCCCAGTCGGCGCGGATTTCCATGCCGGCCGCCTCGGCGGCTTTCCGGCAGGATGACGCGTCGAAATCGGTTATCCTGATGCCGGTCGCGCTTTCGATAGCGGCAAGGACAGGCAAACGATCCCAAGGCCGCTTCATATCTATGCGGCGGCCTTGATAGTCGATTGTTTCAGGAAGGCGCAATGCCGCAAGTGCCGAGGCCGTCATTTCCTCGACATCGTTTTCGATCTCCTTCATGCTTTCGCCGATGCGCCCCCATTCAAGCATCGTGAATTCGGGATTGCGGTGCGCGCTGCTGTCTCCCGCGCGGAAATTCTGGGTCAATGAATAAAGCCGCGTAAAGCCTCCTACCGCCAAGCGTTTAAGCTGGTATTCGGTCGAGGTCGCCAGATAGCGGCCATCGACGCTGAAACTATCGACGGAAATATCGGGAGTCGTCCCGCTGACAAGGAGCGGCGCGTCGATTTCTATAAAGTTTTGGGAGTCGAAGTAATTTCTAACGGCGCGTTTGATGATATGCCGCCGCCTCAATATTTCCATGCGCGAAAGGCCGCAAGGCTGCAAAGGCTTACGCCAGCGCAAGGCGTCGCTATCGGGACTCCATGACCCCGCTTCGGGGACGGCGATTTTGCGGGCATCTTTTTGATGTAAGGGATCAAAAGCATAGACACTTCCGATTTCAGGCGGCTCGCCATGCCATAGGCAGTGTTTTTCTTTGTCTTCGTCGTAATAGGCGACGCGAATGCCGTCTTTGGTCTGGGCGACATCGATGATGCGGATGAGGGAGAGGGGCACAGGCCTACCCCTTTTTCGCCAAAACGGCTTCCAGTTCCTTGGGCAGGGCGTTGGCCATCGCGCTGATGCTTCCCGCGCCAAGGCAGATCACGAAATCGCCGGGCTTCGCGCTTTCCGCGATTATCGACGCCAAGGCTGAAGGATCCGGCAAAGCGCGAACATCCCTGTGTCCGTGCGCGCGCAATCCTTCGACCAGTGCGTCGCGGCTCGCGCCGTCGATAGGCTTTTCTCCGGCCGGATAAACATCAGCCACGATGACGCAATCGGCGTCGTTGAAGGCGGTGCAGAAATCATTGAACAGGCCTGAAAGACGCGAATACCGATGAGGCTGCATGACCGCAATGACCCGTCCTTTGCCGTCCTTGGCCTGCTGCGCGGCTTTTAAAGTCGCGCCAATTTCAACAGGATGGTGGGCGTAATCGTCGATAATTGTAATCCCGCCGACGCTCCCGGTCTTCGTAAACCGGCGTTTCACGCCTTCGAACGAGGCGAACGCTTTGCGCATCAAATCGTCCTCGAAGCCCAACTGCGCGCCGAGGCCGATGCCCGCCAAAGCGTTTTGGATATTATGCGCGCCGATAACCGGTAAAAAGAATTCCTTGATCGTTCTCGCTTTTCCCTTACGCCTGTCGGAAATGCACACGTCGAAACGCGAGCCGTTCGCTTCCGCTCGCACATTTACGGCGCGCACGTCCGCCTGAGGCGAAAGGCCGTAGGTGATGATTTTCCGGTCCTTGACGCGAGGAATCAGGCTTTGCACTTCGGGATGGTCGATGCATAAAACGGCAAAGCCGTAAAAAGGAGTATTTTGCACGAAGGTTTCGTAGGCGCGCCGCACGGCCTCGAAATCCTGATAATGATCCATGTGCTCGGCGTCCATATTCGTAATGATCGCTATGGTTGAAGGCAGTTTCGTAAAGCTGCCGTCGGATTCGTCCGATTCGACCACCATCCATTTGCCGCTGCCCAGACGCGCATTGGTTCCATAAGCGTTGATGATGCCGCCGTTGATGACCGTGGGGTCCAGCCCCGCCGCCTCGAAAAGGCAGGCGACCATCGATGTCGTCGTCGTCTTGCCATGCGTGCCGCCGACCGCGACCGCCCATTTCAGGCGCATTAATTCGCCTAGCATCTCGGCGCGGCGCACGACCGGTAAATAGGCCTCGCGCGCAGCCATCACTTCGGGATTATCCGGCTTTACCGCGGAGGAAATGACGACGACGCTTGCCGCTCCCAAATTTTCGGCTTTATGCCCTATATGAACGATAATTCCCTTGTCCCGCAAACGCTTGACGTTGGCGTTATCCGCCATATCGCTGCCTTGAACCTTATAGCCGAGGTTATGCAAAATCTCGGCGATGCCGCTCATGCCGATGCCGCCGATGCCGACAAAATGAAGCATGTCGGCCGATTGCGGCGAAAAATGCGTCGAAGAATTTTCTTGAGCCCAATTCACAATTTATTCCTTTCTAATATTGCTTCTCATTATCGATAAGGCTTGCCACGCAATCGGCAAGGCCGTCCGCCGCCGTTACCTTGCCCCAGGCGCGCGCGGCCGCTGCCGTCTTGGTTAAGCTCGACGGAAGGGCCAAAAGGGATTCGAGGCGCACGGCCAAGGCCTCGGGCGTGAAGGCTTGCTCTGAAATCACCCACGCGCCGCCGGCTTCGGCGACGGCTTCGGCGTTCGCGGCCTGCTCGTTCGAATGCCCGTGAGGGTAGGGGACAAGGATCGACGGCCGCCCTACAACCGTCAGCTCGGCAATCGTCGAGCCGCCTGCGCGGCAAATAACCAAATGCGCTTCGCCCATCCGTTCGGGCACGTCGTTGAAAAATGGCGACAGATCGGCGTCAATACCGGCGGAAGCGAAAAAAGACCGCGCGGTTTCGAAATCATCCTTGCGGCATTGTTGCGCCAAGACAATCCGCCGCCGCATCGGTTCGGGCAAAAGAGCGAGCGCCTGCGGCACGACCGAGCTGAAAACCCGCGCGCCGAGGCTACCGCCAAGAACAATGATATTCATGGCTCCTTCGTCCTTGAGGGGGGCGTAGGGTTTCGCCCGCATCGCCATGAAGGCAGGTCTCACGGGGTTTCCTGTGTGGACAAGCCGAACGCCTTCGGGCGGCTTGAGCCCGACGACGTGGGGGAAAGATGTGGCGACGATTTTAGCTTTGTCCATCATCGCGCGATTGGCGCGGCCAAGAACGGCGTTCTGCTCATGCAGCACTATGGGGATGTTTAGCCGCGCCGCAGCGAAAAGAGTCGGCACGGATGGATAGCCGCCGAAACCGACGACGACCGCGGGACGCAGCTTTTGAAGCCGCCACCGTGCTTGTACGACTCCCATTGCCATTTGTGCGACGCTTTTTATTTTTCCGATTATTCCCGGTTTAAGGCTGCTGGCGCGAACGGTATAAACGGGAACCGGTAAATCGCCGCCAAACGCGCCGCCACGCTTGTCCGCCATCAAAGCGACGCGATAGCCGCGCCCCAAAAGCTCCCGCGCCAAGGCTTCCGCCGGAAAAATGTGGCCACCCGTTCCTCCGGCGGCAAGGACGACAATCGGGGAACCGTTCATAAATCCCCTCCAAAAGGCGGCATGCGCGCAACGATCGGGTCCTTGCCGAAAGCCCAATCGCAAGCCGCGCCGATTGCGGAACGAGCGTTTTCCCATTTTGCCAAAACCGACGAGATCATGGCGCTTTCCGCGCCGAAACGCCGCGCGAGTTTCAACAATTTTTCAGCAGCCGATGGCGGCTGCGGATAGATTTCGATCATTAGGGGCGCGTCCGCGCTTAGGTTCAAAGCCTTGCGCACCTCCAAAAGAGCGACATCATAGCCGCCCAGCGCATCGACAAGCCCCGCCTTCACCGCCTGTTCGCCCGTAAATACGCGGCCCTTGGCGATTGCCGGCATTTTTTCTATCGGAATGTTCCGCGCTTTCGAGACGTTCGTCACGAACGTGCGATAAGTGCTGTCCAGCAAGGCTCCGAGCCGCGCCCTTTGTTCGGGCTTGAAATCCAAGGCCAGATTCCACATGCCTGCGGATTCCGCTGTCGCGAAACCGTCTATGGAAACGCCGATTTTCTGCATCAATCCGGAAAGCGAGAATTTACCCGCCAATACTCCAATGGATCCCGTTAACGTGGCAGGGTCGGCGATGATTTTGTTTCCGTTCATGGCGACCCAATAGCCGCCCGACGCCGCCGCTCCGCCCATGGATACGATGACAGGCTTACCTTTTTTTTGCGCTTGGACAAGCGAACGGCGTATGCTTTCCGAGGCGGCGGGTGCGCCCCCGGGACTATCGACGCGGAAAAGAATGGCCTTCACATCCTTATCTTCGGCTGCCGTATAAAAGGCGTTTGCTATCTCATTGGCGTCCATGACATTTTCGCCCACGACGCTGCCGCCGTCGATGCCTTTTTCCATGATGATGCCGGTGCCGAAAATCAGCGCAATTACATTGGGATTGTCGTCGTCGTCGTCGTCGATGGCCAAATAGTCTTCGACTTCAAGCTGCTTGACGCCTTTGCCTGTCTTGCGCTCAAGCTCCTCCTGAAGATCATCCGCATAGGCAAGGCGCGTCACAAGGCCTTCCTGAGCGGCTTCCTCGTCGGTAAAGGGTCCCCGCGCCATAAGACTCTTCACATGATCGGAATCCCATTTGCGGCTTTCGGCGATGCCTTTGGCGATTTGTTCCGAAAGGTTGCCCGCCAACGCCTGTATTTGGGCTTTTGCGGGCGACGAGAAGCTGTCGCGCTGCGCCACTTCCATAAAGGATTTAAATTCCTCGCGCTGCATGAAGTCGGCCGTAATGCCGGCCTTGTCCAAGGCGGTTTTGGCGAAAGGCGAGAAGATACCAACGCCCGTTAGACTCACGGTGCCCACAGGCTGTAGCCAGATATTTTCGAAAGCCGAGGCGAGGAAGTAGGCGCGATTGCCGGAACCGAACTGGCCAAAATCCGTTCCGAAGGCATACGTGAATTTACCCTTGGCGCGAAAACGGCTAAGCGCGGCGCGGATTTCCTGCGCATGCGTCATTGATGGCTGCTCTGCCCCAAAGCGCGCGATAAGCCCTTTAACGTGCGGATCGCCTGCCGCCTTGTCGATGGCGTTCAAAAGATCCAGAAGAACCATCGGTTCGTCGTCTAAGGCTAGTTTAAAGGGCGACGGCTCGTTTTGCTCTACAATGGCGCGGTTAAAATTGATGAAGAGAACGATCTCGGCAGGCGCGCTTTGGGAGCGGGTTTGCGTATGAAGGGCAATATAAATGCCGCCGCCGATGAGCGCGATAACCAAAAATCCGATGACGGCAAAAAAGCGGACGAAGAATTTCAGCACGTAAAACCTGCGCGGGAGGAGAGAAAAGGAATAGAATCCTTATCATAAAAACTATCTGAATCCCTTGTTCTTGTCACCCGCAAAGAAAAAGATTTCCAAACGAAGATATCAGGCAAAAAGAAGCCATTTTACTGTTGAAGCTGAGGATGCGGCAGGAAGAATCCTAAACTGGCATTCCAAGCGT